>JAIRVR010000065.1 GCA_031253795.1 Burkholderiaceae bacterium
CCCACGATGAAGTCTTTGAAACGGCCAAAAGCGGTCTTCATCGACCCACTCTTTTGTGCCACCTTGAAACCGCGCAGGCGAGCCAGGCGGGCCTCTTCGAGCAATCCCATCACGGTGGCTGCGCGGGGTTGTGCCACCATGTCGGCCAGAGCGCTCGAATACTTGGGGATGCCGCGGCGCACGGGCTTGAGGAAGATGTCCTCGCCCAACTCGACCATGCCGGGCATGACCGCGCTGCCGCCGGTCAGCACGATGCCCGAGGAAAGCACTTCCTCGTAGCCGGAATCGCGCACAACCTGCTGCACCAATGAAAAGATTTCTTCCACGCGCGGCTCGATCACGCCGGCCAGCGCCTGCTTGCTGATCATGCGCGGGCTGCGGTCGCCCAGTCCCGGCACCTCGACCTGAGCATCGGGGTCGGCCAGCAGTTGCTTGGCATAGCCGCTTTCGACCTTGATGTCCTCTGCGTCCTTGGTCGGGGTGCGCAGCGCCATGGCGATGTCGCTGGTGATCAGGTCGCCTGCGATGGGGATCACGGCCGTATGGCGTATGGCCCCGCCCGTGAAGATGGCCACGTCGGTGGCACCCGCGCCGATGTCGACCACGGCCACGCCCAGTTCGCGCTCGTCATCGGTGAGCACGGCCTGGCTGGATGCCAGCGGATTGAGCAGCAGCTGCTCGACTTCCAGGCCGCAGCGGCGCACGCACTTGATGATGTTCTCGGCCGCGCTCTGCGCGCCGGTGACGATGTGGATCTTGGCCTCCAGGCGGATGCCGCTCATTCCGATGGGCTCGCGCACCTCCTGGCCGTCGATGACGAACTCCTGGGGCTCGACCAGCAGCAGGCGCTGGTCCGAGGAGATGTTGATGGCCTTGGCCGTCTCCATCACGCGCGCCACGTCGGTGGCCGTGACTTCCTTGTCCTTGATGGCCACCATGCCGCTGGAATTGAGACCGCGGATGTGGCTGCCGGTGATGCCGGTGCACACCCGCTGGATCTTGCAGTCGGCCATCAGCTCGGCTTCCTTGAGCGCCTGCTGGATGCTCTGCACGGTGGCGTCGATGTTGACGACCACCCCGCGCTTGAGCCCGTTGCTGGGTGCCACACCCAGGCCGGCGAGCTTGAGTTCGCCGTTGTACATGACCTCGGCCACGACGACCATGACTTTGGCCGTGCCGATGTCCAGTCCGACGATCACGTCCTTGTATTCTTTTGCCATATCAGCATCCGCCCCCGGTTGGTTCTGTCCTGTCCCTGTGTGGCTGCGTGGTGTGCATGTGCATATACATATTGACCTCCCTCGTCTTCAGCGCCGGGGTCGCACCGCAGCCGCCTTGGCCGTGCCGGTGGTCACACCGCGCAGCCTCAGCGCATATCCGTCTTCGTAGCGCAGGTCGGCCGACTCGATGGCGTCGGCCCTGCGCTGGTATTGCGTCGTGATCTGGGGCAGCGTGCGCACGAAGCGCTGCACGCGCTGCAGCACGGACTCCACGCTGCCACCGCCCAATTCGAGCTCGGCGTCATTGGCCAGCCTCAGCTGCCAGCTGCCGCGCGCATTCAGCGTCAGCGCGTCGATGTCCACATTCAGCGGCCCCAGGGCCGGCACCAGCAACCGGTACATCTGCAGCATCTGTGTGGCACTGCCATCGGGCCCCTGCAGGCGAGGCAGGCCTTCGCGGTCCAGCTCGCCCAGGTTGGCCTCGAAGACCTCGCCGAAGCTGTTGACCAGGCCCGTGCCGGAGTCCGGACCCCAGAAGGCCTCGGCCACATGCTCGTGCAGGATGACGCGCAGGCTGTTCGGGTACTCGCGGCGTACCTGGGCTTCGCGCACCCAGGGCACCTGCTCGAAGGCGGCCTTGGCCCCCTTGAGATCGACGGTGAAGAAATTGCCCGTGAGCACGGGCGCCACATTGGCGCGCAGCGTCACGGTGTTGTTGTGCACCAGCTCGCCCTCGACCACGATGCGGCCGATGTTGAAGGCCGGGTGGCGCAGTGCCCACCAGCTCACGGCTGCCAGCCCCAGCGCGGCAACGCCCACGAACAGGACCGTGGCGGTCACGTTCATGAGCTTGACGTCGAAGGGAGCGGGCAGGGAGTAGCTCATGCGTGCTCCGGATCCGAATCCAGCGCGGCGCTCGCGAGAATGCCCAGGCACAGGTTCTCGTAGCTGACGCCGATGGCGCGCGCGGACATGGGCACCAGCGAGTGGCCGGTCATGCCCGGCGAGGTGTTGATTTCCAGCAGGAAGGGCTTGCGGTCGCTGGCGCGGATCATGATGTCGGCGCGCGACCAGCCACGGCAGCCCAGGGTGCGGAAGGCCTTCTCGACGATGCGCTGGATCTCGGCCTCTTCCTCGGCCGGCAGGCCGCTGGGGCAGTGGTACTGCGTGTCGTCCGTGAAGTACTTGTTCTGGTAGTCGTAGTTGCCTTCAGGCGCGACGATGCGGATCACGGGCAGGGCGTGGGCACCCTCGCCCGTGCCCAGCACGGGGCATGTGGTCTCGTCGCCCTCGATGAATTCCTCGCACAGCACCTCGGGGTCGTACTTCGAGGCCAGGGCATAGGCCTGCTCGCATTCCTCGGCGGTCCAGACCTTGGTCAGGCCGATGGTCGAACCCTCGCGCGAGGGCTTGACGATCATGGGCGCGCCCAGGGCCTGCAGCGCCTCGCGCGTCTGCGCCGCGCCGGACACCAGGCGCCAGTCCGGCGTGGGCAGTCCCTCGAAGCGCCAGATGCGCTTGGTCATGATCTTGTCCATGGCAATGCTCGACGCCATCACGCCCGGCCCCGTGTAGGGTATGCCCAGCAGCTCCAGCGCACCCTGCACCGTGCCGTCCTCGCCGTAGCGGCCATGCAGGGCGATGAAGCAGCGGTCAAAGCCTTGCCTGCCAAGCTCGCCCAGGTCGCGCTCGGCGGGATCGAAGGCGTGGGCGTCCACGCCCTGGGCCAGCAAGGCCTTGAGCACGCCCGTGCCCGACATCAGCGAGACTTCGCGCTCGGCCGAACGGCCGCCCATGAGCACGGCCACCTTGCCCAGGGCCTTGGCATCGATATGGGTTCCGAAGCTGCTCATTGCGCCAGCTCCTTGGCCGCCAGGGGCTCTTGTTTCTCAAGCATCTCGACCAACTTTCCGGGCACGGCTCCGATGGAGCCCGCTCCCATGCACAACAACACGTCGCCGTCGCGCGCGTTGGCGGCAATCGCCCCCGGCAGCTCGGCCACGTTCTCCACGAACACCGGCTCCACGCGGCCAGCCACGCGCAGGGCGCGCGCCAGCGAACGGCCATCGGCAGCCACCACGGGCGCCTCGCCCGCGGCATAGACCTCGGTCAGCAGCACGGCGTCGGCCGAGCCTATGACCTTGACGAAATCCTCGAAGCAGTCACGCGTGCGGCTGTAGCGGTGCGGCTGGAAGGCCAGCACCAGGCGACGGCCCGGGAAGGCGCCACGCGCCGCGGCCAGGGTGGCCGCCATTTCCACGGGGTGGTGGCCGTAGTCGTCAATGACGGTGAAAGTGCCGCCACCGGCAACGGCCAGGTCGCCATAGCGCTGGAAGCGCCGGCCCACGCCCTTGAAACCTTCCAGGGCGCGCAGCAGGGCCTCGTCGGGAATTTCCAGCTCCATGGCGATGGCCACGGCCGACAGGGCGTTGAGCACGTTGTGCTCACCGGGCAGACTGAGCACCACCTCGAGATCGGGATAGGCCTGGCCATTGCTGCGGCGCACGGTGAAGCACATGCGACCGGCTTCGGCACGCACGTTCAGGGCGCGCACCTGAGCGTCGTCGGCGAAGCCATAGGTAGTGACCGGCCTGGCCACCTGGGGCAGGATCTCGCGCACGGCCGGGCTGTCCACGCAGAGGATGGCTCGGCCATAAAAGGGCATGCGGTGCAGGAAGTCCACGAAGGCGGCCTTGAGCCGGCCGAAGTCGTGGCCATAGGTTTCCATGTGGTCGGCGTCGATATTGGTGACGACGGCCATCACGGGCAGCAGGTTGAGGAAGGAGGCATCGGACTCGTCGGCCTCGACCACGATGTAGTCGCCCTGGCCCAGCTTGGCGTTGGCGCCGGCGCTGTTGAGCTTGCCGCCGATCACGAAGGTGGGATCGAGTCCGGCCTCGGCCAGCACGCTGGTCACCAGGCTGGTGGTCGTGGTCTTGCCATGGGCGCCCGCAATGGCGATGCCCTGCTTGAAGCGCATCAGCTCGGCCAGCATCAGGGCGCGCGGGACCACGGGAATCTTCCTGGCGCGCGCGGCCTGCACCTCGGGGTTGTCGGCCTGCACGGCCGTGGACGTGACCACGGCATCGGCACCTTCGATATGGGCCGCCGCATGGCCCACATGGGTGGCGATGCCCAGTCCGGCCAGGCGGCGCAGTGTCGCGCTGTCGGAAAGGTCCGAGCCGGAGATGGCATAGCCCAGGTTGTGCAGCACCTCGGCAATGCCGCTCATTCCGGCCCCGCCGATGCCGACGAAATGGATGTGATGGATGGCGTGCTTCATGCGGCCAGTTCCTCACAGGCGGCGACCACCTCGGCGGTGGCATCTATCTTTTGCATTTTCTTGGCTTTTCCAGCGCGCTCCAGCAGCGTCGCACGCTGCATATTTTGTAGCATTTCGGCCAGCCCTTGGGCAGTCAGGCTGCTTTGTTGCGCCAACCATCCACCACCTGCATCCACGATAAAACGCGCATTCGTGGTCTGGTGGTCGTCGACGGCCGCCGGAAACGGCACATAAATGGCCGCCGCGCCCACGGCGGCGATCTCGGTCACTGTGCTGGCACCGGCGCGGCAGACGATGACATCGGCGTCGGCAAAGGCCTGTGCCGTGTCGTCGATGAAGGGCGTGAGTTCGGCCTCGACCCCGGCAGCCGCGTAGTTGGCGCGCAGCGCGTCGATCTGGGCTGAGCCGCTCTGGTGCAGCACCTGGGGCCGGACGTCGGCCGGAATGAGGGCCAGGGCCTGCGGAACGATATCGTTGAGCGCCCGAGCGCCCAGGCTGCCGCCCACCACCAGCAGACGCAGCGGTCCGGTGCGGCCCGCGAAGCGCTGTTCTGGCGCCTCCTGCTCGGTGAAGGCCGTGCGCAGCGGATTGCCCACCCAGCGGCCCTTGGCGAACACCTGGGGAAAGGCGGTGAATACCCGGTCGGCCACGCCGGCCAGCACCTTGTTGGCCATGCCGGCCACGGAGTTCTGTTCGTGCAGCACCAGGGGCTTGCCGGCCAGAACCGCCATCATGCCGCCGGGAAAGCTGATATAGCCGCCCAGGCCCACGACCACGTCCGGCCGCACGCGTCGCACCACGGACAGTGCCTGCAAGAAGGCGCGCAACAGGCGCAGCGGCAGCAGGGCCAGGGTCATGATGCCCTTGCCGCGCACGCCCGAAAAGTCGATGGTCTCCAGCGCAAAGCCCTGGGGCGGGACGATGCGCGACTCCATGCTGCCCGGCGCACCCAGCCAGTGCACGCGCCAGCCGCGCTCGCGCAGGGCCTGGGCCACGGCCAGGCCCGGGAAGATATGGCCGCCCGTGCCGCCGGCCATGATCAGGGCCGTGCGCTGGCGGCTGCCGCCGGAGGTCGGGTGCGTCTGCGTCATGCATGCCCCCCCTTCATCAGCAGCTTGTTCTCGTAGTCCACTCTCAATACCACCGCTATCGCTATCAGATTCATCAGGATGGCCGAGCCACCGAAACTCATGAGCGGCAAGGTCAGGCCCTTGGTAGGCAGTGCCCCCAGATTCACCCCCATGTTGATGAAGGCCTGGAAACCCACCCAGATGGCCACGCCTTCGGCCACCAGGCCCGAGAACACGCGGTCCAGCGCAATCGCCTGCCGTCCTATGAGCATGATGCGGCGCGTGAGCCACAGGAAGGTGACGGCGATCAGAAGCACGCCAACCAGGCCGAACTCCTCACCGATCACGGCCAGCAGAAAGTCGGTATGGGCTTCGGGCAGCCAGTGCAGCTTTTCCACGCTGCGGCCCAGGCCCACGCCGAAGATCTCGCCGCGCCCTATGGCAATCAGCGCATGCGACAACTGGTAGCCCTTGCCGAGCGCATGCTTTTCGTCCCAGGGATTGAGGTAGGCGAAGATGCGCTCGCGCCGCCATTCCGAGGTCGCGATGATGAGCACGAAGGCCAGCACCACCAGGGCCGCAATCAAGAAGAACATGCGCGCGTTCACGCCGCCCAGGAACAGAATGCCCATGGCGATCACCACGATCACCATGAAGGCCCCCATGTCGGGCTCGGCCAGCAGCAGCACGCCGACGAGGACCACGGCCAGCCCCATGGGCAGGACGGCGCGGAAAAACCGTTCCTTGACCTCCATCTTGCGCACCATGTAGTCGGCCGCATAGATGAGCACAGCGAACTTGGCCAGCTCCGAGGGCTGGAAATTCATGATGCCCAGCGACAGCCACCGACGTGCGCCGTTGACCACCGTGCCCACATGGGGGATGAGCACCGCCACCAGCAGCACCAGGGACAGCAGGAAAAGCTTGCGCGCCATGCGCTCCCAGGTGGCCATGGACACCTGGAAGGCCAGCAGGGCACCGACGAAGGCCATGCCGATGGACATGGCGTGGCGCAGCAGGAAATGGGTGGGGGCTATCTTGCCGAAGCGCGGGTTGTCCGGCATGGCGATCGATGCCGAATACACCATGACCAGGCTCCAGGCCAGCAGGCCTATGACCACCCAGATCAGGGCCTGGTCCAGGCCCAGCACGCTGGCAGGCGTGCGCGTGGGGCGGTCGTACTGCGGCCCGCCCAGGCGCACGGGCAGCACGTCGATGGCCTTTTCCGGCGAACCACCGAACCAGGAGCGCATGCGGCCCAGGGCACCCGTGAGCGTGCTCATGCATCGCCTCCCAGTTCATGCCCGGCGTCCAGCGCCAGCGACCGCACGGCAGCGACGAACTGGATGGCGCGGTCTTCGTAACTCTTGAACATGTCGAAGCTCGCGCAGGCCGGCGACAGCAGCACGGCATCACCCTCGTGGGCACGGGCCGTGGCCTGCTCCACGGCATCCACCATGCTGGTGGCATCGACCAGGGGCACGCCGCAGTCCTGCAGCGCGGCACGGATCAGGGACGCATCGCGGCCGATCAGCACGGCGGCACGCACATGGCGCGACACGGGTGCGGCCAGCGGCGAGAAATCCTGGCCCTTGCCCTCGCCGCCCAGGATGACCACGATGCGGTGGTCGGCCCCCAGGCCGGACAGGGCCGCCACGGTGGCGCCCACGTTCGTGCCCTTGCTGTCGTCGAAGTACTCGACGCCGTTGACGCGGCCGATGGGCTGTACGCGGTGGGGCTCGCCACGGTATTCGCGCAGACCATAGAGCAGGGGGGCCAGCGTGCAGCCGGCGGCGCTGGCCAGGGCCAGGGCCGACAGGGCATTGATGGCGTTGTGGCGGCCGCGGATGCGCAGGGCGTCGGCCGGCATCAGGCGCTGGATGTGCAGGTCGTCGGCGCTCTTGCCCTTGGCCGTTTCGTCGGCCTCGTGGGCACGTACCAGCCAGGCCATGCCGCTGACCACCTCGATGCCGAAGTCGCCGGGCCGCTGCGGCATGTCGCCGCCGAAGGTGATGTGGGCACGCTGCTGCGGCTTTTGCCGCTTGCCGGCCGGCACCACGGGCGGGGGAAGCATGCGCATGACCTCGGCATCCTCCCGGTTGAGCACCATGACGCCGCTCTGGCCGAAGATGCAGGCCTTGGCATCGGCATAGGCCTTGAGGCTGCCGTGCCAGTCCAGATGATCCTGGGTGATGTTGAGCACGGTGGCCGCCGTGGGCTCGAACATCTGCACGCCGTCGAGCTGGAAGCTCGACAGTTCAAGCACCCAGGCCTGGGGCAGATCCTGGCCTGCGATGCGCTCGCTCAGGGTATCGAGCAGGGTGGGGCCGATGTTGCCGGCCACCGCCACGCTCATGTCCGCATGCTCGAGCAGCTGGCCGGTCAGCGAAGTGACCGTGGTCTTGCCGTTCGTGCCCGTGATGCCCAGCACCACGGGGCGGTAGCCGTGGGCGGCCGACAGCGCCTTGAGCGCCATGGAAAACAGATCGAGCTCACCCCCGACCGGCAGGCCCTGGGCCCGCGCCGTATCGACCACGGGCGCCACCGTGGCCGGGCTCAGGCCCGGCGAGCGGTAGACCAGCCCCAGGCCCTGGCCGTCGACCAGGCCGGCTGTGAGGGGGCCACCAACGAAGCGCACGCCCGGCAACTCCCGGGTCAGTGCCTCCAGTTGGGGCGGGGTTTCGCGCGTGTCGGCGACGATGACCTCGGCCCCGCAGCGCACGCACCAGCGCGCCATGGCCAGCCCCGAGGCACCCAGGCCCAGGATGAGCACGCGCTGGCCGCGCAGGTGCTGGGCCTGGTCGCCAGGCCAGTCCGCGGACACGGGGATCCGTTCTTGCTCGCTGGCCTGTGCGGCATCGCTCGCCATGGCCTCGGGAACGGGCTCGGACTCGGCGGGGTCGGACACGCTGGGGTCGGCAAAGATCTGGGCCACGAAGGCCGCGGCATCGCGGGCCGCGGTCAGCGTGGAAATATCGGGCACGGGTTCGGCCGGCGATGCGGAGGTCGCCGGCACGGCGGCACCGGACACCGCGGCATCAGCGACGTTCTGCTGCTCCGCAGGTTCCGTGGGCCGGGCAGGGGCTGGGGCCTGCAGCTGCGCGTCTGCATCCGCATTCCCATCCGAATGGGCGTGCGCGTGCGCAACCATGCCGGTCTGCTCGGGCGCTTGCGTGTGCACGGCAGCGTCCACGGCCGCCTCCACGCGTTCGGGCAGATCGGTGCTGGGCAGGTCGGTACTCATGGCCTTACCTCAGCTTCAGGGTCGACAGACCCAGCAGGCACAGCAGCATGGTGATGATCCAGAAGCGGATCACGACCTGGGTCTCTTTCCAGCCGCTTTTCTCGAAGTGGTGGTGCAGCGGCGCCATCTTGAGCAGGCGCCGGCCCTCGCCGTAGCGCTTCTTGGTGTACTTGAACCAGCTGACCTGCAGCATCACCGACAGGGCCTCGACCACGAAGATGCCGCCCATGATGGCCAGCACGATTTCCTGGCGCACGATGACGGCAATGGTGCCCAGGGATGCACCCAGGGCCAGGGCGCCCACATCGCCCATGAAGACCTGGGCCGGATGGGCGTTGAACCACAGAA
Organism: Burkholderiaceae bacterium; assembly: GCA_031253795.1. Lineage (GTDB taxonomy): Bacteria > Pseudomonadota > Gammaproteobacteria > Burkholderiales > Burkholderiaceae_C > Comamonas. The sequence goes on from JAIRVR010000065.1 coordinate 9,166, forward strand.
AGGCCAGGCCGGCGCCCATCATGGCGGCGCAGAACACCAGCAACTCGCCCGAGCCCGGAATGTGCGGGAACAGCAGGTACTTGGCATAGCCGGCATTGCCCGTCACGTAGGCGAACACGCCCAGGGCCGAACCGACCATGATGACGGGCATGATGGCCAGGCCGTCCAGGCCGTCGGTCAGGTTGACGGCATTGCTGGCGCCGACGATGACCAGGTAGGTCATGATCACGAAGCCCAGCACGCCCAATGGGTAGCTGACCTCCTTGAAGAAGGGCAGGAGCAGGCCGGCCTTGGGCGGCAGATCCAGCGAAAAGCCCGACTGCACCCAGGTCACGAACAGCTCGAAAACCTGGGCATTGCTGTTCTCCGAGATACAGAACACCAGGTAGAGCGCGGCCAGCAGGCCGATCACCGACTGCCAGAAATACTTCTCGCCCGAACGCATGCCCTCGGGGTCCTTGTTGACCACCTTGCGCCAGTCATCGACCCAGCCGATGGCGCCGAAGCCCAGCGTGACCAGGAGGACGATCCAGACGAAACGGTTGGACAGGTCGAACCACAAAATGGTGGACACGGCGATGGACAGCAGGATCAGGGCCCCGCCCATGGTGGGCGTGCCGCTCTTGGCAAGATGGGTCTCCATGCCATAGCCACGCACAGGCTGGCCGATCTTGAGCGAAGTCAGCATGCGAATCACGCGCGGACCCGCGATCAGGCCGATGATCAGCGCCGTCAGCGCGGCCATGACGGCGCGCAGCGTCAGGTACTGGAAGACACGCAGGAAACCAAACTCGGGCGACAGGCCTTGAAGCCATTGCGACAGCATCAGCAGCATGCGGTCTCCTTTGCGCAGCCATTCGCACCGGCCGCCTGCAGCGCGCCCACCACCTGTTCCATCTTCATGAACCGAGAACCCTTGACCAGAATGCTGCCCACCTCGGGCAGTGCGGCACAGGCTGCCTGTTGCAGCGAGGCCATGTCTTCGAAATGCCGTGCGCCATCGCCAAAGGCATGGGCAGCCGATGCGCTTTGCGCGCCCAGCGTGAAAAGGCGGTCGATGCCCAGCTCGCGGGCCAGCCGGCCGGCCTCGGCATGGAATTGCGGCCCCTGGTCCCCGACCTCGCCCATGTCGCCCAGCACCAGCAACCGGGACGCGGGCAGCTCGGCCAGCACCGCGATGGCCGCAGCCACCGAATCGGGGTTGGCGTTGTAGCTGTCGTCGACCACGGTGACGGTACGGCCCTGAATGGCCACACCCAGCGCGCGCGAACGGCCCTGCACGGGCTCGAAAGCGCTCAGGCCCCGCGCGATGTCCGCCAGCGGCACACCGGCGGCCTGGGCACAGGCCGCTGCGGCCAGCGCATTGCGCACGTTGTGGCGGCCGGCGATGTGCAGGCGCACCGGGGTTTCGCCCCCGGGAGTGGCCAGCGTGAATTGCCAGGCATCGCCCAGCCACTGCGCATCGCGGGCATGGACCTGGGCACCATCGGCGGCCTCGCCGAACAGCACACAGGCGCGTGCGCCGGCCAGCTCGCGCCACAGCGGCGTATAGGTGTCGCCCGCCGGGAATACGGCCACGCCGTCGGCAGGCAGGGACAGCAGCACGCTGCCGTTCTCGCGCGCCACGGCCTCCACCGTGTGCATGAACTCCTGGTGCTCTCGCTGGGCGTTGTTGACCAGGGCCACGCCGGGCTGGCCGATGGCCGCCAGCTCGGCAATCTCGCCCGGATGGTTCATGCCCATTTCGAGCACGGCCACGCGGTGCTGTTCCGTCAGGCGCATCAGGGTCAGGGGAAGGCCGATGGCGTTGTTGAAGTTGCCGCGCGTGGCCAGGGCCGCGTCGCCGGCATGGGCGCGCAATATGGAGGCGACCATCTGCGTGACCGTGGTCTTGCCATTGCTGCCCGTGACGGCGACCAGTGGCAGCGAAAAGCGCGCTCGCCAGGCCGTGGCCAGCGCACCCAGGGCGCGCAGCGTATCGGGCACTTCGATGCCGGGCAGCCCCGCCGCATCCAGGCCGCCATGGGCCAGGGCCGCGGCCGCACCGGCCTCGCGGGCCTGGGCCAGGAACTGGTTGGCGTCGAAACGCTCGCCCTTGAGGGCCACGAACAAGTCCCCGGCCTGCAGCGTGCGGGTATCGGTGTGCACGCGTGCCAGCACGGTCTGGCCGTCACCGACGAGCCGGGCTTCGGGGATGTGCGACTGGATCAGCTCCAGCGCCTGTTGCAAGGTCATCATGACCGCTTCTTTCCTTCACGGGCCGCCAGCGCCTTGCGCGCCTCGGCCATGTCGGAGAACGGATGGCGCTGGCCCGCCGTCTCCTGGTAGTCCTCATGTCCCTTGCCGGCGATCAGCACCACGTCGCGTTCGCTGGCGTGCGCCATGGCCTGGGCAATGGCCGCCGCGCGATCGGCCTGGACATATAGGTTCTCGCCCGGCTGCATGCCGGCCAGGATCTGGTCGATGATGCGGTCGGGCACTTCGCTGCGCGGGTTGTCGCTGGTGACAAGCACGCAGTCGGCATTCTTCTGGGCGGCCTGCCCCATCAATGGTCGCTTGCCGGCATCGCGGTCGCCGCCGCAGCCGAACACGCACCACAGACGGCCCTGGCGCTGGCGGGCGGCCGGGCGCAAGGCCTGCAGCGCCTTTTCCAGGGCATCGGGAGTGTGGGCATAGTCCACGGCCACCAGGGGCTGGCCCGGCTGGGCGATCTGCTGCATGCGCCCGGGCACGGGTTCCAGATGGGCGCAGGCCGCCACGGCCTCGTCCAGGCCCAGGCCCAGGCTGCGCAGGGCGGCCAGCACGCCGAGCAGATTGGAGACGTTGTACTGGCCGACCAGGCGGGTGCGCATGCGCAGGCTGTGGCCTGCCTCGACCACCGTGAAGTCCAGGCCTTCGGCGCCCAGGGCAATGTCCTTGGCCTGCAGGCGCGCCGCGCCTTCGGTGGAAACGCTCCACACGTCGAGGGCGGCGGCGCGGCCGGGAGCCTGCAGCCGAGCCCACAGGCGGGCGCCCTGGGCATCGTCCACGTTGATGACGGCGGCCTGCAGACCTGGCCAGTCGAACAATGCGGACTTGGCCTCCCAGTAAGCCTGCATGCTGCCGTGGTAGTCCAGATGGTCCTGGGTGAAATTGGTGAACAGGGCCACGCGCATGCGCGTCCCGTCCATGCGGTGCTCGACGATGCCGATGGAAGAGGCTTCGATGGCGCAGGCCGCCAGGCCCGCGTCCGCATATTCGCGGAAGGCGCGCTGCAGGCGTACCGGGTCGGGCGTGGTCATGCCCGTGGACTCCAGCGCAGGAGGAATACCCACACCCAGCGTGCCCACGAGAGCGCAACCGCCGCGCCCCTGGCGTCCTTGCAGGCGGACCTGGGACAGCGCATGGGCCAGCCACCAGGCCGTGGTGGTCTTGCCGTTGGTGCCGGTGACGGCCAGCACCTCGATCTGTGCGCTGGGATGGTCGAACCACTGATCGGCGATCAGTCCCGTGGCGGCCTTGAGCCCGGCCAGGGCCGCGATATGTCCGCCCTGGAAACCGAAGGCATCCACGCCCTCGGCCTCGACCAGGCAGGCGACGGCGCCGCGCTGCAGCGCCGAGGCCACATGGGCGCGCCCGTCGGTGGCCGCGCCGGGCCAGGCGATGAAGGCGTCGCCGGGACGGATCCTGCGGCTGTCGGTCTGCAGCGTTCCCTGGCCGTTCACGCGTGCGCGCAGCCATTGCACGGCTTGGGCGGCCGAGGCCAGCAAGGTGGGTGCGGAGGATGGAGCGTTCACAGCGAGGGCTCCTCCACGGGGTTGGCGACGATCAGGGGCTTGACTTCCATATCGGGCTGCACGCCCATGAGGCGCAGCGTCTGCTGCACCACCTCGCTGAACACGGGTGCCGCCACCGTGCCGCCGTAGAAGGTGCCGGCGCTTGGCTCGTCCACCATCACGGCCACGATGATGCGCGGATTCTCGATGGGTGCCATGCCCGTGAACCAGGCGCGGTACTTGCCGACCGCATATCCCTTGCCCTGCTGCTTGCGCGCCGTGCCGGACTTGCCGCCCACCGAATAGCCTATGGTCTGGGCGCGCTGGCCCGTGCCGCCGGGACCGGCAGCCATGGCCAGCATCTTGCGAACCTCGTTGGCCGTGTGCGGCGAGAACACGGGCACGCCCACGGGCGGCTCGTTGGTCTTGATCATGGTGGCCGGGATGACGCGGCCGCCGTTGGCGAACACCGTGTAGCTGCGCGTCATCTGCAGCAGGCTGGCCGACAGGCCGTAGCCGTAGCCCATGGTGGCCTGCTCGACGGGCTTCCAGGTCTTGTAGGGGCGCAGGCGCCCGCTGGCCGCGCCGGGGAACGAGATCTGCGGCTTCTGGCCGAAGCCCACGGCCGAGAAGGTCTCCCACATGCTCTTGGCCGGCATTTGCAGCGCGATCTTGGTCGTGCCCACATTGCTGGACTTCTGGATCACGCCAGCCACGGTGAGCAGGCCGTAGTTGTGGGTATCGGAAATCGTGGAGCCCGTCACGTTGACGCGGCCGGGCGTGGTATCGATGGGCGTCTCGGGCTTGAACCTGCCCGACTCCAGTGCCAACCCGATGGTGATGGGTTTCATTGTCGAGCCGGGCTCGAAGGTGTCGGTAATGGCACGGTTGCGCAGCTGCTCGCCGGTCAGGTTCTTGCGCTTGTCCGGCACGTAGCTGGGGTAGTTGGCCAGGGCCAGCAGCTCGCCGGTATGCGCATCCATGACCACCACGCTGCCGGCCTTGGCCTTGTGGGCGATGACCTGGTCCTTGAGCTTCTGGTAGGCGAAATACTGCACCTTGCTGTCCACGGACAGCTGGATGTCGCGGCCGTCCTGGGGAGGCACTTCCTCGCCCACGCCTTCGACGACCCGGCCCAGCCGGTCCTTGATGACGCGGCGCGAGCCGGGCTTGCCCGCCAGGTCCTTGTCGAAGGCCAGTTCCATGCCTTCCTGGCCCTGGTCCTCCACATTGGTAAAGCCCACGATGTGGGCGGCCGACTCGCCCTCGGGGTACTGGCGCTTGTATTCCTTGCGCTGGTAGATGCCCTTGATGTTGAGGGCGTGGATCTGCTGGCCCACATCCCAGTCGAGCTGGCGCTTGATCCACACGAAGGTCTTGTCTTCGTCTGCCAGCTTCTCCATCAGCGTGGGCAGGGGCATTTCCGTGAGGGCAGCCAGCTGCTTGAGCTTGGCCTTGACCTCGGGGTCATCCTGCTCCACGTCTTCGGGAATGGCCCAGATGCTGGCCGCCGGCACGCTGGAGGCCAGGATCAGGCCGTTGCGGTCCAGCAGGCGGCCACGGTTGGCCGGCAGCTCCAGGGTGCGTGCAAAGCGCACCTGCCCCTGGCGCTGGAAGAAATCGTTGCCGAACACCTGCACGTAGGCCGCGCGCGCACCCAGGCCCACGAAGCCCAGGGCCAGCATGGCCACGATCATCTTGCTGCGCCACAACGGCGTCTTGGACGCCAGCAGCGGGCTGGAGGTGTAGAGCACGCTGCGCGTCATGGCGCCACTCCCGTGCGGGCGTTGTCATTGACATATTGGGCGATGGCCGGCGTGGCCGGCTTCATCTGCAGGCGTTCACGCGCCAGCACTTCGATGCGCTGGGGCGTGGCCTGTGCGCGCTTTTCCACCTGCAGGCGCTGCTGCTCGGTGGCCAGGCGCCGCGACTCGGCCACGGCGCGATCCAGCTCGGTGAACAGCCGACGCGACTCGTACTGGGTATGGACCAGGAAGACCGCGCTGGCCATTACCGCCAGCAGCAGCACGAGGTTCAGGCGCAGCATGGCACGCCCTCCCCGCCGGCCTGTTGGCCGCGGCGCTTCATGCAGGCACCTCCGTGCGCCGCGCCACGCGCATCACGGCCGAGCGCGAGCGCGGATTGGCGCTGACTTCGGCCTCGCTGGGCTTGATGCGGCCCAGTGCCTCCAGGCGCATGGGCGTGGGCGCCGCAAAGGGCGCACGGCGGTCATAGACCTCCTTGGAATGCCTGGCGATGAACTGCTTGACGATGCGGTCTTCCAGCGAATGGAAACTGATCACCACCAGGCGGCCGCCCGGTGCGAGCACGCGCAGGCTGGCCTCTAGCGCCTGTTCGAGCTCTTCAAGCTCGGCATTGATGAAAATCCGAAGAGCCTGGAATGTGCGTGTCGCTGGGTTTTGCCCAGCCTCGCGGGTCCGGACCGCGCCAGCCACGAGTTCGGCCAGCTCCGCCGTGCTGCCCAGGGGCCCCTGGCTTTCGCGCCGAGCAACAATCGCCTTTGCAATGGGGCCAGCAAACCGTTCTTCGCCGTAGTCACGTATCACCTCCGCAATCTGCTGGGCATCGGCCTCCGCCAGCCAGTCCGCCACGCTCTGGCCACGCGTCGTGTCCATGCGCATGTCCAGCGGGCCTTCGAAGCGGAAGCTGAAGCCGCGCTCGGGGTTGTCGATCTGGGGAGAGCTCACGCCCAGATCCATCAATACGCCCTGGACGCTGGCGGGCGGCAGCTCGGCCAGATGGCGAAAGCCCTCGTGCCGAATCGAAAAACGCGCATCGGTGATGCGCGCTGCTTCTTCAATCGCGTCCGGATCCTTGTCGAACGCCAGCAAGCGGCCATCCGGCCCCAATCTCTGCAGGATGCGCCGGGAATGCCCGCCCCGCCCGAATGTCGCGTCCACCCATTGCCCGGACACGGGCTGCGCGGCGCCGTCGAGCAGCGCGTCGACGGCCTCGTCGAGCAAAACGGTGATGTGTTGCAACGGCTGGTTCAAGAGCACGCCTCTTTCCTAGAAAGCAAAATCCTGGAAGGCCGCAGGCATTTCCTCCTGCATGGCCTTCGCCTCATGCGCCTCATAAGTGGCCTTGTCCCACAGCTCGAAATGGTTGCCCATGCCCAGCAGCACGACCTCCTTGGTCAGGCCCACGGCCTCGCGCAGCTCGGGCGACACCAGCACACGGCCGGTGGCATCCATGTCCACATCCATCGCATTGCCCAAAAAGATGCGCTTCCACCACTGCGCGGACATGGGCAGTTGGGCGATGCGCTCGCGGAACTGCAGCCACTCCGTGCGCGGGAACAGCATCAGGCAACCATGGGGGTGTTTGGTGAGCGTGACCTGGCCTTCGGCCATGGCCATGAGGGCGTCACGATGCCGGGTCGGCACAGACAGCCGGCCCTTTCCATCGAGATTCAGCGAGGACGCCCCTTGAAACACGGTCAGTCACCCCGGTCGGTTGGAGCCATCGCGCCCCGAAAAACGGGCCACAAAGGCAACTTTCACCACTTAATTGCACTTTTTTCCACTGTAGCAGCAATTTGGTGTTTCACAACCCGGGAACAGACAATTATTTGCAATGAAATCAACAACTTAGAGACCGAATGCAATGTGAGTACCAGCAAAAAACCGAAGCTTTACAAGCACTTAGATGACTGACTGCAAGTGAACTCTCAATGACCAGGGGCAATTGCAACGATTCAATTCGCGCACGACCGAGCGCAACACGGGGCCTCTTCCTACAAAAAAGTGACTGCCCGGCAATGCGTGCAGTCACTTCGGTAGTCAGGGCAGGCGCATCCGTGGATGCAACACCCATGTCTGCAGCGGCCACAATCCCGCCCTCACCGGGGGCCGGTTGCGCAGCAGCAACGAGCAGCGAGCCTGCCGCTGCGCCTCAGAGGATGAAGCGCGACAGATCCTCGTCCTGGCTCAGGGTCTGCAAGCGCTGATCGACATAGGCGGCATCGATGGTCACGGTCTGGCCCGAGAGCTTGGCCGCGTCGAAGCTGACTTCGTCGAGCAGGCGCTCCAGCACCGTGGACAGGCGGCGCGCTCCGATGTTTTCGGTGCGCTCGTTGACATCGAAGGCGATGCCGGCCAGACGCCTGATGCCCTCGGGCGTGAATTCCAGCGTCACGCCCTCGGTGGCCAGCAGGGCCTGGTACTGCTTGACCAGGGACGCATGGGTCTGGGTGAGGATGGCCTCGAAGTCCTGCACCGACAGCGAGTCCAGCTCGACACGGATGGGAAAGCGGCCCTGCAGCTCGGGGATCAGGTCGCTGGGCTTGGCCAGGTGGAAGGCACCCGAGGCAATGAACAGGATGTGGTCCGTCTTGACCACCCCATACTTGGTGGAAACACTGGTGCCCTCGACCAGGGGCAGCAGGTCGCGCTGCACGCCCTGGCGCGAGACCTCGGCGCCGCCCGCCTCCTGGCGCGCAGCCACCTTGTCGATTTCGTCGATGAAGACGATGCCGTTTTGCTCCGCATTGGAGATGGCGCGCGTGCGCACATCGTCCTCGTTGACCAGCTTGGCCGCCTCCTCGTCGGTCAGCAGCTTCATGGCCTCGGCAATTTTGAGCTTGCGCGTCTTGCGCTTTTCCTGGCCCATCTGGCTGAACATGCCGCGCAACTGCTCGGCCATGTCCTCCATGCCCTGGGGCCCCATGATCTGGACCTGGGGTGGCGCATCGGCGATGTCGATCTCGATTTCCTTGTCATCGAGCTGGCCTTCGCGCAGTTTCTTGCGGAACACCTGGCGCGCCGTATTGTCGGCCGCCACTTCGCCACTGCGCGCCTGGGGCACGAGCACGTCGAGAATGCGGTCCTCGGCCGCGTCCTCGGCACGCAGGCGCAGCTTCTTCATGTCGGATTCGCGGGTCTGCTTGACGGCGACCTCGGCCAGATCGCGGATGATGGCGTCCACATCCTTGCCCACGTAGCCCACCTCGGTGAACTTGGTGGCCTCGACCTTGATGAAGGGCGCATCGGCCAGGCGCGCCAGGCGGCGTGCGATTTCGGTCTTGCCCACGCCCGTGGGGCCGATCATGAGGATGTTCTTGGGGGTGATTTCCTGGCGCAGGCCATCGGCCACCTTCTGACGGCGCCAGCGGTTGCGCAGGGCAATGGCGACCGCGCGCTTGGCGCCAGCCTGGCCCACGATGTGGCGGTCCAGTTCGGAGACGATCTCCTGGGGAGTCATGGCAGAGGACATGGTGTCTTTCAGCTCTCATCGGCGGTCCGCGCGCCCGGGACGGCGGCCGCATCGGGTTTCAAGGTCTTGCGGCGGAAAGAGCGCTCAGAGCGTTTCCACGGTGTGGTGCATATTGGTGTAGATGCACAGTTCCCCGGCAATGGCCAGTGACTTGCGCACGATTTCCTCGGCCGACAGCTCGGTATTGCCCAGCAGGGCCTTGGCCGCCGAATGCGCGTAGGCACCGCCCGAGCCGATGGCCACGATGCCCTGCTCGGGCTCCAGCACATCACCATTGCCCGTGATGATCAGCGAGGCCGAAGCGTCGGCCACGGCCAGCATGGCTTCCAGCCGGCGCAGCACGCGGTCGGTGCGCCAGTCCTTGGTCAGCTCGATGGCGGCGCGTGTCAGCTGGCCCTGGTGCTTTTCCAGCTTGGCCTCGAAGCGCTCGAACAGGGTGAATGCATCGGCCGTGGCGCCGGCGAACCCCGCCAGCACCTTGCCATGGTAGAGCTTGCGCACCTTGCGGGCCGTGCCCTTGACGACGATGTTGCCCAATGTGACCTGGCCATCGCCACCGATGGCGACCTGCACGCCTTCGGGGGTCTGCCGGCGCACGCTGATGATGGTGGTGCCGTGATACTGTTCCATAGCGCTCCCAGATGAGGGCGGACGGACCCTTCTCAAGGGCTGCTGCCGAGAATGGCCGGGAAGTCACTCCCGGGGCCAGGCGGTGCAGCCGCTTCGGGGATCAATCCCGCCGCGGCACGACCTGGGCATGCTCCTGGATGCCGATCACATTGAAGAACACCGCCACCAGCTGGTGCAGCTGGCTGAACTGCAGCACATGGCCCAGGGACTGCATGTGGGCAGCCCAGTTCAGCACCGATCCGGCCGCGGCGAAGTCCATGCGCACCAGCTGCGCGCAGTCGATGACCACGGGCTCGCCCAGGCAAGCCCGGTCCTGCACGGGGTCCAGCCAGGGCCCCGCATCACCTTCCAGCACGCCCGACAGCGCGAAATGCGTGGCCGGGCCCTCGGCCGCGGCCAGCGCAGCGCCCTCGCCGGCCGACCCGCTGCCCTCGCCGCCCCCGGCCTCGCCGAGGCACTGGCACAGCGGGTCTTCCCAGGAAGGGGGCGAAACCTCGTAGGTCACGCAATAGTCCAGAGCCGCCAGTTCGAAATCGTCCTGGCGGTTCATGAAACGCAGCAGGGCCATGCGCAGCCGCCACCAGCCGGTATCGACACTGGCATCGCCCGAGGGACTGAGCGCGGCCAGCACGGCCAGCAGTTGCTCGCCATGCAGCCAGACAAAGAGGCCACGCGCATCGGCCCAGGCCTGCAGCAGGGCCTCCAGGGCGGGCACGGCGGCGGCATCCACTTCGGCCACGGCAGCCCAGTCCAGGGTCCAGGGGCCGGGAGACCTGCCCTGCGCTGCCTGCAGCGCGGCCACGGTCTGGGCCGTGACGCGGGCCGGTGCGCTCCAGCGCAGGCCTGGTGCGCCTGCCGCGGCCACGGCCCCTCCCAGGGGTGCGGCCGTGGGCTGGCCAGCGGGCGGCATGGCAAACCACTGCGGCGCAGAGCGTCCGAAGCGGGCCGCGAATTCATAGCCGGCCTTGTCGAAGCTGTCCGCCCGGCCACAGGCACGGTACAGGTCGAGCAGCGCCAGCCAGACGGGCAGCTGACCCGGCACGTCACGCCGGGCGATCAGGCCCAGCAGGCCCTGCTCGGCACCCTCGGCATCGCCGTTGGCGAACACGATGGCCGGCTCTTCGAGATCCGGATCGTGCTCGAAGACCACGAAGGACGGCGGCACCATGTTCATCGGCTGGGGCGCTCCCACCTCGGTGACCGCGAAGGCCGGCAGGAAGTCGGTGGCGCCCTGCAGCGAATGCAGGGGTGGCGCCATGCCACGCAGGTCGGACACGGAAGCATCGGGTGCACCGGGCGCCGACATGATCTGCGAGGCGCCCAGCGGCTGGGTCGGCGCAAAGCCCGTGGCCAGGCCTGCGACCCCGGCTATGGCCGGCGGCAGGGCGTCGCTGAGAATGGGAATCTGGGAGGAAGGCGGCGGCTTGCGGAACGAAGCCGGCATGGGATTGCCATCGACAGGCAGCGAGATCGGCATGGTCGCGGCATCGGCGGCCTGCTTGCCCCGCCACCATTGCTGGGACATCTGCGCCTCGATCTCGTCGATCTTCTTGAGCGTGACCGCGCGCTCACCATTGGAGCGCGAGCTGAGCAGGCTGCTGAGAAACTGGGAGCCTGCCGCCGCAGGCTTTCCCTGGGCGGCGGCACCGGGCCGCGCAGCCTGTTGCAGCTCGGCCTGGCGCAGACGGCGCAGTTGGTCGAATTCGCGCTTGCGCACGAAGTCGTTGCGCCGCTTGCGCTCGATCATTTCCTTGAGCGCCTGCTTGCTGTATTGGCTTTCCTGCTCGTCCTCGAGGCCATCCAGGTCCGACCAATTGACCGTGGGGTGGCGCACGAATCGCACCACCTTGGACAACAGTCCCCCGGATTTACTGCTCTCTTCTTTGGCCATGCTGGTTCAGCCTAGCTTGAACGGACCGCCGGGCGGTTGAGACCGCTCAATCTCCGTACATCTTTTGCTTGAGCTCACGGCGCTGCTGCGCTTCCAGCGACAGCGTGGCCGTGGGGCGAGCCAGCAGACGGCCGACGCCGATGGGCTCGCCGGTTTCGTCGCAATAGCCGTAGTCGCCGGCATCGATGCGCGCGATCGACTGTTCGATCTTCTTGAGCAGCTTGCGCTCGCGGTCACGCGTGCGCAGTTCCAGGGCATGCTCTTCCTCGATGGTGGCACGGTCGGCGGGGTCGGGCACGACCACGGTGTCCTCGCGCAGGTTCTCGGCCGTCTCACCGGCGTTGATGTGCATGTCGTGCTTGAGATTGAGCAGCTTGAGGCGGAAGAACGCCAGCTGCTTCTCGTTCATGTAGTCGTCCTCGGACATGGCCAGCACTTCGGCATCCGTCAGCTCCTCCGCCGACTTGGTCTTCCAGGCATTGGCCAGCTTGGGGTCTCGTTTCGTCGCTCCCGACGAAGGCGTTTGCGTAGTGGTAGGCATAGTGTTGGTTTCGCTAACTTAGTCCGCACCGAGGGCTTCGGACGGGGCCATGGATGGTACTGTCAATCGGGGCGCCTGGGTCGAATGCCATGTAGGACGAACGGACGCTGCGGCTGCCGGGCGGCACGCCCCGCGGGCGCGGCGTCCGGCCGGCGCAATCGCGGCACAGTGGCCGGCCACGGAACCCGCCGGCCGGACCATGTCGGCAACGGCTCTTTCGACGGCTTTCTTGCTGGCAGCCGGGACCATGGAGGTCCTGATCGGCGGCTTGCTGGATTCGGCGCTCACTTCCTGTCTCCTCACAGTACGAACGGCCCCCTGCCAGGCAGGCCGACCGGGGGCCGGTGCGAAGGCAGGCTCTCTTCAGGGGCGCGATTGTATCGATGCACCACAAGCCCCGGCAAGCCGTTGTGGATACCCCACAAGACCCGGCGTCATGGACTTGAGCTTACACAAGAACCGGCGCCACCACGGGCACCCGGTCCGCCCGGGGCGCACGTGTGCAGACGGGGCACGGCCACGGCGCCCCCCGCAGGCGCAGCTCGAGTGCCGGCGCCGTCAATCATGCGTCAGCAAGTGCGACGCCGCCCCACCCCGGACAAGGGGCCTGCGGGCAGCGCCCAGGCCCTCACGCCAGGCACTGCTCCAGGCCCTGCAGGAAGATGTCCTGGGGCAGGTCGATGCCGATGAACACCATCTTGCTCTGGCGCTTTTCGTCCTCGGCCCACTGCGGCCCCAGGTCGCTGCCCATGAGCTGGTGCACGCCCTGGAAGATGACCTTGCGCTCCGTGCCCTGCATGTGGAGCACGCCCTTGTAGCGCAGCATGCGCGGGCCATAGATATTGACGATGGCGCCCAGGAAGTCCTCCAGGCGTGCCGGATCGAAGGGACGGTCGGCACGGTAGACGAAGCTTTTGACATCGTCGTCATGGTGGTGATGGTGGGGGTGATTGCAGCTTTCGCCATGGGCATGGTCGTGGCCGCAATGCTCGTCGTGCACATGGCCATGACCATGGTCGTGGTCATGGCCGCAGTGCTCGTCATGCACATGATCGTGACCGTGGTCATGGCCATCTTCCTTGAGGAAGTCCGGGTCGATGTCCAGCTTGGCATTGAGATTGAAGCCGCGCAGATCGAACACCTCGCTCAGCGGCACCTCGCCAAAGTGCACGGCACGGATGGGTGCGCGCGGGTTCATGTGCTTGAGGCGGTGGACCAGGGCATGCTTTTCGTCCTCGCTGACCAGATCGGTCTTGGACAGGAAGATCTGGTCAGCAAAACCCACCTGGCGGCGTGCTTCCTGGCGGTCGTCGAGCTGCTGGCCCGCGTGCTTGGCGTCGACCAGGGTGATGATGGAGTCGATCAGATAGGTTTCGGCGATCTCGTCGTCCATGAAGAAGGTCTGGGCCACGGGGCCCGGATCGGCCAGGCCGGTGGTCTCGATCACGATGCGCTCGAACTCCACCAGGCCCTTGCGGCGCTTGGCGGCCAGCAACTGCAGGGTTTCACGCAGGTCTTCGCGGATGGTGCAGCAGATGCAGCCGTTGCTCATCTGCAGGATCTGCTCCTTGGACTCTGTCTTGAGGATGTCGGTGTCGATGTTTTCCTCACCGAACTCGTTTTCGATCACGGCGATCTTCATGCCGTGGGACTCGCCGAGCACGCGCTTGAGCAGCGTGGTCTTGCCCGAGCCCAGGAAGCCGGTGAGGATGGTGACGGGAATCAGTGCCATGGAATTGCTTTCAGGAGAGGAAGCGGCAAGGCCCGTCCACCATGGGCAGGCCTTGTCGGGAATCGGTTCCAGACAAGTTTAGCGAGCCTGTCAAGTGCCGGTGCCGCAGGGGGCTTGCCATGGCCGGGAGTTCGCAGCGGCGGCCCGAAAGGCCTTCAGGCCGGCAACACCAGGAGATGCCCCGGTCGGGCATGCGGCGCCCAAAGAGGCTTATTTCTTGCGCGCGCGCGGATGCGCGCTTTCGTAGACCTGGGCCAGGTGCTGGAAGTCGAGCCGCGTATAAATCTGCGTGGTGGAGATGCTGGCGTGGCCCAGCAGCTCCTGGACGGCGCGCAGATCCCCGCTGGACTGCAGCAGATGGCTGGCGAAGGAATGCCGCAGCACGTGGGGATGGACGCCCGCGGACAGGCCGGCCTGTTGCCCGCGCTGGCGCAGGCGGGCCCAGACCGACTGCGCGCCCAGGCGCTCGCCACGCCGGCCAATGAACAGGGCCGGCTCCAGGCGCGCGGCGGCGGCCGCGGCCTGCGCCAGCCCGCGCTCGCGCAGGTCCAGCCAGCGCGCCAGCGCCTGCTGCGCGGCCACGCCCACGGGCACGATACGCCGCTTGCCCCCCTTGCCCTGGACATGGGCATCGGCGGACTGCAGGTCGATCCAGCCGCGGCCCTGGCGCTGCGTGTCCTGGTCCGGAGCCAGGTCCAGGCCCACCAGCTCGCCCACGCGCAGCCCGCAGCTGTACAGCAGTTCGGTCATCGCGGCGTCGCGCGCCTCGATCCAGGGATCGGCGTCGGGACGGCTGAAGCCGGCCAGTTGCACCGCGTCGTCCACGCCCAGGGCCTTGGGCAGGGGCTTGGGAGCCTTGGGCCCGCGCACGCCTTGCACCGGATTGGACGGGACCAGCGACTGCTGGGCGGCCCAGGTGAAAAAGCCGCGCCAGCCCGACAAAATAAGGGCAATGCCGCGCGGACTGCGCCCGCGCGAATGCATTTGCGCCACGAAGCGGCGGATATGGGCAGGCTGCAGCGCCAGCAACTCATGGCCGGCCTCGCCGGCCATGGCGCACAGCCTGGCCAGGTCCAGCGCGTACAGCGTGCAGCTTCGCTCGGCCAGGCGCTTTTGCACACGCACATGCTCCAGGTAGGCCTGTGCCACGGGTGGCAGATCGGCCTCGCCCTCCTGAGCGGCGAGATCAGGCACGGTGCCGGCACCCTGGATCTGCGGCGGCCGGCCCATGGTGCCTGACCCTCAGACGCGCGCCAGGGTCAGGGGCACGGGGCGCATGCGCGACAGGGCACTGCTGGCCAACGCCGAGATCCGCGACAGGAATTCCGTGCCCATGGTGGCCTCGAAACGCAGGGGATCGGGCGAACCCAGCACCAGCATGCCGAAGGCATGGGCAGGATTGCCGGGATCGCCATCGTGCAGTGTGAGCAGGGCCAGGGACTGGGCCGCATCG
Source organism: Burkholderiaceae bacterium (assembly GCA_031253795.1). GTDB lineage: Bacteria > Pseudomonadota > Gammaproteobacteria > Burkholderiales > Burkholderiaceae_C > Comamonas. Next base: position 24,403 of record JAIRVR010000065.1, read on the forward strand.
GGATCGATCAGCCAGCCGCCGGGCTCGAAGCCCATGTTGGGACCGCAGAACGGCATGGTCAGCGACGCCGCGAAGGACCTGGCATCCTCGCTCACGCCCATGGTGTAGATGCTGCCCGCATGGGCGCCGGCCACATTCCACAGTCGCAGCGCCACCTGGGGCACCTCGAACAGGTGCTGCAGGCTGGCTGTGAGCACATGGGGCAGCTCGCGCAGGTCCTGGACCTTGGCCAGGGCGCAGCTCCAGGCGTGGAGCTTGTCGGCGATGGCGGCGTTCTCGCTGCTGTGGCGCATCATGTCCATGATGCGGTGCTCCAGGCCCTTGATCTTTTCGCGCAGCATCTCGGCCTGGCGCTCCTGCAGGCTGACGGTGCGCGGACTGTGTCCGCTGGCCAGCTGCACGCGCGACAGCATGTCGGCATGGCGCTCGAAGAACTCAGGATGGTTCAGCAGGTAGTCGGCAATCGTCTCTTCGGTGACGGCGATATCGGTAGTGCTGTTCATGGCTGGTCGGGAACCTCGATTTGTCCTTCAAACACAAATTCTGCAGGGCCGGTCATGCGCACCGCGTCCTGCGCGCCGCCCGCCCATTCGATGGTCAGCAGGCCGCCGCGCGTCTGCACATCCACGCGCGCATCCAGCAGGCCCCAGCCTATGCCGGCCACCACGGCGGCGCAAGCGCCCGTGCCGCAGGCCAGGGTTTCGCCGGAGCCCCGCTCGAACACGCGCAGCCTCACCTGGCCGCGGTCGACGATCTGCATGAAGCCCGCGTTCACACGCTGGGGAAAGCGCTCATGGCGTTCGATCAGCGGGCCCCATTCGGCCACGGGCGCCTGGTCCACATCATCCACGCATTGCACGGCATGCGGATTGCCCATGGACACCGCACCGATCCAGACCGTGGCAGGCGCCGCGGGCGCGGCCAGGGCCAGCGGCCATTGCAGGGAGGCGCCCAGGGGCCGGGGCGCCAGGCCTTCGGTCTCGAAAGGCACGCGGGCGGGCTCCAGTACGGGCCGGCCCATGTCCACGGTGACGCGGCCATCGGCATGCAGCTCGGGCGCGATCAGCCCCGACAGGGTCTGCACACGGATCACGCGCTTGTCCGTCAGCCCCTTGTCATGAACGTAGCGCGCAAAGCAGCGCGCGCCGTTGCCGCACTGCTCGACCTCGCCACCGTCGGCGTTGTGGATCACGTATTCGAAATCCACCCCGGCCGCCGGCGAGGGCCGCACGGTGAGGATCTGGTCGGCGCCGACGCCGAATTGCCGGTGGGCCAGAAAGCGGTACTGGGCCTCGCTCAGCCCCAGCGGGCCGGCCGTTTCGTCGAGCACCACGAAATCGTTGCCTGCGCCCTGCATCTTGGTAAAGCGGATCTGCATTGCGCGATTATCTCCCGCGTGCGGCCGCCCCGGTGCAATCCGGGGCCATGCCGGCTGGCAAGGCCCGCATGCCGGCCCCGGCCTGCGTCTCCCGCGCAACAGCGGGATGCGGTCGGATCCGCATAATGCCTCCATGACACGCCCCAGCCAGCTCCTGCATCCCCAGCGCCAGCCCGTAGACACGCTCAAGGCCTCCACCGTCCTGCTGCTGCGCGATGCGCCCGGCGGCCAGGGCGTGGAAGTCCTGATGACCCGGCGCTCGGCCAAGGCCAGTTTCGTGCCCAGCGCCTATGTATTCCCCGGCGGCGGCATCGAGGCCCAGGACGCCAGCGAGGCGGCGCATGCCTGCGCCAGCGCCCGACCGGCACAGCAGGGCCTGCGCCTGACCCAGGCCCTGGCCGGCCTGCGCGAGACTTTCGAGGAACTGGGCATTTTGCTGGCCCGGGACGCCCAGGATCGGCCCGTGGCCCCTTCCGAGGTGCTGGCCCTGAACCGCAAGGCGCCGCTGCGCGAGCAGTGCGAGGCGCGCGGCTGGCGCCTGGCCGTCGATGCCCTGTGGTATCTGGCGCACTGGACGGCCGACCGTGACCAGCCGCGGCGCTTCGAAGTGCCCTTCTTCGTGGCGCGCATGCCCGAAGGCCAGGAACCCGATGCCGACGGCTCGGAACAGTTCGAGCCCATCTGGGTGCGGCCCCAGGAAGCGCTGGAGCGCCACCGCGCGGGCGGCTTTCCCATGATTTTCCCCACCATACGCACGCTGGACAGGCTGGGACGCTTTGCCGATACCGAGGCCGTGCTCCAGGCCCTGGCCGGCGAGCAGCCCCTGTGGCAATGCTGTCCCCGCACGGGCTTTCTCAACGGCAAGGAAGCGCGCCATATGGAGGACGAAGCCCCCTTCGGCGAGCTGGAAATGGTCTGCCCCGATGGCCAGATACTGCACACCCTGGACTGGCAAAGCGAGCGTGCCGTGCCCCTGCTGCGCAACCTGCTGCGGCTGACGGCCCCCAATCCCGGCGTGATGACGGGCCCCGGCACCAACAGCTATCTGGTGGGCGACGCCGCCACGGGCTATGCGGTCATCGACCCCGGCCCGGCCGATCCCGTCCACGTGCAGCGCCTGTTCGATGAGGCCGGCGGGGATATTCGCCACATCCTGTGCACCCATTCCCATGCCGACCATTCGCCGGGCGCCGCCCTGCTGCAGGCCCTGGTGGAACAGGCTGGCAGGCCGCGCCCCGCCATCGGCGGCCTGCCCTCGGCCCCCACGGCGCGCCCGGCCAGCCGCTTTACGCCGGACTACGCGCTGGCTGACGGCCAGCGCACCGTGCTGCAGGGGCCGGACGGCAGCACCCACACCCTGCGCGCCATCTTCACGCCCGGCCATGCCGCCAACCATGTGTGCTTTGTGCTGGAGGAAGACGCCCTGCTGTTCAGCGGCGACCACATCCTCAACGGCAGCACCACCATCATCGACCCGCCCGACGGCAATATGCGCGACTACATCGATTCGCTGGACAAGCTGGACGCCCTGTGCGCCGACCACGATGTGCGCTTCATCCTGCCGGCCCATGGCTATGTGCTGGGCTTTGCGCGCCAGGCCATTGCCAGGCTCAAGGCCCACCGGCTGGCGCGCGAGGCCAAGGTGCTGGCCGCCATGCGGCAACAGCCCGACGGCAGCGTCCAGGATTGGGTGCGTCTGGCCTATGACGATGCCCCGCCCCAGCTGTGGCCCATCGCCGAGCGCTCCCTGCTGGCCCATGTGGAGCGCATACGTGCGCTGTGCACGCGGCAATGACCGGCAATGCGCGCAATGCCGGGTATCTGGTTAAGCTGCGCGCATGTCTGAATCTGAAAGCGTTCGCCTGGCCAAGCGCCTGGCCGAACAGGAACAATGCTCGCGCCGCGAGGCCGAGCTCCATATCGCCGCCGGCAATGTCCAGGTGGACGGCAAGGTCGTGCAACTGCCCGAGACGCGCGTGCGCCCCGAGCAGCAGGTCACCCTGCGCAGCGGTGCCCAGCCCGAGGCCGTTCCCCCCGTCACCCTGCTGATGCACAAGCCTGCGGGCTATACCCAGGGCCGGCCCTATGGCCGCGTGCGCAGTGCCCATTCCCTGCTGGGCGAAGCCAGCATGGCCGAGGTGGATACGCCCATGCCCCTGCTGGTGCTGGCGCAGCACTTCAAGAACCTGGAGTCCTTCCTGCCCCTGCCCCTGCCGGCCAGCGGCCTCATCGTCTACACCCAGGACCGGCGCGTGGCGCGCAAGCTGGCCGAGGAGGGCATGTGGCTGGAGCAGGAATGCATCGTGGGCGTCGAAGGCCGCATGGACGAGGACGGCCTGGAGCGCATGAAGCAGGGCCTGCCCATCGGCAAGCGCCAGCTGCCGCCCTGCCGCGTGAGCTGGCAGAACGAAGCCCATCTGCGTTTTGCCCTCAAGGGCATCGCCCCCGACGAGATCGAGACCATGTGCGCCGAAGTCGGCCTCAAGGTGGTGAGCCTGCGCCGGCTGCGCATAGGCCGCGTGTCCCTGGCCAAGGTGCCCGAAGGCCAGTGGCGCTACATGATGCCCTGGGAGCGCTTCTGAGCCGGACGTGTCGGCGCCATGGAAAATGCCCCGCCATCGGCGGGGCATGGAATAAGTGTGAAGCGCGCCGATAAGCCGGATTCTGTGCACGCGGTTGCCCGCATGTGACCGCCATTAATCTGGGCCGGATGTCGCCATCCGGCTCGGTGCCACCTACCCGCACACTCCGGGGGCCCCGTCAACGTGTGCCTACTTGGTGTTGCTGCGCGTAGAGATTGCCCGTTTCACCTTGGACGGGTCCCGTCCAAGGTGGCTGTGGATTCCACGCTTGCGCATGGACCATATGGCTTGCGCCATCCGGTTCGGCTTTCGCCGGCCCACAGAACACCCGGGGGGAATTGTTCCGTCCAAACTCGTCTCTGTTGCTCTGATCCTCACCTCGCGGTGGACAGCCGTTAGCTGCTACGCTGCCCTGTGCAGTCCGGACGTTCCTCCAGTGCCGTGTTTCCACGATTGCACCAGCGGCGGTCTGGCGTGCTTCACGGAACGCATTATCTCGCGGACCGGGCTGCCTCGCCGGAATGCGGGCAACAGCCTTACTGGGGCGTGCAGAACTCGCGGCGGAATTGCTCCGGTGTGAGACCGGCCTCGCGCTGGAACATGGCGATGAAGGCCGAGGGCGTGCCATAGCCCAGGTCGTAGGCGATCTGCTGCACGCTGTGCCCCGCCTCCAGCGCATCGATGGCCTGCAGGTAGCGCATGCGCTGGCGCCATTCGCCCAGGCTCATGCCCAGCTCGCGCTGGCCATGGCGCGCCAGGGTGCGCTCGGTCATGTGGACACTGTCGGCCCACTGGGCCAGGCTGCGGTGGTCGCCGGGCGCGGCGCGCATGGCCTCCAGCACCTGCACCAGGGCCGGATGCTCGGCCGAGGGCAGATAGCCCGACTCCACGGGCAGGGCCACCAGCTGGTCGTACAGCACACGGGCCAGGCGCAGGTCGGCCTCGCTGCGCGGGATGTGGACATCGCGCGCAGCGAAATCGGCCAGGATGGCCTTGACGATGGCGCCTATGCGCAGCGAGCAGGGCTGGGAAGGCAGGACGGCGCACAGCGGTGGCGCCAGGTAGACCGACCGGTAGACCACGGCATGCGCGACATAGCAGCTGTGCACCACGCCCGGAGGGATCCAGATGCCGTACTGCGGCGGCGAGACCCAGCGTGCGCCCGGTGTTTCCATGTGCATGCTGCCGTGCGGCACATAGTTGAGATGGCCCCAGCTGTGGCTGTGCGGCGGCGCCTCCGTGTGGGCGCCGAATTCGTCGTAGCGGAAGAAGTACTGGCCCTGCACATCCTCGACATTCTGGATGGCCATGGGCTGGCGGGGTCGGGACATGGTGGAGGCGGCCGATGGTCCGGGTTGTGCTATCGATTGTCCGAAACAAGGGATGCACTTGCAATCGGACAGATCCATCATAGCCCCCAGTCTCAGGAGCTTACGCATGGGGTCTTATCTTTTTCCGCTGACCGCCGTCATCATCTGGTCGGTCAATACCGTGGTCAGCAAGCTGGCGGCCGGCAGCATAGGCGCGGCCGAGATCGGCTTTTTCCGCTGGCTGGTGGCAGCCCTGCTGTTCACCCCCTTTCTGCTGCCTTCGGTGTGGCGTCAGCGCGCCGACATCCGCCCCCTGCTGCCGCGGCTCATCGTCCTGGGCCTGCTGGGCATGGTGATCTACCAGAGCCTGGCCTACTACGCGGCCCATATGACATCGGCCACGCACATGGGCCTGATCGGTTCGCTCACGCCCATGATGGTGCTGGGCCTGTCCACGGCCATGCTGGGCCAGGGCCTGAGCCGGGGCGCCGTGGTCGGCTGCCTGCTGGCCATCGCGGGCGTGGCCCTGGTCGTGTCCTCGGGCGATCCGGCCAGCCTGCTGACCCAGGGACTGAACGGCGGCGACGCACTGATGTTCGTGGCCATGCTGGCCTACGCGGTCTACAACATCCTGCTCAAGCGCTGGCCCATGCCACGCCTGGCCACGGTGCAGTTGCTGTACCTGCAGGTCCTGGTGGCCGTGGCGGCCCAACTGCCGCTGTACCTGCTGTCGCCCAAGACCGGACTGAACGCCGCCAACCTGCCGCTGGTGGGCTTTGCGGGCATCATGGCCTCGATCGCGGCCCCGCTGCTGTGGATGATGTCGGTGGCGCGCATAGGCCCGGGCCGATCCAGCATGTTCTTCAACCTCGTGCCCATCTTCACGGCCCTCATCGCCTTCATGGCACTGGGCGAGCCGCTGGCCGTCTACCACGCCGTGGGCGGCGTGCTGACCATCGGCGGCCTGCTGCTGGCCGAGCTGTGGAAGCAGCCGCTGCGCACGCCGCGCCAGGCCGCGGCACAGGACTTTGCCTAGGGGTTTTCCCGCGCTTTCCTGGTGCAGCGGCGCCGCATGCCGGTGCACGGGCCGCACCACGTCTGCCCATAAGAATTTGCATTCGGGGCCGCTCAGAATTTCTTGTTGGACAGGCCTGGCACGCGTTTCGATACTGCCGTCACTGGAACACGCCGTGTGACGTCGGACCGCGCAGTACCCCTGCCCCGTCTCCCGCCTGCGGGCGTTCCGATGACACACAGGCCGCGGCCCGTGTGCCCGCTGCACTTTCGGAAACTGGAGACACTCATGAGCAGCCCGGCCTCTGCCACCCACCCCCTCGCCCACGATGCCGGCAACGCCGCGCATCCCGACATGGACGCCACCTACCGCAAGATCGCGTGGCGCCTGATACCCTTTCTGGTGACCCTGTTCATCCTGGCCTGGATCGACCGCGTCAACGTGGGCTTCGCCAAGCTGCAGATGCTGGACGACCTGCAGTTCAGCGAGGCCGTATACGGCCTGGGCGCCGGCATCTTCTTCATCGGCTACTTCCTGTTCGAAGTGCCCAGCAACCTGCTGCTGGAGAAGATCGGCGCGCGCAAGACGCTGGCGCGCATCACCATCCTCTGGGGCGGGGCCTCCATGGCCATGGCCTACGTGACCACCCCCACCATGTTCTATGTGCTGCGCTTCGTGCTGGGCGTGGTGGAGGCCGGCTTTTTCCCTGGCGTGGTGCTGTACCTCACCTACTGGTTTCCGGCCCGCCACCGCGCCCGTGTCAACGGCCTGTTCATGACATCGTTCGCCATCGCGGGCGCCGTGGGCGGCCCCATCGCAGGCGCCATCATGAACGGCATGCAGGACGTGGGCCATCTGGCCAACTGGCAGTGGCTGTTCATCCTCGAAGGCATTCCTTCGGTGATCGCCGGTTTCTTCGTGCTGCTGTACCTGCCCGAAAAGCCCGTCAACGCCCGCTGGCTGAGCACGGCCGAACAGCACGCCGTGACGGCCGCCGTGGAGGCCGAGAACCAGGGCGGCCACAAGCATGTGTCCTTCCTGGATGCCTGCCGCAACTACCGCGTGTGGCTGTGCGCGGCCGTGTACTTCTGCATCGTCAGCGGCAATGCCACCATCGCCTTCTGGTCGCCGTCCATCATCAAGGAGATCGGCATCCAGAACGCACTGCAGATCGGCCTGATTTCGGCCATCCCTTTCCTGGCCGGCACCCTGGCCATGGTCTGGAACGGAATGCACTCGGACAAGACCGGTGAACGCCGCATGCACTGCGCCGTCGCCGCACTGGTGGCCGCCGCCGGCCTGATCCTGACTGGCCTGTTCCTGCACAACGCCGTGCTGGCCCTGGTGGCGCTGACCCTGGCCTCCATCGGCATCCTCGCGGCCTTCCCCGTGTTCTGGTCGATTCCCGGGGCCTTCCTCGCGGGCACGGCCGCAGCCGGCGGTATCGCCCTGATCAATTCCATCGGCAACCTGGCCGGCTTTGTGGCCCCCTACATGATCGGCGCGCTCAAGACCAGTACCGGTTCGCTCTCCTCGGGCCTGTATTTCGTGGCCGCCCTGGAATTCGCTGCCGCCTTCCTGGTCGTGCTGTTCGTCAAGAAGCAGTGAAGGGACGGCGGGGACCGGCCCAGGCAGCCGGCCCCTTCCCCTGGCCTGCAACCGTTTTACCCCCTGGGGCCACACGCCCCGATTTCTCCCGGATCCTGCCATGCAACTGCAGTTCACCACCCCCGAGGGCCAGACCCTCGCCCCCGATTTCCACACCCTGATCGTTGCCGGCTGGGCCGGCCGTGACCGCGAGGCCATCGAGCACCACATCGAAGAGCTGGCCGCCATCGGCATTCCCCGACCCAGCGCCGTGCCGCTTTACTACCGCATCGCCAGCAACCAGCTGAGCCAGCGCAGCGCCCTGCAGGTACTGGGCCCCGACTCTTCGGGCGAGGTCGAGGTCTTCGTCTTCACCCTCGGCGGCGAAATGTTCGTCAGCCTGGCTTCGGACCACACGGACCGCAAGCTCGAAGCCTACAGCGTGGCCTTTTCCAAGCAGGCCTGTGTCAAACCCGTGGCCACCCAGGCCTGGCGCTTCGCGGACGTGGCGGGCCACTGGGACGAATTGGTCGTGCGCTCGTGGATCGAGGAAGACGGCCGCGAGGTGCTCTACCAGGAAGGCACGCTGGCCAGCCTGCGCACACCCCAGGACCTGATCGCCGGCTTCACGGGCGGCCAGGAACTGCTGCCCGAAGGCTGCGGCATGACCTGCGGCACCGTGGGTGCCATCGGCGGCATACGCCCCGCAGCACGGTTCACCATGGAGCTGTACGATCCGCGCAGCCAGCGTTCCATCCGCCACCGTTACCACAGCGAGCTGCTGGACATCGTGGCCTGAGGCCCGCCCCCTTCACTGACAGGACACCACCCATGACCCAAGCCCTTTCCCTTCCCACCCTGGAGCTTGCATCGCAACGCCTGGACGGCGGCCAGACCAGCTCGGTCCAGCTGACCGAACAGGCCCTGGCCCATGCCATGGCCGGGGAAGGGCCCAAGGTCTTCACGCGCGTGTTCCAGGGCTCGGCCCTGGCCGAGGCCCGCGCCAGCGATGGCCTGCGCGCCGCGGGCCTGGCCCGCTCGCCCATCGAGGGCCTGCCCATCTCGGTCAAGGACCTGTTCGATATCGCGGGCTTTCCCACGCTGGGTGGCTCACGCCTGCTGGTGAATGCCGAGCCCGCCACGCGCACGGCCGAGGTGGTGCAGCGCCTGCGCCAGGCCGGTGCCGTCATCGTGGGCACGACCAATATGACCGAGTTCGCCTACTCGGGCCTGGGGCTGAATCCGCATTACGGCACGCCGCGCAACCCCTGGCAGCGCGATGAGGACGGCGGCCGCATTCCGGGGGGCTCGTCCTCGGGTGCCGCGATTTCGGTGACCGATGGCATGGCCCTGGCCGCCGTCGGCTCGGACACCGGCGGCTCGGTGCGCATTCCCTCGGCCCTGTGCGGCCTGACGGGCTTCAAACCCACGGCGCGGCGCGTTTCCATGCAGGGCGTGATGCCGCTGTCGAGCAACCTCGACTCCATCGGACCGCTGGCAGCCAGCGTGCGCTGCTGCGCCACGCTGGACGCCATCCTGTCGGGCGAGCCCCTGAAGACCCTGCAGGCCGCGCAGTTGCAGGGCCTGCGCCTGCTGGCACCGACCAATGTGGTGCTGGACGGCATGGACGCCACCGTGGCCGCCGCCTGGGACCGCGCGCTGTCCCTGCTGTCCCAGGCCGGCGCACGCATCACCCAGGCCGTGGTCCGACCCTTCGGCGAACTGGCGGAAATCAATGCCAAGGGCGGCTTCACGGCCGCCGAAGCCTGGGCCTGGCACCGCCACCACATCGCCACGCGCCTGGCCGAGTACGACCCGCGCGTGGGCACGCGCATCCTGCGCGGCAAGGACATCAGCGCGGCCGACTACATCGACCTGCTGGCACGCCGCCAGCAATGGATCGCCGAGGTCACCCGTCAAATGGACGACCATGACCTGATCGCCATGCCCACCGTGCCCGTGGTCGCGCCCCGCATCGCCGACCTCACGGACAGCGACGACGCCTACTTCGGCGCCAACGGACTGATCCTGCGCAACCCCACCCTGATCAACTTCCTCGACGGCTGCGCCGTCTCCCTGCCCTGCCACCGCGCGGGCGAAGCGCCCGTGGGCCTGAGCCTGGCCGGGCTGGGCGGCCAGGACAGGCGCCTGCTGTCCGTGGCCCTGGCCGTGGAGCAACTCCTGGCGCAGGCCTGACCCAGGCGGCTGGCGCGGCCGCCCGGCTCAGGCGTGCGGCGGCAGCGCCGTCGCGGGCAGCCGCGCCACGGCCTGGCCGTGGTTGAGCGCGAAGGCCGCCGCGGCCTCCTCGGCCGCGCGCGCCACCACCTCGGTCAGCGGGTTCTGGTGGTCGTTGCGGTAGCAGGCCACCAGGGGCAGGGCCGGAAACTCGCGGTCCACGCGCAGCAGCCGCAAGCGCTGCTCGGCCAGCTCGCGCTGGATGATGGCCGGGGGCACGGCGGCCACACCCAGGCCGTCGCAGACCACGCGGATCATGGTCGCCACCGAGGCGATGCAGTTCAGGTGCACCGAGGCACTGTTCTCCGCGGCAAACAGCTGCTCTATCACCGCATAGGGATCGGATCCGCGCGCAAAGCACATGATGGGGAAGGCCGCCAGTTCGGCCAGGCCCAGCGTTTCGTCGCCTATGCCCAGCCTGGGGCTGCCCACCCAGGCCATGGGAAACTCGCCCAGGGACAGATGGCTGACCATGCCCGAGCTCACGGGCTTGGCCTGCAGCGACAGGTCCAGCTGGCCCTTGGTCAGCTGCTCGGACATGTGCAAGGTGGTATCGCAGGCGATCTCCACCTGCAGGCGTGGATAGCGCTGCTGCAGCAGGGCCAGGAAGTCGGGAAACCAGCTGTGCACGATGGACTCGATGGCGCCGATGCGGATCACGCCCGCATAGGCCTGCTTGTCCAGCATGTCCTCGCGCATTTCACGCATCAGGCGCAGCATGCGCTCGGCATGGACCAGCGCCTTGGCGCCATCGGCCGTCAGTGTGACCTCGCGTACGCCGCGGTCGAACAGGCGCACGCCGAACTCCTGCTCCAGCGTGGCGATGCGGCTGGAGACGGCGGCCTGCGTGGTGTGCAGGCGCTCGGCCGTCATGCGGAAATTGCGCAGCTCGGCCAGCAGCACAAAGGTTTCCAGGAACCGTAGATTCATGGGGCGATGTTAACTTTCCGCGCCATATCGATATAGCCCATGCATAGAAAGCCTGCGTGCACAATGCACCGTGACCGCGCGGCCCGTGCCGCGCTCCCCCTGTACCACCACCACCTATCGCGGAGGTCCGATGAGAGCTGACAACATCCTGCAAACGATTGGCAACACGCCCCATGTGCGCATCAACCGCCTGTTCGGCGCCGGCGCCAATGTGTGGGTCAAGTCCGAGCGCGGCAACCCCGGCGGCTCCATCAAGGACCGCATCGCCCTGGCCATGGTCGAGGATGCCGAGAAGTCCGGCGCCCTGCAGCCCGGCGGCACCATCATCGAGCCCACCAGCGGCAACACCGGCGTGGGCCTGGCCCTGGTCGCGGCCGTCAAGGGCTACAAGCTCGTCCTGGTCATGCCCGAAAGCATGAGCATCGAACGCCGCAGGCTGATGCTGGCCTATGGCGCGAGCTTCGACCTCACGCCCAAGGAAAAAGGCATGAAGGGTGCCATCGCGCGCGCCCAGGAGCTGGCGGCCCAGACGCCCGGCGCCTGGATTCCCCAGCAGTTCGAGAACCCCGCCAACATCGACGTCCATGTGCGCACCACGGCCCAGGAAATCCTGGCCGACTTCCCCGAAGGCCTGGACGTGCTCATCACGGGCGTGGGCACCGGCGGCCACCTGACGGGCGTGGCCCGCGTGCTCAAGGCGAAGTTTCCCCAGCTCAAGGTCTTTGCCGTCGAGCCCGCCGCGTCGCCCGTGATCTCGGGCGGCCAGCCTTCGCCCCACCCCATCCAGGGCATTGGTGCAGGCTTCGTGCCCAAGAACCTGGACACCAGCGTGCTGGACGGCGTGATCCAGGTCGAGGCCGAACCGGCTCGCGAGTTCGCGCGCCGCTCGGCCCGCGAGGAAGGCCTGCTGGTGGGCATTTCCTCGGGCGCCACCCTGGCCGCCATCGCGCAAAAGCTGCCCGAACTGCCCACGGGCGCCCGCATCCTGGGCTTCAACTACGACACGGGCGAACGCTATCTGTCCGTGGAAGGCTTTCTGCCGGCCTGATCGGCAGCCCCCCCCGGCAGCCATTGCCACCGCCAACGCACAAGGCCCCGAACGGGGCCTTTTTGCATTGCAGGCCCAGGCGCCGGGCATTGTTGCCAAAGCCGGCATGCAGTGTTGTCCTGCCGTGTACAACCTCTGAATCGGGGCCCATCCGCGCTGCAACGCTCCGCAAAACAGATGCGCGGCGAAGGCAGCCGCGCGGCGCCCGCCCTCTGTACGGCCCTGAAAAAGGGAGGGCGTAGGGCGTTTGTGTGGAGATTTCTTACAAACCATGTTGCGCCAGAAGGTCATGCTGGGTGGCCACCGGGTCCGCCCCGGTCTGGCCTACGATGGTCGGCACAAGGAGTACAGAAATCTTGTTCGGTTTTTTTGAAAAAAGGGTGCCACCCTATCCCCTCGTAGAGCCCACGGTCCCGCCCAAGGGCTTTTTCGCTTTTGTCTGGGCCTGCACCCAGGGCATGCGCGGCTGGATTGCGCTGCTGACCCTGACCTCGGCCCTGCTGTCGGTCTACGAGGCTGCGCTGTTCGCCATCATGGGCCATGTGGTGGACTGGCTGTCGGCGACCTCGCCCACCGGCTTCTGGCAGGCCCAGCGCGGCACGGTCTGGGGCATTGCGGCCATCCTGCTGTCCAGCGTGGCCCTGCTGGCCTTCCACACGGCCGTGATGCACCAGGTGCTGGCCATCAACTTCCCCATGCGGCTGCGCTGGGTGTTCCACCGGCTGATGCTGGGCCAGAGCATGTCCTTCTACGCGGACGAGTTCGCGGGCCGCATCACCACCAAGATCATGCAGACCGCACTGTCCGTGCGCGAAGTCATCTTCATGGTGGTCGATGTGCTGGTGGGCGTCAGCGTCTACATGATCGGCATCCTGATCCTGGCCGCCAGCTTCGAGTGGCGGCTGATGATTCCGTTCGCGCTGTGGCTGGCCGCCTATGTGGCGGCATGCTTTTACTTCGTGCCGCGCCTGGGCAAGATCGGCAAGGAGCAGGCCGATGCGCGCTCCATGATGACGGGCCGCGTGACCGATGCGTACACCAATATCGCCACCGTCAAGCTCTTCGCCCACACGCGGCGCGAGGCCGAGTACGCGCGCAACGCCATGGAGGCCTTCAAGGCCACGGGCTATGCCCAGATGCGCCTGGTCAGCCAGTTCGAGATCGTCAACCACGTCATGATCACCCTGCTGCTGCTGGGCTCCACGGGCACGGCCCTGTACCTGTGGACGGGCGGACAGGCCAGCGCCGGCGTGGTGGCCGCGGTGATCGCCATGGCACTGCGCCTCATGGGCTACTCGCACTGGGTCATGTGGCAGATGACGGGCCTGTTCGAGAACGTGGGCACCATCCAGGACGGCATTCTCACGCTGACCAAGCCGCGCACCATCGTCGACGCGCCCGATGCCAGGCCGCTGCAGGTCACCCAGGGCGCCATCGCTTTCGAGGACCTGAGCTTTGCCTACAAGGACGGCGGCAAGCAGGTCATCGACCACCTGGACCTGCGCATACGGCCCGGCGAGCGCATCGGCCTGATCGGCCGCTCGGGCGCGGGCAAGTCCACCCTGGTCAACCTGCTGCTGCGCTTTCACGAAGCCCAGGGCGGCCGCATCACCATCGACGGCCAGGACGTTCGCGCGGTGACCCAGGACAGCCTGCGCAGCGCCATCGGCATGGTGACCCAGGACACCTCGCTGCTGCACCGCTCCATGCGCGACAACATCCTCTATGGCCGCCCCGACGCCACCGAACAGGACATGCTGGCTGCCGCGCAAAAGGCCGAGGCCTCCGAGTTCATCGCCACCCTGACCGATCTCAAGGGCCGCAACGGCTACGATGCCCAGGTGGGCGAACGCGGCGTCAAGCTGTCGGGCGGCCAGCGTCAGCGCGTGGCCATTGCGCGCGTCATGCTCAAGGATGCGCCCATCCTGCTGCTGGACGAGGCCACGAGCGCGCTGGACAGCGAGGTCGAGGCCGCCATCCAGCAAAGCCTGGACAGCCTCATGCACGGCAAGACGGTGATCGCCATCGCCCACCGCCTGTCCACCATCGCCGCCATGGACCGGCTCATCGTCATGGACCAGGGCCACATCGTCGAGCAGGGCACGCACCAGCAGCTGCTGGAACTGGGCGGCATCTACGCCAAGCTCTGGGCCCACCAGAGCGGGGGGTTTCTCGCGGAGCCTGTGTACACGGCCTGAGCGGCTGCGCTGCCGCGTGTTCCGGCACACGGCAGCACGCCCGGTCGAACCGGTCAGACACTCGCCAACTGGCGATCCAGTTGCATGTGCAGGGTATAGCGGCTGGCGGGATGCAGGGTCACGCTCAGGTCCATGAGCTCGCCATCGGTGTCCAGATAGCGGCGCACGATCTTCAGCGCCGCTGATCCGGCCGGGGCCTGCAGCTCTGCGGCCAGGGCTTCGGGCACCAGGGCCCCCACCACGGACTGCCGCACGCGGGCGATGCGCAGCCCGTACTGCTGCTCCAGCAGGCTGCTGACCAGCAGCTCGGGCGCTGCGCGCACACGCTCGGCCAGCTCGCGCGTGTCAAAGCGCTGCACGTCCACATAGACCACGGTCCAGGCGATCGGCAGGTGCGGTGCCGCGCCGTCGCGGCGCAGGCTGCAGATGGCCAGCCAGCGGCTGCCCGGCGGGCAATCCAGCTCCGCGGCCAGATCCTGGTCCAGTACCACTTCCTCGATGCGTCTCACCTCGCGCACATGGGTGGCGCCGAACTGCGCCAGGTCCTCCAGCGAACTCAGCGCCTGCCGGTAGTGGGCGTTGGCCGTGGCCGCCTCCACGCGCGTGCCCACTTTCTTGCGCCGCGACACCAGGCCCGACTGCTGCAGCTCGGAAATGGCCGCACGCACCGTGTGCCGGCTCACGCCATAGCGTTCGCACAGTTCCAGCTCGGTGGGCAACAGGCCGCCCACGGCGTATTCGCCCGAGGCAATGCGCTCGGACAGGTCGCGTGCCACCTGGGCATAGCGTGTCTCAGCCATGGGCGCAGCCCCTCCCCCCAGGCAAACCCGGATGTTCGTAATGTACGTACATAAATAAAAATAACTATATGTCCGAACTTAATCGCCAATCCATTCCATGACCCTCCCGTTCTTCCCCTCCAGCACGGCCATCGACTCGCTGCTGTTCCGCGACGCCTTCGGCACACCTGCCATGCGCGCCATCTTCGCCGACCGGACCCTGGTGGGGCGCTACATCGAGGTCGAAGTCGCGCTGGCGCGCGCCCAGGGCCGCTGCGGCGTGATTCCCGCGCAGGCAGCCGCCGAGATCGCCCGGCGCTGCCAACTGGACCAGCTGGACTTCGAGCTGCTGCGCAAGGAGACCGACATTGTCGGCTACCCCATCCTGCCGCTGGTGCACCAGCTGGTAAAGCAGTGCGGCGAAGCCGGGCGCTACATCCACTGGGGCGCGACCACACAGGACATCATGGATACGGCCACCGTGCTGCAGGTCCGCGACGCCCTGGACCTGGTGGAGTCCGACATCACCGCCCTGCGCACCATCCTGGCCGATCTGGCCGAGCGCCACCGCGACACACCCATGGCCGGCCGCACCCACCTGCAGCATGCCCTGCCCATCACCTTCGGCTACAAGGCCGCGATCTGGCTGGCCATGTTCGACCGCCATGCCCAGCGCCTGCGCGAGCTGCGCCCGCGCGTGCTGGTGGGCCAGTTCGCGGGCGCGGCGGGCACGCTGGCCTCGCTGGGCGGGCGTGGTCTCGAGGTGCAGCAGCTGCTGATGGAGGAACTGAACCTGGGCGTTCCCGCCACCACCTGGCATGTGGCGCGCGACGGCCTGGCCGAGGCCGTGAATTTCCTGGCCCTGGTCACGGGCTCCCTGGGCAAGATCGCCTATGACGTGATGCTGCTGTCCTCCACCGAGTTCGGCGAGGTCTTCGAGCCCTTCGTCACCGGCCGCGGCGCCAGCAGCACCATGCCGCAAAAGAGGAACGCCATCTCCAGCGAGCTGATGCTGGCCGCCTCCAAGGCCGTGCGCCAGCATGCAGGCCTGATGCTGGACGCCACGGTCCAGGACCTGGAGCGCGCCACCGGCCCCTGGCATGCCGAATGGGTGGCCCTGCCCGAGAGCTTCGTGCTCACGGCCGGCGCCCTGCATCAGGCGCGCTTCATGCTGGGCGGCCTCATCGTCGATGAAGCACGCATGGCCCGCAACCTGGACATGACCGACGGTCTGATCGTGGCCGAGGCCGTGATGATGGGGCTGGCCCCGCACACGGGCCGCCAGCAGGCCCACGACATCGTCTACGCCGCCTGCCGCACGGTCAACACCGAGGGCGGCACCCTGGCCGATGCCCTCGCCCGCCTGCCCGAGGTCACGGCGCACTTCGACCGCGCCGCACTGGAGCGCCTGACCGACCCGCGCAACTACCTGGGCGAAGCCCCGCAGATGGTGGACCGGGCCATCGCGCTGTCGCGCGCCCACGGCCACTGAAGCCAGCCCTCGCAGAACACCACAACACAGGAGACAGACCATGACCATTCGCCTTCCCCGCCTGGCCTTCGCACTGGCCGCAATGACCCTGGCACTGGCCGCCCAGGCCCAGGGCGGCTATCCCGCCAAGCCCCTGACCTGGATCGTGCCCTTCGCGGCCGGCGGTCCCACGGACGCCATGGCGCGCGATATCGCCCAGCGCACCAGCACCCAGCTCGGCCAGCAGATCATCATCGAGAACGTGCCCGGCGCGGGCGGCACCCTGGGTGCGGCCAAGGCGGCACGAGCCGTCCCCGATGGCTACAGCTTCCTCGTGGGCCACATGGGCTACATGGGCGCGGCGCCATCCCTGTACAAGAAGCTGGCCTACGACCCGGTCAAGGACTTCGAGGCCGTGTTCCGCTTTCCCGACACGCCCTTGGTGCTGCTGGTGGGCAAGAACTCGCCCTACAAAACGGCCGACGAGCTGGTGGCCTTCGGCAAGCGCAATCCGGGCCAGCTCAACTTCGGCAATGCGGGCGTGGGTTCGACCTCGCATCTGGTGGCCGCGCTGTTCGCCAGCCGGGCCCAGATCTCCATCACCCAGGTGGCCTACAAGGGCGCGGCGCCGGCCATGACGGACGTGATCTCGGGCCAGGTCGATGCCATGTTCGACCAGACCAATACCGCCCTGCCCCAGCTGGCCGGGGACCGCATCCGCGCCATCGCCCTGACTTCGGACCAGCCCATGGCCCAGTTCCCCGGCGCCGCGGCCCTGGGCCAGAAGCTGCTGCCCGGCTTCGAGGCGGCCACCTGGTACGGCATCTACGCCCCCCGGGGCACGCCGCGCGAGGTGGTGCAAAAGGTCTACCAGGCCTATACCAAGGCCCTGGCCGACAAGGCCTGGACCGACAAAATGGCCGCCCAGGGCATACGTCTGCTGCCTGCCGAGCAGTACGCACCCGAGGCCCTGGCGCGCCACACGGCGGCCGAGGTCGAGCGCTGGCGCAAGGTGGCGGCCGAGGCCAGGATCTCGCTGGATTGAACGCCATGGCGCAGCACACACGCACCGAGCACGATGCCTTCGGGCCCGTGGACATCCCGGCCGACCGCCTGTGGGGAGCCCAGACCCAGCGAGCGCTGGAGCTGTTCGCCATCGGCGAGGAACGCTTTCCCGAAGGTCTGTACCGCGCCTTCGGCGTGCAGAAAATGGCCGCGGCGCGTGCCAACCTGCGCCTGGGCGCGCTGGACGCGCAGCGTGCCCAGGCCATTGCGCAGGCAGCGGCCGAACTGCAGCAGGGCCTGCTGGGCGCGCACTTTCCGCTGACCATCTGGCAGACGGGATCCGGCACCCAGACCAATATGAATGCCAACGAGGTCATCGCCAACCGCGCCAACCAGCTGCTGGGCCATGGCCTGGGCACGCGCAGCCCCGTCCACCCCAACGACCATGTCAATGCCTCGCAGTCGTCCAACGACAGCTTTCCCACGGTCATGCACCTGGCCACGGCGCTGGAGTTGCGCGACCACCTGCTGCCCGCCCTGGCCCTGCTGCGCCAGCGCCTGGACGAACGGGCACGGGCCTTCGCGGACGTGCTCAAGATCGCGCGCACGCACTTGATGGATGCCGTGCCCATGACGCTGGGCCAGGGCTTCGAGGCCTTTGCCCACCAGATCGGCCATGGCATGGACCGGCTGCGCGCCACCGAACCCCGGCTATGGAGCCTGCCCCAGGGCGGCACGGCCGCGGGCACGGGCCTGAACGCACCGGCCGGCTTCGACCAGGCCTTTTGCGAGGAAGTGCGCGCGCTCACGGGCCTGGCTGTCACGCCCAATCCCTGCAAGTTCGAGGGCATGGGCGCGCACGATGCCCTGATCGAGGTCTCGGGCGCGCTCAACGTGGTCGCAGGCTCGCTGGCCAAGATCGCCAACGACATCCGGCTGCTGGGCTCGGGTCCGCGCTGCGGCCTGGGCGAGCTGCGATTTCCCGACGACGGACTCAGCTCATCCATCATGCCCGGCAAACGCAACCCCACCGTGGCCGAGGTCCTGGTCCAGGCCGCCTACCAGGCCATGGGCCACCATCTGACGGTGACACTGGCGGGCTCGGCCGGGCATTTCGAACTCAACGTGGCCAAGCCCGTGCTCATCCACCACCTGCTGCGCGCCATGCGCGCCCTGGCCGACGCCGTGCGCGTATTCGCCGACCGCCTGGTGGCCGGCCTGCAGGCCGACGGTGAGCGCCTGGCGCGCCAGGTCGGGCATTCGCTGTTGCAGGCCACGGCGCTGAATCCCGTGCTGGGCTACGACGCCGTGGCGCGCATCACGCGCGAGGCCATGGCGCGCGACATCGGCCCGCGTGAAGCCGCCGTGGACCTGGGCCTGCTCACGGCCCAGGAGTATGACCGGCTGGTGGACCTGCGCGCCATGGCGGGCCGGATTTCACCCCTCTGAAGAAGGCGGGACTCCATCGAGAGCAGGCAGCACAGAAACTTGGCGCGGCCGAGAACGAGGGACACCAAGCAAGGGCCGCCCCGCAGCGAGGGTGCCGCCCCCTCGGGGGCTCCGTGCAACGGGAAGCGGCGCAGCCGCTCAGGCGGTGCTAATCCTCCAGGCCGATGTTCTGCACGATCTTCTTTTCGTCCTCGAAGGCCTTCTTCGCGAACGCCGCGTAGTCCTGGCTGCCGCGGAACTGCGTGCGCACGCCGTAGTTGCCCACCACCTGGCGGAAGGCCGCTTCGTCCATGGCGGCATGGATGGCAGTCTCCAGCCTGCGGACGATCTCGGGCGGCAGGCCGCGCGGGCCGGCCACGCCCAGGGGCGACGGCACGTCGAAGGCATAGCCGGCCTCGCGCATGGTCGGCACGTTGGCAAAGGCCTCGGGCCGTGTTTCCGAGGCCGATGCCAGGGCCCGCAGCTTGCCCGAGCTCAGATAGGGCAGGACGGTGTTGGCGAACACGCCGGACTTGAGATGGCCCGCCATCAGCGCATTGAGCGCCTCGGCATCGCCCTTGAAGGGCGCATGCGTGAAGCGCGCCCCCGTGGCCTGCTCCAGCAGGGCCATGACCACATGGTTGGCCGTGAACTTGCCCGGTGTCCCGTAATCCACGGCGCCCGGGTTCTTTTTCGCGAACTCGACCAGGTCCTGCACGGTCTTGAACGGCGAGTCCTGCGGGACCGCCAGCACGAAGTCATAGGTCATGTAGGTGGCGATGTAGCTCAGATCGCGCACCGGGTCGTACTGCACCTTCTGGATATGGGGCTGGCGGAAGATGCTCACGGGCGACAGGGTCAGGCGGTAGCCGTCGGGCCGGGCATTGCGCATTTCCACCACGCCCATGGATGCGCCCGCGCCGGGCTTGTTCTCGACCACCACCGACTGGCCCAGCTGCCTGGCCATGCCCTGGGCCAGGGCACGCGCCACCACATCGGTCACGCCGCCCGCGCCATAGGGAACGATGAGGCTGATGGGGCGGGCGGGATAACCGTCCTGGGCCCAGGCACCCGCGGGCAGAGCCGAAGCCCCCAACCATGCGCCAAACTCGCGTCGCTTCATGCTGTCACTCCCGGCCTGCCGGCCTCCATATGGAACATGGAGACACTTTAGGCAGCCGGCACGCGGTGGCGCAGCGGGCAAGCCCTGGAGCGGGGCGCTTTTGGGGAAAACGCGGAACGGCCCTGAAGCGCCTTCAAATTGATAGCAAAAAAGGACCTACTGAAAACGACTTCCCAGGCCTCCCCAGGGCCAGGCAGCGGCACCTCACGATCAGGCCATGTCCTTGATGCGACAGGCCCCGTCCACCGCGCACGACCCGGTGCCCGGGACCTCGGGTCGGTATGGCCGAAAAAAAGCCGCCGGCATCGCTGCCGGCGGCCTGGCCTGCCAGGCCCCGGGGGGGCCTGCACTGGCGTCAGCGCACGGTATCGCCCAGCACCAGGCCTTCGCGGCGCGGGTCGGCACCACCCTGCAGCTGGGCCTGGCCATTGCGCTGCACGCGCAGGATGGTGCCGATGCCGCTGGACTGGGCACTGGTGGACACCACATGGCCCAGGGCGCGCAGGCCGCTGACCAGGGGATCGTCATTGCCGTTGTTGGCGGTGTTGACGTTGGGGTGCTCTCCACCCACATTGGTCGTGGTGCTGTTGGCCGCACCGAAATCCACCATCGAGGTGGCCTGCTGGGCATCGAGACCCCAGTCCAGCGCACCGACCAGGGTCTTGGTCACGTACTGGATGATGGTGCTGCCACCCGGCGAGCCGGTGGCCATCTTGAAGTCGCCGGCGCTGCCGTCGGCCTTCAGGTCGAACACCAGGGTGGGAGCCATGGAGCTGCGCGGACGCTTGCCCGGCTGCACGCGGTTGGCCACCGGGCCTTCGGCGGTGCTGGGAATGGACGCGAAGTCCGTGAGCTGGTTGTTCAGCACAAAGCCGCGTGTGACGTGGAAGGAGCCCATGCTGGACTCCACCGTCGTCGTCATGCTCAGCGCATTGCCCTGGGCATCGACGATGCTCATGTGCGTGGTGCCGGCCTCCTTGACATCGACCACGCCCTGCGAAGGCGTGCCGAAGTTGCCGGCCTGGGCCGTGCCCATGCTCTTGGTCATGGAGATCAGGCCGGCGCGCTGGCGCAGGTAGGCCTTGTCCAGCATCATGGCCGGCGATCCGCCGGGCAGGGGCACGAAGTCGGTGTCGGCCACGTACTTGTCGCGGTCGGCATAGGCCAGGCGCAGGGCTTCACTGACCAGGTGCACGCCCATGACCGTGGGCTTGCCGCCCTCGCCATCGATGGCCGTGGGCGCATAGGCCTTGAGGTCGAAGTTCTCCAGAATGCCCATGGCCTGCGCCACGGCGATGCCGCCCGAGGAAGGCGGCGGCATGCTGCAGACCACATAGCGCGCACGGTAGGTGGTGCAGACGGCCTCGCGGCGCTTGGCCTGGTAGCTGGCCAGATCCTGCAGCGTGGTCTTGCCGGGCGTCATGGCAGCGCCGTCCAGGGCCGACTGCGTCACACCGATCTTGCCGACGATGGCCTGGGCCAGATCACCGCGGTAGAAGGCATCGGCACCACCGTTGGCAATGCTGCGCAGCGTGTCGGCATAGGGCTGGTTGACGAACTTGGCGCCCAGCGCCAGCGGCTTGCCCTGGGCATCGAAGTAAAGCCTGGCGGCATCGGCGTCGCGCGCCAGATCGGCCTTGGAGCCGTCGAGCGCTGCAGCCATGCGGCCGCTGATGGGAAAGCCCTGGCTGGCCAGGTTGATGCCCGAGGTGAACAGCTGCGGCCAGGCCGTCTTGCCATAGTCCTTGTGGGCCAGTTCCAGCATGCGCAGCACGCCCGGCGTGCCGATGGAACGGCCGCTGGCGCGCGCCGAAGGCTTGGGCGCCGTCTGGTCGTTGGCATCGTCCACATAGCGCAGGTAGTTCTCGGTCGCCGCGGCGGGCGCGGTTTCGCGGCCGTCATAGGCCACGACCTTGCCCGTGGCCGCGTCGCGGTACAGCATGAAGGCCCCGCCGCCGATGCCGCTGGACTGGGGCTCGACCAGGCCCAGCACCATTTGCACGGCCACGGCCGCGTCCACGGCCGTACCGCCGGACTTGAGCACCTCGCAGCCGGCCTTGGAAGCCAGGGGATTGGCCGTCACCACCATGTACTTGGAGGTGTGGACGGCCTTCTTGCCGAGGCGGTAGCCCGATGAAGGCTCGGGTGCGGCCGGATCGCCTGGCAGGCCCGAGCCCACCACCACGCTGCCGTCACCCGAGGTGATGGCGCAGGCGGCCAGATCGTCCTGACCGCCATTGCCACCGCCACCGCAGGAAGCGAGTAACAGGGGCGTGGCGGCTGCAAGGCCTATCCACTGCCATACGGGCAGGCGTTGCCGGGAAGGGGGTTGCTTCATGGGGTCTCCTTGTGGTGCGTGGAATGCGTTGATCTTGTGAGCCGCAGACGGCACCTGTCCGCCGGCTTGCCGCGAGCTTACATCCGTTCCACCACCACTTCGCCCAGATGCAGCCACCGTGGCGGACGCATGGTCCGGCCCTCGGGCGGCCGGGCCTCCATGCAAGCTTCATACCAGGTGTTTTCCCCTAGCAGGCAGCTGGTAACACCATGTGTCCCTGCGCGTGCGCGCCATGTGCTGGTGCCTTCTCGGCACCGGCCTGGGGACCGCACGTTCCCGAGCGCACCCCAAGGGTGTGGCCCATGCCGCCGGTGCGCGCGCGCGCTTTGGCTTACCATCGCCGGCCCTCTGCTTGATAGTTACAAGCCATGATCCGCGTCTCCGAATTGAAGCTCCCCCTGTCGGCGGTGGAATACCACCCCGAGAACCACACCGAATACCAGCCCCTGCAGCAGTTGCAGGCGCTGGCCGCGCGCCAGCTGGGCATCGCCGAGCAGGCCATTGCCCAGGTCCATGTGCACAAGCGCAGCTTCGACGCGCGCAAGGCCGAGCTGCTGGCGGTCTACATCGTCGACCTCACGCTGGCCGACGAAGGCAGCGAAGCCGCGCTGCTGCAGCAGTTCGCCGACCACCCCCATGTGAACCCCACGCCCGACATGCGCTGGCATGCCGTGGGCCAGGCGCCGGCAGACCTCGCACGCCGGCCCGTGGTCGTGGGCTTCGGGCCCAGCGGCATCTTCGCGGCCCTGGTGCTGGCCCAGATGGGCTTCAAGCCCATCGTCATCGAACGGGGCCGCACGGTGCGCGAACGCACCCAGGACACCTGGGGCCTGTGGCGCAAGCGCGAACTGCAACCCGAATCCAACGTGCAGTTCGGCGAAGGCGGCGCCGGCACCTTCTCCGACGGCAAGCTCTACAGCCAGATCAAGGATCCGCGCCACCTGGGCCGCAAGGTGATGCAGGAGTTCGTCGCCCATGGCGCGCCCGCCGAAATCCTCTACGCCGCCCATCCCCACATCGGCACCTTCAAGCTGGTCAAGGTGGTCGAGGGCATGCGCGAGGAAATCATCCGCCTGGGCGGCGAGATCCGCTTTGGCCACCGCGTGTGCGACGTGCGCATCGAAGGCGAGGGCGAAAGCCGCCATCTCACCGCCCTGCAAGTGCTGGACCAGGGCAGTGGCGAGCACCATTGGCTGGAAACCGACCATGCGGTGATGGCCCTGGGCCACAGCTCGCGCGACACCTTCGCCATGTTCTACGAGCGCGGCGTGCACATGGAGGCCAAGCCCTTTTCCGTGGGCTTTCGCATCGAGCATCCGCAAAGCGTGATCGACCGCGCGCGCTGGGGCCGCCATGCGGGCCACCCGCTGCTGGGCGCGGCCGACTACAAGCTGGTGCACCACGCCAGCAATGGCCGTGCCGTCTACAGCTTTTGCATGTGCCCGGGCGGCACCGTGGTCGCGGCCACCAGCGAGCCCGAGCGCGTGGTGACCAATGGCATGAGCCAGTATTCGCGCGCCGAGCGCAACGCCAACGCGGGCATGGTCTGTGCCATCGACCCCGCCGACTATCCGCGCGATGCCAAGAGCTTCGCCTGGGCCTTCGAGGGCAAGACCCATGGCGTGGAGCACCTGAAGGACGGCGAGCTGCACCCGCTGTCGGGCATCGTGCTGCAGCGCCAGCTGGAGACCAAGGCCTATCTGCTGGGCGGGCGCAACTACAACGCGCCAGGCCAGCTGGTGGGCGACTTCATCGATGGCACGGAGTCTGCGGCGCTGGGCGAGGTCGAACCGTCGTACAAGCCCGGCATCACGCTGACCAACCTGCACCACGCCCTGCCCGCCTATGCCATCGAGGCCATGCGCGAAGCCTTGCCCGCCTTCGGCAAGAAGATCCGCGGCTACGACATGCGCGATGCCGTGCTGACCGGCGTGGAAACGCGCACCTCCTCGCCCGTGAAGATAGGCCGCGGCGCCGACTTCCAGAGCCTGAACACGCGCGGCCTGTACCCGGCCGGCGAGGGCGCCAGCTATGCGGGCGGCATCCTGTCGGCCGGCGTGGACGGCGTCAAGGTCGGCGAGGCCGTGGCCTGTGCCATCCTGGGTATTCCCCTGCCCTCCTCGGGAGCCAAGGGCTCGGGTGGTGCGGCATGACGACCCGCTTCGCATCGCCCTCGCTCCAGCAGCTCGCGGCCGCCGTCGCGGCCATGGGCGTGGTCGTGCTGTCGTCCAACATCCTGGTGCAGTACGCCATCAACGACTGGCTGACCTGGGGCGCCATCACCTATCCCTTCGCCTTCCTGGTCAGCGAGCTGGTCAACCGCAGCTTCGGCCCGCAACAGGCGCGGCGCGTGGCCTGGGTGGGCTTTGCCGTGGCCGTGGCGGCCTCCGTGGTCCTGGCGCCACCGCGCATCGCCCTGGCCTCGGGCGTGGCCTTCATCGCCTCGCAGTGGCTGGACATTTCCGTCTTCCACCGCCTGCGCGCGGGCCGCTGGTGGCGCGCCCCCCTGGTGGCCACCCTGCTGGCCGCCTGCCTGGACACCTTCCTGTTCTGGAGCATCGCCTTCGCGGGCGCCGCCGAGCCCTGGCTGACCTGGGCCCTGGGCGACCTGGCCGTCAAGCTGGTGCTGGGCGTGGCACTGCTGCTGCCCTTTCGGCTGGCCATCGCCCGGTGGTGGCGGGCAACGGCGGCGCACTGATCAAGGGTTGCGTTGCAGGAAGTCCAGCGCCAGGGCGGCCAGTGAACGCGCGCCCGTGGGCAGCTGCTTTTCATCGATGTCGAACAGCGGCGAGTGGTTGGAAGGCGCCTTGGTGAAATCCTGCCCGGCCGGCGGCGCGCCCAGGAAGTAGAAGAAGCCCGGCACCACCTTCTGGAATTCCGAGAAATCCTCGGAGCCGCTGACCTTGGGAATCACCATGGCCTTGCCATCCATGGCCAGCCTGAGCGCGGGCAGGGAGGCCTCGGTCAGGGCCGCGGGATTGGAAGTGACCGGATAGGCCACGGGGCCGAAGCGCACCTGGGCCTTGGCGCCGCTGGACGCCGCGATCTGCTCGGCCGTGGCCGTGATGCGCTTGTGCGCCTCCTCGCGCATGCCCTCGTCGAAGGTGCGCAGCGTGCCCAGCATCTCCACGTTGTCGGGAATGATGTTGTAGCGCGTGCCGCCCTGGATGGAGCCTATGGTCAGCACGGCCGGCTCTAGGCTGATGTTGAGCTGGCGGCTGACCACGGTCTGCAGGCCCAGCACCACCTGGCTGGCGGCCACCACGGGATCGACGGCATTCCACGGCGACGATCCATGGCCACCACGGCCCTCGATCTGGATGCTGAGGCTGTCCGATCCCGCCATCAGCGGACCGCTGCGGTAACCTACCGTGCCCGAGGGCAGGTTGGCCGTGATGTGCAGGCCGTAGATGGCCTGCACATCCTTGAGCACGCCGGCCTCGACCATGGCCTTGGCGCCGAAGCTGGGCACATGGCCGTGGGCATCGGCCTCCACGGGCGCCCCTTCTTCGGCCGGCTGGAAGATGAACTTCACCGTTCCCGGCAGCCTGGCACGCATGCCGGCCAGGGCCTCGGCCGCGCCCATGAGCATGGCCACATGGGCATCGTGGCCGCACGCGTGCATGACCGACACCTCCTTGCCCAGGTACTGGGCCCGGGCCTTGGAGGCAAAGGGCAGGCCGGTCTTCTCGGCCACGGGCAGGGCGTCCATGTCCGCTCGCAGGGCCACGGTCTTGCCGGGCAGCCCGCCGCGCAGCACACCGACCACGCCCGTGCCGCCCACGCCGGTCTGTACCTGCATGCCCAGGCGGCGCAGGTGGTCGGCCACCAGCCGGGCCGTGCGCTCCTCCTGGCCCGACAGCTCGGGATGCTGGTGGATGTCACGGCGCCATTCGACCATCCTGGGGGCCAGGGGCTGGATGGCGGCGTCCAGGGCCGCCAGGCCCTGGGCATCGAGTCCCTGGGCCGCGGTAGCCAGCGGTAGTCCGCAGGCCAGCAGCACGGCCAGGGCGATGGAGCGCAGGCCTGGGCGCGGGAAGGAGGAAGGCTTTGTCTCGGCGCGGGAGTGGAACATCTTCGTGGTCCTGGAAAGTGGCACAAGCAGCCATGCTAAAAGTGAAGCGCCCGTGACGGACACGGCAAAATCGCCATTCGAGGAGCCAGAACCGCCATGCCACGGACCTTCGTCATCGAGCTGCCCTGCCTGGAGCACAGCGCCACCGGCCACGCCGCCCACCTGGTCGAAATGCTGCGCAGCGCCAACCTGGTCGCCAGCCTGCGCCTGGGCCGGCGCGCACCGCGCTTCGGCTGGCGCTGGGTCGATGGCAAAGGCCTGCCCCTGGCCACCATGCCCCACGCAGCCGAAGGCGCCCTAGCCGATGGACCGGTGCATGCCGTCTTCGCAAGCGCCCTGCACTGCCCCGACATTCCCTCCATCCGCGACATCGTCGCCGCGCATCCGGCCTTGACGCAGCGCATCACCACGGCCTTCGATCAGGGCCTGACCGTGTGCACGCTGGGCAGCGCCGCCTGGTTCGCGGCTGCCAGCGGCCGCTGCCAGGGCCGTCGCGTGGCCCTGCCCTGGTACTTCATGGGCGGCTTCGGCCTGGACTTCCCGGGCATCGAGCTGGCCGAAGGCCAGCCCTTCGTGGACGACAGGCCCTGGCTCAGCGCCTCCCACCCCGAGGCCCTGGCGCCCCTGGCCGTGGCGCTCACGCGCCATGCCTTCGGCGATGACCTGGCGGCTGCCCTTGCCGCCGTGCTCCAGCCCGACCCCCAGCGCGAACGCGCCACGCGCACCGCCCTGCAGGACCGCCGCATTCCCGCCACGCGCACCAGCGTGCTGGCCCATGCCATTGCCTGGCTGGAGGCACGCGTGGAACAGCCCTACGACTTGCCCGCGCTGGCCAGTGCCGTCTCCACCAGCCCGCGCACCCTGCTGCGCCACTTCCAGCAGGAGCTGGGCCACAGCCCGCTGGACCACCTGCACCGCCTGCGCTGCGCGCGGGCCCGCGTGCTGCTGGAGATCACGCTGGAGAGCGTGCCCTCCGTGGCGCTGGCCTGCGGGTACGGGGACGCTTCGGCTTTCCGGAGAGTGTTCGTGCGGTATGTGGGGATGGCGCCTGCCGCCTACCGGGAAAGGCATGCGTTGAGGGCGCCGAGGAGGCGGTGGAGGGTGGGAGCTTCTTGAATGTTTTTGCCCCTGCCGAGAGGTTGCTTTTCGAGGCCGGGGCAAAAACAGATCAATGCAACCAAGGGACCAACGAACCAAAAATACTAATCCACCGTCACCTTCGCTTCCCGAATCACCCTCCCCCACTTCTCCGTTTCGGAAGCGATGAACCGATCGCACTCCTCTGGCGTGGAGCCCTCGGCGAAAGTCCCCATGACCTGCTCCAGCCGCTGCGACACCTCGGCACTGCGGATGATGCGCGACACCTCCTGCGACATGCGCTGCACGATGTCGCGCGGCACGCCGGCCGGCGCGATCATGGCGGCCCAGGTGCTGCCCAGCAGGCCGTCGTAGCCCTGTTCCACGAAGGTGGGCACTTCGGGCAGGGCCGCCATGCGCTTGTCGCTGGCCACGCCGATCAGGCGGATGCGGCCGGCCTTGGCCGGCTGGATGAGGTTGGGCGGCGGGTCGAGGAACAGCGGGATCTGGCCCCCCATGAGATCGGCCAGGGCCGGGGCCGCGCCCTTGTAGGGCACGTGGACCATGTCGGTCTTGGTCAGCAGCTTCATCAGCTCGGTGGTCAGGTGGGCGCTGGAGCCGCTGCCCGAGGAGCCGAAGCCCACCTTGCCGGGGTGGGCCTTGGCGTACGCGATCAGCTCCGCCGTGGTCTTGAAGGGCGCGTTCATGGCCACGGCCGCGACCAGGGGCGAAACCCCCATCAGCGAGACGCCGACCAGGTCCTTCTTCGGGTGGTAGGGCAGCTTGGGATAGAGCGTGGTGTTGGCCGCATAGGCCGCGATGACCACGCCGAAGGTGTGCCCGTCCGGCGCGGCCTTGGCGATCTGGTCCACGCCGATGATGCTGTTGGCACCGGGCTTGTTCTCCACGATGACGGGCTGGCCCAGGGCCTTTTGCAGGCCGACCTGCACGAGGCGGGCCATCTGGTCGGTGAAGCCGCCGGCCGTGTAGGGGACGATGATGCGTATGGGCCTGGCGGGCCAGGCGCTCTGGGCCCAGGCCGAAGGCGCCAGCAGGGTGGCGCCGGCTGCGGCGGTGGTCGAATGCAGGAAGCCGCGGCGGGAAGTCGAAGGCATGGATGTCTCTTGGTTCTTGTACAGAGAAAAAAAAGCCGCGCGGCCGCGCGGCGTTTGAGGGGGAAAGGGCTCAGTATCCCCGGCCCACGTCCACCAGATTGAGCAAGGGCTCGCCCGCGCGCAGGCGGCGCAGGTTTTCCAGGCACTGGCGGGCCACGGTGTCGGCCGAGGCCTGGGCCGCGATGTGCGGCGTGACGAAGGCCCTGGGATGCTGCCAGACCCTGTTGCCGGGCCGGGGAGGCTCTTCGCGCAGCACATCCAGCGCGGCACCGGCCAGGTGACCTTCGTCGAGCAGGGCCAGCAGATCATCCTCGACCACCTGCTCGCCACGCCCCACGTTGATGAAGTAGGCGCCGCGCGGCAGCAGGGACAGGGTGCGACGGTTGAGCAGGTCGCGCGTTTCGGGCGTCAGCGGCAAGGCGCAGACCAGGATGTCGCTGACGGACAGCAGTTGCTCCAGGCCCTGGGCGCCGCTGTGCGTGGCCAGGCCGGCAATGTTTTTGGCGCTGCGGCTCCAGCCCGCCACGGGATAGCCGATGGCCTGCATGGCACCGGCCACGAAGCGGCCGACCTCGCCCAGGCCCAGAATGCCCACGCGGCAGTCGGCGCTGGTGCGCACGGGTCGGCGCAGCCAGTCGCCCGCCTGCTGCTGGCGCGCGAACAGGTCCAGCTCGCGCGTGTGGCGCAGCGCGGTACCGACCACGTACTGGGCGATTTCCACATGCTGCTGGGGATCGACGGTGCGGGCCACGGGCAGACCGTCCGGCAGGTCGGGTACGGCCAGCAGCTTGTCCACGCCCGCGCTGGGCGCGCACAGCAGCTTGAGCTTGGCATAGGCCGGCAGCACGCCGGGCTTGAGGCTCCAGGCCAGCATGGCCTCGACCGCATCGGCCGGCGCCTCGTCGCGGTTCGCCCAGACCTGCACCTCCGGTGCCAGCGCACGCAGCGCATCGACGATGGGCGCACCCATGCTGGGGTGGATGTTGACCAGGATTCCCATGGTTTCTTTCAGTCCTTGTAAGAAGGGTCCAAGCGGTCGAGGCGTCGCAGCAGCCCGGGCCAGGCCAGGCCCGCGCCCTTGCCCTTGGTGACCTGGCGCGACTGGTTGACCGCGTCGGCAATGATGTCCTGCGGGATGCGCGTCAGCTCGCCGCCGCCCGACTGCGCCAGGATCTGGATGCGGCAGGCCGACTCCAGCGTGTACATGGCCATCACGGCCTCGGCCACGTTGCGGCCGCAGGTCAGCAGGCCGTGGTTGCGCAGGATGAGGAAGTTGCTGGCGCCCAGGTCATCGACCAGGCGCGGCTTCTCGTCGTCGCGCAGGGCCACGC
>JAIRVR010000036.1 GCA_031253795.1 Burkholderiaceae bacterium
CCACCCATCTGGTCTTCGGGCACGTTGCGGATCTCGAAGATGCCGGCCTGCTTGGCCTCGACCAGGAACACGGTCTTGTCCTGGATCTTGGTCTGCACGGTGGCGGTCACGGCCACTTCGAAGATGCCTTCGGCCACGGGCGTGGCTTCCACGCCGAGCTGGATGTCCACGCTGGGCTGTTCCTGCTCCAGCAGGATGGCGGGGGAATTGGGTTGCTCGAGCGACAGGTCCTTGAGGTAGACGCGCTGGATCTGGAAGACGGGAGTGTCTTGGTCGGCCATGGAATCAGTCTTTCTGGGCTAAAACCCCGGTCCACGGGACCTGGGCGTCATGAAAACAATCAACAAAATGCCCGCTGCGAACGGTAGCGCAGCGGGCACCTGGGCCTGCATTATGCAGTGCGGCGGACCTGTATACGGGCCGTTCTCAGGACTGCAGCAGGGGCACCAGGCCGCCGCGTGCATCCAGGGACATCAAATCGTCGCAGCCACCCACATGGGTATCGCCGATGAAAATCTGGGGTACGGTGCGCCGGCCCGTGCTCTGCATCATCTGTTCGCGCGCACCGGGATCGGTGTCGATGCGGATCTCCTCGATCTGCTCCACGCCCTTGGACTTCAGGACCTGCTTGGCCCGGATGCAATAGGGGCAGACGGCAGTGGTGTACATCTTGACGGCTTGCATAAACGGCTTTCTTGGCGGTTGCTCCGGGCCGCCATCCACCCTGTGCGGTGAGGCGGCCTTCATGGGGGCAGATGGGGGCGGATCAGGCCTTTTCAACCGGCATGCCGGCATCGCGCCAGGCCTTGAGGCCGCCGGCCAGTGCCTGGGCGTTCTCGTAGCCCAGCTTCTTGGCCAGGGCTTCGGCACGCGAGGCGCGGCCGCCCTTGGCGCACATCAGCACCAGGGGCAGGGCCTTGTTCTTCACCGTGGAGGGCAGCTTTTCCTCGAACTGGCCCAGGGGCACATTCTTGGCGCCGTTGGCATGGGCCGCGGCGAACTCGTCGGGTTCGGACACATCGATGACCACGGCCTTTTGGCGGTTGATCAGCTGCACGGCCTGCGCGGCCGTCAGCGAGCCGGCGCCCGCGCCACGCACCATGGGCAGCACCAGCATCACGCCCGATACCAGGGCGATCACAATCAAATACCAGTTCTCGATGATGAAATTCACGTCATTCCTTGGGTTGGCAAACCATGCAATTCTAGAATGTCGGCTTTTGTCCCCGCGACGGCCCAGCTTTGTCGCACCGAGAGACCCCCGAGAGTAGCCATGTACAAGCTCGTCCTGATCCGCCACGGTGAATCCACCTGGAACCTTGAAAACCGCTTTACCGGCTGGACCGACGTGGACCTCACGCCCACCGGTGTCGAGCAGGCCAAGAATGCCGGCCGCCTGCTCAAGGCCGAAGGCTATGACTTCGACGTGGCCTACACCAGCGTGCTCAAGCGCGCCACGCGCACGCTGTGGCATGCGCTGGACGAGATGGACCGCACCTGGCTGCCCGTGGTCCACAGCTGGCGCCTCAACGAACGCCACTATGGCGGCCTGCAGGGTCTGAACAAGGCCGACATGGCCAAACAGTACGGCGATGCCCAGGTCCTGGTCTGGCGCCGCAGCTACGACACGCCCCCGCCGGCCCTGGACCCCCAGGACCCGCGCAGCGAACGCGGCGACGTGCGCTACGCCAAGCTGCAGCCCG
Source organism: Burkholderiaceae bacterium (assembly GCA_031253795.1). Lineage (GTDB taxonomy): Bacteria > Pseudomonadota > Gammaproteobacteria > Burkholderiales > Burkholderiaceae_C > Comamonas. Next base: position 1,704 of record JAIRVR010000036.1, read on the forward strand.
AGCAGATCCCGCTGACCGAGTGCCTGAAGGACACGGTGGCGCGCGTGCTGCCGTTCTGGAACGAGTCCATGGCTCCCGCCATCAAGGCCGGCAAGCGCATCGTGGTGGCAGCCCACGGCAATTCCATCCGTGCCCTGATCAAGTACCTGGACGGCATCTCCGACGACGCCATCGTCGGCGTCAACGTCCCCAACGGCATTCCGCTGGTCTATGAGCTGGATGCCGATCTCAAGCCCATCCGCCACTACTACCTGGGCGATGCCGAAGCCGCCGCCAAGGCCGCCGCCGCCGTCGCGGCCCAGGGCAAGGCTTGACCAACGCCGCACCGCGGTAAGCGCCCGCTACAGAAAAAGCGCCTTCACGGGCGTTTTTGGGGAACCACGCGGGCGCTTGCCTTTCCAAGCGGGTGTATATTGACGCGGTTAAAGGGGTGATATGGGCCACAAAATCAAAATTGCCGGCTGGGTTTCCGTAGGCGTCATCGCCGGAGCACTGACCACGGTCTCCCTGCAGACCGTGGCCCGCGGTGCCATGACCCCGCTGCCGCTGGAGGAAATCCAGCAGTTGTCTGCCGTGTTCGGCCTGATCAAGACCGACTATGTCGAACCGGTGGACGACAAGAAGCTGATCACCGATGCCATCTCGGGCATGGTGTCCAGCCTGGACCCGCATTCGCAGTACTTCGACAAGAAGTCCTACAAGGAATTCCGCGAAGGCACATCGGGCCGCTTCGTCGGCGTGGGCATCGAGATCACGCAGGAAGACGGCCTGATCAAGGTGGTGTCCCCCATCGAAGGCTCGCCCGCCTTCCGCGCCGGACTCAAGACCGGCGACCTGATCACCAAGATCGACGACACGGCCGTCAAGGGCCTGTCGCTCAGCGACGCCGTCAAACGCATGCGCGGCGAGCCCAACACCAAGGTGCAGCTGACCATTCTGCGCAAGGACGAAAGCCGCAGCTTCCCCGTGACCATCACGCGCGAGGAAATCAAGACGCAGTCGGTCAAGTCCAAGCTGATCGAGCCCGGCTACGCCTGGATCCGCCTGAGCCAGTTCCAGGAACGCACGGTCGATGATTTCGTGCGCAAGATCGAAGAGCTTTACAAGCAGGACCCCAACCTCAAGGGCATGGTCCTGGACCTGCGCAACGACCCCGGCGGCCTGCTGGACGCTGCCGTCGCCATTTCGGCAGCCTTCCTGCCGCCCGATGTGACCGTGGTGTCCACCAATGGCCAGCTGGCAGAGAGCAAGGCCACCTACAAGGCCTCGCCCGATTTCTATGCGCGCCGTGGCTCCGGCGATCCGCTGCAGCGCCTGCCGGCCTCGCTCAAGAAGCTGCCCCTGGTCGTTCTGGTCAACGAAGGCTCGGCATCGGCCAGCGAAATCGTGGCCGGTGCCCTGCAGGACCACAAGCGCGCCACCATCATGGGCAGCCAGACCTTCGGCAAGGGCTCGGTGCAGACCGTGCGCCCCCTGGGCCCGGACACCGGCCTGAAGCTGACCACGGCGCGCTACTACACGCCCAGCGGCAAGTCCATCCAGGCCAAGGGCATCGTGCCCGACGTGATGGTGGACGAGACCTCCGAAGGCGACCTCTACGCTGCCTTGCGCATGCGCGAGGCCGACCTCGAAAAGCACCTGTCCAGCGGACAGGGCGCCGAAGTCAAGGACGAGGTGCGCGAGAAGGCCCGCGAGGAAGCCCGCAAGCGCCTCGAGGAAGAGGCCAAGAAGCCCCTGGCCGAACGCCGCCTGCCCGAATTCGGCACGGACAAGGACTTCCAGCTGCAGCAGGCGCTCAACCGCCTCAAGGGCCAGCCCGTGCTGGTCAGCAAGACCCTGACCGAGCGCGAGCCCGAGAAGAAGGAAAACTGAGGCGGCATGCAAGGGACCTCCGGTCCGCCTTCCGCACCAAGCCGGGCCCTGCCCGGCTTTTTCACGCCAGGAACACCATGAACGACGAACAACTGCTGCGCTATTCGCGCCACATCCTGCTCGACGAGATCGGCATCGAAGGCCAGGAGCGGATCCTGGCCGCCCACGTGCTCATCATCGGTGGCGGCGGCCTGGGCGCTCCCGCCGCACTCTACCTGGGCTCGGCCGGCGTGGGCCGCATCACCCTGGTCGATGACGATGCCGTGGACCTGACCAATCTGCAGCGCCAGATCGCCCACACCACGCAGCGCGTGGGCCAGCCCAAGGTGGAATCGGCGCGCACCGCCATCCACGCCATCAACCCCGGCGTGCAGGTGGACTGCCTGCAGCAGCGCGCGGACCCCTCCCTGCTCGACGAACTCGTGCCCCAGGCCACCCTGGTGCTGGATTGCACCGACAACTACCGCACGCGCCACATGATCAATGCCGCCTGCGTGCGCCACCGAACGCCCCTGGTCGCTGGCGCAGCCATACGCCTGGACGGCCAGCTCATGGTGATCGACCCGCGCGACCCGCACTGTCCCTGCTATGCCTGCGTGTTCGCACCCGAGGCGCAGTTCGAGGAAGTGCAGTGCTCGACCATGGGCGTGTTCGCCCCCGTGGTCGGCGTCATCGGGACTTTGCAGGCCGCCGAAGCCCTCAAGCTGATCGCGGGATTTGGCACTGCTGCAACAGGCAGATTGACGATGTTCGACAGCCGCAGCCTGGATTGGAGTAGCATGCAAACCACCCGGACCCCGGACTGCCCCGTGTGCGGCGACAGGGCGTAGGAATACACTGACCTGCGCGCCGTTTCCCCACTGGCACAATCGCCCGCTGTCGCGCAAGACAATGAGGGCGTGGCACCGTCGGCTTCTTGTTTGCCGCCCGCGTCCCTATTGGATACAGCCGTGAAACTGCGCACCTATCTTGTTGAAGACAACCCTACGATCCGCGACAACCTGATTGCCACGCTGGAAGAGCTGGCCGATGTCGAGTCGGTCGGCATGGCCGAAACGGAAAGCGCGGGCACGGACTGGCTCCAGCAGAACCCCGAAGCCTGGGACCTGGCCATCGTTGACCTGTTCCTGCGCCAGGGCAGCGGCCTGGGCGTGCTCAGCGCCTGCCGCGAACGCCTCCCCCATCAGAAGATCATCGTGCTCAGCAACTACGCCACGCCCGACATACGCAGCCGCTGCGCCCAACTCGGCGTGGATGCGGTTTTCGATAAATCCAATGAAATCGACGCGCTGATGGACTATTGCATGAATATCGATGCCGAACCCACCAGGCAATTGAAAACAGCCTGAACCAGATCTTATACAAAAAAGTCCGCGCTTTGCAGCGCGGACTTTTTGTCTTTTTCAAATAAAACGCTCAGTCGATAAGACGATTCTTCAATGCGTAATACGTGAGATCGCTGTTCGAAGACAATCCCATTTTCTCCATGAGGCGGGTACGATAGGTACTCACCGTCTTGACGCTCAACGACAACGATTTTGCAATATCGCCTGCGGTTTCGCCTCGCGCCAGCTTGAGAAACACCTGGAATTCGCGCTCGGACAATTGCTCATGGGCCGGGGCATCGTCCTTGCGATTGAGCTGCTGGGCCAGCAGGTCGGCCACGGCAGGCGTCAGGTAGCGGCGTCCCAGCGCCACGGTACGTATGGCCTCGGCGATCTCCTGAGGGTCGCACTCCTTGTTCAGGTAGCCGCTGGCCCCCTGGCGGATCAGGTTGATCGCATAGTGTTCCTCGGGATAGCCGCTGAGGATCAGGATGCCCATGTCGGGCGCCTTGGCGCGCAGCATGGCCAGCGCGTCGATTCCGCTTTGACCGGGCATGGACAAATCCATGAGCAGCACGTCGATTTCATGCGCACGGACCAGGTCGATGGCCTCGCGCCCATTGGCGGCTTCGCCCACGACCCGCAAGTCCACATGCTCTGAAAGAAACTGGCGAAGGCCAGAGCGCACAATTGCATGGTCGTCCACAATGCCGATTCTGATCATGAATACCTCGTTACGGATCCAGCACGGCCGCCGGCCGTGCAAACAAAATGATGGGGGCAATCGGTACGCTCGCGGCACCGCTTGCCTGTGTCACGATTATGCAGAATATCGGCGATGAACTTGTAGGCGAGAGGATGCTTATGCGATGGATAAATTTCCGAAGGATAGCGATAAGCCTGGCGTTTGCTATCGTAGCTGCCATCTTGATGGTTAGCATCAATGAAGCCAGCTACAAGCGCTCGACCAACGCCCTGGAGGCCATGACCCAGACCCAGTCCACGCGCACCAAGATCAGCCAGCTCCTGCGGCTGATGCTCGATGCCGAGACGGGCCTTCGCGGCTACCTGCTGACCGGTGAGGAGCGCTACCTCGACCCGTACAGCAAGGCCAACACGGCCATCAACCAGACCATGGACGAGCTGCGCCAGGTCTTTATCTACGACCCGCAGGAGCTCGCCGTCTTCACGCCGCTGACACGCCAGGTCGAGCGCAAGATGAGCGAGATGGAGCTGAGCCTGCGCCTGTACCGCCAGGGCAACGAGGAGGCCTGGCGCTTCGTCATGTTCACCGACGTGGGCATGGAGAACATGGACGCCATCCGCGACTACACGGGCAAGCTGCTGGAGGGCATAGACCAGCGCTCGGCCGGCAACCTGCGCGACATCGAGCACACGCTGTCGCTGTCGCGCATCGGCATTGCCACGGTCACGGCCCTGGGTGTGCTGGGCTTTTTCATGTACCTGCGCCAGGCCCATGCGCTGCAGCAGGCCCACCAGCGCGAGCAGGAAATCCAGCGCGACGAGCGCAACCGGCTCGAGGCCCTGGTGCGCGAGCGCACGGCAACGCTGACCGAACTGGCCAACCACCTGCAGCAGGTGCGCGAAGACGAGCGCGGCCACCTGGCGCGCGAACTGCACGATGAACTGGGTTCTCTGCTGACGGCGGCCAAGCTCGATGTGGCGCGCCTGAAGTCCAAGATCGACCTGAGCACGCCCGATGTGGCCGAGCGCGTCAGCCACCTGGTGGAGACGCTCAACAGCGGCATTGCGCTCAAGCGCCGCATCATCGAAGACCTGCGCCCGTCCTCGCTGTCCAATCTGGGCCTGACAACGGCGCTGGAAATCCTCACCCGCGAATTCGGCGAGCGCAGCGGCATCGAGGTCTCGGCCAACCTGGAGCAGGTGGACCTGCCCGAATCCACCCAGCTCACGGTCTATCGCATCGTCCAGGAGTCGCTGACCAACATCGGCAAATACGCCAAGGCCAGCCATGTGCTGGTCTCGCTGCACAACTACCCCACCTATGTGACCGTGCAGATCCAGGACGACGGCGAGGGCTTCGAAGTCTCCTCCATGCGTCCCAATTCGCACGGACTGGCCGGCATGCGCCACCGTGTCGAAGCGGCCGGCGGGCGGTTGACCGTCTCCTCCGAACTGGGCAAGGGCACCTCGGTCTCGGCCGTCATCCCGCTGAACCTGGCCGCCGCCTGATCCGCGGTTGCCCGCCGCGCCCGCAAGCCCCTGGCGGCCCTGTCGCCAGGGGCTTTTTCGCATGCGCGCCTGCCGCCCCGGGGTTATCGGCCCATTCCTACAGCTGTGGCCGGCCTAACCCTGACGCCAGCCCACGCCAGCCACCGGCAGGCCCGCCGGCAGCACGGGCCTACAGTGAAACCCATGCAAACGGCGCCCCAGGTTTTCACCGGTTGTCCGCCGTTTCTTGGGACCCAAAATCACCAGGAGTTATCCATGCTGCACTACGCCATTGTCTTTTTCGTCATCGCCCTCGTCGCCGCCATCTTCGGCTTCGGCGGCATCGCAGCAGGTGCTGTGGGCATTGCCAAGATCCTGTTCTACATCTTCGTGATCATGGCCGTCGTCACCTTCGTGATGAGCCTGATCAAAAAGTAGCCGGGCACCGCCCCGCCGCACATCGCATTCGCCAACCGCATTGAGGAGGAATCATCCAATGAGCCAGACCGAGAAAGCCGTGAACAAGGCCGCAGATACCGCCAAGGAAGCCGCCGAGGACGTGGTGGACACCGCCAAGGAAGCCGTCAAGACCACACGCCGCACGGCAGCCAACGCCATCGACAAGGCCGAGGAAGGCATCGATGCCGTGGAGCGCGAACTCAACCCCTTCATCGATGACCTGGCCGCCCGCGCCCAGGACCTGGCCACACGCAGCATCAACTTCTGCGCCGACAGCTCCGAGCGCGCCCGCCGCCAGCTGCACAGCGCCACGGAAGCCACCACACGCTACGTCATCGAGCAGCCGGGCCGTTCCATCCTGCTGGCTGCCGCCACGGGTGCGGCGATCGCCACGGCCTTTTTCATGTCTTCGCGTTCCCGCAAGTAAACCCGGGCCGGACGGCCCTCCACTGAGTCATTCATCCCGATCAAGAAGGAAAGACCATGCAGAAATACACACGTGCCATTGCTTTCGCCCTCGTTGCCGGCGTCACCGTGCTGGGCACCACGGCCTGTTCCGTGGCCCGCAACCAGCAGACCGTGGGCTCCTACGTCGATGATGCAGGCATCACCACGGCCGTGAAGGCCAAGATGGCCGAGGACAAGTCCGTTTCCGCCACCTCCATCAGCGTGGAAACGCTCAATGGCACGGTGCAGCTGTCGGGCTTTGCCAAATCCGAAGCCGAAAAGGCCCGCGCCGCCGAAATCGCCCGCACCACCAAGAATGTGCGCGAAGTGCGCAACAGCATCGTCGTGCGCCCCTGAGGCCCGCCAGGCTCCACAGAAAAAGGCCGGTTTCCGGCCTTTTTTCTTGAGGAGCCACCATCCCGCGTACAGTCCCTGCCATGCGTGTTTTCAACTGCGATGCCTGCGGCCATCCGGTGTTCTTCGACAGCGTGCAATGCGTGCATTGCGGCGCCACCCTGGCCTTCATTCCCGAGCTGCTGCGCGTCGCCGCGCTGCGCCCGGCGGCTGCGCCCACGCCCGCACCCGCCTCAGGCACCCTGTGGTCCCTGCTGACCGACCGTGCCGCGGGCGCTCCGCGCTACAAGCTATGCAGCCACCGCGGACCCGTGGGCCAGTGCAATTTCGCCCTGTCCGCCGACGATGCCCATGCGCTGTGCGCATCCTGCCGCCAGACGCGTTGGCTGCCCGACCTGTCCGCACCCGCCAATGCCCTGCACTGGACCAGGATCGAGGCCGCCAAGCGCCAGCTGTTCTATACCCTGTCCAAACTGGGCCTGGGACCGGATGCCGGCCATGCCGAGCCGCGCTTCGAGCTGCTGGCCGACCTGCCGGGCCAGGAGCCGGTGATGACCGGCCATGCCAACGGCACCATCACGCTGAACGTGGCCGAGGCCGACGATGCCGAGCGTGCACGGCGGCGCCTGGCCCTGCACGAGCCCTATCGCACGCTGATCGGCCACCTGCGCCACGAGTCCGGCCATTTCTTCTGGGATCAACTGGTCCAGTCGACGGGCCGCATCGACGAATTCCGCAGCCTGTTCGGCGACGAACGCCAGGACTACGGCCAGGCCCTGCAGCACTACTATGGGCGCGACCCGCTGGACACGGGCTGGCGCAGCCAGTTCATCAGCGCCTATGCCACGGCCCACCCGTGGGAGGACTGGGCCGAGACATGGGCCCACTACCTGCACATGGTGGATCTGCTGGAAACGGCGGCCAGCTACGGAACGCACCTGGGCCTGCCCACGGCCACCGGGCTTGCACCCGTGCAACGCGTGCATGACCCTTTCGAGCCCGGCGCGGCGCGCAACTTCCAGGCCATGGTGGACCAATGGGTGCCGCTGACCCTGCTGGCCAACAGCCTCAACCGCAGCCTGGGCCATGGGGACGCCTACCCGTTCGCCACCTCGGCGGGCGCACTGCGCAAGCTGCAGTTCGTTCACGACGCGGTCCAGGACCGCCGCTGAAAACAGGCGCCGGTCTGCCGGCGCTGCTCAGTTGCCGTGGTTGGCGCCCACCTTTTGCAGCAGGCGCTCGCGCACGCTGGGCGAGACGAACTTGTCGATCTCGCCGTTGAGCGTGGCGATCTCGCGCACAAAGGTGCTGCTGATGAACTGGTAGCGGTCGCTGGGCGTGAGGAAAACGGTTTCCACCTCCGGCATGAGGGTGCGGTTCATGCCGGCCAGCTGGAACTCATAGTCGAAATCGGTGACGGCACGCAGGCCACGCACCATGGCCTTGCCACCGCGTGCCACCACGAAGTCGCGCAGCAGGCCATGGAAGCTCTCCACCTGCACATGGGGATAGACGGACACGGCCTCGCGCACCATCTCCATGCGCTCGTCCAGGCTGAACATGGTTTTCTTGTGGTGGCCCGCGGCCACGGCCACGATGACATGGCCGAACAGCTGCGTGGCGCGGCGCACCACATCTTCATGGCCCAGCGTGATCGGGTCAAAGGTTCCGGGGTAGACGGCAATCACGTCGTGGCTCATGGCGCGGGCTCTCCTTGGCTGCGCGTGCCGTGGACCGGCACGGGAACGCGCATTATGCATTGCACTGCAGCATGGCCCGTAGCGCCGGCGACAGCCCGCGGCCGCCGCCGGGCGGGTTCAATCCTGCGGTTTGCGCAGCAGGTGGGCGTGCACGGCACCCGCCTTGAGGTGGCGGAAGAGCTCCAGCCCGCCGGCCTCGGCCAGCTGGGCCGCATCCCAGGCCTGGGGGGCTTCCAGGTACACATAGCCACCCGGCACCACGGCCTGGGCGGCGGCACCCAGCGCCGGCAGGAACAGTTCCTGGAGGTCGAAGGGCGGGTCCAGCAGCACCAGGTCCAGGGTGGCAGGAGCCACCTGGCGCAGGCAGGCCAGGCCATCGCCGCGCAGCACGCGCACGGTCTGGGCGTCGAGACGTTCGCGCAGACGCTGCAACTGCAACACCAGGGTCGCGTCCTGTTCATTCATGAGCACGCTGGCCGCGCCACGCGAAGCCGCTTCCAGGCCCAGCGCGCCCGTGCCCGCAAAGGCATCGAGGCAGCGCCAGCCCGTCAGATCCTGGCCCAGCCAGTTGAACAGGGTCTCGCGCACGCGGTCGGGCGTGGGCCTCAGGCCCGGGCGCTGGGCCACGGGCAGGCGTGTGCGGCGCCACTGGCCACCGATGATGCGGATCTCGCCCGCGCCGGCCGGCGCGGGCTTGCCGGCCTTGGGTGCCGGGCGCACCGCAGGGGCGGCGGCGGCAGGGGCCTGGGCTTCGGCCGTGGCCTTTTCCAGCCAGCGCTTGCCGGCCGGGGTGTGCAGTTTGATGCTGTTGCGGCTCATGGCTTGGCTCCCACGACGACGGTGACCATGCGGTCGGGTTGCAGCATGCGCTGCATGGCTTCACGGACATCGCGCCGGCTCAGGGCCTTCACGCGCTCGGTCCAGTGCTCCAGGTAGTCCAGCGGCAGGCCGTTCCAGGCGATGTTGGCCACATTGGCCAGCAGCTTGCGGTTGCTGTCGATGCGCAGCGCAAAGCCGCCGATCAGATTGTCCTTGGCAGCCTGCAGCTCCCTGTCGGTCGGCCCTTCGGCCACGAAGCGGCGCAGCGTCTCCTGCGACACCTTCAGGGCCTCGGCCGCCTGGTCGGGGCGGGTCTGCAGGCCGATGGTGAAGGCGCCCGCGTCCAGGCCTGGCGAGAAATCGCTGTAGACGCTGTAGCTCAGGCCGCGCTTTTCACGCACCTCCTCGGTCAGACGCGAGGTAAAGCCTCCGCCACCCAGGATGTGGTTGCCCACGAGCACGGCCAGGAAGTCGGGGCTGTTGCGCGCGATGCCAGGCTGGCCCACGAGCACCTGTGCCTGGGCGGAGGCGAAGGGGATGCGCTGGTCCACGGGGGCGGCCAGCGCCTGGATGCGAGGCAGCTCGGGCTGGGGAGCGCAGGCCGAGCCGTCCTGCACCGCCAGCAGTGGCGCCAGCAACTGCTGTACCAGCTGGTCGGCCTGGGCGCGGTCCAGTGCGCCCACGATGCTGATCTTGGCACGGCAGGCGGCAATCAGGCGGCGATGGAAGGCCTGCATGCCGGCGATGTCGATGCGCGCCAGGCTGTCCACCGTGGTCTGCGCCCCATAGGGATGGCCGCCATAGACGGCCTGGGCAAAGGCCTTGGCCGCCACCGTGCCGGGGCGGGTGTCGGCCTCCTTGATGGAGGCACTCCAGCGTGCGCGGTCGCGCTGCCACACATCCTGCGGCCAGCTCGGGCTGGCGATCTGGCGCGCGGCCAGCGCCACGGCGCGCTGCAGCAGGGCTGGCTCGGTCAGGGAGCGCAGGCCGTAGCCAAAGCTGTCGCGGCCCGCCTGGGCGCCAAAACTGGCCCCCAGATCGGCCCAGGCCTGGCCCAGGCCGTTCTCGTCCAGCGCAGGCAGGTCACCCTGGGCGGTCACGCCCTTGGAACCCATCAGGGCCACGGCGTCGGCCAGGCCTTGCTGGCCTGCGGGATCGCGTCGGCTGCCGGCGTCGAAATCCACCTGCACATCCACCATGGGAATGCCGGGGCTGTCCACCAGCCAGATCTGGGCGCCGCCGGGCTGGGTCCAGTGCTGTATGGGCAGCAGCGCCCATGCGGACGATGCGCACAGGCCCAGGCCGGCCAGTGCCGCACGGGCCGCCATTTTCTTCATGTTCTTCATCTTCACTCCAGGGACTCAGTGCAGGGGGCCGCCCATGCCGGCAGCGCCGGATTCGGGACGCCGGGGCTGTCCGCCCGCGGGCAGGGGCTGGGGCACGAGGGTGCCCACGGTGAGCTGGTCGTCGCCGAAGTAGCGCGCAGCCACGCGCTGGACATCGGCCGGCGTGAGCTGGCGCAGCTGATCCAGCAGCCGATCCTCGGCGTCCAGGGGCATGCCTTGTATCCAGTAGCTGCCCAGGGTCTGGGCCTGGCCCATGAGGGAGTCGCGTTCGTAGATATTGGAAGCCATCCACTGCGTCTTGACGCGCTCCAGCTCGGCGGGCTCCACGCCCTCTTCGGCGACGCGGGCCACCTGGGCGCGCAGCGCTGCCTCGACCTCGGCCGCGCTTTTGCCGGCGGCCGGCACACCGGTCAGCATGAAGATGCCGGGGCCACGCCCCATCACCGACGCCGAGCTGCCCGCGCTGTCGGCCACGCGGTCCGCGCCCTGCACCAGGGCTCTCTCCAGGCGGGCGCCATCGTAGCCATCCAGCACGGCCGACAGCATGATCAGGGCCATGGCATCGCGGTCCCGCTCCTGCGGTGTGTCGATGCGCGTCACCGAGGGTGCGCGGAACACCAGGGCCACCATGGCCTGCTCGGCCGGCTGTTTGACCTCGATGCGGCGCAGGCCGATCTGGTCCGGCTCGGTGCGCGGCTTGCGCACGGGCAGGGCCTGTGCGGGGATGCTGCCATAGTACTTCTCTGCCCAGGCGCGCACCCGGGCCACGTCCACGTCGCCTGCCACCACGACGGCGGCATTGCCGGGCACATACCAGCGGCGGTGGAAGTCGCGCACGTCGCCGGGCGTCATGGCGTCGAGATCGCTCATCCAGCCGATCACGGGCCGGTGGTAGGGCGACGCCATGAAGGTGGCCGCGAACAGCTGCTCCATCAGAACGGCGCGCGGCTGGTCCTCGGTGCGCATGCGTCGCTCTTCCTTGATGACCTCGATTTCCTTGGTGAACTCGGCATCGGGCCACTGGTTGTGGGCGAAGCGGTCGGACTCGAGCCGCATCACGTCCTCGAGCCGGCCGGCCGGGATCTGCTGGTAGTAGCCCGTGTAATCACGGCTGGTGAAGGCGTTTTCCCGGCCGCCCAGGGCCGCCACGCGGCGCGAAAACTCGCCGGGAGCCACCTTCTTGGAGCCCTTGAACATCATGTGCTCCAGTGCGTGGGCCACGCCCGAGGTGCCATCGACCTCGTCCACGGAGCCCACGCGCACCCAGACCATATGCACGGCCGTGGGGGCGCGGCGGTCCGGCTGCACGATGAGCTGCATGCCATTTTTGAGGGTGAACTGGCGTGCCGCCGTGGTCGCGCGCGCGCCCTCGGCGGCCTGACCGGCCACGGTTTGCAGCAGGGAAGAAGCGGGTGGAGATGATGCATCCGGGGCGGCCAGAGCCGCCCCGGTGCCCATGCAGGCCATTAAGCCCAGGAGGGTGAGTGCATGTTTCATAGAATGCTGTGATTCTAAGAACCTGCCGATGTTCAGTTTTTTCAAGAAAAAGCCCTCCCCCCCCGTTGCCGACTCCAGCGCACCGGATACGTCCGCCGTGCCCGAGATATCGAGCCCCGCGCCCGCCGCACCGGCGCCTGCCAACACCGACGCGCCCATCGAATCCGGTGGCGCCTGGTGGCGCAAGCCCTTTGGCGCAAAAAGCGAGCCCGATCCGGCGCCCCCTGCGGCCACGCCGGACTTCGTGGCCCCGCCCGAGCCCACGGCCAAGCCCGAGGCCGAAGGAGCCAGCCGCCAGAACTGGATGCAGCGCCTCAAGGCCGGGCTGCGCAAGACCGGCTCCAGCATTGCCACCGTCTTCACCGGAACGCAGATCAACGATGCCCTCTATGAGGAGCTCGAGGATGCCCTGCTCATGGCCGACACCGGCGTCAAGGCCACCGAACATCTGCTGGCCGACCTGCGCCGCCGCGTCAAGGAGGCCAAGGCCACCGAGCCGGCCGCCGTCAAGGCCTTGCTGGCCGATGCCCTTGCCGACCTGCTGCGCCCGCTGCAAAAGCCCCTGGTCATCGGCGAGCACCAGCCTACCGTGGTCATGGTGGCGGGCGTCAACGGCGCGGGCAAGACCACGTCCATCGGCAAGCTGACCAAGCACCTGGCCGACGAGGGCCAGAGCGTGCTGCTGGCCGCGGCCGACACCTTCCGCGCGGCCGCGCGCGAGCAGCTCGGCGTCTGGGCCAACCGCAACACCGTGGAAATCGTCAGCCAGGAAGGCGGCGATCCCGCGGCCGTGAGCTTCGATGCCGTCAGCGCGGGCCGGGCCCGTAAAAAGGACGTGGTTCTGGTGGACACGGCCGGCCGCCTGCCCACCCAGCTGCACCTGATGGAGGAGCTGCGCAAGATCCGCCGCGTGGTCACCAAGGCCGATGCCACGGCACCCCACGAAGTGCTGCTGGTCATCGACGGCAACACCGGCCAGAATGCCCTGGCCCAGGTGCGCGCCTTCGACGACGCCCTGCAGCTCACGGGTCTGATCGTCACCAAGCTCGACGGCACGGCCAAGGGCGGCGTGCTCGCCGCCATCGCGCAGGAGCGCCCCATTCCGGTGTACTTCATCGGCGTGGGCGAAAAGCTCGAAGACCTCGAAACCTTCGATGCCCGCGAATTCGCCCAGGCCCTGCTGTCCTGAGACGCCGCGGGCCCAGGTCCGCAGCCATGAAAAAGGGAGCGCCAAGGCGCTCCCTTTTTCATGGCTGCCACCGGACTCGGGCGGGGTGGACACGAAACCCAGGGTTTACCCGTTGACCTCGGTCAAATTCGCGGGATTATGCTTGCATGGTTCACAAGAAGAACAATGATCCATTAGAGAAACAAAAGCAGCCACAGCATGCTTCTTGCTTGGCTGCAGCGTCTCCCGCCGTCCCCGTCGAAAGTCCCCATGAAAGCCCGTAACCTGCTGGGTGCAGCCGTCATGCTCGCCACGGCCTCAAGCCTTCCCGCCATGGCCCAGGAGGCCGCCACCCGCCTTGCCGCCAGGCCCTTCACCATCGTCGCCCCCTTTCCGCCCGGCGGTCCCGTCGACGCCCTGGCCCGCCTGCTGTCCACGGGACTGGCAGAACGCTACCGGCAGACCTCGGTGGTCGAGAACAAGCCCGGCGCCAACGGCAATATCGGCATCGACATGGTCAAGCGGTCCGCGCCCGACGGCCATACCCTGCTGGTCGTGCCCCAGGGCAATCTGACCATCAACCCCAGCCTGCTGGCCCGGCCCGGCTACAGCGTGGAGGGTGATTTCGCCCCCGTGGCCTCGCTGGCGCGCGCGGCCAATGTCATCGCCGTACATCCCTCGGTGCCGGCGCGCACCGTGGAGGAGCTCGTGGCCCTGTCCAAGGCCAGGCCGGCCACCATCAGCTATGCCTCGCCGGGCGTGGGCTCCAGCCTGCATCTGGCAGGCGAGCTGTTCAAGCAGCAGACCGGCGCCGACATCCTGCACGTGGCCTACAAGGGCACGGCGCCCGGCCTCAACGATGTGCTGGGCGGCACCGTGCCCATGATCGTGGGCAATGTGCCAGCCCTGCTGCCCCACCTGCAATCGGGCAAGCTGCGCGCCCTGGCCGTGACCGATCCCGCGCGCAGCAAATACCTGCCCGATGTGCCCACGCTGGCCCAGGCCGGCGTGCCGGGCATCGCGATTTCCTCCTGGTATGGCGTGATGGCGCCGAAAAAAACACCGCCAGCCGTGCTGCGGCAGCTGGAAAAGGACATTCAGGAGATCTTCGGCGCACCGGCCGCCGTCAAGCAGCTGGACCTGCAGGGCATCGAGCCCTGGATCGTCACCGGCAGCGCCTTCGGCGATCTGATCCGCAAGGAAACGGCGACCTGGGTGCCCGTGATCAAGGCCGCCAACGTGACGCCGCAGTAGGGCCTGCGCCCGTTCAGGTCGGCGCGCGCACGGCCACCTGGGCGCGCAGCCAGGCCGCATAGTCGGCCAGGCAGCGCTCGGTGCGCATGGTGATCTGGGGCACGCTGTAACTGTGGCGCGCGCGCAGCACATCGGTCAGTCGCTGCAGCACGTCGGGCAGGGTCTTGCAGACCAGCCGCCACTCGGGCGTGGCATGCAGTTCGCCTTCCCAGGCATAGTGGGAGGTGATGGGCTCGACCTGCACACAGGCCGCGACCTGCTCCAGCACCAGGCTGCGGGCCAGCGCGGCCGCCTGCTCGGCGCTGGGAACGGTGGTGGCCACCACGCACAGCGTGGACCAGGGGGAGGCATGGTTGCTTGCGGATGTCATGGGGGCGTAGTCTACGGCCAGGCCCCTGCCTCCCACCTGCATTCGCCTTCAGGCCGGCATCAGGCCGCGCTCGCGCGCCTGCAGCCGCGCCAGGCCCAGCAGGGCGTCGGTGAAAGGCGTGGCCACGCCGCACAGCTGACCCAGCTCGCGCACGGCGCCCACGATGGCGTCCAGTTCCACAGGCTTGCCCGCCTCCACATCCTGCAGCATCGAGGTCTTGAAGGCACCGAGCCTGAGCGTGACCGCATGGCGGTCCTCGGGCGACTCGCTGATGGGCAGGCCCATGCGCTCGCCTATGTCCCGCGCCTCGAGCATGACGCGCGTGATCAGCCCCCGCACCAGCTCATCGCCGAGGATGCGGTCCGTGGTGGCGCCCGTCAGCGCGCTGACCGGGTTCATGGTCATGTTGCCCCAGAGCTTGTACCAGGCATCACGCTGGATGCAGTCCGAGACCCGGGCCTCCAGGCCGCCGCGCACCAGCAGATCGGCCAGGGCCTGAAGGCGAGGCGAAGGCGGCAGCCCGGCCTCGGCCAGGGGCTCGCCGAGGATGATGCCGTTGCCGAAGTGGCGGCGCACCACGCCGGACGCATCGAGCGAGCAGCTGGCATGCACCACCGAGCCCAGCACCTGGCGTTCGGGGATGGCGCGCGCAATGCGGCCAGCGGGGTCCACGGCATGCAGCTGGCGGCCGCGCACACCGGCATCCACACCGCCCTGCAGAAACCACCAGGGCACACCATTCATGGCCGTGAGCACCACGGTCTGCGGACCGATCAGCGGCGCGATGCGCTCGGCCACATCGGGCAGGCCCGGCGCCTTGACCGAGATGACGACCAGGTCTTGCACGCCCAGCGCCGCGGGGTCGGACTCGGCCCGCAGCGCGAAGTGCTCGCGCTGCTCGCCATGCACCAGAGTCAGGCCCTGGTCGCGCAGTGCCTGCAGTGCCGGCCCGCGCGCCACGGCGCCCAGTTGGCAGCCGGCGCGCGCCAGGGCCGCGCCCAGCCATCCGCCGATGGCGCCTGCGCCGAAGATGCAGGCCTTGTCGAAACGCGTATCCGTAATTGCAGGGGTCATGGGCAGGGCCTGTTCAGAGGTCAAGGTAGCCGGGGTCGCGCCGGTTCACGCGGCGCACCAGGTGGTCGAAGACATCGCGGGCGCCGCCATGTCCGTCATTGAAGGTCAGAGAATCGGCGTGGCAGCGCTGTGCCATGGCCTCGGCCACCATGCGTGGAGCCCCCATGGACAGGGTGGCCATCTGCACATCGCAGGCACGCTGCAGCGTCCAGAGCACGACAAAGGCCTGGGGCAGGTCGCTGCCCCAGCTCAGCAGGCCATGGTTGCGCAGGATCACGGCCTTGCGGCGGCCTATGCTGGCCAGCAGGCGTGGCCCTTCGTCGGCATGGATGGTGATGCCCTCGAAGTCGTGGTACGCCACCATGCCATGGAGCTGGGCACTGTAGAAATTGCTTTGCGACAGGCCCTGCTCCAGGCAGGCCACACCCATGCCCGACGTGGTGTGCGTGTGCATCACGCAGTGCGCGCCGGGCAGTCCGTCATGGATGGCGGCGTGCACCACGAAGCCGGCCGGGTTGACCGGATGGGGCGATCCGTCCAGCACCTCGCCGCGCAGGTTGATGCGCACCAGATTGCTGGCCGTGACCTCTTCGTAGTGCAGGCCGAAGGGGTTGATCAGGAACTGCTTTTCACCGCCGGTCACGCTGTCGGGCAGGCGCACGGTGATGTGGTTGTAGATCAGCTCGTCCCAGCCCAGCATGGCAAAGACACGGTAGCAGGCGGCCAGTTCGATGCGGGCGGCACGTTCGTCGGGATGCATGGCAGGGTGCGTGGGACTCATGGCAGTTCATCGTGGGCAGTGGGGGAAGGCGATGCGGCGGGCCCGGACTCCAGGCCGTTGTCCAGGGCCAGGGAGGCTCCGTCGAGCTTGTCCAGGATGCGGTCCAGCATGGCGCGCTCCTCACGGGTCAGCGCATTCAGCAGCGCCGCCTGGTAGGGCCTGGCGCGGGCCAGCACGGTGTCGAAAACGGCCTGGCCCGAGGCGCTGAGCTGCAGCAGCTGGCGCCGGGCATGCATGGGGTCGGCGCGGCTGAGCACCCAGCCGCGGTCGATCAGCGGCTGCAGGGCCCGGCTGATCTGTGCCTTGTCCATCAGACTCAGGCGCGACAGCGCGCTGGCATGCAGCTCGCCATGGCGCTGGATCTGCCCCATCAGCCGCCATTCCGTCAGCCCCACGGGCGAGGCCGGCGCGATGTAGTGGCGCGTCACCCGGGTCTGCAGGGCATTGGACAGCGCGCCCAGGCGAAAGGTCAGGAACTGCTCGAGCGCCAGCGTGCGGCTGCACACCGGGGTCTCGGCGCGGTCGCCGCTGGAGTTGGTGGCAGGTCTGCGGGTGGAAGGCATGGCGCGGCGGCAATGGAAGTGGATCGCCGCCATCCTCGCTTAATGTTGACTTATCAACATTAGTGACAACCCGAGGGACCACCGGCCCCGCCTGGCCTGGTCCTGGATGGCGTCAGCGCGCCATCAAGGTGTTGGAAGGCAGTGTCTCGTCCAGCAGTTTGCGCGCCGTCTCCACCCCCGCCACCGGCAGCAGCGCCGGGTCCAGCAGACCCACCTGGACCAGGACGCTGGCCTGGTCCCAGTAGATGTGCTCGTGGTAGAGCTTGTCGCCGCGGAACTTGACCACGGCCAGCAGCGGTATCTCCACGCGCCGGCCCGTGGGCGCGACGCCGGGCAGCATCCACGGGATCTCGGTGGTGTGCGTGAAGCAGAACAGCAGCTCGTCCACCACCTGGGTGGCGCCCACGGTGCGCGAGATCGGCGTGAGCGACGTGTCGGGCGGATTGCTGTTGACGAAGTGGTTCGTATAGAAGGCGTGCAGGTTCCTGAAGCCCACGCCGCCCGTCATGGTCGGTATGTGGTTCACATAGGGCTCGGCCACCATGGTGGCCATGGTGTCGTCCACGTTGCGCGTGGCGAACTCGTATTCGCAATGCCGGTCCCACAGCGCGGCCAGGTCGAAATGCGGCCCCATGGCGGCCTTGAGCGTGGCGATGCTGCGCTCATGCGCCATCAGTGCCGAGGCACGGTGGAAATGCTCGCCGCCCTTGCGCGCGAAGGCATGGTCCACTCCGGGGTAGACATGCACCTGCACGCCGGGCCGCCCGCGCAGGGACTGCACGATGCGCTCGCGGGCCTCGGGCGGACAAAAGCCGTCCAGTTCGGCCACATGCAGGGTCAGGCGGCAGCCGATGCGGTCGGCCTCGTCCAGCGCGGTGTCGATGCCCACGCCGTAGTAGCCCACGGCGGCATCGGCGTCCGTGCGGCAGGCCGCCAGATAGGCCAGCTTGCCGCCCAGGCAAAAGCCCAGCACGCCCACCTTGCCATCCTCCACCTCGGGCCGCTGGCGCAGCGCGGTGATGCAGGCCTGGATGTCCTGCACGCCGCGCGCTTCGTCAAAGCCCTTGTAGAAGGCGAAGGCCTGCTGCCAGTCCTCGGGCGTATAGCCCAGTTCCACATCGGGCTGCTGGCGCCAAAACAGGTCGGGCACCAGGACCACATAGCCTTCCTCGGCGTAATAGTCGGCCACCTCGCGCATGGTCGCGTTGACGCCGAAGATTTCCTGGGCCAGCACCAGGCCCGGGCCCTTGCCCGAGCGCGGCACGGCCAGATAGGCGTTGAAGCTGCCGCTGCCGTCGCCGGCCTGGATGCGAACGTGGCTGCCGGCCTTGGGATCTTGGGGCTGCATGGGATGTCTCTCCGGTTCAAGGTGGGGGATGGATGTCTTCATGCCAGGCATTCGGGATGCCGGTGGGTGAGCTGATAGTAGCCCGAGTGGAACACCAGGGGTTCTCCGTCGAAGCGCTCGTAGCACTCGACCTCGCCGATGAAGATCAGGTGGTCGCCACCGTCGTACTGCCGAAGGTTGCGGCATACGAAGCGCGCGATGACGCCATCGATCAGGGGCAGACCGGCCACGCCCTCGCAGCAGTCCAGGCCGCCGAACTTGTCGGCCTGGGGCGTGGCGAAACGCCGCGACAAATGGTGCTGGTGCGCGGCCAGCACATGGATGGCGAAGTGGCTGGCGCCCGTGAAATCCGCCGCGCTGGGCGCCTGGCGCGACAGGCTCCACAGCACCAGGGGCGGGTCCAGCGATACCGACGAGAACGAATTGGCCGTCATGCCCACGCGCCGGCCATCGCCGGCACGCGTGGTGATGACGGTGACGCCGGTGGCGAACCGCCCCAGCGCCCGGCGCAGGTCGCGCCGGTCCAGGCCGGCGGGCGAGGTCGTGGCTTGCTGCATGGCGTGCTCCCGCTCAGGCCGCGACGGCGGCGCAGCTTTCGATGTAATGCCGGGCCTCGTCCGGGTCCGTGAACCACGGGAAAAAGGTGCGGGGATCGTCGAAGCCGTTGGCAAAGGCGCTGGCCAGCGGCGGCACGCTGCCCGCGCTGGCCAGCAGCTGCAGTACATGGGGCGGCGGCGGCGCCAGCAGCATGTTCGTCCACTGCGTGACCCACTGGGCATAGCCGAACCAGTAACGGTCGAAGGTCTGCTGCATCCAGGGCGCGTCGAAGGCCGAACCCGCGCGCGCCACGATGCTTTGCAGATAGCTGTGGGCGCACTTGGCTGCATTGTTCGAACCCTGGCCCGTGATCGGATCGTTGAGCACCACCACATCCCCCATGCCCAGGACCTTGCGCCCCGAAGGCAGGGTGGCCACGGGCTTGCGCACCGTGGGCGCGAAGCGGCCCGCCAGGATGCCGTTGTCGTCGGTCAGCTCGATGTGCCTGCAGCGCCCTGCCTCCCAGGGCACGAAGCGCTCCAGGATCCAGCGGCTGCGCTCCAGGTGCATGGCGGGCGTGTCCACATCGGCCCAGCAGTCCATGGGGCCGCCGGGCAGCCCTTCGAAGACCATGATCTCGCAAGGGCCCGTGGTGGTCAGCGCCGGAAAGGCGAAATACTCGCCCACGCCGGGAATCAGGTTGAAGCACACGGCGGAATGCGGCTGGCGCGGCGCCATGCCCCGCACATAGGTCAGCGCCAGGGCGCGCTGGGGCTGGTCGAAGCGGGACTTGCGCGCGTCGCGCTCGAACAGCCGCGAGATCTCGCCCTTGCCGCTGGCCACCACGGTCAGGTCGTGGCGGAGCGCGCAGGCCTCCAGTTCCTCGACGCCCACGTCCTGCAGCACCAGCTCGCCACCGCGGCGCTCAAACATGTCCATCCAGGCGGGAATCTTCAGGCGCTGGTCCACCGACTGGGCACCGGCGTTCAGGCGCGCCACCCAGTCCACGGCCCGCTCACCGCCGCCATCCGCCTGGGGCACGGCCAGACCGATGCCTTCGACCCAGGGGCATTCCTTCCCCCACAGGTCCAGGCCCAGGTCGCGCTCGATCTGCAGCGCACTGTGGAACATGCACTGGCTGGACATGACCCGGCCCCGGGCAATGTCCTGCGCCGTGCGGTTGCTGTACAGCGTGACCTCGTGGCCCGCGGCCAGCAGGCCCAGGCCCAGTTGCAGGCCCGACTGGCCGGCGCCGACGATGGCAATGCGTTGCATGGTGGTCTCCTTTGCGCTGTGCGCGGGGCTATTCCATCAGTTGGGGAATGGCGGCGACAGCGCGCTCCGGGCCCATGGCCCCGTAGCCGCCATCCACCGCGTAATCGGCGCCCGTGACGAAGCTGGCATGCTCCGAGCACAGGAACAGCACGACCTGGGCCACCTCCCAGGGATCGCCCACGCGCCCCAGCAGGTGAAAGGGTGCGGCCACGCGGTCGGTCCTGGCGCGGTCGCCGCCGCTGAGCCGGTCCATCACCGCCGACCAGGTCCAGCCCGGCGACACGCTGTTGACACGGATGCCGTCGGCCGCCATGTCCATGGCCATGCTGCGTGTCAGCTGCGCCATGGCGGCCTTTCCCACGGGGTACAGCCAGCGCCCGGTCTGCGCCACGTGGGCCGAGATGCTGGTGAAGTTGACCACGGCCCCTCCCCCGGCCGCCACCATGTGCGGGTGAACGGCCTGCAGCATGGCCACGGCGCTGGCCACGTTCACATTGAAGGCGGCCAGCCAGTCGGCGCGCGGCGAGGCAAAGCCCTGGTCCAGGTAGGAGCAGGCCAGGTTGACCAGGAAATGCACTCCGCCGTGGCGCTCGGCCGCCATGGCCACGCAGGCGCGGACCTGGCCGTCGTCGGTGATGTCGGTGCGCACGAAGCGGGCGCCGTGGCCCAGGCTGTCGGCCAGGGCCTGGCCACCGGCTTCGTCGATGTCGGCTATGGTGACCTTCACGCCCGCCGCGTGCATGGCGCGCACCACGCCCGCGCCTATCAATGTGGCGCCGCCGGTGACGATGGCGCTCCTGCCTTCGAGTCCCTGGAACATGGGCTTGCTCTCCCCGAGTGTGGTTCGCAGGCCGGGCTGGCCTGTGGAAACACAGCTTAGGCAGCGCCTTCGCGCACACCTGTCCGGCAAACGCAGGCCCTGTCCCTGGCGCGCAGCTTTTGCGGGGCCGGGATTGCTCCGAATTGTGGCTGCCGGGGCTTTTTGCTAGCGTCTGCCCTGCTATGCCCACCGCCGTGCACACACCGCTGCCGCTGCAGCGCTACCGGCTTTTCGAAAGCCACGACATGGACGAGGCCCGCGAAAGCGTGGCCCGCGTCTTCTGTCCGCACGGCCTGGGCCTGCTGCGACCCCGCGCCGAACTCGATGCCTGCCACCACAGCGCCCGGCTGTTTCGCGACGTCAGCCTCAACTACGTGCAGTACGGCCCCGGCGTGCACATCGAGCCCGGCTATCTGCGGGACTTCTTCCTGCTGCAGATTCCGTTGCGCGGCGGTGCCGACATCCGCTGCGGCAGCCAGCAGGTACAGGCCTCGGCCCGCCTGGCCTCCCTGCCCTCGCCCACCGAGCCGCTGTCCATGCGCTGGGCCGACGACAGCCCCCACCTCATCGTGCGCGTGGCACGCGCGGCCCTGCTCTCGCGCCTGGAGTCGCTGCTGCAGGCCCCCGTGGGGCCGCCCCTGGTCTTCGCGCTGGGCGTGCCCCTGGACCAGCCGGCCCTGGCCCCCCTGGTGCACTTCATCGACTACCTGCGCCATACCCTGGACGCCGGCAACGACCTGCAGGCCAGGGACGCCCTGGCCCGGCATGCCGAGGAATACCTGGTGTCCACCCTGCTGATGACGGCGGCCCACAGCCACAGCCCGGCCCTGGCCGGCGATGGCAGGCGCAGCCTGTTGCCACGCGGCGTGCGACGTGCCCAGGAATACATGCAGGCCCATGCCGATCAGCCCCTGTCGCTGGCCGATCTGTGCCGCGAGGCCGGCTGCAGCGCGCGCAGCCTGCAGACCGCTTTCCGCCAGCATGCAGGCCTGGGGCCCATGGAGTTCCTGCGCCAGCTGCGCCTGGACCGGGCGCGCGCCGAGCTGCAGGCCGGCGCGGGCGCCAGCGTGCGCGAGGTCGCGCACCGGTACGGCTTTCTGCATCTGGGCCATTTCGCGGCCCAGTACCGCGGCCGCTTCGGCGAACGCCCCTCGGAAACGGCGGGGCGGCGCCCCGCATAGATCAGCCCCGGCCCACGAAAGGCATCTTGGTCGCCATCACGGTGTGGAACAGCACATTGGCCTCCAGCGGCAGGCTGGCCATGTACAGCACCGACTGACCGACCACGTCCACATCGATGGTGGGTTCCACCGCGATCTCGCCATGGGCCTGGGGCACGCCCCGGGCCATGCGCGCGGCCAGATCGGTCATGGCATTGCCGATGTCGATCTGGCCCACGGCGATGTCCCAGGCGCGGCCATCGAGAGCGGCCGTCTTGGTCAGTCCCATGACCGCATGCTTGGTCGCCGTGTAGGCCATGGAGTTGGGGCGCGGTGCATGCGCCGAGATCGAGCCGTTGTTGATGATGCGACCGCCCCGCGGCGACTGGTCGCGCATGGTGCGAAAGGCCTGCTGCAGGCAATAGAACATGCCGTTGAGGTTGACGTCCACCACCTCGCGCCACTGTGCGGGCGTCCAGTCCAGGAAGGAGCCCGGGGGGTTGCCGCGGCCGGCGTTGTTGAACAGCAGGTCCACGCGCCCGAAGCGCTGCACGGTGTGCGCGAACAGCCGCTCCACGGCCACGGGATCGCACACATCGGTGGCCAGCGCCTGCACGCGGTCGCCGGTGTCCAGGCGCTGGCGCGCCTCGGCCACCACCTCGTCCAGCAGCGCCTGCCGGCGCCCGGCCAGCATCACCTGGTAGCCCGCTGCGGCCAGCGCCAGCGCCACGGCCTTGCCAATGCCCGTGCCGCCTCCGGTGACCACGGCTGTCTTGCCCACATTCATGCCCATCTCCATCCTCTGTCGGCGGGCCGCCAGCTGCCCAGGGTTGGAACGGGGCCGCGCCACAAAGCTGGCGGTGGTGCGGCCAGGCATTGTCGCGCGCCGGAGCGCGCACCGCTGTCCGCTGCGCATCTCGATGCATCGATATTTCCATATTTATTGAAATATTGCATAATCGTCCGCATGAACGAAGCACAAGCCGTCGACGCCCTGGCCGCCCTGGCCCATCCGCTGCGCCTGCGCATCTTCCGCGCCCTGGTCGTCGCAGGTCCGCAGGGACTGACGCCGGGCGTGATGTCGCAGGCCCTGGAGACGGCCAACACCACGCTGTCCTTTCACCTCAAGGAGCTCAGCCGCGCAGGCCTGGTCACACAGGAACGCTCCAGCCGCCATCTGATCTACCGCGCGTCCTTCGAACAGATGGACGGCCTGATGGCCTACCTCACCGAAAACTGCTGCCAGGGCGCGGACTGCGCCGTAGCGCCGGCCAAGGCCAGCTGCTGCTGACACCCGCATCCCGTGGCCCCCCGCGGACCCGCCGCGCACGGCCACCCATCCCGTCCCCACCCATGCTGACTGCCGCCCTCATCTTCATCGCCACCCTGGTCCTGGTCATCTGGCAGCCGCGTGGCCTGGGCATCGGCTGGAGCGCGGGCCTGGGGGCCGCTGCCGCCCTGGCGCTGGGCGTGGTCCAGGTCGCGGACATCGCCGTGGTCTGGTCCATCGTCTGGAATGCCACGGCCACCTTTGTGGCCGTCATCCTCATCAGCCTGGTGCTGGACGAGGCCGGCTTCTTCGAATGGACGGCCCTGCATGTGGCGCGCTGGGGCGGAGGCAACGGCAGGCGCCTGTTCGCCTACATCGTGCTGCTGGGCGCGGCCGTGGCCGCCGTGTTCGCCAACGACGGCGCGGCCCTGATCCTGACACCCATCGTCATGGCCATGCTGGCGGCCCTGGGCTGCGCGCCGGCCACCACCCTGGCTTTCGTCATGGCGGCAGGCTTCATCGCCGACACGGCCAGCCTGCCCCTGGTGGTGTCCAACCTGGTCAATATTGTCTCGGCCGATTTCTTCGGCATAGGCTTTGCGCGCTACGCCTCGGTCATGCTGCCGGTGAACCTGGTGTCGGTGGCGGCCAGCCTGGCCATGCTCTTGCTGCTGTACCGCCGTGACCTGCCGGTCCGCTACGAGCTCGCAGCGCTCAAGCCGCCGGCCCTGGCCATCCGCGACCACGCCACCTTCCGCGCAGGCTGGGTCGTGCTGGCCCTGCTGCTGGCCGGCTTCTTCGCGGCCGAACCCCTGGGCTTGCCCGTCGGCGCCGTGGCTGCCGCCTGCGCCCTGGCGCTGTTGGCCGTGGCCGCCCGCAGCCCTGCCATCGCCACGCGCCGGCTGATCGCGAACGCGCCGTGGCAGATCGTGCTGTTCTCGCTGGGCATGTATCTGGTGGTCTACGGACTGCGCAATGCCGGGCTGACGTCCCTGCTGGCTTCCGTACTGGACCGCCTGGCCGCGGGCGGCCTGTGGAGCGCTGCCCTGGGCACGGGCCTGATCGCGGCCGGCCTGTCCTCGGTGATGAACAACATGCCGACCGTGCTGGTCGGCGCCCTGTCCATCGAGCAATCCTCGGCCACGGGCCTGGTGCGCGAGGCCATGGTCTACGCCAACATCATCGGCTGCGACCTGGGTCCCAAGATCACGCCCATCGGCAGCCTGGCCACCCTGTTGTGGCTGCACGTGCTCTCGCGCAAGGGCATGGCCATTGCCTGGGGCCACTACTTTCGCGTCGGCCTGGTGCTGACCCTGCCCGTGCTCGCGGCCACGCTCGCCGCCCTGGCCCTGCGCCTGGCCGCGGGATAGCGGATTTTTCAGGAGGCTTCATGCAGCACACCACCATCTACCACAACCCCGACTGCCCCACCTCGCGCAACACCCTGGCCATGATCCGCAACGCGGGCGTGGAGCCCCGCATCGTCGAATACCTGAAGAACCCGCCCGACCGCGCCACGCTCAGGGCCCTGATCGACGCCATGGGCCTGTCGCCGCGCGAGCTGCTGCGCCGCAAGGGCACGCCCCATGACGAGCTGGGGCTGGACGATGCGCACTGGAGCGACGACCAGCTGCTGGACTTCATGCTGCGCCATCCCCTGCTCATCAACCGGCCCATCGTCGCCACTCCCTGGGGCACGCGGCTGTGCCGGCCTTCGGAACGGGTCCTGGACATCCTGCCGCTGCCGCAGCGCGCCGCATTCAGCAAGGAAGACGGCGAACCCGTGGTCGATGGCCAGGGCCGGCGCGTGGCTTGGCCCGACCTGCCCCACCTGGACGCGGCCGCCTTCCAGCCGCCGGACCGCGCGAGGCTGTGGCCGGAGCAGCGCGCCACCCACCCACCCCGCGTGCTGCTGCTGTACGGCTCGGTGCGCGAGCGCTCCTACAGCCGCCTGCTCACCGAAGAGGCCGCACGGCTGCTGCAGGCCCAGGGGGCCCACACACGCATCTTCGATCCCCGCGGCCTGCCCCAGCCCGACGGGGCGCCGGACGACCACCCGAAGGTGCGTGAACTGCGCCAGCTGGCCCAGTGGAGCGAAGCCATGGTGTGGTGCTCGCCCGAGCGCCATGGCGCACTGTCCAGCATCCTCAAGGCCCAGATCGACTGGATTCCGCTGGAAGTCGGCGCCCTGCGCCCCACCCAGGGCAAGGCCCTGGCCGTGATGCAGGTCAGCGGCGGCTCCCAGTCCTTCAATGCCGTCAACCAGATGCGCGTGCTGGGGCGCTGGATGCGCATGCTCACCATCCCCAACCAATCTTCCGTGGCCAAGGCCTACCAGGAATTCGACGAGGCGGGACGGATGAAACCGTCGCCCTACTACGAACGCGTGGTCGATGTGATGGAGGAACTGGTGAAATTCACCTGGCTCACCCGCGACGCATCGCCCTATCTGGTGGACCGCTACAGCGAGCGCCGCGAAACCGCCCAGGCCCTGTCCCGGCGCATGGCCCAGGCCAGCCTCTGAGCAGGTTGCAGGCCGGCGCGCGCAACGGACTCAGACCTGCTTGCCGATGACCTCGAAGAAGGCCTGGACGATGCGCATGTCCTGCCGCTCTGCCAGGCAGACCACGTGCACATAGGTGCGGACCTGGGCGTCGCTCAGCTGCACGGCATGCAGCCCCGGCCCCGGCACGAACTCGACTTCGGACACGGCCGCCACGCCCAGGTTCTGGGCCACGGCCTCGCGGATGATTTCGCGGCTGCCCACCTCCATCACCCCGCCCGGCTCCACGCCGGCCTGGCGCAGCGCCATCTCCAGGGCCCGGCGCGTGGTCGAGCCCTGCTCGCGCAGGATCAGACGCTCACCGGCCAGCTCGGCGATGCGTATGCGGCGGCGCCTGGCGAAGCGGTGTTCGCTGGAGCAGAAGATGACCACGGGATGGTCGCTGAAGGGCACGGATACGAAGCGCCGGTCGTGCGCCACCTGGGCCAGCACGCCCACATCGGCGCTGTAGTCGGTCAGGCGGTCCAGGACGTCCTGTGAATTACCCGTGCTGACCGAAACCCTGATGCCCGGATAGCGCTGGTGGAAGGCCGCCAGCATGGCGGTCACCTGGGCCGGTCCCACCGCGGCCACGCGCAAGTGGCCGGTGCGCAGCTCGCCCGATTCGCGCAGCAGCTGCAGCGCCTCGCCTTCCAGGCTGAAGATCTGGCGCGACAAATGCCACAGCCGCTCGCCCATCTCGGTGGGCAGCACCCGGCGACCCGTGCGGTGGAACAGCTCCACCTTGTACAAGTCCTCCAGCTGGGCGACCTGGGTGGTGACCGTGGGCTGGCTCACGTGCAGGCTCTGGGCTGCGGCGGTGAAGCTGCCCGTGCTGGCCACGGCATGGAAGGACCGCAATTGTGTCAGGCGCATGAAAAGGCTCTCCGTGAATTCCCTGCACAACTATAGATTGGCTCAATACATGAGTCAAAAAACTTGAATTTGATCAATAGCTTGATCCGGAGGACAGTCCATCCATGACAGGACGCCAGGGCGCCATCAGGCCGCCGGACGGCCTCCCGCGCGAATTCACAAGGAGCCATGAATGACACTGCCAACCCATACCGTCCAGGCCAACGGACGACGCTATGCCAAGCCCCACAAGCCCGTGGTGGTGGTCTGCGTCGACGGCTGCGAGCCCGACTACATCACCCAGGCCATACAGGCCGGCGTCGCACCCTATCTCCAGCGCATGCTGGAAAAGGGCAGCAGCCTGCTGGGCGACTGCGTCATCCCCAGCTTCACCAACCCCAACAACGTCTCCATCGTCACGGGCGTTCCGCCTTCGGTGCACGGCATCTGCGGCAACTTCTTCTATGACCAGGCCGCCGACAAGGAGGTCATGATGAACGGCCCCGAGTACCTGCGTGCACCCACCCTGCTGTCGGCCTTCGCCAATGCCGGCGCCCTGGTGGCCGCCGTGACGGCCAAGGACAAGCTGCGCACCCTGCTCGGCCACGGCCTCAAGGGCATCTGCTTCTCGGCCGAAAAGGCCGACCAGGCCACGGTGGCCGAATGCGGCATAGACAACGTGCTCCGGCTGGTCGGCAAGCCCGTGCCCTCGGTCTACAGCGCCGATCTGAGCGAGTTCGTCTTCGCCGCCGGCGTGCGGCTGCTGGAGACACGCCAGCCCGACCTCATGTACCTGTCCACCACGGACTACGTGCAGCACAAGTGCGCGCCGGGCACACCGGAGGCCAATGCCTTCTACGCCATGATGGACGGCTACCTGGCGCGCCTGGATGCCCTGGGCGCCGTGATCGGCCTGACCGCCGACCATGGCATGAGCCCCAAGACCGACGCCGCCGGCAAGCCGCGCGTGCTCTACCTGCAGCAGGAGCTCGACGCCCAACTGGGCCAGGGCAGTTGCCGCGTCATCCTGCCCATCACCGATCCCTATGTGGTGCACCACGGCGCACTGGGTTCCTTCGCCACCGTGTATGCCCATGGCGCGCCCCTGGATCAGGTGCGTGGCGCGCTGCAGGCC
The DNA here is from genome assembly GCA_031253795.1 of Burkholderiaceae bacterium. Lineage (GTDB taxonomy): Bacteria > Pseudomonadota > Gammaproteobacteria > Burkholderiales > Burkholderiaceae_C > Comamonas. The sequence continues at coordinate 29,868 of JAIRVR010000036.1, forward strand.
CTGCCCGGCGTGGAGCAGGTGCTGACACGCGACGAGGCCGTGCGCCGCTTCGAGCTGGCCGGTGACCGCATCGGCGACCTCATCGTCGTGGCCGACCACCTGACCGTGCTGGGCACCAGCGCCGCACGCCACGACCTCAGCGGGCTGACCGTGCCCCTGCGTTCGCATGGCGGCATTTCCGAACAGAAGGTGCCCCTGCTGTTCAACCGCCCCCTGCACGGCGTGGACCCGCACCGGCGCCTGCGCAACTTCGATGTCTTCGACCTGGCGCTCAACCACACCGACGCCGCCACGGCCACGCCCGCCCTGCAAGCCGAAACCGCCACGATCTGAAACCCGCCATGCCCCACGAATTCTTCAACCCCGTGCACAGCGTGTACGGCGCAGGCGCCCTGTCGTCCCTGCCCCGGCTGCTGGCCGGCCGCAAGGCCGTCGTCGTGACCTTCCCGGAAGCCCGCCAGATCGGCCTGGTCGATCGCCTGCGCCAGCTGCTGGGCGACAGCCTGGTCGGCGTGATCGACTCCGTCCTGCCCAACCCCGACGTGGCCGAGCTGCAGCCTCTGTATGAACAGTTCTGGAGCGACCCGCAGGCCGCCGAGGTGCTGATCGCCGTGGGCGGCGGCAGCTCCATCGATACGGCCAAGGCCTTGATGGTGGGCACGGAAAGCGGCCGCTTCCAGGACCTGGTGGCCGCCCTGGTCGCGGGCCGGCCCTTCGCACCGGCGCGCCTCAAGACCCTGATCGCCGTGCCGACCACGGCGGGCACGGGCAGCGAAGTCACGCCCTGGGCCACGATCTGGGACCGCAACGCGCAAAAGAAGTACTCGCTGCACCTGCGCGAAACCTGGCCCAGCGTGGCCATCGTCGACCCGCAGCTCATGCTATCGCTGCCGGCCTCGGTCACGCTGCAAAGCGGACTCGATGCCTTGTCCCACGCGCTGGAGTCGATCTGGAATGTCAATTCCAATGCGGTCTCGGACACCTTTGCCGTGGCCGCCGTGCGCGAGATCTTCGACACCCTGCCGCGCCTGATGCAGAACCTGAATGACGTGGACCTGCGCGGCCGCATGGCCCTGGCCGCGCTCAAGGCCGGCATGGCTTTCTCCAACACCCGCACGGCCCTGGCGCACTCCATCTCCTACGAGATGACGCTGCGTTACGGCCTGCCCCATGGCATCGCCTGCTCCTTCCCGCTGCCCATGGTGCTGCAGCGGGCCCTGGGCCAGGACCCGGCCCGCGACGCCGTGCTCGAACAGGCCCTGGGCCCGCTGGCACAGGCGCCCCAGCGCCTGTCCGCCTTCATCGAAAGCCTGGGCGTGCGCACGCGCTTTGCCGACTACGGCGTGGCCGACGAAGAGGCCAGCCAGATGGTGGCCCATGCGCTGACGGGCGCCCGGGGCCGCAATTTCATTGCTACCGCACACAAGGAGGCCGCATGAGCGCCGTTCTCGAAAGCCAGGATTTCCGCGCCGAGGCGCTGCGCATCGGCGGCGACAAGGTCCGCACCGCGCGCAGCATGGACGTACGCAGCCCCTACAGCGGCGAACGCGTGGGCACGGTGGCCATGGCCAGCCTGGAGGACGTGCGCCGTGCCTACGAGATCGCGCATGCCTACGTGCCCCGGCTGTCGCGCTACGAGCGCTCGGCCATCCTCAACCGCGCCGCGGCCCTGCTGCGCGAACGCACCGAGGAGGCCTCCACGCTGATCACCAGCGAATCGGGCCTGTCCAAGAAGGACAGCATCTACGAAATCGGCCGTGTGGCCGACGTGCTGAACTTCGGCGCCAACGAGGCGCTGCGCGATGACGGCCAGGTCTTCTCCTGCGACCTCACGCCCCATGGCAAAAGCCGCAAGGTCATCACCACGCGCGAGCCTTTGCTGGGTGTGATCACGGCCATCACCCCCTTCAACCACCCCATGAACCAGGTGGCGCACAAGGTCGTTCCCTCGGTGGCCACCAACAACCGCATGGTGCTCAAGCCCTCGGAGAAGGTACCGCTGTCGGCCCTGTACTTCGCCGACCTGCTGTACGAGGCAGGCCTGCCGCCCCAGATGCTGCAGGTCATCACCGGCGACCCGCGCGAGATCGCAGACGAGCTGCTGACCAACCCGCGCGTGGACCTGATCACCTTCACCGGCGGGGTGGAGATAGGCAAGTACATCGCGGCCAAGGCCGGCTACCGCCGCGTGGTGCTGGAGCTGGGCGGCAACGACCCCCTGATCGTGATGGACGACGCCGACCTGGACCGCGCCAGCGACCTGGCCGTCCAGGGCTCGTACAAGAACTCGGGCCAGCGCTGCACGGCCGTCAAGCGCATGCTGGTGCACGAGAAGGTGGCCGCCGCCTTCACCGAGCGCGTGGTCGCCAAGACCCGGGCCTGGAAATGGGGCGACCCCATGGACAAGGCCAACGACATGGGCACGGTGATCGACGCGGCGGCGGCACGGCGCTTCCAGCAGGTGGTGGACGAGGCCGTGGCCCAGGGCGCGCGCCTGCTGGCGGGCAACCAGCGCGAGGGCGCACTGTACTCGCCCACCGTGCTGGACCGCGTGCGGCCCGAGATGACCGTGGTGCGCGAGGAGACCTTCGGCCCCGTATCCCCCATCCTGACCTTTGCCAGCATCGACGAGGCCATCGCCCTGTCCAACGGCACGGCCTTCGGCCTGTCCTCGGGCATTTGCACCAACCGCACCGACGACGTGACGCGCTTTGCCAAGGAGCTCAAGGTCGGCACCGTCAACCTCTGGGAAGTCCCCGGCTACCGCATCGAACTGACGCCTTTCGGCGGCATCAAGGATTCGGGCCTGGGCTACAAGGAAGGCGTTCAGGAAGCGATCAAGTCCTTCACCAACTGCAAGACCTTCACCCTACCCTGGTGAGGGCCACGGTGCCGGCGGGGCGCCGGCACCGCGCCGCAGCCTGGTCGGCCTGAGAATGGGGCCGCCCCCAAAAAAGAAAGTGCGCGCACAGCGCACATACCCACAAAGGAGACCCCGATGAACACCTTGGAGACGGCACCGGTGAGCGCCCTGCGCCGGCAACTGCTGATGGGTGCCGGCGCCGGTTCGGCCCTGGCCCTGTCCGAACTGCTGTGGCCCGGCACGGCCCAGGCCGCCCAGCCCCGGCGTGGCGGCAGCCTGGTCTACACCAGCACCTACCCCAACAACCGCATGGGCGATGCGCGCAACGGCCGCCATCCGCAGCACTGGCTGGACCTGAACAACCGCAGCGCCTACAACGCGCTGGCCTGGGTGGACGAGAACCTGGAGGTGCAGCCCGAGCTGGCCACGGCCTGGGAGCCCAGCGACGACCTCAGGGTCTGGGACATCACGCTGCGCGAGGGGGTGCTCTTTCACGACGGCCGCGAGATGACGGCCGACGACGTGGTCTCCTCGTACCGCTTCCACCAGACATCGACCGGCTATGCGCGCCAGATCGTCCAGGTGGAGAAGGTGGGCAAGAAGGTGCGCATGACCCTGGATGCGCCCAACAGCGAGTTCCCCTATGTGCTGGCCGAATACCACCTGATGATCATGCCGGCCGCCGACAAGGAAAAGATCGGTCTGGCGGGCGTGGGCACGGGCCCGTTCAGGATCGTCAGCATCGACCCCAAGCGGCGCATCATCCTGGAGCGCAACGAGAAATACTGGCGCCAGGGCTATCCCTATCTGGACCGGCTCGAAGTCGTCAGCTCGCCGGGCCGCATGGAAGGCGCGCTCAACGGCTTTCGCGGCGGATTGTTCGATGCCGTGGTCGGCGTGGACCCCGGCCTGCTTCCCGACCTGGAGCGCACACCCGACCTGCGCTACAGCCTGTCCAACAGCGGCGACCAGGCGCTGATGGTGCTGCCCAAGCACGAGGGCTCGCCGCTCAACGACAAGCGCGTGCGCCAGGCCCTGGCGCTGGCCATAGACCGCGAAAAGATCATCCGCATCGTCTACGGCAAAAAGGCAGGCTGGGTCGGCAACGACTCCCACCTGACACCGGCCAACGCCTCCTTTCTCGCGCTGCAGCGTCCGCGCGACGTCGCCCGGGCCCGGGCCCTGCTGGCCGAGGCCGGCCATGCAGGCGGCATCAAGTTGCCGACCTTCTACTTCGCTGCCACCTGGCCCGAAGTGCCGCGCGTGTTCCAGGTGCTGTCCGAGTCCGTGAAGGAAGCCGGCATCACCCTGCCCATCGAGCAGCGGCCCAGCGACGGCTACCGCCAGTGGCGCGTGGAGGATGCCGAAAAAACCCGCAAGCACCGCTTTGCCTACACGCCCGCAGGGCCGCGCAATCCCGGTGTGAGCCTGTACCGGCTGCGGCCGGACAACAACGAGGCCGGCTACTGGAGCGGCCCCGGCTGCGACGAGTACATGGCCCTGTACCGGCGTTCGCTGGCCGAACCCTCGGCCGACAGGCGGCGCGCCAACTATGTGCGCATGCAGGAAATCCTGCGCGACGACGTGCCCATCATCTCGGCGGGCGGGCGCGGCAATCTGCTCATCCACAAGCCCAATGTCCAGGGCCTGCGCAGCCACCCGCAGTTCTGGTCGATGCGCTTCGACGAAGTCTGGAAATCCTGAGCCGGAACGGCCCTTCAATTTCACCGCGAGCGACCCACCATGCTCTCCACCTTCCTGCGGCGCATAGGCCTTTATGCGCTGACGCTCTTCCTCGCCTCGCTGCTGGTGTTTCTCGCCACCGAGGTCCTGCCCGGCGACGCGCTGGAAGTCAGCCTCACGGCCGACGAAATCGCGATGATGCATCCCGAGGACCTGGCGCGCAAACGCCATGAACTGGGCCTGGACAGGCCCGCACCGCTGCGCTACGCGCAATGGCTGTCGGGTGCCGTGCGCGGCGACTTCGGCAAGACCATTCTCGGCGGCACACCCGTGATGGACATCATCCGCGAGCCCGTGAAGAACTCCCTGCTGCTGGCTGCCGTGACCGCCCTGGTGGCCATTCCCACGGCCTTGCTGCTGGGCATCGTCGCCGCCTACTGGCGCGGCCGGCTGCCCGACACCATGGCCTCCATGGGCGCCATCATCGGCTACTCGATTCCGGAGTTCGCCTCGGGCAATCTGCTCATCCTGGTGTTCGCCATCTGGATACCGCTGTTCCCCGCCGTCATCCTGGCCTTTGCCGATGCACCGCCCATGGCCCTGCTCGCGGTCTCGGTGCTGCCCGTGGCCACCATCGTCTTCGGCTCCATCGCCCACCTGGTGCAGCTGATCCGCACCGGCCTCATCGAGGCCCTGGCCAGCGACTACGTGGAGCGTGCGCGATTCACCGGCCTGGGCGAGCTTCGCCTGATCCTGCGCCATGCCCTGCCGGCCTCGGTGATTCCCGCGCTGAACTCGGCCGCGCTCTATGTCGCGGGCCTGCTCAGCGGCATCGTGGTGGTCGAGAAGGTGTTCGGCTACCCGGGCCTGGGAATGATCCTGCTGCAGGCCGTGGACAAGCGCGAAGTGCCCATCGTCCAGGCCGTCAGCCTGCTGGCCGCCCTGGCCGTCGTCACCATGAACCTGCTCGCCGACCTTGCCGTCGTCGCCCTCGATCCCCGCGCCCGGAGCCGCTGACACCATGATGCTCAAGATCAACCACCATGCGCTGCTGCGCCCCGTCGCCCTGCTGGGCCTGGGGATCGTGCTGATCCATCTGGTCCTGGCCCTGGCCGCGCCATGGCTTGCGCCCTACGACCCCATGGCGCTCAACGGCGGCCGGGCCGAGCCGCCCAGCGCCGAGTTCTGGCTGGGCACGGACGTGCTCGGGCGCGACTACCTGTCGCGCCTGCTGTGGGGCGGCCGCACGGCCCTGCTGGCGGCCTTCACCGGCGTGGTCGTCGCGGTCACCGTGGGCAGCGTGCTGGGCGTGACCGCTGCCTACCTGGGCGGCCTGTTCGACGACATCATGATGCGCATCGTCGACCTCAAGCTGGCCCTGCCCGGCATCCTGTTCGTGGCCCTGTTCGCCGTCGGCTTCGGCGAATCGCTGCCGGTGCTGATCGTGCTCATCGGCATGGTGTATTTCCCCGGCGTGATCCGCATCGTGCGGGCCCAGGCCCTGACCCAGGTCCACCTGGGCTATGTCCGGGCGGCCCAGCTGCGCGGCGAGGGAACGCTGTCCATCATCGTGCGCGAACTGCTGCCCAACACGCTGGACGTGGTCTATGTGGAGTTCGCCATCCGCATGTCCCATGCCATCCTGCTGCTGAGCTCGCTTTCCTTCCTGGGCATGGGCATCTCCCCGCCCACGCCCGACTGGGGCCTGATGGTGGCCGAGGGCGTGAGCCAGCTGGCCTACGCGCCCCTGCTGGTGCTGGCACCGGCCCTGTTCATTGCCACCCTGGTCGTGGGCCTGAACTTCGGCGCCGAGGCCCTGGCCCGCGCCCTGGGCCTGGATGCCACGCGCGGCCAGGACGGCGCATGAACGCCGCAACGCAAAGCCACAAGAAAGAGACTGTCATGAAACATCCGGAATCTGCGCCGCTCAAGCGGCGCCAGGACAGCGCCGCGCGCACGGGACTGCTGGAGGTGCGGGGGCTGGACATAGGCTACCGCCGTCCCGACGGCAGCGTGGCCGCTGCCGTGCACGGCGTGGAATTCACCGTGCAGGCCGGCGCCAGCCTGGGCATCGTGGGCGAAAGCGGCTCGGGCAAGTCCACCGTGGCGCGCGCCCTGCTGGGCCACTGCCGCGCGGGCGGCGTGATCACGGCCGGCGCGGTGCGCGTGGCCGGCCAGGACATCCTGGGCCTGGACGAGGCAGGCCGCCGCCGGCTGCGCGGCAGCCAGATCGCCTTCGTGCCGCAAAACCCCCTGAGCTCCCTGACGCCCCACATGCGCATCGGCGACCAGGTGGACGAGGCCGTGCGCCATCTGCGCGGCTGCGATGCCGACGAGGCGCGCCGGCGCACGCTGGAGTTGTTCGAGGCCACCAACCTGCCCGACCCCGTGGCCATTTGCACGCGCTTTCCGCACGAGCTGTCGGGCGGCCAGCGCCAGCGCGTGGTGATCGCCGCCGCCCTGGCCGGCGATCCCGGCCTGCTGGTGCTGGACGAGCCCACGACGGCGCTGGACAAGACCACCGAGGTCCAGGTGCTGGAGCTGGTGCGCACGCTGCGCCAGCGCTTCAACACCTCGCTGATCTATGTCAGCCACGACCTGGGCGTGATCTCGCGCATGTGCGACGAGGTCATCGTGATGCACAAGGGCCGGGTGGTCGAACAGGGGCCGGCAGCGAAGATTTTCGGCGCCCCTTCCCACGCCTACACACGCCAGCTCATCGCCGCCATCCCGCGCGTCGATGCCGAACCGCCGCCGCGCGCCGTGCCCTCGCAGGCACCCGGCAGCCCCCCGCTGCTGGCGGCCGAGGACCTGGCCTACGCCTACCCGGCGCGGCGGCGCGGGTGGCTGGGCCCGGCGGTCCCGGCCACCCGCCCGGCCCTGGCCCGGCTGACGTTTTCCATCCACCGCGGCGAAACCCTGGGCCTGGTCGGCGAGTCGGGCAGCGGCAAGTCCACCACCGCCTCCCTGGTATCGGGCCTGATGGCGCCTTCGGGTGGCAGCCTGCACTTTGACGGCGAGGCCATGGCCCCCCTGGCCACGGGCCGGTCCGCCACGATGCGCCGGCGCGTGCAGATCGTGTTCCAGGACCCGCTGTCCTCGCTCAACCCGCGCCAGCGCGTCGCCACCATCCTGGAGCGGCCCCTGGCCATGTTCACCGCATTGCGCGGACCCGCCCTGCGCGAACGCGCCCAGGAACTGATGCGCGCCATGCACCTGGACCCGGCCCTGCTGGAGTGCTATCCGCGCCAGCTGTCGGGCGGCCAGCAGCAGCGCGTGGCCATTGCACGCGCCTTCGCGGCCGAACCCGATCTCATCATCTGCGACGAAATCACCTCGGCCCTGGACGTGTCGGTCCAGGCCCAGGTACTGGACCTGCTGCAGGAGCTGCAGCGCAAGACGGGCACGGCCTACCTGTTCATCAGCCATGACCTGGGCGTGATCCGGCGCATGGCCGACCGGGTCATCGTGCTGCGCCATGGCGAGGTCTGCGAGGCCGGTCCCACCGAACAGGTCCTGCGCGCGCCCCGCAGCGACTACACCCGCCTGCTGCTGCAGGCCACGGCCCTGCATTCCGTGGGCACCTATCCCGAAAAGGCTGTTGCATGACCAAGCTGATCCACATCACCGATCCCCACCTGGTTCCCCGGGGCGAAATCCTGCACGGGCTGGACCCCCATGCGCGGCTCAAGGCCTGCGTGGACGACATCCTGGAGCACCACGGCGATGCGCGCTGCGCCGTGATCACGGGCGACCTCGCCCACCGCGGCGAAGCCGGTGCCTACGAGGCCCTGCGTGCCCAGATCGACAGGCTGCCCTTTCCCTGCTTCACCCTGGTGGGCAACCACGACATCCGCAGCCTGCTGCGCGCCGCCCTGCCCGGCACGCTGAACGACGGCAACGGTTTCGTCCAGGGCCGGCTGGACCTGGACGACGCCAGCCTGCTCATGCTCGACACCCTGGACGAGGGGCACAACGGCGGCCTGTACTGCCCCCAGCGCCAGGCCTGGCTGTCCCGCGAGCTGGACCGGCTCGGCGACCGCCCGGTCTATCTGTTCATGCACCACCCCCCGTTCGACATCGGCATCCCCTGCCTGGACCGCATGAGCCTGGCCAACCCCGGCGACTTCGCTCGCATCACGGCGGGCCGCAGCCATCTGCGCCATCTGTTCTTCGGTCATGTGCACCGGCCCGTCTGCGGCAGCTGGCGCGGCATTCCCTACTCGACCATGCGCGGGCTCAACCACCAGGTGCCCTTCGACCTGCACACGGTCTCGCCCGTTCCCAAGAGCCACGAGCCCCCCGCCTATGCCGTGGTCTTCCTGGCCCATGACCAGGTCACCGTGCATTTCCACGACTATCTGGACCGCTCCACCCTGCCCCGGGCCGCGGGAGTCCGGCCATGACGGCGCGCCGCCGCGCCGTGGTCGTGGTCTGCGACAGCCTGGCGGCGCGCCTGGTACAGCCGCAGGTGGCGCCCGCGCTGTCGGCCCTGCGCAGCGCCAGCGCGCATTTCAGCGCCGCGCGCAGCGTGTTCCCGTCCACCACGCGCACCAGCTCCGCCTCCATGGCCACGGGCTGCCTGCCCGGCGCGCATGGCCTGCTGGGCAACACCATGGTGCTCGACGAGGACGGCCAGCTGGTGCGCCTGTCCGTGGGCCAGCCCGGCTTTCTGGACCGCATGCGCCGCGCCACGGGCCAGACGCTGCGCCGCCCTACCTGGGCCCAGCGCCTGGCCGCGCATGGCGGGGCCATCGTCATGTCCAATGTCTCGCCGGGCGCGGCCTATCTGCAGGACCCCGACAGCTATGGCCATGTCTACCACCGCAGCGGCTCGCGCGGGCCGGGCGGCACGCCGCTGGACGATGGCCTGCCCATCGAGGTCGGCGCGGCCGGCGACGCCGCCATGACCGAGCGCTTTTGCCGCGAGGTGCTGCGCCAGCGCGCACCGGCCCTGGCCGTGCTGTGGCTGTCCGAGCCCGACCATACGGCCCACCACACGGCCCTGGGCTCGCCCGAGCACCTGGCCATGATCGGGCGCGCCGACGCCTGCGTCGACCAGGTCCGGCGCACGGTCGATGCCCTGGACCCGCAGGGCGAGCACATCCTGCTCGTGGCCTGTTCGGACCACGGCATGGAGACGGTGGGCCGCAGGATCGACCTGGATGCGCTGCTGGTGGAGGCGGGCTGGAAAAGCGGTCCGCAATCCGGCGACGTGGTCGTGGCCCCCAACGGCAATGCCGCCCTGCTGTACTTCTCCGAACGCGCGCGGGCCGACATCCCGGCCCTGGCGCAGTGGCTGCAGGACCAGGACTTCACGGGCCGCGTGGCCTGGGGTGCGGGCCTGGCCGACCTGGGCCTGCCCACGGGCACGGCACTGGGCATCGCCCTGGCCCTGCGCCATGACGAGACGGCCAATGCCCATGGTGTGCCCGGCCGCAGCGTGGCCGTGCAGAGTCCCTTCAGCGGCGACTCCTCGCCCCCGGGATGCGGCCAGCATGGCGGCCTGGGCAGCAGCGAGCAGCAGCCCTTTCTCTACCTGCGCGGCCCGGGGCTCGACCCCGGTGAGCGCAGCCAGCCCGCATCGCTGATCGACATCGCGCCCACCGTGCTCCACCACCTGGGTGTCGCGGCCGACGGCATGCAGGGGCGGGTGCTGCAGTAGCAGCCCGGTCAGGTCCTTCACAGCCTCCCATGAAAGCGATCGCGCGGCAGCGCGAGGGCGCAGCCTTGCCCGCCCCTTTTCCCCCACCGACGTCGTCCACGACGCAACACACCACGGAGACATGCATGAAAAGACCGATTCTGATGCCCGCGATCGCCGCTGGCGGCCTGGCCTTGCTTTCCCCTTGCCAGGCCCAGTCCTCGCTGACGGTGTTCGGCCTGCTGGACACGGGCCTGGCCCATTACCGCGTCCATGGCGGCTCCAGCCAGACCGCCCTGGCATCGGACGGCATGGCCAGCAGCCGCATCGGCGTGCGCGGGCAGGAGGACCTGGGCGGCGGCCTGGCTGCGGGCTTCTGGCTGGAGGGCGCCGTCGCCCCCGATGACCCGGGCACGCTGAACTTTGCGCGCCGCTCCACGCTCGGCCTGTCGGGAGGCTGGGGCGAGATCCGGCTGGGACGCGACTACACGCCCACCTACATGATCCAGTCCGAGTTCTCGGGACCCTGGGTGACCAATGGCGTGGGGGAAAGCCTGGTCTACCGCGCACGCGCAGTGCTGTACGGCAGCGCCAATGGCGGGCAGGCCACGCATGTGCGCGCCAGCAATTCCATCGGCTATTTCCTACCCAGGAACCTGGGCGGCCTGTCGGGCCAGCTGCAGTACGCCTTTCCCGAAGCCGCGGACGGCAGCCAGGCCGGCCGCTACCTGGGCGGCAGGCTGGGCTGGCGCCAGGGACCGTGGCGCATGGCCGTCGCCTACAGCCGCGCCACGGGCGGGCCCAAGGCACCGGCCACGCGGCCGCGCGAACTGCGCTCGGCCAGTTTGGGCGCGTCCTATGAATTTTCAGCCGCCTCCCTGGAGGCGCTGTATGCGCGCGACAGCGTGGACATGCCCCAGGGCCGCAAAACCCTGGAAGGACTGACCGCCGGCCTGACCGTTCCCGTGGGCCGCGGCGAATGGCGGCTGAGCTACGGCCATGTGGCCTTTCGGCATCCCGCCGACCAGGCCCGCGCCGACAAGCTCGCCTTCGGCTATGTGCACCACCTGTCCAAGCGCACGGCGCTGTATGCGACCCATGCCCATGTCCGCAACCGCCGCGGCGCCGCCTTCACCGTCGGCGGCGATCCGGCCGGCCTGGCCAACCAGGCGTCGAGCGGCCAGAACATCGGCATACGCCACCTGTTCTGAGTTCCCCCACCCCACCAGGAGACCGACCATGCAACGCCGCGAACTCATCCGCCTGGCCGCCGCCACGGCCGCTGCCACCACCCTGCCCCGCTGGGCCTGGTCCGACCCGCTGACCCAGCGCGAACTCTTCCCCCTGGGCGTGGCCAGCGGCGCGCCCACGCCCGACGGCTTCGTGCTGTGGACCCGGCTTCTCGACGGCCCCGTGCCCGGCACCGTGCCCGCGGACACGCCACGCACGCCCCTGCCCAGTGCGCTGACCGTAGGCTGGGAAGTGGCCGAGGACGAGGGCTTCCAGAACATCGTGTGCAGCGGCCAGGCCCAGGCCCTGGCCGCGCTGGGCCATGCCGTCCATGTGGAGGTGGCGGGCCTGCAGCCCGACCACTGGTACTTCTACCGCTTCATGCACGGCGACTCCGTGACCCAGGTGGCGCGCACGCGCACCGCGCCCGCCCCCGGCACCCTGCCCTCGCGGCTGCGCTTTGCCTTCGTGTCCTGCCAGCGCTGGGAACAAGGCCATTACGCGGGCTACCGCCACATGCTGGACGAGGAACTGGACCTGGTGCTCTTCCTCGGCGACTACATCTACGAGTACGCCATGCCCAAGACACCGCCCAGCTATACGCTGGCACGCACCCATACCCTGGTGGCTGCCAAGACGCTGGGCGACTACCGCGACCGCTACGCCCTGTACCGTACGGACGCCCAGCTGCAGGCCGCCCACCGTGCCTGCCCCTGGCTGGTCAGCTGGGACGACCACGAGGTGCAGGACGACTACGCCGGCCTGGGCGGCACGGGCAGCGCCTTCCCCGCGCGCCGCGCCGCGGCCTATCAGGCCTTCTACGAAAACATGCCCCTGCGTGCCACGGCCCTCACCCAGGGCCTGGCCGGCCTGGGCACGCAGGACGGCGTGCGCATCCATGACCGCCACGCCTGGGGCCAGCTGCTGCGCTTTCACATGCTGGACACGCGCCAGTTCCGCGATCGCCAGGCCTGCCGCGTTCCCGGCCAGGCCGCACCCGGCACCGTGACACCCCAGGGCTGCGCCGAACTGCTGGACCCGGCGCGCAGCATCCTGGGTGCCGACCAGGAGGCCTGGGTGGAGCAGGGCCTGGCCCAGGACGCGGCCTCTGGCGTGCGATGGACCGCCCTGGCCCAGCAGACCATCTTCTCACGCCGCAACTACCAACCCCTGCCCGCCGAGAGTTACCACAGCAGCACCTGGGACGGCTATCCGGCATGCCGCCAGCGCCTGCTCGACGCCGTGGGCGACGCTGCGCCACGCAACACGGTCTTCCTGGGCGGCGACATCCACCAGAACTATGTGTGCAAGGTGCTGGCCGACTTCGCCAACCCGCAGTCGCCGGTCATCGCCAGCGAGTTTTGCGGCACCTCCATCGCCTCGGCCAGCAGCGTGGCCCAGACCCGGGCCCAGGAAATCGCCGACAACAACCCGCACATCCTGCTGGCACGCTCGGACCGGCGCGGCTACGCCGTGGCCGAGGTCACGCCCCAGCAATGGACCACCACGCTGCGCGTGCTCGACGACGTGATCCAGCCCGGCAGCGGCATATCGACGCTGGCGAGCTTCGTGGTCCAGGACGGCGTGCCGGGCCCCCAGCCCGTGTGAACCGGCGCCCGCCGCCGCGCGCAGCGCATGCGGTGGCGGGCCGTGACAAGACTTCCCAGAACAAGGCGGTGACGTGCTCGAACAACCGATGGCAATGACGACCGGGCCCGAATGGCCCTATCTCGAAATCCTGGTGCGCCTGGCCCTGAGCCTGGCCCTGGGCCTGCTCATAGGCCTGGAACGCGAGCGCCGGGGCAAGGAGGCGGGACTGCGCACCTTCGGCTTCATCTGCATGCTGGGCGCGCTGGGCGGCCTGCTGGGCATGGCCGCCGCCCTGCTGGTGCTGGCCCTGGTCGGCGTGCTCGCCATCCTGCTCAACGTGCAGACCCTGCGTGCCGGCCAGGGCGCCGAGCTGACCACTTCCGCGGCCATGCTGGTGACCTGCCTGGCCGGCGTGCTCTGCGGCCAGGGTCACACCATTTCGCCGGCGGCGGTGATGGTGCTGGCCACGGCCCTGCTGGCCTGGAAGGAGAGGCTGCGCGGCTTCACCGCGGGCCTGACCGAGAGCGAGATGCGCTCGGCCCTGCTGCTGGCCATCCTGGCCATCGTGATCTATCCGGCCCTGCCAGAGGGCGCCGTGGGCCCCTGGAAGCTGGTGGAGCCGCGCGCCGCCTGGGTGACCGTCATCCTCATCGCCGGCATAGGCTTCGTCAACTACATCCTGTGGAAGCTCTATGGCGCGCGCGGCACCGAGCTGTCTGGCTTTCTGGGCGGCCTGGTCAACAGCAATTTCACGGTCATCGAAATGTCCTCGCGGGTGGTGGCCACCCAGGGTGCCTATGTGGGCACGGCCTATCGCGGCATCCTGCTGGCGACATCGGCCATGGTGCTGCGCAATGCCGGCCTGCTGCTGATCCTGGCGCCCGTCGCCCTGCTCGGCGCCACGGGCGGCTTTGCGCTGATGATGCTGGCCAGCGCCGTCCTGGTGCTGCTCAGCTATGGCCGCCGCGGCCAGCGGCGCGCCGAACCCGCGCCCGACATCCAGCTGGACCTGCCCTTTTCCCTGCCCCTGGCCCTCAAGTACGGCCTGGTATTTCTCATCCTGCACGTGGTCGGTGGCCTGACCCAGCGGCATTTCGGCGATGCGGGCTTTTACTTCGTCAGCGTGGTCGGCGGCCTGATGTCCAGCGCCAGCGCGGTCGCGGCCGCCGCCGCGCTGGCCTCCCAGGGCAGCGTCTCCCCCATCACGGCCGGCACGGGCGCCGTGCTGGCCTCGCTGACCAGCATCGCCTTCAGCATGTCCTTCGTGCTGCGCACGCGCGAACGCCGCCTCACCGCCAGGCTGTGCACCGCCATGCTGTGCATCGCGGCGGCCGGCGCCTGCGGCCTGGTCGGCTGGCACCTGTTCTTCCCACGGATCCAGCCCCTGCTGCCCTGAGTCCGGCCTTCCCTGCCCTATCGAGACTGCCATGCACACTGCACCAACGCACACTCCCGCCACCTTGCCCGTGCTTGCCCCGCCGGCCGGCTTCGCCGCCCAGGCCCGCATCCCGGGCATGGCCCAGTACCAGGCCCTGTGCGACGAGGCCGCCAGCGACTACCAGGGCTTCTGGGCCCGCCTCGCACGCGAGAACGT
>JAIRVR010000055.1 GCA_031253795.1 Burkholderiaceae bacterium
GTGCTCATGGGCACCTGCACCTCGTAGCCCACGCCGCCGCAGTCCACCAGCACCTCGGGCGGGTTTTTTTCCAGCAGCGTTCCTGTCAATTTGCCTATCATTGGTGTCCTTTGCCGCCCAGGGGCGGCTTTTCATGCCCGTCCGCAGCCAGAAAGCCGGCCCCTGCCTGGGTCCGGCGCCGCGCCACCGCGCCGGCCGCCATGCGGAATCTCTGGAATTATCCGCGTGATCCTGCGCCATACCTTCACACCCCACAACAACACCCGGCTCGGCCACCTGTGCGGACCGGCCGACGTGCACCTGCGCACCATCGAGGACGCCCTGGGCGTCAAGATCGCCCACCGCCACGAGCAATTCAAGGTCGACGGCCCCAAGGCCAAGGCTGGCGAGGCGCTGGAACTGCTGCAGGCCCTGTATGAAATGGCCGACGAGCCCATCCTCGACGACACGCTGCAGCTCATGCTGGCCGGCGATGTCGAACTGATCGAGGAACCCCAGGATGCCATCCACCTGTCCACGCGCCGCACCGACCTGCGCGCGCGCACGGCCAACCAGTCCGCCTACCTGGAAAACATCGCGCGCCACGACATCACCTTCGGCATCGGCCCCGCCGGCACGGGCAAGACCTACCTCGCCGTGGCCTGCGCCGTCGATGCGCTGGAGCGCAGCGCCGTGCAGCGCATCGTGCTCACACGCCCCGCCGTCGAGGCCGGCGAACGCCTGGGCTTCCTGCCCGGCGACCTGACCCAGAAGGTCGATCCCTATCTGCGCCCGCTGTACGACGCGCTCTACGACCTCATGGGCTACGACAAGGTGCAAAAGGCCTTCGAGCGCAACGTGCTGGAAATCGCGCCCCTGGCCTTCATGCGCGGGCGCACGCTGAACAACGCCTTCGTCATCCTCGACGAAGCCCAGAACACCACGCCCGAGCAGATGAAGATGTTCCTCACCCGCATAGGCTTCGGTGCCAAGGCCGTGGTCACCGGCGACGTCAGCCAGATCGACCTGCCCAAGGGCGCGCTCAGCGGACTGATCGATGCCGAGCGCGTCCTCAAGCGCGTCAAGGGCATTGCCATCAACCACTTCACCAGCGCCGACGTGGTGCGCCATCCCCTGGTGGCGCGCATCGTCGACGCCTATGACGCGCGCGGTCAGGCCCCCGCGCGCCGTGCCTCGGCCCGGCTCTCCGCCATCTGACGGACCGGCGCCCCCAGAACGCCCACACCCCACGCCCCATGTCCCTGAACCAACTGCAACTGTCCCTGCAATTCGCGCGCTTCGCCGAAGCGCCGGTCCACCGCGCCGTGCTCTCGCGCAGCAAGGTCACGCGCTGGATACGCCATGCCCTGGCCGTCGATGCCGAAATCACCGTGCGCATCGTCGATGCCGAGGAAGGCCAGCAGCTCAACCGCGAATACCGCCACAAGGACTACGCCACCAATGTGCTGACCTTCGACTACCAACAGGAACCGACGGTCATGGCCGACCTGGTCCTGTGCGCCCCCGTGGTCGAGCGCGAAGCCCGCGAGCAGAGCAAGACCCTGGAGGAACACTACGCCCACCTGCTGGTGCACGGCACCCTGCACGCCCAGGGCTGGGACCATGAAACCGGCGAGCAGGACGCCGAGGAAATGGAAGCCTACGAAACCGACATCATGGTCGAGCTGGGCTTCCAGGACCCATACGCCAAGTGAGGGGCACGGCCCCCGGCCTGCCGCTGGCCCTGCCGGCGCGGACCCTGGATGCGCCATGGCCGCAGGGGCCCTGCCCTGCACGGCCCTGAGCGGCCCTGTTCGGCCGTTCTCGGCCTTTCTCGGCCTTGCCTTTTTTGCACAACAGCCCTCACCCGCGCGGTATGCGGGCGCGACAGGGCACGGCCGCATCCAGCCACTAAGATCGCGCCTCACCCATAACAAAACACCTGGCCGCGCGGCAAGGCCCCGCCCGTGCGACACAGGCCCCCGGAGGAGACAACACCCATGTGGGACATCGCCCTGCTCATGTCCGCCGCCTTTGTGGCCGGTGCCCTCAACGCCGTGGCCGGAGGCGGCAGCTTTCTCACGCTGCCGGCCCTGGTCTTCACCGGCGTGCCGCCCGTGGCCGCCAACGCCACCGGCACCGTCGCCCTGCTGCCCGGCTATGCCGCCAGCGCCTGGGGCTTCCGGCAGGAAATGGAGCCGCCGCCGGGCCTCGCCCTGCGCGGCGTCATCGCCCTGTCGCTGATCGGCGGCTCGCTGGGCGCGGCCCTGCTCCTGGTCACGCCCGACCACCTGTTCCGCAAGGTCGTGCCCTGGCTGCTGCTGGCCGCCACCGCCATGTTCGCCTTCGCTCCCCAGTTGCGGCGCTGGGCCGGTCGCGGCGCGGACGGACACGCCTCCCACGCTTCGCCCCTCCGATCGGGCGCCGGCATGCTGGCCGTGGCCATTTACGGCGGCTACTTCAATGGCGGCCTGGGCATCCTGCTGCTGGCACTGTTCGGCCTGCTGGGCCAGACCCGGCTGCATGCCATGAACGGCATGAAAAACCTGGTCTCCGCCTTGCTCACGGCCATTGCCGTCGCCATCTATGCCGCCGGTGGCGTGGTGCAGTGGAAACAAGCCCTGGTCATGATGGTTGCCGCCACGGCCGGCGGCTACGGCGGTGCGCGCCTGGCCCGCCGCATCCCGCCCGAGTGGCTGCGCGCGGGCATCGTGCTGACCGGCCTGGTGATGGCGGCGGTGTTTTTCGGAAGGCAGTGAAGGAGGCGTCGGCCGCTACCTCTTCGGCCTGCCGCCACGGGCCGCCTGGCCCACTGGCTTCTCCACCGCCTTGTTGATCTTGCGCGCAGAAACGTCCGGCTGCTTCTCCGCCACCAGGGCCTGCGCCAGCACCTGAAGTTGCTGCTCGATGCGCTTCACCGCCGCCAGCGTTTCATCCCCGGCCAGCCCGGCGGGACCTGACATCGGGCCGTGGCCATTGCCATTGCTGGCGGCTTCCGTACCGGCACGCTGGAAGCCGTCAAAGCTGTACGCCAGCCTCGCGATGATTTCCGCATTCATGCTGCGCTGGTTGCTCTTGGCCACCCGCGCCAGTTGTTCACGCAGCTCCCACGGCATGCGCAGCGGGTAAGACGGCAGTTGCTTGTCGGTCATCCATCGGATTCTGGACATCAGAAAGATTCATGACAATGAATCTATTTGACATCTAAACTTGAATAACATCTAATAGATTCAAGCATTTCCATCTCTGCACCCCGGAGGAATCGGCATGGCTCTCACCCATTTTTCGCAGGCACATCGGGCAGCAAATGCCTTCACCTGGCCCAGCGCATCGCAAATGATGGCCATCGCCATCCTCCGCGCCGAGCAACAGCTGGAATCCCTGATCGACGCACGCGGTGCCGACAGGAAATGGCGAGACAGGGATGCCGACGTCGAAATGACCGCCGAGCTGTGCCTGGCCCACATCCGCCGCATGAAACACATGGACTTCGGCCAGGCCTGCGACTTCGACGCCGAATGGCTGCGCACCCGCGCCGCCCTGGCCCTGGCCACCCGGGCCTTCAGCCGCCCCAGATCCTGCTACGGCAAACGGCTGGCCTGCGCCCTGCACCTGTTCGACGAAGGCGCGCGTTCGGTGGAGTTTGTGGGTGGATTGGGGGTGTAGGCCGGTATTGGGTGGTGAAATGGGTTTTGGTTGATGGGGCTTGCTGGGCTGCCTATGCGGCAGCGAACCGGCTGCGGGCCTTTTCAAAGCATCTGGCGTGTTTCTGAGCTGCCTCTGCGGCAGCGAACTAGCTGGCCCGCACGCCGGCGCTGAGCTGGGTTTTCTGAGCTGCCTATGCGGCAGCGAACAAGCTCACGCGCTGCATTGGGCCCTTGTTTGATTTCTGAGCTGCCTATGCGGCAGCGAACGGCCTGGGGCGCGGTCTGCGACAAGCGCGGCTTTTCTGAGCTGCCTATGCGGCAGCGAACTTGAGATTCGCACTAGGCCACTACCTAAAATCTTTCTGAGCTGCCTATGCGGCAGCGAACAGGGGCTTGCCGCGGTACGGCGTGCTTTCCGATTTCTGAGCTGCCTATGCGGCAGCGAACAAAGAGTGGGTGCGCCGCATGAAGCGGGCCCTATTTCTGAGCTGCCTATGCGGCAGCGAACCCTCTTGATGATCTGCTTGATGCTGTGGATCTTTTCTGAGCTGCCTATGCGGCAGCGAACGAGATCGAGCGCCGCAATGCCCTCAAGGCTATTTTCTGAGCTGCCTATGCGGCAGCGAACGCGCTGACCCCGTGCGCTTGTTCCTGGGCGATTTTCTGAGCTGCCTATGCGGCAGCGAACGGTGGGATGAGGTCGTGTTCCCACGCGGCACATTTCTGAGCTGCCTATGCGGCAGCGAACGACGCCCGCGCCGGGGCAGCTCCTGCCGCTGTTTTCTGAGCTGCCTATGCGGCAGCGAACATGGCCCATCTTCAGCGGCTCGCCTCCGTGGAATTTCTGAGCTGCCTATGCGGCAGCGAACTGCTGAAGCGCCTGGGGCCGCTCCTGAGGCTTTTTCTGAGCTGCCTATGCGGCAGCGAACGAAGCCGTCAAGGGCTGGTCCAGCTGCAACGATTTCTGAGCTGCCTATGCGGCAGCGAACTTGCGCGCCTCCAGCTCTGCCAGTTGCTGGGTTTTCTGAGCTGCCTATGCGGCAGCGAACGACAACGGACCGGTCAGGACGTTCGTCCATGATTTCTGAGCTGCCTATGCGGCAGCGAACGAAGGAGTGCCCCCAGGCGGCGTAGTCGTAACTTTCTGAGCTGCCTATGCGGCAGCGAACAGCCGTTGATGCACGCGGCAGTCTGGGGGTTATTTCTGAGCTGCCTATGCGGCAGCGAACAGCTCGAGCGGCGTGGGCAGGTGATCTCCTGTTTTCTGAGCTGCCTATGCGGCAGCGAACGTCGGCATTGCGCTGGTCATGAAGGGCCCCACTTTCTGAGCTGCCTATGCGGCAGCGAACAGTGAAATAGGGTCTTGCAGAGACAGCGCGATTTTCTGAGCTGCCTATGCGGCAGCGAACGGAGAAGTTCGCCCCGGTGCACCGCGTGACGTTTTCTGAGCTGCCTATGCGGCAGCGAACTACAGCGCATCAGCGAATGCCAGCCTCCAGGCTTTCTGAGCTGCCTATGCGGCAGCGAACGCCTACACGCACAGGTCGGATGCGGCGGCAATTTTCTGAGCTGCCTATGCGGCAGCGAACAGCTTCGTCAACGTGGCCTCAACGCCGACATATTTCTGAGCTGCCTATGCGGCAGCGAACCGTTCTGCTGCTATGCGGACGACAGGCTGCATTTTCTGAGCTGCCTATGCGGCAGCGAACTACACGCTGGGCCAGCGCCCCACTGGGCACAATTTCTGAGCTGCCTATGCGGCAGCGAACTGGGATTCGGTCCCAGGGAGGAATATTGACGATTTCTGAGCTGCCTATGCGGCAGCGAACAAGGACAGCCCGACGCTGCTGGACATCTACCGTTTTCTGAGCTGCCTATGCGGCAGCGAACCATCTTGCCGCCCGCCCAGGAGACCTCTTTCATTTCTGAGCTGCCTATGCGGCAGCGAACGTAGCGATGGTCTTCTGGATCGCCCTGTTCCATTTCTGAGCTGCCTATGCGGCAGCGAACTCCGCAACCAGCGCGGCAACGCAAAAGCCTCGTTTCTGAGCTGCCTATGCGGCAGCGAACAGGAGCGCTAAGCGCAACAGCCGCTGCATCTATTTCTGAGCTGCCTATGCGGCAGCGAACCACGGCAAAAGCGTGCATGCGGGCATTCAGGATTTCTGAGCTGCCTATGCGGCAGCGAACTTTCCGTTCGTTGCTGAAGTCGAAATGGAGATTTTCTGAGCTGCCTATGCGGCAGCGAACGTTCTGGCGGCGGCAGTTTTGGCCCCTCACTTTTTCTGAGCTGCCTATGCGGCAGCGAACGCGGCACAGCCGCGAAAGCGGATTGGGTCATTTTTCTGAGCTGCCTATGCGGCAGCGAACAAGCCCGCGAACATGCATAGTTCGCGCGACGTTTTCTGAGCTGCCTATGCGGCAGCGAACGCTGCCCTTGCGTTCGGCGCCGTGCTCTATGTTTTCTGAGCTGCCTATGCGGCAGCGAACCGAGTCTTGCACCAGCTGGTACTGCGGCAAGTTTTCTGAGCTGCCTATGCGGCAGCGAACGCGGCTCCTCGCTTGGCTCAAGGCCCTTGCCTTTTCTGAGCTGCCTATGCGGCAGCGAACGCGAGCGCCGAGCCGAAGACGACTGCCGCCGATTTCTGAGCTGCCTATGCGGCAGCGAACGCCTTCCAGCCCTGGCAGCAGTCCGCCCGTATTTTCTGAGCTGCCTATGCGGCAGCGAACAGCGCGCGGCCGCAGCTGCAGCGGCCGCCGAATTTCTGAGCTGCCTATGCGGCAGCGAACGATGGGTCGTTGACGCCCCCAAAACCTGACCGTTTCTGAGCTGCCTATGCGGCAGCGAACATCCTTTGGATGTCGGTTTTTGGCGGTGCGTTTTTCTGAGCTGCCTATGCGGCAGCGAACCGCGCCCTGGCCCGCGCCAGTGCTGCAGCGGATTTCTGAGCTGCCTATGCGGCAGCGAACGTCCGCTGGCACGTCGAGGTAGACGCGCACGCTTTCTGAGCTGCCTATGCGGCAGCGAACTTTTTCCCGCTTTCCCAGTTGGGTTCGTCAAATTTCTGAGCTGCCTATGCGGCAGCGAACCTGTCGCGCTGGCCGGCGTGGGCTGGGCCATCTTTCTGAGCTGCCTATGCGGCAGCGAACTGCGGCAATAAATATCGGCATTTCTATGTCCTTTTCTGAGCTGCCTATGCGGCAGCGAACATCCTTTGGATGTCGGTTTTTGGCGGTGCGTTTTTCTGAGCTGCCTATGCGGCAGCGAACTAGACATCAATCCTCCCAATGCATTGATTTTTAAAGAACTTCGGCTTGCACGCAGCGAGCACCCCAAAATGTGGGGCACCCTGCAAGTCGTTGATTTACAAAGGGGTAGCGCAGCTGCCCGGAAAAAGGGTCAAAACCAGGGAACGGTGGCCCCCTGGCTCAGGCCATAGCTATTGAAGCCATCTGCGGACGCAGGGTCCTGCACGGTTTTCTGTTCGATGAACAGACAAAAGGGCTGCCCCGTGCTGGCGCTGCGCAACTGCACGTAGGGCAGGTCCGGCGTGCGCTCCGCGCTGTCGGGAATGGCGGCAGCGGCCTGTTCGGCGCTTTCCCCCTTGCGCCGCATTCGGCGCCGGCGCAGGCGGTCGGGGCTGGTTTTGAATTGCCGGCGCTGCACCCGGCAAGGCACTGCGTCACCTGGCACCGGGGTGGGCTGCGTGCATTGCACGTGGTCGCGCATGCCCTGCAGCCAGGGCAGGCCCATCAGGCGCTGCAGCGCTGCCTCGCTACCGTGCAGGCGCAGCACGGCGCCCAATGTGCGCGGACGCAGGCTGTAGCGGGGAAAGCTGATGCCAATGTCATCCGCCCCCAGTTGCACCAGGGCGCGGTGCAGCTTGGCGGCCAGGGCGCCCAACAAGTGGGCATGGCTGAACTCCGGGTCGGGCAGCAGGGTGATGTCGATGTAGTGCGTGGTCATGGCCATCAGCTCGCATCACCGAACACGCCGCCACGAATGAGGACTGCCATCACAAAGTGCTGCTGCTCCAGGGAAGGGACCTTGTCCTTGAGCAGCCATTCGTCCAGCAGGGTGTAGAAGTCCAGTTTTTGCTTGGGCTGGCGATAGGCCTTGCCCTGGGTCGTGACCGAGCCATAGGGCTCGACCGCGATGGGCCCCAGCTCGCCGGCACCCTCGTACCAGGTATCGATGGTGCGCAGGGCATTGCCGATTTTCTGGGAGTGGATGGCAGCCACTTCCCGGCCTGGCTCACCGATCTGATAGAGAGTTTTGCTTTTCTTGGTGCTGGCCTTGTCAAGAATCAGCTCCTGCGACGGAAAGACTTCCTGGCCCGCACCCAGCCGCACAAAGGCCGTGATCTGCAGCAGCACATGGCACCGGCCGGCCAGGCCGTCGGCGATCACGGCGCCCAGCGATTGGACTTGTTCGTCGAGTCCGTCCAGCTGGCGCAGGTTCTGCGCCAAGGCGTCGAAGGACCACGCCTTGTCCGCCTTGCCGTCCTTGAGATGGACCACCTGCACCTGCACGCTTTCCGCGCCCACGCGGTTGCGCCACAGAAAGCGCCCGCTGGCCAGGTTGGCCGCATAGCGGTTGGCCAGTTCGGTGAATCCGTGGCCTGCCACGTAGGCTCGCACGGTCTGCGCCAGCTTGGCCTGGTACTCGGCGCTGTTGCAGGCCGAGGGTATGCCTGCGCCGGCCAGCACACGCAGCGTGAACTGGACCTTGAGCGTGTCGGCGTCGGCGGGCAGCGCAGCCACGTCCACGGTCTGCAGGTTGGGGTTTTCGATGGCGGCGTCAAGCTTGGCCGGGTCCTGATCCTTGGCCTTGAGGCGGTTGGAGATGGTGCCGCGAACGGATTTCTCCTGCACTTTGACGCAAGCCCAGGATGCCGATGCAGCCTGGTCTTCCCAGCGGCCTGCGTGGAAGACGGCGTCGGAAGGGTCGAGTTTGCGTTCGAAGGCGAGAACGGATGCGGTCTTGAGAGCATTCGACATGGTGATCAATCCTTGGGCAATAGGTTGTGAAATTCGGCGCAGAGAGGACAAAGCTCAGATGTAGGGATAGGCGTCATCGTCGTCTTGCGCCTCGGGGTCGGCGGTATCTGCGGCGCTGTCGATCCGTGCGGGGTCAGGCGCATAGCCACTGCGGCAGCGGTACAGACCCCGGGTCTCGTCGGTTTCGGCGTGCCAGAGCAGCTGTTCCAGGTGCGTGAGGCGGTGCGGGCTGATCCACTCGCCCAGAGAGTAGACCGACTCCACGAAACGCAGCGGCGTCGTGGCATCGCGGGTGTTGAGCACCTCACCCGCCGCATGCCGTGGCGATAGCGCCGCATAGCCCACCGGGATGGGCACGGTCCAGCCGCTGCCGGGGCCGCGCCAAGGGTCGGCCCATGGCTGCTTGCCGTCGGCGAGCGGGGGCTGGCCTTCACCGGGTGCCACGGGCTCGTGGTTGAAGCGCGCGGCATGCAGCCAGGCGTCGAGCAAGGTGGTCGGCCCCACCTCTTTCTGCAGCCTGCGAAGACGGTCGGCCAGCAGATCGTCACGCCCCACCAGGGCAAAGCCCGGCAACCACTGGCGCCGCCATTCACGGAACTGGCGGCTGCGTTCCGTCGCATCCTCGGCCAGCACGGCCAGCCGCGGACGAACACGCCTGCCGGGTGCGGCACGTGATGGCAGCAGGCTTCCGCCCGCCACACGCATCTGCGACAGCACCTTGCCAGCCTCATCGACCCATTGCTGCAGTTGCCCATCGGCGCCCTGCACCAGGGTCGGAGCCGAGCCGGGTGTACGCTTTTCCGAAACGGTGAAGACCAGGGAGATGTCCAGATGGATACGGCCTTCCTCGACAATGGCGGCCGTGCTGCCGTCCTTGTCCACGGGATTGCGTGTGAGGTTGAAGCTGCGCACATAGCCCTGGGTCACCTGCTCTTGGTGGTGATGGCAGACAACACCTACCGCATGCAGGCGCAAGGGAACTTCGGCCTGCGCCAGCTTGCGCTCCAAGGCCCACATCAGGCCGGTGAAGGCCGTGATCGATGGGAAGCCGTGGGTGAGCGGGCTGGAGATGGCGTTGGCGTTCTGTACGCGCAGATGGGGGAAGGTCAGGACAGCCTGCGGTTGTGGCGATGGCATCATTCCGTTCCCCCCCTCTGCATCACCAGTTCATCGTGCGTTTTGCGGATAGGGATATAGGCCGGTGCATCCAGCCTTTTGCGCAGTTCACGCAGTTGCTGCACAAAGCCATCCTCGTCGGTCAGCAGTTCCTTCTTCCACTCGCGCGCCTCGGCATCACCCACGGGCAATTGGCCGAAGAGCTGGCTGTTGAGCCAGTTGGCGAAGCGCCTGCCCACCTGGGCCGGCCAGTCCATCCGCAACCAGTCGCGCGCGAATTCGGCCTCGCCATTCAGTTCCGAACGCAAGGGATCCAGCCACAGCTGCTCTTCACGCACCAGATTGCCGAAACGCTCCGCATCGCGGGTCCAACCAGCGGCAAGTGCCTGCTGGACCTCTCCGCCCAGGGACACCATTTCATCGATCAAGGCATCGATCAGCGACGCGCGGCGTTCACGCGTCTGGAGGTTGGGCTCCGGGTCGCTCGCCAGAAAGGCCCGCAGCTCACGCACCGTCCTGCGCACCTCGGGCCGTGCAACGAACAGCTTGTCGAACACGGAGCTGGCATGCAGAGGCAGCCGCACATCGCTGCTGCGCCAGACGGGCGGCAGCGAGGCCATCAGATAGTTCACCCCGCCACGCTCGCTATTGAGCTGCGAGATGTTCTGTGGTTTGGTGCCCCCCATCTTCTGGACGGCCAGCCCCGGGTAGTCATGGAACACGCCGCCGTGGGCCTTGCGCTCGCGCCGGGCCTGGCGGGCGGCCTTGTTGGCTTCGCCAAAGCGGTCTTCCTGCACCTGCGCATGCACCGCATGCGCCAGCGAGGTGGCGAACAATGGCGCCAGCAATTCATAGCCCGTATCCGCACAGGCATCGCTGCCCGTCAGCCAATACAGCTGCTTGGCCCGTGTGTGCGAACTGGGGCCGCCCGCGCGCGGCTGCGTCAGGCCCACGAAGGCATCGCGCAGACCCGCTGCCTGTTCCGGATCGTCATGCAGGGCCTGGAGCGCGCCTTCATCATTCGCAATCAATGCGGCCAACAGGCTGGTTCCATCCACTTCGAGCTTGAGGAATTTGTGGACATCAAGCGCCGCCGCATTGCCCACCACGTCGCCCGCGAAGGACTGCTCCAGCGCATGGCTGCCCAGCTCCTGCAGCGCAGGCAGGCTGGCCGGGTCCACATAGAGATTGGTGCCGCGTGCGTCGGGGTGTATGGGTTTGAGGGAGTGGGTGACGGCCTGGATTTGTGCCACCCGCCGGGCAGCGTCTTCCAGCCAGGCCGCTCGCTGATGCTGAACCAGTAACTCCTGGCGCTTGGAATCGTCCTGTTCCAGTTTGTCCAGCTTGGCTTGCAAGCGCTCCTGGATAAAGATCGCGATCGCGTCATGCCAGCGCATGGCACGTGGGTAAGGTGGCATTGCTTGTTCCTCCTTGATGGTCTTCCAATTGCCTTGTTACGTATGCGGAATCTCTCATCACTTCATTTTTTGTCTGCCATTACCACTGACGAGCAGTGCCAGACCGGCTCTTGCACACGGCGCTCCCACCAACCATGCCAACCGCGTTGACGACGTTGGCCTTCGATGCGCGCTGCTCCCCAGGCAACGTGGGAGCCGGTGCCTCCCGGCCATGGGGGGCGCGGGAGAAAGGCAGGCTCAAGAACGTCATGCGCCCCGCTCACCCTGGCGAAGTGCTGCGCGAGGACTATCTGAAGCCCATGGGATTGATCGCCGACGCCTTGGCCAGGCAGTTGCAAGTCCCCGCCTCCTGCATCAACGACATCGTTCTGGAACGGCGCGGCATCACGGCCGACACCGCACTGCGGCTGAGCCACTTCTTTGGTGGCGATGCACAGTCCTGGCTGAACCTGCAGACTGCCTATGACTTGCGCCCGGCAGCGCTGAACGAGGTATTGCAGGCGTTCGTGAGGCAGGTTCATCCAATGCGACTCCATCCCGACTGATCCTCAGTTCTGGCCTACAAAGCCCAGCATGCCATGCCAGCGCCAGCCCTGGGCCTTGTCTGGCAGGCTGACCGTGGCGTACCGCGCTGCACATGCCGCCAGCGATATCCCCTTGCTTTCCGCCAGGGCCACCAATTCCTCCATCAGGTCGACCTGCCCCCAGGGCGTGACTGCCCCCTGGCCCTGTGATGCCAGGGGCACCTGGTGCAACAGGCTTTCCTGCACCGGCACATACAGCTTGTCCCCGCGCCGTGGGCCATCAACGACCCGGTGCAGGTGCAAGGCATCCTCTTCATCATTTGGCAGAAACACCACGTCCACGCGGGGCAGCGGGTCGTAGCGAAAACGCTGGAACTGCGGCAGCAGGCCGGTGAGCCATAGCCGTGCGGGGCTGGCCCAGCACAGGCTGGCAGAACGCAGGACGGATGCCGCATCGGGGCTATCTGCCGGGCGCGGCAGCATGCTTTCGTGCATGCGGGCATGCTCCAGGTCCACGAGATGCCTGCTGGGGCTGAACTGCTCCAAGGCCACTTGGATGCGTGCACGGGCGTCCACGGCCCAGAGCGGCTCGCCGTGGGTGTGCTTGGCCAGCAAGGATTGCAGATCGTGGGAACGCAGGTGAAAGTGCCTCGCCATATCCGCCGGGTCGCTGACCCTGTCCATTTCGAAACCTGGCTTGCAGAATGCCGCCCGGCCCGGCGGCTGCTCGAAGGCCCGCAGGTTGCTGTCTAGCACCCGCATATTGGCCTGCTCCACCGGACCGGCCCGATGGCGACGGACACGTCCGGCCAGCTGGATCAGCGAGCGCATGGATGAGGGCTCGACGACGGCCCAGTCATAGTCATGGTCGCGCCCCACTTCGGTGACGGGAGATCCCAGCACGATGAAAAGGTGATGGGGCTCTGGGCTGGCATCGAGCAACGCGCGTATGGCCGGCCGCTGAAAGACCGGGTCTATGCCATCGGGGGCGCGCCGGTCCAGGACGGTGTCCAGTTGCCGCTCGATGCTGGAGCGCGCCAGCAGCGGAAATTGCGAGTGGTAGACGCACAGGTGTATCCGCACATCCGGTACGGGCGCACCCTGGCCGTACATGGCCAGGGCCACGTCGAACAAAGGCTCGATATTGGCCATGCGAACCAGTCCGAAGCTCACACGCTTGCCGCTGGCGGGATCGATACCGTGGTTGCGGGGCTGCTGATGCAATTGCCATGCATGCTCCAGCGCAATGCGTGCGAAATCCCGACGCCGCTCGGCCTGGCCCAGCGCCTGCCAGCCAGCCGGCAGGGCAGCGATGCAAGCCAGACGTCGCACCTCGGCTCTGGCAAGCCGGGCCACGCGCTTTTGGACAAAACCCTCATGGCCCGAGCGAAACCCCGGGCCATCCGCGCAATCCAGCGCCTGCTGGTGGAATTCGTCCACCCACAGGCAGCAGATGGCCGTGGGCTCGCCAGGCCGCTCGCCACGATGCCGCTGGTGGATCTGGCGCCCGGCGCGGTAGGCGAGGTATAGCCCTTGCACCAGGGCAGGAGGCAAGGTGGCGGATGACAGCAGCACGCGCGCGCCCAGCAACCCCGCCCAGTGCACCAGCCGCGTGAGCGCCGGCAGATCACCCATGTCGAAATCATCGGGTTCATCCAGGACCAGGTCACCCGTCATGAGCCTCAGCATGGGGGCGATCTGCCGGCCACCGCGCAGGCTTTCCGTGGCGGGCGTGAGATGGTCCACGGTGCAGGCCAGCACCGGCGCTGCAAGCAGCGAGCGCACCTGGGCATCGTCGGTCAGGCGCTGCAGCAGCGGGTGCCGGTCGTCGCCTTCGAAGAGCACCTGGCCTCCTTCGTCCAGAAGTGCCTGGCGCGAGGCCGATCCCGTGGCTTGCGCCTGTGCCTCCCAGTGCTCGAACAGCGCACGGCTGGCGGCACCGCCCACCTTGATGGCCAGTTGATCGTTGCCCAGGCCCAGGTCGTTCTGGAACACTCGCCCCGTCTGCAGCGTGAGCGTGCGCAGGCCGATGGCAAAGGCGCAGCGCATGCCCACGCCCGGATCGGCCAGGGCGTTCATGATGCGGGCATTGCCCAAGGTCTTGCCGCAGCCCGTGGAGGCCATGTTGACAATGAAGCCGCCCTGCCTGGCCGTACGGTGGCGTACGCTGGCCGCCAGGTCGGCGGCCTTGTCCTGCCACTGAAAGTGCGCATTGGTGCTGCGCTTTTGAAGGCCGCGATGGCCGCGCAGGGCCGGCAGACTGCGTGCCAGGGTGGGCAGAGAGCGCGCCACCAGCGCGGCATGGGCCTGCACGCCCAGCAGATGCTCGTCCAGCGTCTGGTTGAAGGCAGGAGCCATGCCATGGCGTTGCCGTGTGTTCGCGTACAGCGGATAACCGGTGCTGCGGTATGGCTGGCGACGCGCTTCGTCCTCGATGCTGGAGTAATGGTGATCGGCCAGCATCAGGCACAGGCGCGAGAGGTGCAGCGTGAACGGATCGCCAAGGCCAGTCACATCGAAGGTGCTGCCCATCATTTCCTGCAGTTTGAGCGCGTAGCGCGCCGCCTGCTTTCGCCAGGGTGCCATGGTCACGGGAAGTCCCAGAGGAAATTCCCAATGGGCCTGCACCTTCACCGGCTCTGCTTTCTCGCGTGGCTCGTTCCAATCAGCGCTGATACGTTGCAGAAGCTGCTCGATCTCGTTGCCATTGACAAAGCGGGGCCGCGCGCCAAAACGACCGTAGTTGCGGCGATCAGGCTCCAGGTCGTCGCCGGATTCATGCCGGCCCACGCTGACCGGCATGCAGGGCAGCCGGTGGTGCGTCAGCACCAGCCAGGCCACAGCGGTGGCCAGCGGCGGCAGGGTCTTGAACGGTGGATGGGCCTGGGCCTGCGGCTCATCCAGCCCGTCGCGCAGCAAACGGCCACCCAGGTGGTCCAGCCATTGGGCCTCGAAGTCCCGCGGATCGGTGGCACCGTCCACGCAGGCAGCCAACCTGCGCAGCCACTGTGCATCGTCATCCTGGCCCACGAACGCCTGGAACAAGCGCACCGATACCCACTCGTGGCGATAGTGATTGCGTTCGCGCAGGCCTGGGTTCATCAGCCTGTCCTGAAATGCCCTGGTGGCCTTGCCCAGGTCATGTATCAGGGCCGCCAGCGCAGCCAATGCCGTTATCAGCGGCAAATGGTGCCAGTGGCTTTCGTCCCCGGCACGCAGGACGTTGCTGGCCGTGGTGTTGGTAGGCACGGCGCCTTCGGCATTGAACTGGCGCGCATCCCCCACGATCCATAGCAGCTCGCTGTGATCGCGGCCCCGTATCCAATGGCAGGCCACGGCCGTGTTCTTGCGCGCGCTCTGGCGCAGCAGCCTGCGAATGGTATCGAGACCCTCCGCCGTAATGGGCGTCTGCCAGGTGCGGTCACCGCGCCGCTCCGCAAATTGATCAAGGATGCGACGCGTTTCCGTGAGAGCCCGCTTATTGCATTGGGACACAAAGAGCACGTTCACGCCCCGGCCTCCCGCGGTGTCGCTGCGGCCATGCGCGCCGTATCGATCGCAATGCGCTTGAGCGTGTCAATGATGAAGTCCAAAGACTCGCTGCGTGTGAGTGCCTCGATGCATTGGCGGCGAAACTGCTGTTCGTCGTCGCCGCGCATGGCAGACAGAAACGCCTGCGGGAGGATGGCAGCATCCTTGACCAGATCCGCCGCGTCAAATACCAGGCCGCCGCGCCGGGTCTTGCCGTGCAGTACGGCAAGACCATGCGGCAAGCCCAGAACCCAGGTGGCCGTGGCGCCCAGCCCGTAGGCGAGGTAGTTGCCATGGTCCAGAAAACGGTTGGCCGCATCAGTGCCGGTACCGCGCTTGGCACGCGTGAAATCGCCATAGCCCACGGCATCCACCGCGAGCTTGAACAAGGCCTTGGTCAGGCGGGCCTCATCGGTCAGCAGCGTCATCACATCGGGAGCATTGGAAATCAGCACCGTGAATTGCTGAATCAGGGCCTTGAGTCGCTCCATGTCCACAGAAAACCCCGCTTCGCGCAGCGCACGTGCGCCCCACTCCAATTGCAGCCGCTGCAATCTCCAAGTCTGCAACTGCCGGGCCGCATGCAGGCGCAATCCATCGTCGAACCAGAATTGGACCCAGGCTTGCAGATATTCGGTCGGGCGGTATTCACTTTGCGGAGTGAGCCATGCCACCTCTACATCTACCTCATTGGCGCTGAACAGAGGCGTTCCGCCGCCACCACAAAATCCGACCAGTACACCTGCCTTGGCAAGTTCCCGCATGGCAGCCTGCGTCAGGGATGTTCCCGTTCCGAGCAGCAGGCTGGTGGTGTTGGCAATGGGAATATTCCAATAGAGGCTCTTCTTTCCAGCGTCGGTCACGTATTCCACCCGGCCACCATTGACCAGGACACGGCAGTGCTCGAGGTAGTAGATGTTGGCCCGCTTGGAATGAAGAATGGTCTTGAGATCCTGGCCTTTGATGTCCTGCATGGCAGCCTCCCGTCACAATTTGTATCAAATCTTCAATACCCTTTTATCACCCTCCAACGTCATAAAAAAAGCGCCTCGCTTTCACGAGGCGCTTGCGGACAATTCCGTGGATCCCAGACTCACTGCATCTGCGCCAGACTCCCGATCCGCACCAGCATTTCCGTGAACATTTGCATATCGGCGCGCAGGTCGGGCAGTTCCTTGTATTCCAGCGCGTTGTGGGCCGTGTATTTCTTGCCCGGCATGGCGGGACCGAAGTTGATGGCGTTGGGCATGAGCTTGGCCGTGGTGCTGCCGGCCGTGGGCACGGGCTTGGCGTCCAGGCCCGTGGTGTCGCCGAAGATGTTGAGCAGGGTGGACAGCCATGCGCCCTGGGGGTCACGCGCCATCCAGTTGCCCTGGGTGTAGTGCAGGGCCAGGGGAACCTTGGCGACCTCGCTCCAGCGCGTGATGCGCTGCTCGACCTCGGCGCGCAGCTGCTCGGGGCTCTTGCCGCGCGGCATGCGCACGTTGGTGGTGACTTCGAGCTTGCTATCCGCGGCCTTGATGAGGTTGGGCGACAGGGTCAGCGGGCCCATGAAGTCGTCCGCGTAGGCCACACCCAGCTGCCTGCCCAGGTAATCCAGGCCGAAGGCACCGTTGATGTAGCGCAGGGCCTGGCTGTAGGCGTTGGACTGGACCAGGGCGTCGCCCTGGGCGGGCAGCAGCACCTGCTGCAGGAACAGGGCCAGGCGCGGCACGGGGTTGACGCCCTCCTCGGGGCGCGAGCCATGGGCCGAGGTGCCGGTGACCTTGACCGTGGCCGTGCCGCCGCTGTGCTGGATGTCGATGGCAAAGGCCCCGCCCTGGGCGGAGTGGCGGCGGACGAAGTCCTCACGCGCGGTCTGCAGGCGCGCGGCAATGGCCGCGATGGCGGCTTCGTCGCTGGCGGTGATGGCCGCCGTGGCGGTCTGGGCGATGGCATTGGCCGATGCGGCACCGGCCAGGGCCGTGATGGCCGGACGGGCGGGATCGGTCTTCACTTCGTCGAAGACGGCCTTGAGCGCGCCCGAGCCTTTTTCGGCGACCACGGCCGGGTACTTGCTGTCGAGCACGATGTTGTAGGCCGGCAGGGTGGTCTTGCCCTGGTAGTACTTCATCGCGTCGCCGCCCGTCTCTTCCGTGGTCTCGATCATGAGGCGGATGCCGCGCGACAGCGGCAGGCCGCTGTCCTTGACGGCCTTCATGGCAAACAGCACGGTGGCGATGGAGCCCTTGTCGTCGATGGTGCCGCGCCCATAGAGCCTGTCGCCCATGCGCGTGACCTTGAAGGGATCGATGGCCTGGCCGTCCAGCACCCATTCGGCGGGCACGACGGGCACGACGTCGGCATGGGTGAGGATGCCGAATTCATCGCTGCCGGCGCCCGGCCGGTTCGCGGCCAGGGTGACTTCGAAGATGCGGTTGTCCACGTTGCGGTATTGCAGGCCGAAGTCCCTGGCCATTTGCTGCACCAGCTCGCCAAAGGCGAGGATGGCGGGGCTTTCGTGGGGCGGCACCTGGGGTTCGCGCACGGTGGGCAGGGCGACCATGCGCTCGATGCTGGCCAGCACGGCCTGCTCCTGTGCCAGGCGCGTGTACAGGCCCAGCAGGCGGGCGATGTTGGTGAGGTCATCGCCGGCCAGCACGGCGCCGGCCGCATGGCGCTGCACGGCCTGGGCGACTTCGGGCTGCGAGGCCGCGGCCTGCCGCAGGAAGCCGGCGAAATCGGTGGGCCTGGCCTGCGCCTGGGCCAGCGCGTCCAGCGCGGGCTTCTTGAGGGTTTCGGCGCCGGCCGCGCCGCCCCACGCCAGGGCGATGCTCATGGCAAGGGCCAGGGTGGAGGCTTTGAACGGGTGGTTCTTCATGGTCGGTCTGTCGGTGAATGCTGAGGCCGCAAGAATACGGGCATTGCAGCACTTGCCGGACCGGCCGACGCCGCAAATCATGCCAGGTTCGGTACCGATTCCCCCGCCAGCGGGCCTGCGGTTCGCACCTGGGCCTGGCCGGCGGGCGCGATGGACAGCGGAATGGTCACCGGCCCGTCGTTGAGCAGGTGCACCTGCATGTCGGCGCCGAAGCGGCCCGTGGCGACCTCGGGATGCAGGGCCCGCGCGCGCTGCACGAGGTAGTCGTAGAGGCGCTCGCCTTCGGCGGGCGGCGCGGCGCGCGTGAAGCTGGGGCGGTTGCCGCCGCCCGTGTCGGCCGCCAGCGTGAACTGGCTGACGATGAGCAGGCCGCCGCAGGCACCCTGGCCATCGAGGTCCTGCACGCTGCGGTTCATCTTGCCGGCCCCGTCGGCGAAGATGCGCAGCTTGAGCATCTTGGCCAGCAGCCTGTCGGCCTCGGCTTCGGTATCGCCGCGCTCTGCGCAGACCAGGGCCAGCAGGCCGGGGCCGATGCGGCCGGCGATCCGGCCGTCGATTTCCACACGCGCCTCTTTCACGCGCTGCAGGATGCTGATCATGTTTCGGGGCTCTTTGGCTGGGAGTGAGGAGAAGTGGGCGAGGCCTGGGCCGCCGCCTCGACGGCGGCTTCCATGGCGGTCTGCATGCCCAGCGGCAGCAGTTCGATGCGCGCATACAGGCCGGGCACGGCCTGCAGCAGTTCGGCCTCGATGGCGGTGCGCAAGCGCGCCGCGCGGGCCACGCTCCAGTCGCCGGGCACATGCATGTGCAGGTCCACGAAGCTGCGCTCGCCGGCCTTGCGGCTGGAGATGTTGTCGAATACCAGGCCGGGGTCGCGCTGGCGGTGGCCGTCGAGCACGGCGTCGATGCGCAGGCGCTCGGGCGAGTCCAGGGCCTGGTCCATCAGGCCCTGGGAGGATTGCCAGACCAGCTTCACGCCCTGCAGGCAGATGTTGGCGGCCACGGCGATGGCCACCAGCGGGTCCAGCCACAGCCAGCCCGTCAGCGAGGCGGCCAGCAGGCCGATGACCACGCCGCCCGAGGTCCAGACATCGGTGAGCAGGTGGCGTGCATCGCCTTCCAGCGCCATGGACCGGTGCTGGCGCCCGGCGCGCAGCATGGCCCAGGCCAGCAGACCGTTGAGGGCCGTGCTCACCAGGGACAGCACCAGGCCCCAGCTCAGCTGCTCCAGCGGCTGGGGATTCCACAGCCGCGCCACGGCGGCCCAGGCGATGGCCAGGCTGGCGCCCATGACCAGGATGCCCTCGAAGCCTGCCGAAAAGTATTCGGCCTTGTGGTGGCCGTAGGGATGGTCGGTGTCGGCTGGCCGCTGGGCAATGGTGACCATGGTCAGCGCGAACAGGGCGCCGGCCAGGTTGACGAAGGACTCCAGCGCGTCCGACAGCAGGCCCACCGAACCCGTCAGCCACCAGGCCAGGGTCTTGAGCACGATGGTCAGCAAGGCCACGACCACCGAGATGCGCAGCAGCCTGTGCGGTGTCATCCAGTCCGGGACGGAGGGGGGCGGAACGGGAAGGTCGGAGGTGTCGGCCATGCTGCGCGGTGGGGAGTGCTGACTGGCTGGGATTAGACCACCGCGCAGGTGGCGCGCATGCCAGAATCCGCGCCATGGACTGGAGGAAGCGAGCCGCATGGTGGGTGCTGGCCTGGGCCGTGGCTTCGGGCTGCGGCGCGGCCTGGCTGGCGCACGCCCGCCTGCAGGCCCTGCGCGAGGTGTTCGACACCGATGCGCGCATCGCCCACCGGCTGCTGAGCCAGCGCATGGTGCAGCACGATGCCATCCTGGGCACCCTGGCCCTGCTGCAGCCGCGCCAGCCCGGCACCGGCCAGGCGGCATGGAAGCAGCTGCCCGGCCTATACCCCCAGGTGCTGGATGTGGCGCGCCGCGCCGGCACCGAGGCCTGGCCCCAGGCCTGGCCGCCGGGCATGGCCGAGTCCGAGCGCCGCTCCCAGGCCAGCGGCCATGCCGAGCTGGCCCTGGCCGACCTGGCCCAGGGCCGCCTTTTTCTGGTCCAGTCCGGCCTTCCGGCCAGCTATGCCCTGGCGCTGGACCTGCGGGCCACCATTCCCGCCGACGAATGGCCGCTGCCCCCCGCGACCAGCCCGGTGCGCGCCTGGCTGACCCTGGGCCATCAGGCCTTCGTGGTCCAGCCCGGGCGCCAGCCGCCCGCGCCTGGCGCGGACTGGGCTGGCTGGACCTGGGAAGTGTCCAAGACCCTGGCCTCTCCCAGCCAGCCCCTGGTGCTGCACCTGAGCCAGCGGCTGGACGCCACGGTCCTGCCCTGGGCCGCCATGCTGGGCTGGGCCGCGGGCTGCGCCCTGGTGCTGGCCGCCTGGCGCGCCCAGCGCCGCCAGCATGTGGCACGGCACCGCGCCGAGCAGCTGCTGCAGCTGGGCCAGGTGGCGCGGCTGAACACCCTGGGCGAGCTGGCCGCGGGCATGGCCCATGAATTGAACCAGCCGCTGACGGCCGTGCTGTCCAGCAGCCAGGCCGCGCGCCGCCTGCTGGCCGAGGAGCCGCCCGAGACCGATGCGGCGCGCCAGGCCATGGTGCAGGCCGCCGAGCAGGCCAAGCGTGCCTCGGCCGTGGTGGGGCGGCTGCGCCGCCTGGTGGAGCGGCCGGGCCAGGCGCCCCAGGCCGAGCCTCTGGACCTGGTCCAGGCCGTGGCCGAGGCCCTGCACCTGCTGGAGCCCGAGCTGCGCCGCCGCCAGGTGCAGGTCCAGGTGCCATCCCCGGTGGGGCCCCTGCCGCCGGCCCATGCCGATGCCGTGGCCGTGCAGCAGATACTGCACAACCTGCTGCTCAATGCGCTGCAGGCCATGGAAGACCAACCGCCCGCGCGCCGCCAGGTGCTGGTGGAGCTGTCGCGCCAGGGCACACAGCTGCTGGTGGCTGTGCAGGACAGCGGCCCCGGCGTGGCACCCGACATGCGCCCGCGCCTGTTCACCCCCTTTGCCACGGGCCGTGCCCAGGGGCTGGGCCTGGGCCTGACACTGAGCCAGGGCCTGGCCGAGTCCATGGGCGGCAGCCTGGAGCTGGCCCCCCATTCCACGGGTGGCGCGCGCTTCGAGCTGCGCCTGCCCCTGGCCTCCGACACGGCCCCCTCCCCTACCGTACGCCCATGACCCTGGCCGCTGAACAAGACCTGTCCCCGCTGATCCACCTGGTCGATGACGACGAGGCCGTGCGCGACAGCCTGGCCCTGCTGATCGGCACAGTGGGCCTGCGCGTGCAGCGCTGGGCCGATCCGCTGGAGTTCCTGGCCGGCTGGGACGCGCAAAGCATAGGTGCCATCGTGCTGGATGTGCGCATGCCGGGCATGGGCGGCCTGGCCCTGCTGGCGCGGCTCATGGAGCAGGGCGTGGACCAGCCCGTGATCCTGCTGACCGGCCATGGTACGGTGGACATGTGCCGGCGGGCCTTCAAGGCCGGGGCCGCCGAGTTCCTGGAAAAGCCGGTGGACGACGAGGTGCTGCTGGAAGCGCTGCAGGCCGCCGTGCGCCAGCATGTGCATTCGCGCGAGCGCCAGCAGGCCGACCGGGATGCGCAGCAGCGCTTCGCCCAGCTGTCGGCGCGCGAGCGCGAGGTGCTGGGCCTGATCGTGCAGGGGCTGACCAACAAGGAGATAGGCCGCAGCCTGGCCCTGTCGCCGCGCACGGTGGAGACCCACCGCGCCAACCTGTTCGCCAAGCTCGAGGCCCCCAGCCTGGCCCAGCTGATACGCCGCTACGCCAGCCTGGCCGACGCACCGGCCTGAGTGCCGGCCTGGCAGCGCTCCGTATTTCTACGCAGGGCCGCGCGTAGCCATCCGAATGGCGGGCGCGGGCCGCCTTTCCTACAGTGCCTGCATGCCGCCGCGCCCTCTGCGCGGCCCCGAGAAACCCTTGAGGAGAACCCCATGCAACGCCACACCACCGCACTCGCCGCCCTGGCCCTGGGCCTGATCGCCACCGCCGCGCAGGCCGACGCCGTGCGCACCGAGAAGAACATGTCCCTGGAGCTGGCCAACCAGATCGCCGCGCGCGCCGTGGCGGCCTGCGCCGCCGACGGCTATGCGGTCACGGCCACCGTGGTGGACCGCGCGGGTGGCGTGCGCGCCGTGCAGCGCGCCGACAACGCCGGCCCGCACACGCTGGAGGCCAGCCGCCTCAAGGCCTATACCTCGGCATCGGCCAAGAACAGCACCCTGGCCATCATGGAAGGCGCGCAGAAGAACCCCGGCGCCGCCAACCTGGTGAACATTCCCGGCTACCTGCTGCTGGGCGGCGGCCTGCCCGTCAAGGCCGGCAACGAGGTGATCGGCGGCCTGGGCATCGGCGGCGCGCCGGGCGGCCACCTGGACGACAAATGCGCCCAGGCGGCCCTGGCCCAGGTGCAGGACCTGCTCAAGTAGGCCGGCCCGCGCTGCGAAAAAAAGACAGGCCGCCGCGGGTGCTGGCGCCGGCTGTCGGCCACAAGCCGTTTCGACCGTCAGCACCCGCTCACTCCGTCGGATGGTGCTATCAAAACCTGGGCGATTCAGCTATAAATAGCCCCTGCGAGGGGGATGCATGGCAGAGAACGTCGACGCGCAACATCCGGGGGCCCATGATGCGCTGCTGCAGCTGATCGCAGACACGGCGCCTGCCATGCTGGCCTACTTCGACGCGCGCACGCTGCGCTGCCGATTTGCCAACGCCCACTACGCCCGCAATTTCGGGCTGACGCCCGCCGAGGCCGTGGGCAAGACGGTGCGCGAGATCGTGGGCGATGCCGTCTGGCAGCAGATCCACACCCATGTGGAACGCGGCCTGCGCGGCGAACAGGTGCGCTACGAGCGCGAGGTGCTGCAGCCGCCCGCGCCGCCCCGACATATCGAATCCCTGCTGCTGCCGCATTTCGAGAACGGCGTGCTCCAGGGCACCGTGGTCCAGATCATCGATGTCAGCCGCCACCACCGCGTGGCCCAGCAGCTGCGCGACAGCGAGGAGCGCATGCGCAAGTTCGCCGAGGTCACGACCGAGGCCCTGGTCATGCACCGCGACGGCATCATCCTCGATGGCAACGAGGCCCTGTCGCGCCTGACCGGCTACACGCTGGACGAGCTGGCCGGCCGCCCCGTGCTCGACTACATCTGCCCCGAGTTCCGCCTGTATGCGCTGCAGTACATGCGCAGCGGCCGCGAGGACCGCTTCGACGCCGCCATCCCGCACAAGGACGGCCACCGCATCCCGGTGGAGATCGAGGCCAAGACCATGCCCGAGGAGGGCTCGCCCTACCGCATCGTTCTGGTGAGGGACATCACGGTACGCCAGCTGGCCCAGGAACGCATGGACTTCCTGGCCCAGCACGACCAGCTGACCCAGCTGCCCAACCGCGTGCGCCTGAACCAACTGATGCGCCAGGCCCTGTCCCTGGCCGGTGTGCACAAGCGCCCGCTGGCCGTGCTCAGCATCGACCTGGACCATTTCAAGACCATCAACGACTCCCTGGGCCACCGGGCCGGCGACCTGCTGCTGTGCGAGGTGGCCCAGCGCCTGCGTGGCAGCGTGCACGCCCACGACCTGGTGGCACGCGTGGGCGGCGACGAATTCGTTGTCGTGCTAACCGATGCCCCCAGCGCCCAGGCCGCCGAAATCCAGGCCAGCCACCTGCAGCGCATCATCGAGGCGCCCTGCAGCATCGACGGCACGCCCCTGGTGGTCTCGCCCTGCATGGGCATTGCCATGTACCCCGGCGACGGCCAGAGCCCCGAGGATCTGCTCAACCACGCCGAGACCGCCATGCAGCTGGCCAAGGAAATCGGCCGGCGCAACCTGCAGTTCTACTCGCCCGCTCACGATGGCCAGGCCACCGACATGCTCAAGCAGGAGCAGATGCTGCGCCAGGCCCTTGCGCGCAACGAGTTCGAGCTGCACTACCAGCCCCAGACCTTCACGGCCAGCGGCCGCCTCGCCAGCTTCGAGGCCCTGGTGCGATGGCGCCACCCCCAGCGCGGCCTGGTGCTGCCGGGCGAATTCATCGGCTTCGCCGAGGCGCGCGGCCTGATCTCGGCCATAGACCGCTGGGTGATGCGCGAGGCCTGCCGCCAGGCGCGCCAGTGGCAGGACGAGGGCCTGCCGCCCGTGGCCGTGGCGGTCAACCTCTCGGCCGTGGAGTTTCGCCAGCGCGACATCGCGCGCGAAGTGGCCCAGGTGCTGCAGGACACGGGGCTGGAGGCACGCTGGCTGCACATCGAGCTGACCGAATCCACGCTGATGCACACCAGCGGCCAGGTCCATGACACCCTGCTGGCCCTCAAGGAACTGGGCGTGGGCCTGGCCATCGACGATTTCGGCACCGGCGATTCATCGCTGGCCTACCTGCGCCGCCATCCCATCAACCAGCTCAAGATCGACCGCTCCTTCATCGCCGACGTGCCCGACAGCGAGGACGGCACGGCCATCGTCACGGCCATCGTGCAAATGGGCCACAGCCTGCACCTGGACATCGTGGCCGAAGGCGTGGAAACCCCCCAGCAGCTGGCCCTGCTGCGCGACCTGGGCTGCGGCATGATGCAGGGCTATCTGGTCGCCCCGCCCCTGCCCGCCGACCAGGCCCGCACCTGGCAGTTGCAGCAGCTGCAGCATTTGCACCACAGTCACACAGACCACAGACAATAGCGCATGGTTTTGCATCACAACACCCAGCAGGCCAACCGGGCCAGCACCACCTTGCACACGGATCCGCAGCGGGCCCTGGAGCATGTGCAACAGCTTTACCGCGAGCAGATCGAGCACTTGCGCTCGGCCATGCTGCGCTTCGTCGGCGGCGAGACCCCGGCGGCGCCCATCCACGCCTATTACCCCTTCGTGCGACTGCACACGGCCACCGTGGCGCGCGCCGACACCCAGCTGGCCTATGGCTTCGTCGAGGGCCCGGGCACGCACGAGGCCACGCTGACGCGGCCCGACCTGTTCGCCCGCTACTACGCCGAGCAGTTCCGCCTGCTGCTGACCAGCCACGGCGTGCCACTGGAAGTGGGCCTGAGCGACAAGCCCATCCCCATCCATTTTTCCTTTGCCGAGAACGACCACATCGAAGGCACGCTGTCGCGCGAGCGCCGGCTGCTGATGCGCGACGTGTTCGATCTGCCCGACCTTGAGGCCATGGATGACGGCATCGCCAACGGCACCTGGCGCCCCCAGCCCGGCGAAGCCCTGCCGCTGTCGCTGTTCACGGCGCCGCGCGTGGACTACTCGCTGCACCGGCTGCGCCACTACACGGGCACCCAGCCCGAGTGGTTCCAGAACTTCGTGCTGTTCACCAACTACCAGTTCTACATCGACGAATTCATCCGCCTGGGCCATGCCGAAATGGCCCGGGAGGACAGCGAGTACGTGGCCTTCATCGAGCCGGGCAACGTGGTCACGCGCCGCACCGGCCTGCCCGCCCAGACCGGAGACGAGCTGGGCACGCCGCCGCCGCGCCTGCCGCAGATGCCGGCCTACCACCTGGTGCGCGCCGACCACAGCGGCATCACCATGGTCAATATCGGCGTGGGTCCGGCCAATGCCAAGACCATCACCGACCACATCGCCGTGCTGCGCCCCCATGCCTGGATGATGCTGGGCCACTGCGCAGGCCTGCGCAACAGCCAGCAGCTGGGCGACTATGTGCTGGCCCACGCCTATGTGCGCGAGGACCATGTGCTGGACGAGGAACTGCCGCTGTGGGTGCCGATTCCGGCCCTGGCAGAAATCCAGCTGGCCCTGCAGCAGGCCGTGGCCGACGTGACCCAGATGGATGGTCCCGACCTCAAGCGCATCATGCGCACCGGCACCGTGGCCAGCACCGACAACCGCAACTGGGAGCTGTTGCCCGACAACCTGCCCCAGCGCCGCTTCAGCCAGAGCCGCGCCGTGGCGCTGGACATGGAAAGCGCCACCATTGCGGCCAACGGCTTCCGGTTCCGCGTGCCCTACGGCACGCTGCTGTGCGTCAGCGACAAGCCGCTGCACGGCGAGATCAAGCTGCCGGGCATGGCCAACCATTTCTACCGCGAGCGCGTGGACCAGCATCTGCGCATCGGCATGCGCGCCATCGACATCCTGCGCGAAGGCGGCACCCAGCGCCTGCACAGCCGCAAGCTGCGCAGCTTTGCGGAGGTGGCGTTCCAGTAACGCCGGCCCACGCCGCCTGCCAGGCGCAGCACGCCCGTCTCCAGCCTTCCGGGTCCGCCCATGCCTTCCTCGCTGCCGACCCTGGACTTTTTTTCCGTCACCGCCGTGGTGGCGCTCAACATGCTGGCCATGTCGGCGGCGCTGCCGCTGGCCATGGGCCGGCGCATCAGCGGCGCGGCCCGCCATGCCCAGCACTTTTTCCTGCTGCAGTCCCTGGCCTGGCTGCTGATCCTGGCGGCCAGCCGCATGCCCGCCGGCCTGGCCATGCGCAGCATCCTGCCCACGGCAGCAGCCCTGTGCGCGGCCCTGGCCCAGTGGCAGATGGCGCGCGCCCTGGCGGACTGGCTGGGGCCGCGCCCGCCCTGGATGCTGCGCAGCCTGGCCCTGTGCTGCGTGGCCGCGCCCCTGGGCTTCATGCTGCTGCTGCCCTGGGTGGCCCTGCGCACGGGCTGGTTCAGCGCCGGCCACGGCCTGTGCCTGCTGCTGCTGGCCGGCCTGTGCCTGCGCCCGCGCCGGCCCGTGGCACGCAGCTGGCGCCATCTGATGTGCGGCGTGGCGGTGTTCATGGGCCTGGTGCTGCTGGTGCGCAGCTACCTGGCCCTGGCCACACCCTGGCTGCCCAGCTTCACGGGGGATGGCGGGGCCAACCAGGTCTTCGCGCTGCTGACCACGCTGAGCAGTTCCCTGCTCATGGTGGCCGTGCTGGTGGCCTGGCGCGATGAAACCAACCAGCAGCTGCGGGAAATGGCCTTGCAGGACATGCTGACGGGCCTGCCCAACCGGCGCGCCCTGCTCGAACGCGCGCCCGCCATGCTGGCCCACGCCCAGCGCCACGGCCAGCCCCTGGCCCTGGTGATGCTGGATCTGGACCACTTCAAGCGCGTCAACGACGAGCACGGCCATGTCACGGGCGACCGCACCCTGAGCCTGTTCGCCAGCCTGCTGCAGCAGCATCTGCGTGGCGACGAGATCGCGGCGCGCTGGGGCGGCGAGGAGTTCTGCCTGCTGCTCTACACCACGGACGAGGGCGTCGAGGCCCTGTGCGCCCGCCTGCAGACCTCCGTGCTCCATGCCTCGGCCCAGGCCCTGGGCTTCGAGGTGCGCTTCAGCGCGGGCTGCGCGCACACGCCCCGGGTCTGGACCGGCCTGTGCCTGGAGATGATGCTGCCGCCAGCAGACACCGCGCTCTACGCCTCCAAGCGCCGCGGCCGCGACTGCTGGACCCTGGTGCGGCTGAGCCAGCCCATGGCACGCATGGCCGCCGCGGCCTAGGGCCTGTTCCCACTGATGTGGGAACAGGCCCCAATTTCTCAGGCGGCAGCCCGGACCATGTCCACGGCCTTTTCCGCGATCATCACCGTGGGGGCGTTGGTGTTGCCGCTGACGATGCGCGGCATGACCGATGCATCGACCACGCGCAGGCCCTGCAGGCCGTGCACGCACAGCCGGGCATCGACCACGTCCATGGGCCCCGGCCCCATGCGGCAGCTGCCCACGGGGTGGTAGATGGTGTCCGCATGGCGGCGGATGAAGCCTTCGATCTGCGCGTCGCTGACGGCCTGGGCCGATGCCGCCGTCTCGCGCGCGCCCAGCCCCGCCAGCGCGGGCTGGGCCAGGATGGAGCGCATGTGCCGCACGCCGAGCACCAATCGCCGCAGGTCCTCGGGATCGGACAGAAAGGCCGGGTCCACCAGGGGCAGGGCCATGGGGTCGGCACTGGCCAGGCGCACGCTGCCCCGGCTGCGCGGCTGCAGCACGCAGGCATGGCAGGAATAGCCATGGCCCCAGACCGTCTTGCGTCCGT
This sequence comes from Burkholderiaceae bacterium, assembly GCA_031253795.1. Lineage (GTDB taxonomy): Bacteria > Pseudomonadota > Gammaproteobacteria > Burkholderiales > Burkholderiaceae_C > Comamonas. The sequence goes on from JAIRVR010000055.1 coordinate 28,083, forward strand.
GGTCCACCAGCTTGCCCACCACGAAGTGCAGCTGCAGGTCGGGTGCCACCTGGTCGGGACTGCTGCGGATGAAGCCGCCGGCCTCGGCGAAATTGGTGGTCAGCATGCCGCGGCGCTGGCTGCGCCACTGGCCCAGGGCCGCCCACAGCCGGCGCGCGCCCTCCAGCGACAGGCCGAAGCTGTCGGTCAGCGCGGCGCCATCGGCCACCAGCACCACGTCGGGGTGGTCGTGCAGCTGCGCGCCCACGCCCGGCAGGTCGTGGAGCACGGCAATGCCGTGCGAGCGCAGATGCTCCGCCGGCCCCACGCCCGACAGCATCAGCAGCTGGGGCGACAGCAGGGCCCCTGCGCACAGCAGCACTTCGCGCCGGCAGCGCAACTGCTGCACGGCGCCGGCCTGGAAGAACTCCACGCCCACGGCGCGACGCCCCTCGAAAAGGATGCGCAAGGCCTGGGCCCCGGTTTCCACGCGCAGATTGGAGCGCTCCCGGTGCGGGGTCACATAGGCCTTGGCGGCGTGGTGGCGCTCGCCATTGCGATGGGTGACCTGGTACAGGCCCACCCCTTCCTGGGCCGCGCCGTTGAAATCGTGGTTGTGGACATGGCCGGCCTCGACGGCAGCCCGCACAAAGGCCTGGGCCAGCGGGTTGGGGTCGCGCAGATCGGCCACGTTCAGGGGCCCGCCCTGGGCATGCCAGGCATCGGCGCCACGCTCGTTGTGCTCGGCACGCAAAAAGTAGGGCAGCACGCCCTGCCAGTCCCAGCCCGGGTTGCCCTGGGCTGCCCAGTGGTCGTAGTCGGCCGGCTGGCCACGCACATAGACCATGGCATTGATGGCGCTGGACCCACCCAGCACCTTGCCACGCGGCTGGTGCCCCCGGCGCCCGTCCAGGCCCGGCTGGGGCACGGTGGACTGGCGCCAGGAATGCCGGCCCGAACGCGCCATCAGCGCCAGCCCCGCGGGGCAGTGGATAAGCACGCTGGAGTCGGGCGGACCGGCCTCCAGCAAGGCCACCTGCACACCCGCATCCTCACTGAGCCGGCCCGCGAGCACCGATCCCGCCGAGCCGCCGCCGATCACGATGTAGTCCTGCATATCCGCCCTTGGGCAAAGCACAGCCTTGCACTGTTGCAGTCGCCAAGGCGGTGCGGCAAGCCCGGGCAAACCCGGTGGCGCCACGCGATCCCGCGCAGGCCGGCTGCGGCAGGGGCGGGGCCACACCCCGGCCTACCGGACCTCGGCCAGGAAGCCCAGCATCACGGGCACCCTCAACGGCATGACGCCATGGCCGAGGGCCGTGCGTGCGTGACGGCCCGCATCCCCCATGACCTCGTTGATGAGCAGGGAGCCCGCATCGAGCACGGCGGGAATGTCCGCGAAATCGCTGGTGCAGCCCACATGGCCGTCCACGCGCACGATGCGCACCCGAGCCAGGTCCCCTGCGGCCGCCTGGCGCAGTTGGGCCAGGCCATTGAGCACACACAGGCGCACGGCCTCCCTGGCCTGGACCAGCCCGACTTCGCGGCCCACCAGGCCAGTGCAGGCCAGCACGCCGCCCTTCCACGGCAGTTGGAACGAGGTGGTGACCATGGCTCCGATTCTTTGCCAGGGCAGGTAGGCCCCGACGGCGGGGGGTGGGTCGGGCAGCTCCAGCCCCATGGACTGCAGACGATGCTCGGGATGGAGGTGGGATTCAGGGTTCATGGCAGCACTCGTGGAATGGGTACGTGAGCGGGCAGATCAGCCCCAGGTGGCCACTTCGGCCGGATGGTTCCTGATCCAGCGGTCGGCCGCCTGCAGCGGATCCAGCTTTTCGCGGCTGAGCATGAAGTCCAGCTGTGCCACAGCGGCATTGCCCAGGCCCATCCTGGCCAGGCGTGCCAGCAGCTCGGGCGGTATCAGGCCGGCGGCATCGCGGCGCAGCACCAGGGTGGCGGCATCCTTGCCGCGCAGCAGCGCGTCGGGATCGGCCAGCGCGCGTATGCGGTACATGCTGTGCAGGTACTGGGGATGCCACAGCGGAACGACCACCCAGCGCCGCTCGGCCACGGCGCGCTCGAAAGCGCCCACGCAGTCCTCCAGGCTGCCATTGCGGAACTCGTAGCCCAGGGCATCCAGCCGGTAGCGCGCCACGATCTCGCGCGAGAAGCGGCTGATGCCCGCGCCCGGGCCTATGCCCTGGATGAGCCGGGTCATGCGCTGCGCGACAGCGGGCTTCGCCAGGCCCTGCAGCGATGCGACCTCGCTCTCGGGCACATAGTCGGGAACGCCCCAGATGGTGTAGGGCTCATACAGCACGCCCAGCTTGATCAGATCCTTCTCGTAGGGCGCGACATAGGCGCCATGGCTGCCGGGCAGCCAGGCCGAGACCGCCATGTCGATCTCGCCCTTGCCCAGCATGTCGTAGATCTTCTCGTGCGGATAAGTGACCACGCTGTGCTGCACGCCAGCCTGGGTCAGCAGACTGCGCACCACGGCCGCGCTGGCCACATGGAAGGAAAGGTCGATCTGGCCCAGTTTCAGCGCGCGTGAATCCGTACGGGCAGCGCAGGCTGCGCCCACAAGGCCTGCGGCGGTCACCAGGCTGCTGCCGATCAGGCGGCGTCGATGCAAGGAATGGGACATGGAAAATCTCCGGGGGGTTGGAAAAATGGGGGAGTGCAGGCCATGGTCGGGGTCAGGGCTGGATGCCGGCGCCTCAGGCCGCCAACCCCAGGCCCAGGTGGCGCTGGTGGGCAGCATGGTCCTGCGCGAACTCCTGTGCGCCGGCCTCGTGCACCAGCCGCCCGCCCACCATCACGGCCACGCGGTCTGCCACCTGCACGGCCAGGCGCAAGTTCTGCTCTACCAACAGCAAGGCCATGCCCTCTTCGCGGTGCAACTGGCACATCAGTGCCGCCAACTGTTCGACGACCAGGGGTGACAGGCCTTCGGAGGGCTCGTCCAGCAGCAGCAAGGACGGATTGCGCAGCAGGGCGCGGCCAATGGCCAGCATTTGCTGCTCGCCGCCCGACAGCTGCGTGCCGCCGTTGCGCCGCCGCTCTGCCAGGCGCGGAAATGCCTGGTACACCCTCTCCACCGTCCAGGGTCCCTGGCTGCTTTTCTGGGCCAGGCGCAGGTGCTCATGCACCGTGAGCGAGGCAAAGCACTGCCGGCCCTGGGGCACGATGGCCACGCCCAGGCGCTCCACGCAATGGGCCGGCAGGCCCGCTGCCTGCCGGCCCCGGACCCGATAGTCACCCTCGGCCCCGGGCACCAGACCCATCAGGGCGCGGCACAACGTGGTCTTGCCCACGCCATTGCGGCCCACCACGGCCAGGCAGCCGCGTTCCAGCGACAGGTCCACGCCGTGCAATATCTGCGTGCGCCCCAGGCTGGCGGTGAGTCCGCTCAATCGCAGGACGGGTTCAGCCATGGCCACCGCCTCCGAGATAGATGGCCTGCACGGCCGGATCTGCGCGCACCTGCGCCGGCGTGCCTTCGGCCACGATGCGCCCATCGCGCATCACGGTGACGCGGTCGGCCAACGCCAGAGCCACATCCATGTCGTGTTCGATCATCAACAGCGTCAGCGACCGCGGCAGGGCACGCAGGCTGGCGATCAGGGCCGGGCGCTCCGCCGGGGAGAGCCCGGCCGCAGGCTCGTCCAGAAGCAGCAGGCGCGGCTGCTGGGCCAGGGCCATGGCGATTTCCAGTTGCCGGCGCTGGCCATGGGAGAGCAGGCCGGCGCTGGAGTCCAGCAGCGCGCCCAGCCCCCCTGCCCGGGCCTGGGCCACGGCAGCCAGCACGGCCCCGTCCCCGCCCTTCAGCGGCCACATGCCCCACTGGCGGCCACGCGCACCCAGCACGGCCAGGACCAGGTTGTCCCGCACGCTCAGGGTCTCCAGCAGGGCCGACGACTGGTAGGTTCTTGCCACGCCCAGCCGCGCGCGCTGGTGGGGCGCCAGACCGGCCAGCGGCCGGCCCATCCATTCGATCAGGCCTTGCGTGGGCTGCAGCTCGCCCGCGATCAGGTTGAACAACGTGGTCTTGCCCGCGCCATTCGTGCCCAGCAGCACGCGGCGCTCGCCTTGGGCCACCTCCAGATCGATGCCGGCCAGCGCCTGCACGGCGCCGAAGCGCATGGCCAGGGCCCGCAGCCGCAGGCCCTGACCGCACATCCCGGGCGCCCGAGGCAGGTTCGCCGGCAGGGGTGGTGATGCGGAGTTGAAGTTCACGGCAACCCCTTCAGGCGCCCGGCCCGCAGGGCGGGTTGGTTCGCGACACCGGCCCCTGCGCCACAAAGGCTTCGCGTGGCGTGCCCAGGGAGGCATTGACCTGGCTGACGACCTTGACCACCTTGTTGTAGAGGCTGCCATCCGGTCTGCGCGCCACCTCGGTCACGAAGATGTCGGCAATGGCCTGGCGGTTCTGGTCCAGGCGGATATCGCCCGTGGGCGTCTTGAAGCGCAGCTGCGCCAGCGCCGCCTTGAACCGGCCCTGGTCGCCGCTGACATCGCCACCGGCCTGCTGCAGACCCAGCAAGGCGGCCTTCATGCTGACGTAGTAGCCGTGGGCCATGCTGGATGGCACGGGCAGGCCATCGGGAAAGCGCGCGCGGTAGGCCTTGACGAAGGCCAGCCATTCGGGCGCGTCATGGTCGTCGGCCGTGGAGCTGGCCGAGGGAATGCCCACCACATGCCGCTGGAACGGCCCCTTGCTGCTGAGGACCGCCGAGTCCACCGTGATGGAGCCACCGATCAGCGGCGCCTGGCCACCGCTTTGCACATACTGGTTGAGAAAGTTCACCGCATCGGCTCCGCCCAGCACGGTGAAGACGGCATCGGCCTGCGGCGGAATCCTGGCGATCACCGAGGCATAGTCCTTGGTGCCCAGGGGCACCCACAGCCTCTGCGCGATCCGGCCGCCGCGCGCGCAGAATTCGGTGATGAAGCCAGCCACCTGGGCATAGGGAAAGGAATAGTCCTCGGCCACCACGGCCACGTTGCGGTAGTTCTTGACCTCGTAGGCATAGGAGCCCAGGCCGGCGACCAGTTGCACGCCGTCCACGCGGAAGCTGAAGAAATTGGGCGCAGGGTTGCGCAGCGTCGTGTCCTGGGCGGCTCCCGTGCCATTGATGAAGGTCTTGCGCGGCACGGTCCTGGCGTATTCCTTGATCGCCAGGCCCTCGCCACCCGACAGCGGTCCCACCACCAGGTCCACCTGGTCCTGCTCGACCAGCTTGCGCGCCTTCTGCACGGCCAGGTCGGGCGTGGCGTTCGTGCCTTCCCGCACGATGACCAGCTTCTTGCCCGCCACGCTGCCGTTGAACTCGGCCACCGCCATGTCGATGCCACGCGCCGCATCCTGGCCCAGGCTGGCCAGGGCGCCTTCGGTGACATACAGCACGCCGATGCGCAAGGTGTCGGCCTGCTGGCCCGAGGCCGGCAGCACCGCGGCCAGGGTCAGAACGCCGACGGCGAAGGGTCGGCACCCAGGCCGGATGCGATGCGGGCGATGGAATGATGCACTCATGGTCATGTCTCCTTGGGGTGAATCGAAGGGGAATCGAGCGGGGGTTCAGGCAGTGCCGGGCCAGACCTGCGGCACCACTGGCGCCAGTGGCGCCAGCGCGATGCCAGCCCGACCAGGCCGCCCGGCGAGGCCAACACGATGAACACAAAGACCATGCCCACCAGGGTGTTGAAGCGTTCGACGCCGACGAATTCGCCGGCAAAGGTGTTGAGCAGCACATAGGCCAGGGCACCGACAAAGGCGCCCACGGGATGGCCCAGGCCGCCGATCACGCCCATGATCAGCACTGCGTTGAGCATGCCCAGGCCCACGGTGCTGGGCGAGATGCGCTCGTTGAACCAGGTGTAGAGCACGCCGCCGGTTCCCGCAGGCAGGGCCGCCAGAGCAAAGGCGGCCACGCGGTGACGCGCCGTGTCGAAACCCAGCGCCCGGGCCTTGGCCGGGTGGTCGCGCAGGGCCTGCAGCACCAGGCCGAAAGGCGATTGCGCCAGGCCGCGCACGGCGGCGTACGCGGCCAGCGACAGCAGCAGGCAGATGGCATAGAACAGCGCCGGCTCACGGACCGACACGCCGGCGATGCGGGGCGCGGCCACCCCCGATATGCCGTCGAAGGCATTGAACACCGCGGTGTTTTGCTGCACGAAGTAAAAAAAGCCCATGCCCAGCGCCAGGGTCAGCATCAGCAGGTAAATGCCAGCACTGCGCACGGCGATGGCGCCGATGACCGTGCCGGCGGTCAGGGCCGCCGCCAGGGCTGCGGCCAGGGACAGCAGGGGTGGCAGGACCTGGCCCATGCCCACGGCGTTGGCGCTGGTCAGCGCAAGCGCATAGCCTGCGCAGCCGGCCACCGTCATCTGCGCCATGGACACCATGCCGCCCAGGCCGGCAAGAAAGTTCAGGCTCAGCACGACCAGGCCCAGGGCAAGGGCCTGGCCCATTACATTGGCCAGCCAGAAATCGCTGGCCCACAGGGGCAGGCTGGCGAGCACGGCCACTGTGGCAATGGTGGTTCGGCGCTGCGGGCTCATGCCACTCTCCCCATCAGGCCCTGGGGGCGAATCACCAGCACCGCCACCATCACGGCATAAATGGCAGCAATCGAGTAATGCGGAAAGTACAGCTGCCCCACCTGCTCCAGCAGGCCCACGATCAGCGCACCAGCGGCGGCTCCCGCCAGGCTGCCCATGCCACCGACGATGGTGACCACCAGGGAGGCCAGCAGGTAGCGCGAATCCTCGCCCGGCGATATGGACAGGGCCGTGCCCCCCACCACCCCGGCCAGGCCGGCCAGGGCCGCGCCGGCCGCGGCCACCAGCAGGAACAGCCGGGCCGGGTCCACGCCCAGAGCCGCCAGCATTTCGCGGTTGTCCACCCCTGCCCGGATGGCCATGCCCAGGCGCGTGAAGGCCAGGACCATGGCCAGCGCCAGGCCTACCCCCAGGGCGATGCCGATGACCACCAGCCTGAATGCGGGATAGCGGCCGACCCAGGGGAGTTGCACGCCCTGCTGCATCCATTCGGGCGGCGTGAACTGGTAGGCCAGCCCGCCAAATCCGGCCAGCAGCAGATCGGCCGCGACGATGGAAACGCCGATGGTCAGCAGCGCCTGGCGCAGGTCCTGGCCACGCAGCCGGTCCAGCAGGGCGCTTTGCATCAAGGCCCCCGCCAGGGCGGCGCTGGCACTGCCGGCCAGCACGGCCAGGGTCCAGGACCCCGTGGCCTCACCGGCCTGCCAGCCCACATAGCCGCCGACCATGAACAGCGAGCCATGCGCAAGATTGATGGAGCGCATCAACCCGAAAATCAGGGTGAAGCCCGAGGCCACAATGAAGTAAAGGGCTGCCACGGAAAGGCCGTTGAGCAGGGACAGCAGAGCCAAGCGCATGGGTTCGCTCCAGGTCAGGGTCTGCGGGTCAGGACGCCGAACCGGCCGGGGTGGCCAGGCCTTCGGCGTCCACGGTCCACGAAGCCTGCTCGGCCGCGGGAAAAATGCACTCGATGCGCACACCGTTGGGATCGGCGACGAAGAGCTGGTGCTCGCTCAATGCCGGCACCGTGCGCCGCTCGTAGGCCACGCCCAGGGCAGCCAGGCGTTGCTCGAAGGCGGGCAGACCGGTACAGCGGAACGTGATGTGATCCACGCAGCCTGCGCCCTCGCCCACAGGGCGCGCGCCCAGATAGCGCGTCAGCGCAGCGTCCGCAGGGTCAAAGCCCGCCAGGTGCAGCAGCGGCCGGCCCTGGGCATACAGCCATGCACCGGGAAAGGCAAAGGCCGGCCGCGCACCGCTGGTCAGGCCGATGACCTGCTCGTAGAAGGCCCGGGTTTGGGCAAGGCGCGAAGTGCGCAGCGTGAAATGGTCAAGGTGTTGGACTTGCATGCCGTCTCCTGTGCACCGTCAGGCAGGTGCGTGGAGCGGACTTTATTCAGACCACAAGTGATCAATAAGCCACCAAGTTGACCATTTATCAACTTTAAGGGAAAGCACCGAGGAATCTCCGGCCGCCCGCTGCGACCGACTGCCCGCCCTCAGGCGGCGCAGATTTCGCGCGAAACCTCGTCGGCCACCTGGCGGACGGCTGTGGCCAGGGCTTTTTGTTGGCGTATGCCGCCCGGATGCAGGGCCGCCACCAGGGAAATGCCCAGGGAGGCCACGGGATAGCCCGAGCGGTCCAGGATGGGCGCGGCAATGCAGCTGACCTGCGGGTTGTTTTCGCAATCATCGAAGGCCAGCCGGTCGCGCACGATGCTGCGCAGTTCGATGACCAGCATTTCCGGCGAGGTCATGGTGGTCGGCGTCAGCGCGCGCATGTCCAACCGGTCGATCAGCCGGCGCTGTTCCACGGCCGGCAGAAAAGCCAGGATGGCCTTGCCCACGCCCGAACAGTACAGCGGGTCCCAGTCGCCGGGTGTCTGCCGCACGGAGACCGCACTCTCGGAGGGCATGACTTCGACCAGGACCACGCGGTCGTCGCGCAGGCTCGCCAGGTGGGAGGTCTGGCGCGTCATCTGCGTGAGCCGACGCAGATGGGGACGCACCTGCTCGACAATGGCATTGCCCGCCTTGAGATTCCTGGACCACATCGCCAGCTTGGTGCCCACGGAATAGGTCTTGTCACGCCCATTGCGCTCCACCAGGTCGTGCTTGTGCAACGTGGCCATGAAACGCAGGACCGAGCTTTTGTCCATGCCCATGGCATTGGCAATGTCCTGCAGGCGCAGCGGCTGCTCGGCACCCACCACCATTTCCAGCATGGACAAGCCCTTGTCGAAAGAGGCGATCAGTTTTTGCGACGGCATGGCGGCGGGCGGCGCTGCGACCGGGTCGGCCGGGGATGTGGAATCTGGCATGCCCCAATACTAGCGCTTGCCGCGCGCAGGGTTGACCATGGATCAACTTCGGCGCACAAAAAAGCCAGGTCCAGCCGGCGCCGATATGGCCCAGGTCGCCCAGGCGGCACGGCAAGCCCGGGCAAACCCGGTGGTGCCATGGAATCCCGCTACGATCCGTGCATCGCATTCACTTTTGCAGTTCGAGGAGACTGAAAATCATGGCAATTCAAACCGTAGGCATCGTGGGTGCCGGCACCATGGGCAATGGCATCGCGCAGGCTTGCGCCGTGTCGGGCATCGACGTGGTCATGGTGGACATTTCGGAAGCAGCCGTGCAAAAGGGCCTGGCCACGGTGTCGGGCAGCCTGGACCGGCTGATCAAGAAGGAAAAGCTGACCGAGGCCGACAAGGCCGCGGCCCTGGCCCGCATCAAGACGTCGACCGACTACGCCGACCTGGGCGGCGCACAGCTGGTCATCGAGGCCGCCACCGAGAACTACGAGCTCAAGGTCAAGATCCTGCAGCAGTTGGACGCCCAGCTGGGCGATGACGTCATCGTCGCGACCAATACCTCGTCCATCTCCATCACCCAGCTGGCCGCCGTCACGCGCCGTGCCGACAAGTTCATCGGCATGCACTTCTTCAACCCCGTGCCCATGATGGCCCTGGTGGAGATCATCGTCGGCCTGCAGACCAGCGATGCCACGCACGCCACCGTCAAGCAGCTGTCCGAGCGCCTGGGCAAGAGCCCCATCACGGTGAAGAATGCGCCGGGCTTCGTGGTCAACCGCATCCTGGTGCCCATGATCAACGAGGCCTTCTTCGTGCTGGCCGAAGGCCTGGCCTCGGCCGAGGACATCGACGCCGGCATGAAGCTGGGATGCAACCAGCCCATCGGCCCCCTGGCCCTGGCCGACATGATCGGCCTGGACGTGTGCCTGGCCGTGATGGAGGTCTACCTCAAGGAGTTCGGCGACAGCAAGTACCGCCCCTGCCCCCTGCTCAAGGAAATGGTGGCCGCCGGCCGCCTGGGCCGCAAGACGGGCCGCGGCGTCTACACCTACTGATGCCCGCAGGGCCGGCCGTCCGGGGGCCGGCCATCCGGGGGCTGGCCATCCAGGGGCCCGCCGTCTTCTGCGCGACTGCGCCGGTGCCGCCCCTGCACTAAGGTGGCCGCGCAGGAGACAAGCATGGACATTGACACACCTACCCCGCCGCCCGAAGGCTGCATCAGCTGCGAAGTGCGCGGCCATGTGCTGCTGATCGGCATCAACCGCCCGGCCAAGCGCAATGGCTGGACCCCACCCATGTTCCAGCAGCTGGCCGAGGCCTATACCCGGCTGGACGACGACCCAGAACTGCGCGTGGGCGTGCTGCACGCCTTCGGCAACCATTTCACGGCGGGCCTGGACCTGCCCGTGATGGCCGAATTCCTGCGCACGGGAAAAAAGGCCATTCCCCCGGGCCTGGTCGAGCCCCATGACTACGGACTGACCGGCTACCGCCGCCGCGCCAAGCCCATGGTGGTGGCCGTCAAGGGCATCTGCTTTACCGTGGGCATCGAGCTGATGCTGGGCGCCGACATCGTGGTCGCGGCCGACGATTGCCGTTTTTCCCAGCTGGAGGTGCAGCGCTGCATCATGCCCACGGGCGGTGCCACGCTGCGCATGGCCGAGCGTGCCGGTGTGGGCAATGCCATGCTGCACCTGCTGACGGCCGACGAATTCGACAGCGCCGAGGCCTTTCGCCTGAACTTCGTGCAGAAAGTGGTGCCGGCCGGCCAGGAGCTGGCCGAGGCGCTGCGCATCGCCGAACGCATTGCCGCCCAGGCGCCCCAGGCCGTGGTCGCCACGCGGCTGAATGTGCTCAAGGCCATCGAACTGGGCCAGGCCGCGGCCGTGGCCGACTTCATTCCCGTGCAGCAGCGCCTGGCCAGCAGCGAGGACGCGGCCGAAGGCGTGCGCTCCTTCATCGAAAAACGCCCTGCACGCTTCACGGGCCGATAGCCCACAACCCCGATGGATTCGGGGTTTTTTGCATAAATCAATTGCACGCAATTTAATTGCCAGCAATAATTCACCCCATGCCAAGCAAAGCCGCCACCGCCACCCCCGAACTGCTCAAGCTGGACAACCAGGTCTGCTTTGCGCTGTACTCGGCGTCGCTGGCCATGACCAAGCTGTACAAGCCCCTTCTGGAATCCATGGGCCTGACCTATCCGCAGTACCTGGCCATGCTGGTGCTGTGGGAGCGCGACGGCCTGACCGTCTCCGAGCTGGGCGATCGCCTGTACCTGGATTCGGGCACGCTGACCCCCCTGCTCAAGCGCCTGGAAACCATGGGTCTGGTGGCACGCCTGCGCGATGCGCAGGACGAGCGCCGCGTGCGCGTCACGCTCACGGACAAGGGCCTTGCGCTGCGCGACGAGGCAGAAAACATTCCCCCCTGCGTGCTGCAAAAAACGCAGTGCACAATCCCGCAGTTGCAGGCTCTGACGGCCGAACTGAGTGATCTGCGGGAGCGGCTTTCGCCGCGCCCCAGCGACTGACAGCGACTCCATTTCCCCCTCCTCCCACCGTCCACCCGACCGGACACTTTTGCAAAGGAAGACCCCATGGCACAGCTCGAAAAAGTCCTCTACACCGCACGCGCCCACACCACCGGCGGCCGCGACGGCGCCTCGCGCACCGATGATGGCCGCCTGGACGTGACCCTGTCCTCGCCCGGCACCAGCGGCACCGGCACCAACCCCGAACAACTGTTCGCCGCAGGCTATTCGGCCTGCTTCATCGGCGCCATCAAGGCCGTGGCCGGCATGCAAAAGCTCGCCGTCCCCCAGGACCTGTCCATCGACGCCGAAGTGGACCTGGGCACCATCCCCAACGCCTACGGCATCGCTGCGCGCCTGAAGGTCAGCCTGCCCGGCATGGACCGCGCCCAGGCCCAGGCCCTGGTGGATGCAGCCCACCAGGTCTGCCCCTACTCCAACGCCACGCGCGGCAACATCGACGTGACCATCACGCTGGTGTAAGCCGGGCTTGCACGACGAAGGCGCCTTCCCCACAGGGGGAGGCGCCTTTTTTGCGTTCCGTGGCGCATGCTGGGCGCAGCAGGCCGGGTGAAAAGCGGTCGCTTTGCGGCGTACCGGCTGCGGCGACAATGGCGGCATGTCCACCTCCCTTCCCGATCCCGATCTCGCCGCCTCCACCGGGGACACGGCCCACGCCTATGCCCGGCTCACGCCTGACGCCGTGCTGGATGCGCTGGCCTCGGTGGGCCTGTGGGGCGATGGCCGGCTGACGGCCCTGGCCTCGTACGAGAACCGCGTCTACCAGGCCGTGCTCGAGGATGGTCAGCGCGTGGTACTGAAGTTCTACCGCCCGGACCGCTGGAGCCGCGAACAAATCCTGGAGGAACACGGCTTCAGCGCCGAACTGGCCGCGGCCGAGGTGCCCGTGGTGGCACCGCTGCTGCTGCAGGGCGGCAGCCTGCACCACCATGCGGGCTTCGACTTTTCGGTCAGCCCCTGGCGTGGCGGGCGCGCGCCCGAACTCGACGATTTCGAGGTGCTGGAATGGACGGGGCGCTTTCTCGCGCGCATCCACACCGTGGGTGCGGCACGGCCCTTCGCGCTGCGGCCGGCACTGGATCTGACCAGCTTCGGCCACGACTCCATGCAATGGCTGCTGGCGCAGCAGCGGATTCCGCTGGAAGTGGAATCCGCCTGGAAGGCGGCCTGCCAGCGTGCGCTGGACCTGATGGCGCCGGCCGCCGACGGCATGAGCGCGGCAGGCCACTTCGGCCTGCACAGCGCGCGCACGCTGCGCCTGCATGGCGATTGCCACCCGGGCAATGTGCTGTGGACACCGCTGGACGACGCCGGCCACGGCGGCCCGCACTTCGTGGACCTGGACGATGCGCGCACCGGCCCCGCCGTGCAGGACCTGTGGATGCTGCTGTCGGGCGACCGCAGCCAGCGCACCCGGCAGTTGGGAGCCCTCCTGGAAGGCTATGAGCAATTCCGACCCTTCGACCGCCGCGAGCTGGCGCTGATCGAGCCGCTGCGCACCCTGCGCCTCATCCACTACAGCGCCTGGCTGGCGCGGCGCTGGGAAGACCCCATCTTCGCCATCAACTTCCCCTGGTTCGGCAGCCCCGACTACTGGCGCGGCCAGGTGGACATGCTCCACGAGCAGATCGAGGCCATGCAGGAAGAGCCGCTGTACGCCTGACCGCGTGGCGCGCCTGCGCGCATCCCGGGACATCTGTCACGCCGGATGTGCGATTTTTACAAATTGTCCGCCACCGTCCCCAGGTACTCCCCCGATCGGTGATCCGATGTATCCTCCGCTGGACATTGGTCCGGCCATGCCTTATTCCGCCTTCCCACCTCCGTTGCCCCACCTGCTCCAGCCGCTTCCTGCCTCGCAGAAGGTGCTGGTGGTGGATGACGTGCCGGACAACGCCGCCATCATCTGCAACGTGCTCAAGGGCATGTGCGACCTGATGGTGGCCCACGATGGCGAGGAAGCCCTGTCCCTGGCACGCCAGCACCAGCCCGACCTGATCCTGCTGGACATCCGCATGCCCCTGATGGATGGCTTCGAGGTCTGCCGCCGGCTCAAGGCCGATCTGGAGACCACGCAAATCCCCATCATCTTCCTCACGGCCATGACCGAGCCGCACTGCGAGGAACTGGGACTGAACCTGGGTGCCGTGGACTTCGTGACCAAGCCCTTTCGCGCGCCCGTGCTCCAGGCCCGCGTGCGCAACCACCTGGAGATCGCGCGCCAGCGCCAGATGCTGCAGCGGCTGTCGCACAGCGATGCGCTGACCGGCGTGGCCAACCGCCGCTTCTTCGGCGCCCAACTCACGCGCGAATTCCTGCGCCTGCAGCGCCTGGGCCAGCCCCTGTCCCTGGTGATGATCGATGTGGACCATTTCAAGGAATACAACGACCACTACGGCCACCTGGTGGGCGACGACTGCCTGGTACAGCTGTCCCAGACCCTGCTCGAGGTGCTGCACCGGCCGGGCGACCTGCTGGCGCGGTATGGCGGCGAGGAATTCATCTGCATGCTGCCCCACACGGACCTGGAAGGTGCCGTGCTCGTGGCCCATTCCGCCAGCGAGGCAGTCCGGGTGCTGGGCCTGCCTCATGCGGCTTCGCCCCTGGGCGAGACGCTGACCCTCAGCCTGGGCGTGGCCTCCATCGTGCCCTCGCCCGCCACCAGCGCCCAGCAGCTGCTGGCCGACGCCGACCGGCGCCTGTACCAGGCCAAGCACGGAGGCCGCAACCGCGTCGTCTGGCAGGGTTGAGGCGCCGGGCATCCGCAGGTCAGCAGCGCCCCTCGACCCGGCAGGCCGGAACCACGCGGCCGCTGGCATCGCGCCATTGCACCGCAGCCGGGTCGCCATCGCCGACGGATCCCGCAGCCTCGGCGGGGCCGGAAGCCTGCGGGATGGAGCTTTCCTGCACAGCCGGCGCCTCGGCACGCCGGGGATCGTGCAATACCGTGGACGAGCCCACCCCCACACCGACGCGTGCGCCCCCCACGCCCGTGGAAGCGCCCACGCCCGCGCCGCCGATGACCTGGCCGCTCTGGTTCACACCCACCCCCACGCCAACCGGGCCCACGCCCGTGCCCACGCCGGCACTCAGGCCGCCACTGCCCAGGCCCACACCCACCGACACCGGCCCCACGGGAATGCCTATGCCCACGCCGCCGCCCACCGAGCCGCAGCCGGCCAGCAGCAAGGCCGTGCCAGCCAGGGCTGCGCAGGTACGGCGGGGCCCCGCCCGCAGGGCGCGGGCCAGCGAAAAAGGAAGAAACAAGGACATGGCGCAATCTCGCGGAACAGGGGTGACTGCCACAGCCTACACCGTGGCGCGGCCCGGCCGTGACAGCCATATGCCCGGGTGCCTGCCAGGGGCTCGCGTGCGCCGCCACACGCCGGACACGCAAGCTTTCTAGAATTCACCCATTGGCCTGCAGGTCATTTCAGATTCCCTGCGTGCGCCGCCACGGCGCCCGCTCCACGGCCTGCGCCGGACGCTTTTTCGCACCTTCCTTATGCAAACCCGTTGGCCACCCTATGCATGGGTGTGTTTTTCCATGTGCGTGGGCGTCATGGGCACGGCCCTGGCCAGTCCGCTGTACCCGCTCTACCAGCAGGCCTGGAGCCTGCAGCCCAGCCATATCACCCAGATCTTCGTGGCCTATATGTTCGGCGCGCTGGCCAGCCTGCTGTTCCTGGGCCGGCTGACCGACCGCTTCGGCTTCGTTTCCGTGCTGCGCTCGGGCCTGATCCTGATGACGGCGGGCGTGCTGGCCTCCGCCCTGGCCTGGAACGTTGCCAGTTTCGCCCTGGGCCGCGTGGTCATCGGCGTGGCCTCGGGGCTGATCACCACCTCGGCCTCGGTGGGCATGACCCGGCTGAACAACAAGGGCGATCTGCAGCGCGCCGCCGCCACCACCAGCCTGACCATTGCCTTCGGCTTCGGCCTGGGGCCGGTGGTGGGCGGCCTCGTGGCCCAATGGCTGCCCTGGCCCCTGGTGACGGCCTATGTGCCCTCCATGGGCCTGGGCCTGCTGGCCATTTATGCGCTGTACCAGGTGCGCATCCCCGAGCCCGCGCACCTGGCTGCCACCCAGGCGGCGGCCCTGCACTGGCGCGACTTCATGCCCACCATCACCCTGCCCGAGCGGCGCTTCGCACGCCACTACGCGCTGGGCGGCATGTGCGCCTTCTGCGCATTCGGCATGTTCAGCCTGTTCGCCTCGCTGGCGCCCAGCTTCATGCAGCGCATGGTGCCCTGGCACGGGCCGGCGGTTTCCGGCCTGTCCATCGGCGTGATCCTGTTCCTTTCCGCAGGCGCCCAGTACCTGGCGCGGCCGCACCCGACCAAGGCCTCGGCCATCGTGGGCTTTGCCTGCCTGGTGGCCTGCAATCTGCTGCTCCTGGTCAACAGCTTCGCGGGCTCGGCCCTGCTGTTCGCGCTGAGCGTCGTGGCCACGGCGGCCGGCCATGGTCTGTGCAATCTGGCGGGCATGTCCATCGTGAACAAGGTGTCCACGCCAGCCAACCGCACGGGCCTGCTGTCCACCTACCTGGTCATCGGCTATGTGGGCACCATCGTGCCCATCCTGGGCCTGGGCTGGCTGTCGGACCACATCGGACTGACCGAGGCCTTGATCGCCTATTGCCTGGTCATGGGCGCGCTGGCGGCCTGGCTGGGCTGGATGTGCTCGCGCACGCCCACGCTGCCAATGCCCCGGCACTGAGGCCGGACAGGAGCGGCCCGGCCATACGTGGCCCGGCCATACGCGGCCCGGCCATACGTGGCGCGGTTCAGCGGAAATGGGGACCGGGCCCGCTCTCGGCCAGGCAGTCGCCGTCGTTGCGCAGGGGGCAGACCTTGAGCGAGAGACAGCCGCAGCCTATGCAGCCGTCGATCTGGTCACGCAGCTGGGTCAGCCCGCGGATGCGCGCATCCAGGGCCTCGCGCCAGCGTGCGGACAGGGCGCTCCAGTCGGCCTGGGTGGGCGTGCGGCCACGCGGCAGGGCCTGCAGTGCCTCGGCGATTTCGACCAGGGGCACGCCCATGCGCTGGGCGACCTTGATCACGGCCACGCGCCGCAGCACGGCACGCGCGTAGCGCCGCTGGTTGCCCTGGGTGCGCAGACTCTGGATCAGGCCCTGGCGCTCGTAGAAATGCAGGGCCGATACGGCGATGCCGCTGCGCCGCGCGACCTCGCCGACGGACAGGATGGCCGGCCCGTCGGCATCGGAGCCGTCCGGCACGGGGATGGGAGAAGATGTCATGGAGCAGCGGAACAATAGGCGCGCCCGGCGTGGGCCCAAAAAGGCCGGGGCTTGACCTGTATCTTAGTTGAGGTTTCACACTGGCAGCCGTCGCCGGGCCTCCGGCATCCACTTCGCATCCAGGCTTTCCATGCAACACGCTTCGCCACCTTCCAGCCCCCGGCTTCACCATCTCCAGCCCCAGGGACTCTATGACGCCAGGCCCAATGGCTACCACCATGCGGTGGCCGTCCACGGACCCGCGCAATGGGTCTTCGTTTCGGGCCAGGGCGGCGAGGACGCCTCGGGCCAGCTGCCCGCCGATTTCGCGGCCCAGGCCCGCCAGGCCCTGGACAACCTGCAGCGCGCCCTGCGGGCCGCAGGCGCGGACATGGGCCAGGTGGCCAAGCTGACCCTGCTCATCGTCGACCATTCGGAGGAGCGCTTCATCGACTGGCAGGCCGCCGTGCGCCTGCACTGGAGCGAGGGCACGGACGGCAATGCCCTGCCGCCCTTTCCCGCCTGCACCCTGATTCCCGTGCCCCGGCTGGCCCTGCCCGGCATGCTGATCGAGGTGGACGCCGTCGCCGCACTGCCGGCCACGGCCGCGCCGGCCCGTCCGCCGCTGTGGGTCTGACACGGCCACGATCCCTTTTCCCTGCCGACAAAAACCACATAGCCAAGGCATTCCCCGATGCGCTCCTCTTCACCGGCCACGCCCCTGGCCCCCGGCCCGGCTTGCGCCACGGCCACGCCCGTGCTGCCGCAGGCAACCCTGCTGCTGATGGCCACGGCCTGCGGCCTGTGCGCCGGCGCCAACTATTTCAATCAGCCGCTGCTGCACTCCATCGCCATGGACCTGGGCATCAGCGAGGCGCGTGCCTCGCTGACCGTGACCATGGCCCAGGTCTCCTACGCCCTGGGGCTTTTGCTGCTCGTGCCCTTGGGCGACATGCTGGAGCGCCGCCGCCTGGTGCTGGGCCTGATGCTGCTGGCGGCCCTGGGCATGCTGGCCAGCGGCATGGCGCACAGCTTCGGCCTGCTGGCCGCGGGCACGCTGATGACAGGGCTGTTCTCGGTCGCGGCCCAGGTGCTGGTGCCCATGGCGGCCAGCTTTGCCGCGCCCGGCACCAGCGGGCGGGCCGTGGGCCTGGTCATGAGCGGCCTGCTGATCGGCATCCTGGCCGCGCGCAGCGTGGCCGGCCTGCTGTCGGAGCTGGGCGGCTGGAATGCGGTCTACTGGGCTGGCGCCGTGGCCACGGCCGGCGTGGCGCTGGCGCTGCGGCGCGTGCTGCCCCTGGCACGGCCGGCCGAACGCATAGGCTATGGCGCGGTCATGCGCTCCCTGCTCAGCCTGCTGCGCCTGCAGCCCCGCCTTCGCAGCCGGGCACTGATCGGCGGCCTCGGCTTTGCCACGGTGAGCGTCCTGTTTTCCACCATGGCCCTGCTGCTGGCCGGTCCCGCCTACGGCCTGGGCGATGCCCGGATCGGCCTGATCGGCCTGGTGGGCGTGGCGGGCGCCCTGATGGCCAACATGGCCGGGCGCCTGGCCGACCGCGGGCTGGAGCAGCGCACCACGCTGGCCGGCGGACTGCTGATGCTGCTGGGCTGGGGCGCTCTGTGGCTGGGCGGCACCAGCCTGTGGTGGTTTCTGGTGGGACTGCTCGTCGTCGATGCCGCCCTGCAGGCCCTGCACATCAGCAACCAGAACGTGATCTATGCGCTGGCACCGTCGGCGCGCTCGCGCATCAACGCCGTCTACATGACCGGCTACTTCATCGGCGCTTCGCTGGGCTCGGCGGTGGGCTCCTATGTCTGGCTGCGCGCAGGCTGGCAGGGCGCCAGCGCGGCAGGGCTGGTCCTGAGCCTGGCCACCCTGGCCGCCGTGGCCTGGGACCGGGGCCTGGCACGTCGGGCCGGCGCGACGCGCTGAGCCCAAAAAACCACCGGACGGCAGCCGGTCCGCGCAAAATGCACTGCAAACGTGCATCACCGCGCCCACCGTCCGGCTGTCGTTGCACCAATCCAAGGCACTCGCGCACCAGCACGAGGCCACCAGGCACCGAAGCGGATTGGCACGCTAAATGCATGACGGAGGCAGTCCAAGCCCTCTGCCTTGCCCCCACCGACATGCCATGCCCGCCGCGCTCCTGAATCCCGCAGCCCCAGCCACCAGCCCGGGTTGGCAGGCCACGCTGGACCTGCGATTCGAGCAGCGCGCCACCCAGGGCACGGTGCTGGCCCATGCGCGCCACAGCGGCCCGCTGCGCGTGCAAAAACCCCTGCACCCCGAGGGCCCCGGCATCTGCCACGCCGTGCTGCTGCACCCGCCCGGCGGCGTGGCCGGCGGCGACCAGCTGCACATCCAGGTGGACCTTGCGCCGGGTGCCCATGCGCTGCTGACCACGCCGGGCGCCACGCGCTGGTACAAGTCCATGGGCCGGCCCGCGGCCCAGCGCGTGCGGCTGGACGTGGCCGAAGGTGCCACGCTGGAATGGCTGCCCCAGGAAAACATGCTGTTCGCGGGCGCCGAGGCCCGGATGGCGCTGGACCTGCATCTGGCACCGGGCGCACGCGCCATCGGCTGGGATGCCGTGGTCCTGGGCCGCTATGGTGCCGGCGAACACTGGCACACGGCCGGCCCCGAAACCCCGGCCAGCCTGTCGCTGCACAACCGCCTGCTGTGGGACGGCATGCCGCTGTGGCTGGAGCAGGGCCATCTGCAGGCCGGCGACGCGCTGCTGGCCAGCCCCGTGGCCTGGGCCGGCTTCCCCATCCAGGCCAGCCTGTGGGCCGTGGCCCCGGGCTGCACCGAGGCCCTGGCCGAGCGCCTGGCCACCGATCTGCCCTGGACCCCCGGCGTGCGCGCCGGCGCCAGCCTGCTGTCCGGCCCGCCGGGCGCACCTTCCGTGCTGCTGCTGCGCGTGCTGGCCCGGCGCATGCAGGAAGCCCGCTCCGTGCTGCACCAGGCCTGGCGGCTGCTGCGCCCGGCCCTGCTGGACCAGCCGGCGCGGCCCCCGCGCCTGTGGGCCACTTGAAATGAGACAGCCCCCAGTCGCATCGCCCGAAGGACGCATGGCGTCATGGAGCCCTGAAATGGAGACGTACCGATGGAACTGACGCCCCGTGAAAAAGACAAGCTGCTGCTGTTCACCGCGGCCCTGGTGGCCGAGCGGCGCAAGGCGCGCGGCCTCAAGCTCAACTACCCCGAAGCCGTGGCGCTGATCAGTGCCGCCGTGCTCGAGTGGGCGCGCGACGGCAGGACCGTGGCCGAGCTCATGCACCTGGGCACCACGGTGCTGACCCGCGCCGATGTGATGGAAGGCATTCCCGAAATGATCCCGGACATCCAGGTCGAAGCCACGTTTCCCGACGGCACCAAGCTGGTGACCGTCCACCACCCGATCATTTGATTTCCCTGAGCGGCGGCGCCGCTTCCTCCCCGGGGGCGGCACGGCCGGCCCAGGCCCTTGCACCCCGTCAGTCCGCTGCATCAGCTCGTGCCGCGGGACCTGTCCAGTCTCGAGAGCGATCCAGGAGATGCCCATGTCCAGATTCCGTGTGCCATTCAATGTTCTTCTCGCCCCCTGCCTGCTGGCCGCCGCCACGGCCGCCAGCGCCCACACGGGGATGGGCGCCCACCTGCACACCGGCGATGGCGCCATGCAGGCATTGATGGCCGGCCTGTCCCACCCCATCGCCGGGCTGGATCACCTGCTGGCCATGGTGACCCTGGGCCTGTGGTGCGGACTGATGCTCAGGCGCCAGTGGCTGCCGCCCGTGGCCTTCGCCGCCTGCATGGCCCTGGGCCTGGCACTGACCCAGACCTCGCTGGAGCTGCCGGCCGTGGAGCCGATGGTGGCCGCATCCCTGCTGGCCTTCGGCCTGCTGCTGATCGCCCAGCGCCGCCTGCCCGTGGCCCTGGCCATGGTGCTGGCCGGTGCCTTCGCCCTGTTCCACGGCTACGCGCACGGCGAGGTCTTCCCCCATGCCACGCCGCCGGCCGTGTTCTGGGCCTACATGGCCGGCATGGTCACGACCACTCTGGTGCTGCACGGCCTGGGCGTGGTCCTGGGCCACGGCATGCGCCGTGGCACGCAGGGCCGCCCCGAAGGCGCTGCATCCTGGGCCGCGCGGCTGGCAGGCGTGGTGGCCATGGGCTACGGCGCCGTGGCCCTTGCGGGCTGAGAACGGGAAGTGGCCATGACCGAGCGCATCATCCCCGGCGAACTGCTGGCCGAGCCTGGCGAGATCGTCCTCAACGCAGGCCGACCCGTGCAGTCAGTTACCGTGACCAACACCGGCGACCGGCCCGTGCAGATCGGATCGCACTTCCACTTCTTCGAAGTCAACGAGGCCCTGCACTTCGACCGCGCCGCCACGCGTGGCTGGCGGCTGAACATCGCGGCCGGAACGGCCGTGCGCTTCGAACCGGGCCAGGAGCGCACGGTGGAGCTCGTGGAGATTTCCGGCGACCGCATCATCTATGGCTTCAACGCCAAGGTGATGGGAAAGCTTTGAGGTACCGCTGATCGGCTGCGCCGCCCTCCGTTGCACGGCGCCCCCTCTCCCTCGCCACGCGGCAGGGGGAGCAGGGCAGCCGGCAACGCCCCCGGTACGGGACAGCGCGGCCGGCCCAGTCCCTTTCCCGGTGTACCTGGGTCGGGCCAGGGCAGCGCGATGCCCGGCGAACAACACATAGCGTCGTAGACAACAGAAAGGCAACGAATATGGCAAGCATTACGCGCCAGGCCTATGCCGAGATGTTCGGCCCCACCGTGGGCGACCGCCTGCGCCTGGCCGACACGGCCCTGGTCATCGAAATCGAAAAGGACCACACCCTCTACGGCGAGGAAGTCAAGTTCGGCGGGGGCAAGGTGATACGCGACGGCATGGGCCAGAGCCAGCGCATGGCCGCGGACTGCGCCGACACCGTCATCACCAATGCCGTCATCATCGACCACTGGGGCATCGTCAAGGCCGACATCGCCATCAAGAACGGCCTGATCGCGGGCATAGGCAAGGCCGGCAACCCCGACATGCAGCCGGGCGTGACCATCGTCATCGGCCCGGGCACCGAGATCATCGCGGGCGAGGGCATGATCGTCACGGCCGGCGGCATCGATACCCACATCCACTTCATCTGTCCCCAGCAGATCGAGGAGGCGCTGACCAGCGGCGTGACCACGATGATCGGCGGCGGCACGGGCCCGGCCACGGGCACGTTCGCGACCACGGTCACGCCGGGCCCCTGGCACATGGAGCGCATGCTCCAGGCCGTGGACAGCTACCCCATGAACATCGGCCTGCTGGGCAAGGGCAATGCCAGCCAGGCCGCGCCGCTGCACGAGCAGATCACGGCCGGCGCCATTGGCCTGAAGCTGCACGAGGACTGGGGCTCCACGCCAGCCGCCATCGACTGCTGCCTGGGTGTGGCCGACGCCACCGACACCCAGGTGGCCATCCATACCGACACGCTCAACGAGGGCGGCTTCGTCGAGGCCACGGTGGCGGCCTTCAAGGGCCGCACCATCCACACCTACCACACGGAAGGCGCGGGCGGCGGCCACGCGCCCGACATCATCAAGGTCTGCGGCGAGGCCAATGTGCTGCCCTCGTCCACCAATCCCACGCGCCCCTACACGGTGAACACGCTGGACGAGCACCTGGACATGCTCATGGTCTGCCACCACCTGGACGCATCCATCGCCGAAGACATCGCCTTCGCCGAAAGCCGCATCCGCCGCGAAACCATCGCCGCCGAGGACATCCTGCACGACCTGGGCGCCTTTTCCATGATCTCCAGCGACAGCCAGGCCATGGGCCGCGTCGGGGAGGTCGTGCTGCGCACCTGGCAGACCGCGCACAAGATGAAGGTGCAGCGCGGCAGCCTGGTCGGCGACACCGCGCGCCATGACAACTTCCGCGTCAAGCGCTATGTGGCCAAGTACACCATCAATCCCGCGCGCACCCATGGCATCGCCCATGTCGTGGGCTCGGTGGAGGTGGGCAAGCTGGCCGACCTGGTGCTGTGGCGGCCGGCCTTCTTCGGCGTCAAGCCGAGCCTCATCCTCAAGGGCGGCAGCATTGCCAGCGCCGCCATGGGCGACCCCAACGCCAGCATTCCCACGCCCCAGCCCGTGCACTACCGGCCCATGTTCGCGGGCCTGGGCAGCGGCATCGCGCCCGCCAGCATCACCTTCGTATCGCAGGCCGCCCAGCAGGCCGGCGTGGCGGACCGCTACGGCCTGCGCAAGCGCACGGTGGCCGTGGAAAACTGTCGCAGCGTCAGCAAGCGCGACATGGTGCACAACGACTGGCAGCCCGACATCAGCGTCGATCCCGAGACCTACCAGGTCGTGGCCGACGGACAGCTGCTGACCTGCGAACCCGCCAGCGAGCTGCCCATGGCGCAGCGCTACTTTCTGTTCTGAAGGCGTATGCCGTGCCGACTGGTAACCTGGGCATGACGGATTTGCCATAGCCCCCCAAGTCTGACATGTCCCCGAACGGGCCGGCCGCCGAATCACCACCATCCTGCCAGTGCAAGAACACACCATGCTCACCGTCAACAAACACATGCCCCAGGGTGCGGGCCTCGCCGCCGTGCTCATCCGGCGCGCCGCCACGCTGGAACTCGACTGGGACATGCGCCAGAAAAGCCGTTTCGCGGCCATCGACTCCACGGGGCGCGAGCTGGCCGTGGTGCTGGCGCGCGGCAGCGTGCTGCGCGGCGGCGACGTGCTGGTGGCCGAAGACGGCAGCCTGATCGCCGTGCATGCCGCGCCCCAGGCCGTGCTGCGCGTGACGGCGGACACGCCGCTGGGCCTGCTGCGCGCGGCCTACCACCTGGGCAACCGCCATATCCCCGTGGAGGTCACGCCCACCCATCTGCACCTGGAAAACGACCCCGTTCTGCACGACATGCTGCTGCGCCTGGGTGCGCGCGTGGCCCTGGTCGATGCCCCGTTCGAGCCCGAGGCCGGCGCCTACGGCGGCGGCCACCGCCATGGCCACGACCAGAGCTTTGCCGAGGACCAGGCGCTGGCGCAGAGCGTGTACGCGATGCACGACCACGGCCACGCGCACGGACATGGCCATGCGCACGACCACGACCATTCGGGCTGCTGCGGCCACGGCCACGACCACTCCCATCCGCATGGCTGACCTGTCGGTCCAGGGCCTGTGCGCCCTGCTGCACCTGGCCTCACCCCAGTTGCCCGTGGGTGGCTTCAGCTATTCGCAGGGGCTGGAAGCGGCCATCGAGCATGGCATGGTCACGGACGCGGACACGGCCCATGTCTGGGTCGCCGATGCGCTGGCCCACGGCTTCGCGCGCTGCGAAGCCCCGCTGTGGCTGCTGCTGCGCCGTGCCTGGGCGGCGGACGACGCAGCCGCCGTGGCGCACTGGAACCAGTGGTTCGTGGCCAGCCGCGACAGCCGCGAGGCGCGCGCCGAGACCTTGCAGATGGGCTGGTCGCTGCACAGCCTACTGCAGTCCGTGCAATGGGGCGGCGAAGCCTTCGCGCCCCGGCTGCAGCAGCTGCGCACCCTGGTCGACGGCCCCTGGGGCCTGGCCTATCCCACGGCCTTTGCATGTGCCTGCGCGGCCACCGATGCGGGCGAGGACCATGCCCTGCTGGCCTATGGCTTCGCCTGGCTGGAAAACCAGGTGGCGGCCGCCATCAAGGCCGTGCCGCTGGGCCAGGTGGCAGGGCAGAAACTGCTGCTGGCCCTGCATGGGCGGATGGCCCGCATGCTGGAGGAGTCCCGTGGCCGCGCCAGCGCCTTGCCGCCGCAGCTGGACACCATCGTCCCCCAATGGGGCCTGCTGCAGGCGCGGCACGAACACCAGTATTCCCGGCTCTTCCGATCCTGAACCCTGCACTGTCCACCATGAACACCCGCACCAAGAAACTCCCCCCTCTGCGCGTCGGCATCGGCGGCCCCGTCGGCTCCGGCAAGACCACGCTGCTGGAGATGCTGTGCAAGGCCATGCGCCAGCACTACGACCTGGTCGTCATCACCAACGACATCTACACCAAGGAAGACCAGCGCCTGCTGACCGTGGCCGAGGCCCTGCCACCCGAGCGCATCATGGGCGTGGAGACCGGAGGCTGCCCGCACACCGCCATCCGCGAGGATGCCTCCATCAATCTGGAGGCCGTGGACCGCATGCTGCGCCAGTTCCCCGAGGCCGACATCGTCTTCATCGAAAGCGGCGGGGACAACCTGGCCGCCACCTTCAGCCCCGAGCTGTCCGACCTGACGCTGTACGTGATCGACGTGGCCGGTGGCGAGAAGATTCCGCGCAAGGGCGGCCCCGGCATCACCAAGAGCGACCTGCTGGTGGTCAACAAGACCGACCTGGCCCCCTACGTGGGCGCCAACCTGACCATCATGGAAGCCGACACGCAGCGCATGCGCGGCGCCAAGCCCTATGTGATGGGCAGCGTCAAGAGCGGACAGGGCCTGCGCCAGATCATCGACTTCATCACGGAGCGCGGCCTGCTGCCGCGCATGCCCGAAACGGACTGAGCCTAGCTGGCAGCAGGCGGCTTGGACTTGCCCCCGCTGGCTGGCAGGGCGGCCACGCTGCTGGAGGACACCAGGGGAAGGCCGTCGGCGCCGTCGAGCGCCAGCGCGGCTTCGGCCTGAGGCGCCTGGCGGCGCACGCGCGGCGACGCGGGTTCGGCCACGGGCGCGGCGGCACGGCTGCGCTGGCGGTTCCATGCCGGCAGCAGCACACGGCGCACAAAGCCCATGTCCAGCAGCAGCCAGAGCAGGACGGGGGCCAGCGTGGGCACCATCAGCCCGCCCATCTGGTAGCTGTAGACGATGGCATTGAGCTGCCAGCCATGGATGCCCAGCACGTTCAGGTCCAGGCCCGCGGTCAGGCACAGCTGCATCAGCACCTGGGACACGACGCTGAAAACCTGCAGAGGGACCAGGGCCAGGTAGCCGGCCAGGATGCGCCACAGGCGCCCCGGCCCCCAGGCCGCCAGCAGCATGGCCACCAGCACCGGCAGGCCGTAGCCGTAGCGCGCGGGATCGACCTCGACCACGGCTTCGGCACGGCGCCAGCCGGTCTGCTCGTTGGCCACCATGACCGAGGAATTGACCACCAGGCTGCGCGGCCCTTCGAGCTCCGCGTTCTGCACCCAGCCACTGGCCGCGGTTTCGAGCACATATTCGCTCAGGGCCGATACGGGCATGGCCAGCCAGCCGGCCACCAGGGTCCAGGCAAAGGTCAGGGCCACGATGCCGCCCAGGGCCAGGGCGGCGAAGCGGGAAATGGGGTTGAGGGCTCGCATGCGCAGGTCGGAGGACAGAGGTCAGGCGGCCACGGCGGCGGGCGGCATGGGCGGCTCGGCACCGCCGGAACTGTCCTGGGATGGCAGGCTGCGGCCGCACCAGCGCACCCACAGCAGCCAGAACACCAGCACGTCGAGCATGATCAGCGCCTGCCAGAGGTATTCGTGTGCGAAGGTGAAGAACGAGGTACTCCACTGCCCCAGGTAGAACAGGCTGATGACGCGCAGGACGTTCAGCGCCTGCACGGCCACGAAGCCCGCCAGCAGGCCGGCCAGCTTTTGCCGCCAGGAAGAGGGAAAGGCCATCACGGCGGCAAACAGCACGATATAGGCTTCCAGGCCGTTGCAGCCGGCCTCGATGGAAACACCGAAGCCCGTGGCCGTGTTCCACAGCACCTTGCCCGCCGAGGCCGCCGTGTCATCGAACCAGGTCACGAGCGAGGCACAGATATGGGCCAGGAACGCGGTCCACGGCAGCACGATGTGCTGCTGCACCCAGTTGAGCAGGTTCAGGCCGAACATGGTCAGCTGGATGGCGAGAAAGATCAGAAAAAAGCGCAGCATGGCAGTCCGTGTGCAGTGGTGCCGAACCAGGCCGGCGTTGGAAAAACAACTTCCCCTTACAAGTGCGCATTATCTTCGGATGGGATGACGCGACAAGGGCCGGTGGCGCGCCATGCACCACCGGCCCCGCTTGCGGCCCGCGCGCCTAGCGGCGGCGGCCGGCGCGATCGCCCAGCAACAGGGCGGTCAGCCCCATCAGGGCCGCCAGCAGCAGCAGGGCAGCCTGCGACAGCGTGGGGACGCTGGCGATGTCGTCCGGCCCCGGCTTGACCGGCGTGGTCGAAGTGCCCTTGTCGTTGTCGGGGTTGCCGTCACCGGGTACCGAGACCGTGGCCTGGTTGACCAGGGGGCGGGCTCCCTTGTAGGGCTTGGCCAGGCGGGTCTGCAGCGTGAAGACGGCCGACGCACCCTTGTCCAGCGGTGCGACGCTGCAGGTCACGGTGCGGCTGGCGCTGTCATGGCTGCAGCCTGCCGATGCCGAGACGAACTCCAGCCCTGCCGGCAGCACGTCGGTCACCGTGGCACCCGCTGGCGAGCGGGCATCGCGGCCATAGTTGGTCACGGTCAGCGTATAGGCCACGTCATCGCCCGCTTCCAGCGGTCCGGCCGGACCCTGCTTGACCAGGCCCAGGTCCACGGCATTGCCCTGGCGGCTGGTGGAGGTTCGGTCGCTGGTGGAGTTGTTGACGATCACGTCGGCACCGCTGCTCAGCCACTCGGTTTCCAGCGGCTTGACCGTGGCCCGGTGGTAGATGGTGCCGCCCGAGGACTTGTCGGGCAGGGACTGGGCACGCATCTTGAAGCGGATGGTCAGGCTCTCGCCGGGCGCCAGGACGGGGATGGTGCACGCCAGGGGGCCGCTGGTCGCATTCAGCGCGGGCTGGGTGCCGCACCAGGCGGTCGAGGCGCCGGCCACGCCGGCCAGGGCCAGGCCGTCCTGGTAGCTGAAGGTGGCAGAGGACCCCGCTGCCGGGAACTCGTCGGTCACCACCACCTGGGTGGCGTACGAGGGGCCGGAATTGGTCACCGTGATGGTGTATTCCGTGTCCTCGCCCAGCACCAGGCCGTCGGCCGTGTGGCGCATGCTGATGTTCACGTCGAGTTCGGCGCGCTTGAGCCGGGCCTGGGCCTCGGCCTGGTTGTTGGCCTTGGTCAGTTCCTCGGTCGTGGTGTCCACGGCCACCGTGTTGGTGATTTCCGTGTCGGCCGGCAGGTCGCCGAGCGAGCGCATCTTGTAGCTCACCGTGTACTGGGCACCCGCGGTCAGCGGGTTGGCCCAGGCACATTCCAGCGTGCCGCCGCGCAGGCCGTCGGTGGCCGCCGGCGTGCAGCTGCCCCCGCCAGAGACGGTGGGCGTGCCGATGAAGACGGCCTGGGCCGGCAGCAGGTCCCTGAGCGTCACCTGGGCCGCCGACGAGGGGCCGTAGTTGGGAACGGTGACCGTGTAGGTCAGCGGTTCGCCCGCGGCCGCCACCTTGGGCGAGACCTGCTTTTGCGCGGCGATGTCCACGATGGCCTGGACGTTGATGTCGGCGCGCGAGGAGTCGTTGCCGGGATCGGCATCGTGGATGTCGCTGGACTGGGCCCTGGCCGTGTTGGCGTAGGCGCCGCCCGTGGCATGCACGGGACGGATCTTGACCTCGATCACCACCTCAGCGCCCGCTGCCATGCTGCTGATGCTGCAGCTCAGGGTGCGTGAGCTGCTGTTGACACCGCCGGAGGGCGTGCCGCAACTGGCGTTGTCGCCCGAGACGATGCGGCTGGACACGAAGCCGCCGCCCGGATAGCGGTAGGGCACGGGGTTGCCGGCCTCGTCCACGGGGTTGCCGCCCAGCATGCGCACGCCATCGGTCTGCTTGACCAGGGAGGTCAGCTCGTCGGTCACGTTCACATTGCTCACGGCCACGCTGGCGGAGTGGTTGGTCACGCGCAGCAGATAGGTCACCTCCTCGCCGCTCTTGATGGCGGCCGGAGGCACGGGATCGACCACGGACTTGACGATGCCCACGTCCACCGCGTCGGCCGACACCGTGACATTGGCCGAGCCGGTGACCGAGGCGTTGTCGCGGCCGTCCACGCCCGCGCTGGCCTGGTTGACGAACACCAGGTGGCCCGAGGCCAGGGCCACCTTGGCGCGCACCCGGACCTGACGGCTGTCGCCCACGGCCAGGCCGGCCACGGATTCGCAGGCGCTGGCCGCGCAGCTCCATTCACCGGCGCCCATGCCCGTGCCGCTCATGCCGACAAGGGTCATGCGCGGGTCGGCCGGGTTGTCGCTGACCGTGATGCGCTGGCCCGGCAGCACGGGCATGGGGCCGTTGTTCCTGACCGTGATGGTGTACTCGAACTCCTGGCCGGCCAGCACCGGCCGGCTGGGCCCGCTCTTGCTCAGGCTCAGGCGCGATTCATTGCTGAAATCCACGGCCACGCTGTCCGTGTTGTTGCCCTGGTTGGGCTCGTTGAGCTCGGGCGGCAGGGCAATCACACCCTGGTTGACCAGGGGACTGCCCGGTGTTCCGCCAGCGGGCACCGTGGCCTTGAAGCGAATGGGCTGCATGGCGGCGTAGCTGGCCACGGGGTACTCGCCCGCGTGGGTGCAGGTGATGGTGCCCGCGGCCACACCGCAGTTCCACGGCGCGACCGAACCATCGAAGCCGTCGAACTGCAGGCCGGCCGGCAACTGGTCGGTGATGACCAGGTCGCGCGGCACGATGGCGCCGCCCTCGCGGCGGGGCTGCAGCGTATAGGTGACCTGGGTGGGCTCCAGGGCATCGATCAGGGTGGGCGACACCTGCTTGCGCAGGGATACGTCGACGAAGTCGCTGCCGCTGGAGACCACGGCCGCGCTGTCCGTGTTGTTGCCGGTCTGGCCGTCAGGCATGTCCGTGGTCGCGTCCTTGTAGCCCTTGACGCTGGCGGCCCCGGAGATGGTGCCGCTCATGTTGGCGATGGCCGGCACGCTGATGGTCGGCAGCACGGCGCCCGGTGCCACGGGGCCGGGGTAGGAGCAGGCCAGCTCGGCGCCCATCAGCGGATAGCCCGAAGCCGGCGTGCAGGTCCAGCCGCTGCCCGAAGGCCGGGCCATGACCACGGCACCATTGGGCACGGGAAAGCGCACCTGGGCGCGGCCACCCGCGGGAATGCCCGAAGGGCCCTGGTTGGCGACGTCGATGGTGTACTGGAAGGCACCGCCGTTGGCCACGCTGGCGGGGGCCGACAGGGCTATCGCCAGGTCGGCCGCCTCGGTGGTCGTGAAATTGCGCTCCAGCAGGCTGTTGTTCTGGTCCTGGTCATAGTCCGGCGCGGCCATGGTCGCGCTGGCCACGGCACGCCAGTTCGTGCCCACCGTGGGCAGGATGACGTGGAAGGCCACGGACTTGAAGCCATCGGCCGGCGCCAGCGAGCCGATCTGGCAGCTCAGCGTCTGGTTGGCGGCCGTCAGCACCGTGCCTGCCGGCGGCGCATTGCAGACGATGGCCGATGGACTGCCGTCATAGGACTGGAAGATGGCGCCCGCGGGCAGCAGCTCGGTCAGGGTCACGCCCTGGGCATCGGGTCCGATGTTGTTGTGCCGGACCTTGGCCACGTAGGTGAAGTTGCCGCCGGCCGGACCGGCCGATGCGTCCACGCCCGCGTACAGGCCGTCGTGGTTCACCAGAATGTCGGTGTCGGCCGGCGCCGCGAAGGCCGTGCCGGCCGCCAGCAGTCCGCCGGCCACCAGCCAGCGCAGTGGCCGCGAGGCCGGTGTATCGGGTTTCGGCCGCGCGCAGGCCGGCCCCCTCATCAAGATGAAAGCCATGGATACCTCTCTTTTTGCTTCTACGAGCGGGCTCCGCGGGGCCGCCGGCAAGCGCCGGCCCCGCGGGCAC
Source organism: Burkholderiaceae bacterium (assembly GCA_031253795.1). Classification (GTDB taxonomy): domain Bacteria; phylum Pseudomonadota; class Gammaproteobacteria; order Burkholderiales; family Burkholderiaceae_C; genus Comamonas. Next base: position 58,482 of record JAIRVR010000055.1, read on the forward strand.
TAGGGCTTCGCACCTGCTGGCTTTCCGCGAAAGTCCGGCGGTCCGAATGCACCAAGAGAGGGCATGATGGTTATATATAGCTAAAAGTAAATATGTTTAAGAAAATTTAACAATAGTGAGTATTTGAGAGCACTCCCTCCGCGCCCAGCAAGGCCTGCAGGCAGATTCACTTTTTTCACGGTTGGGAGCGGACGCAAAAAAGCCGGTGGCAGCGGGCTGGCACCGGCTCGGGATCGGGGCGGCACCAGGCCGCCACCGGGTTCAGGCCAACAGGGCGTTGACGCGCTTGACGTAGGCGGCCGGGTCTTCGGGCATGCCGCCCTCGGCCAGCACGGCCTGGTCGAACAGGATGTTGGCCAGGTCATGGAAGTGCACCGAGCCTTCGAGCTTCTTGACCAGCGGGTGCTCGGGATTGACTTCCAGCACGGGCTTGGATTCGGGCGCCTGCTGGCCAGCCTGGCGCAGCATGCGCGCGAGCTGCAGGCTCATGCCACCGTCCTGGACCACCAGGCAGGCGGGCGAATCCACCAGGCGCATGGTCACACGCACGTCCTCGGCCTTGTCCTTGAGGGCTTCCTTGAGCTGGGCCAGCAGGGGCTTGAAGGCTTCGGCCGCCTGCTCGGCGGCCTTTTTCTCCTCCTCGTCCTGCAGCTTGCCCAGGTCCACGGCGCCCTTGGCCACGGACTGCAGCGGTGTGCCGTCGAACTCGGTGAGGTAGCCCAGCGCCCATTCATCGACGCGGTCGGCCATCAGCAGCACCTCGATGCCCTTCTTGCGGAAGACTTCGAGCTGGGGGCTGTTCCTGGCTGCGGCCAGGGTGTCGGCCGTGATGTAGTAGATGGTGTCCTGGCCTTCCTTCATGCGGGCCTTGTAGTCGGCCAGCGAGACCGTGGCCTCGTCGCTGCGGGTGGAGGCAAAGCGCAGCAGCTTGGCAATGCGCTCCTTGTTGGCGAAGTCCTCGCCCAGGCCTTCCTTGAGCACGGCGCCGAACTCGGCATAGAACTGGCTGTACTTGCCCTCCTTGGCCTTGTCCTCTTCGCTGACCACGTCGGTCACGCCATCGGCGTCGGCACCGGCCTCGTGGCGGTCATGCTTGGCCAGGTCTTCCAGCATGGACAGCACGCGCTTGGTCGAGCCATCGCGGATCAGGCGCACATCGCGGCTTTCCTGCAGCAGTTCGCGGCTGACGTTCAGCGGCAGGTCGGCCGAGTCGATCACGCCCTTGACGAAGCGCAGGTAGCCGGGCATCAGCGCCTCGGCGTCGTCCATGATGAAGACGCGCTTGACGTAGAGCTTGACGCCGGCCTTCTTGTCGCGGTTGTAGAGATCGAAGGGGGCCTTGCCAGGGATGTACAGCAGCTGGGTGTATTCGGTGTTTCCCTCGACGCGGTTGTGGCTCCAGGTCAGCGGGTTCTCGAAATCATGGCTGATGGCCTTGTAGAAGTCCTGGTACTGCTCGGCCGTGATGTCCTTCTTGGGCCGGGTCCACAGGGCGCTGGCCTTGTTGATGGTTTCCCACTCGCCGGTCTTGACCATCTCGCCGGGCTGGTCGTTCTCGCCATCCTTCCACTCTTCCTTTTCCATGAGGATGGGCAGGCTGATGTGGTCCGAGTACTTGCCGATGACCTGCTTGAGTTTCCAGCCGTTGAGGAACTCCTCGGCCTCGGGGCGCAGGTGCAGGGTGATGCGGGTGCCGCGCTGGGCCAGGTCGATCTGCTCGACCTCGAATTCGCCCGTGCCGCCGCTGGTCCAGCGCACGCCTTCGGAGGCCGGCAGGCCTGCGCGGCGCGACTCCACGGTGATCTTGTCGGCGACGATGTAGCCCGAGTAAAAGCCCACGCCGAACTGGCCGATCAGCTGGGAGTCGGACTTCTGGTCGCCCGACAGCTTTTCCATGAAGGCCTTGGTGCCGCTCTTGGCGATGGTGCCCAGGTTGTCGATCGCTTCCTGCTCGCTCATGCCGATGCCGGTGTCGGCAATGGTCAGCGTCTTGGCGGCCGCGTCGAAGGACACGCGCACTTCCAGATGGGGCTGGTCCTCATAGAGGGCTGCGTTGTTCAGCGCCTCGAAGCGCAGTTTGTCGCAGGCGTCCGATGCGTTGGACACCAGCTCGCGCAGGAAGATCTCGGGGTTGGAATACAGCGAATGCGTGACCAGGTGCAGCAGCTGTGCGACTTCGGCCTGGAAGGAATGGGTTTGCTTGCTCATGCAGACGGTGTCCTATGGGTTCACAACAAAAAAATCAGCCCTTATCTCGGGCCGGCGTGTGCATTATCAAGATCCCGCCGCCCCCTGGGCCACGGATACCTGGACGATTGTTCACTTTTGCGCCCTCACGGCGACACCTGCGCAGGGCTATAACAACGCCACTTTCCGCCGCACGGCGGACGGTGCGCGCAGGGCCCGGGCGCAGCGGCGGGCCTGCTTCAGGAGATTTTCCATGCACAGCTCTGTTCAAAAATGGTCGGCCGAATTCCTCGGCACCCTGTGGCTCACGCTGGGCGGCTGCGGCGCGGCCGTGCTGGCGGCGGCCTTTCCCCAGGTCGGCATCGGCCTGGTGGGCGTGTCCCTGGCCTTCGGCCTGACCGTGGTCACGGGCGCCTACGCCCTGGGCCCCATTTCGGGCGGCCATTTCAATCCCGCCGTCTCGGTGGGCCTGGCCATGGGCGGGCGCTTTGCCTGGAGCGAACTGCCCGGCTACATCGTGGCCCAGGTGCTGGGCGCCATCGTCGGTGCCGGCATCCTGTATGTCATCGCCACGGGCAAGGCCGGCGCCGACATCGGCGGCTTCGCCACCAACGGCTACGGCACGCATTCGCCGGGCGGCTACGGCCTGACGGCGGCCCTGGTCAGCGAGGTGGTGATGACGGCCGTCTTCATCATCGTCATCCTGGGCGCCACGGCCAGGCGTGCCGCGCCCGGCTTTGCAGGCCTTGCCATCGGCCTGTGCCTGACCCTGATCCACCTGATCTCCATTCCCGTGACCAATACCTCGGTCAACCCCGCACGCAGCACGGGCCCGGCCCTGTTCGGCCCCGAGATCGCCATTTCCCAGCTGTGGCTGTTCTGGGTGGCGCCCATCGCGGGTGCGCTGATCGGTGCCGTGGTCTACAAGGCCCTGCTGGCCGGCCCGGCCGAGGAGTGATCTGCGGGACTGCCGCGCAAAGGCCCGGCCCGATGCAACGGCCCGTCCCTGGAGGACGGGCCTTTTTTTTGGGCGCTCCAGGCATGAAACAGGGTTTTGTATGTTGCGTTACGGCAACGAGAAACAGCTTCACCCGTCCGTAAACGGACTACTTTACGAAGCAGAAACCAAACGCTACTGATTCGCAACAACAATTCGCTCGCTTTCCATCGGAGTGAAAATGAGCAAATTCCAACAAATCCTCCCGCCCGCGAACCTGACCCAACTGGCCCTGGCGGCCGGTCTGTGCCTGGCTGGCGGCGCGGCTTTCGCGCAGACGGCCCCGACCGCCACCCTGGGCACGGTGACCGTGACCTCGACGACCGACGCACCGGTCAAGACGGACAACGCCTCCTCGGCCAAGTTCACAGCCCCCCTGGTGGACACGCCCAAGACGGTGCAGGTCATCAACGAGGAAATCCTCAAGCAGACCGGCGCCACCAGCCTGCAGGATGCGCTGCGCTCCACCCCCGGTATCACCTTCGGCAACGGCGAAGGCGGCAACCCCTCGGGCGACCAGCCCTTCATCCGCGGCATGGACGCCCAGGCCAGCACCTTCGTGGACGGCATGCGCGACATTGCCGCCGGCACGCGCGAGGTCTTCAATCTGGAAGCCGTGGAAGTCATCAAGGGCGCCGACTCGGCCTATGCCGGCCGTGGCGGCGCGGGCGGCTCCATCAATCTGGTGACCAAGAAGGCCAAGAACGAGAACTTCATTTCGGGCGACGTGGGCCTGGGCACGGACAGCTACAAGCGCGCCACCATCGACGCCAACCGCGTGCTGGGCGAAGGCGTGGGCCTGCGCCTGAATGCCATGGTGCATGACGCCGACGTGCCGGGCCGCAGCGGCCCCGAGAACAAGCGCTGGGGCATCGCCCCCACCGTGACCTTCGGCATGGGCACACCCACCGAGGTTTCGCTGTCCTGGCAGCATCTGCAGACCGACAACATCCCCGACGGCGGCGTGCCCTACCTGTACAGCAGCACGGCCGCCGCAGGCCTGCGCGGCGGCAGCGTGGTGCGCCCCACCTACGGCAACAACCGCGACAACTGGTACGGCCTGACCAGCCGCGACTACGAAAAGGAAAAGAGCGACCTTTTCACGGCCACGGTGGAGCACAAGTTCACCGATACCAACAAGTTCCGCAACAGCCTGCGCTACAGCAAGTCCGAGCAGGACTACCTGTGGACCCAGCCCGACGACAGCAAGGGCAACGTGGTCAACGGCTACGTGTTCCGCCGCGGCAATGCCCGCGTGGCCGACATCAAGACGCTGCAGAACCTGTCCGAGTTCACGGGCAAGGCCCAGACCGGCAGCGTGGGCCACAGCTATGCCTTCGGCCTGGAACTGTCCAAGGAAAAGGCCGAGTCGCGCACCGCCGCCCTGCAGGCCACCAACACCACCTGCACGGCCGCCAGCCTGTGGTGCGCCTCGCTCAACAACCCGGACAGCAGCCCGCTGTGGAACCTGCCCGTGACGCTGGGCGACCCCAGCCACAACCAGATCGACACTGTCGCCCTGTACGGCTTCGACACGCTCAAGCTCAACGAGCAGTGGCTGGTCAATGCCGGCCTGCGCATGGACCATTACAAGGTCAGCTCCTCCGGCCCCGCCGCGCGCACCACGCCAGCCTATGACGTCAGCCGCTCGGACACGCTGTTCAACTACCAGCTGGGCCTGGTCTACAAGCCGGCCAGCAACGGCAGCATCTACACCAGCATCGGCACGTCCTCGCGTCCCGGCGGCTCCATGCTGGGCAACGGCAACGAAGACCTGGGCATCACCACGGACCAGCTGGCCAATCTGGCCCCCGAAAAAACCCGTTCGCTGGAACTGGGCACCAAGTGGGACCTGATGCAAAAGCGCCTGGCGCTGACGGCCGCCCTGTTCCGCAACGAGGTGACCAATGCCCGCATCACGGACAACGGCGTCACCTACATGGCCGGCAACAAGGTGGTCAACGGCGTGGAGCTGGGCTTTTCGGGCAGCGTGCTGCCGGGCCTGAGCGTCTTCGGCGGCTACACCTACATGGACAGCGAGCAAAAGAACATGGGCACGGGCAACATCGCCAACGGCCAGCCGTTCCCGAACACGCCCAAGCACAGCTTCAGCCTGTGGACCAGCTACAAGCCCATGGCCAAGCTGACCGTCGGCCTGGGCATCTACGCCCAGAGCAGCGTCAACCAGAGCTACATCCGCTCCACCGTGGACGGCGGCATCGTCACCAAGGGCGCCAGCGGCTATGCCCGCTACGATGCCATGGTGGCCTACCAGATCGACCGCAACCTGACCGTGCAGCTGAATCTGTACAACCTGGGCGACAAGGTCTACTACAGCGGCATCCGTTCGCCGCACTACGCCACCATGGCGGCAGGCCGTTCGGCCGTGGCCTCGCTCAAGTGGACCTACTGATCCACGGCCGGGGCGGCGCCCCGGCATGATCCAGCGCAGACAAGCGCCCGGGCCCCGCAGGTTTTGCGATCTGCGGGGCCTTTGACGCTGCACACTTGCACAATCCGCGTTCAGCTCCCAGGACCCCCGCCATGATGCTCCGCATACCTGCCCTGCTCAGCCCCGACGAAGTGCGCCAGTGCCGCCAGGCCCTGGAGCAGGCCGCGTGGCAGGATGGCCGTGCCACGGCCGGCCACCTCGCGGCCCAGGTCAAGGCCAACCTGCAGCTGCCGCTGGACAGCCCCGCGGGCCAGGCCATGGGCAACCTCATTCTCGACAGGCTGGGCGCCAGCCCGCTGTTCATGTCGGCGGCCCTGCCGCTGAAGGTGCTGCCGCCGCGCTTCAACCGCTACGAGGGCGGCGGCACCTATGGCAACCACATCGACAACGCCATCTTCACCATCCCGGGCACGGCCATCAAGGTGCGCAGCGACGTCTCGACCACGGTGTTCTTCAGCGAGCCCGAGGAATACGAGGGCGGCGAGCTGGTGGTGGAGGACAGCTTCGGCCACCAGAGCGTCAAGCTGGCCGCGGGCGACGCCATCGTCTACCCCGGCACCAGCCTGCACCGCGTCAATCCCGTGACGCGTGGCACACGCTATGCCAGCTTCTTCTGGACCCACAGCCTGGTGGCCTCGGACGAGAAGCGCCGCCTGCTGTTCGACCTGGACCAGCAGATCCAGCAGCTGACCGCGCGCCACCCGGGCGACCCCAGCCTGGCAGCCCTGTCGGGCACCTACCACAACCTCCTGAGGATGTGGTCCCAGGCCTGATCCCCGGCGCGCGGCCGGGGCGCCGCGTCAGAACCTGTACCGTGCGGTCAGCAGTACGTTCCGGGGATCGCCGTACACGCCCGTTCCATAGGAGCCCAGGCCCGGCATATAGGTTTTGTCGAACAGGTTGTTGATGTTCAGCGTCACCGACCACTGGCGGTCCACGTCGTAGCGCGCCATCAGGCCAACGAGCGCGTAGGCATGCTGGTCGGCCCGGTAATACGGTGCCGAGGGCTGCTGGTAGTAGGTCAGGCTCTGCCAGGCCAGCGATCCGCCCACGGTCCACTGCGGGTTGATCCGGTAGCTGGTGCTGAGCTTGAACAGGTGGCGCGGCTGGTTGGTGTTGACGGCACTGAGAATGACATCGGGCTGGGCTGGCGCGCGCGAGCTGCGGTAGGTGTAGCCACCATAGATGCTCCAGGCCGGCGTGATGCTGCCCGAGACCTCCAGCTCCACGCCCTTGCTGGTCACGCCATCGATGGGCGCATAGACTTCCTCGCCGGTTTCCGGGTTGGCGCTGACATATTGCGCAGCGTTCTTCTGCTGGATGTGGAACAGGGCCAGCGAGGCATTGAGCCGGCCGTCCAGGAACTCGCCCTTGACGCCGACCTCCTTGCTCTTGCCCGTCAGCGGCGGCAGGGGACTGCCGGCCTGGTCCTTGTAGTAGGTCTGGGGATTGAAGATGTCGGTGTAACTGGCGTACAGCGAAAACTGGCGGTTCAGGTCATAGACCACGCCCGCATAGGGAACGGTCTTGTGGGCCACACGCAGCTGGTTGCCCACGCTGTAGCTGCCGTCCAGGCCCGTGGTGTCGTCCAGCATGTCGTACCAGCTCACACGGGCGCCGAGGATGACCGACAGGTCGTCCGTGGGGCGCAGGCGCGTGGCGCCGAAGGCCCCCTTCTCCACGATGCGCGTCATGCGGTGGTTGCGCAACTGGAAATCCGGTCGCGGCACCAGGCCATCCCACTCGAAGTAGTTGCCCACGGGGCCATAGGCGTTGGTATAGCCGGGTGCATTGCGGCGCTGGCGCGACCAGCTGGCGCCCAGCGTCAGCTCGTGTTCGCGCCCCAGCCACTGGAACGGTCCCGACAGCACGGCGTTCACCGACTGGGTGGTGGCGTCGGTGGGAATCTTGTTGGACAGCATGTTGATCCCCAGGCCCGTGACCGGGTTCACCGTGCCGTGGGCCGCCACGCCGACCTCCACGTCGCGCGACTGGCGCAGCCGGCTGGCGGACAGGTCCAGCTTCCAGCCATTGCCGAAGTGGTGCTTGAGGTCGGCGAACAGATTGGTGCTGTCGTTGTCCCAGTAGGACCAGCGCGCCGCGGGATTGAGCGAGGTGGGGAAGTTCGTGCGGCGGCCATCGCTGAAGAACAGCGGGATGTGGCCGAAGCTGGCACCGTTGGCACGGGTCTGCATGTGGTCTATCCCCAGGCTGGCCACCGTGGACGACCCCAGGTCCGCCTCGACGATGCCGTACAGGCTGCGCACGTTGCGGCTGTAGTCGTCCACCTGGGACTTCGCGTTCTGCGCCACGGCCACCACGCGCGCGCGCACGCGGCCGTCCTCCGTCAGCGGCGTGGAAATATCGCCCACGCTGCGCAGCCGGTCATGGCTGCCTATGGCCGCCTCGGCCGAGGCCTGGAATGTCTTGGTGGGCCGCTTGCGCACCAGGTTGACCACGGCCGACGGATAGCCCGCGCCCGTCAGCAGGCCGGTCGCACCCTTGACCACCTCCACGCGGTCGTAGATGGCGCTGTCGGCCAGCGAGGTCGTGTACTGGTTGGCCGAATCCATGGTGTTGGGCACGCCGTCGAACTGGAAGTTCTCGATGGCATAGCCGCGCGAATAAAAGGTGGTGCGCTCGCTGTCGTTGCGGCCCACGGTGATGCCCGTGGTCTTTTCCAGCACCTCGGGCAGGCTGGTCAGGCCCTGGTCGTCCATCTGCTGGCGCGTGATCACGCTGACCGACTGCGGCGTCTCGCGCAGCGACAGGCCAAGGCGCGTAGCGGTGCTGGTCTGGCGCGTGGTGTAGGAGCCCGTGCCCTCGGAGGTGGCGCTGCGCTCGCTGGCCGCCGTGACGGTCACCGTGGCCAGCGCCGCGCCCTCGGCAGCGGACACCGGCAACGCCGGCGCCACCGGTGCGCGGCGCAGCACATAGCCGCCGCCCTGGGCCACGGCCTCCAGCCCGCTGCCGGCCAGCAGGGCCGCCAGGCCTTCACGCACCGAATAGCTGCCGCGCAGCGCCGGGCCCGACTTGCCGGCCGTCAGGCTGCCATCGGCCGTCAGCAGGATGCCGGCCTGGGTGGCAAAGGCGTTGAGGGCGCGGTCCAGCGGGGCAGCGGGCAGATCAAAGCGCTGCGCGGCCGCAGACGCCGGCACTTGCTGGGCCTGGACGGCCGTGGTGGCCAGGCAGCCCCCGAGGCCGGCCTGCAGGGCCAGGGCCCAGACGGTTTTGGCAAAGGCCGGGGAGGCCGGCGTCGGTCGCGCGCCGTGCACGGGGTGCGGCATGAAAAATTCCTTTCGATGGATGGAGGACGAGGCCATTCAGGGATGGCTGTTGTCTCTATCCCGAACGAGATTCCCAAAGCGGCACGGCCTGGCGAAAAAAAGTTCAGATGGATCCCACGGTGACCCACCACCGCGTGCGCCGGTGCACGCGCACGGGCAGCGCACCCTGCAGCGACGCCAGCGTGGCATCCGTGTCGTCCAGCGAAAACACGCCCGAGACGATCTGCCCGGCCACGGCCGGATCGCAGCGCAGTACGCCACGGCGGTAGCGCGAAAGCTCGGCGACGAAGTCGTCCAGGCGCATGCGCTCGGCCACCAGCAGGCCACGGACCCAGGCGGCGTCGGCCTGTGGCGCCAGCGCGCCGGCCTGCGCGGATGCCTGCCCCCAATCCGCCCATTGCCCGGCCTGCACGCGCACGGACGGGCCCTGCAGCGGCGCCACGGCCACCGCCCCCTCATACACCTCGACCCGGTCGCGGCCCTGGCCGCCGCCGTCCAGCCGCACGGAAAACCGCGTGCCCAGGGCCTGGAGCCTGCCCTGCGGCGTCTCCACGATGAAGGGCCGGTGGGCAGCGGCGGGGTCGGGCGCCGTGCGCACGTGGATGGCGCCTGCGCGCAGCACAAGCCGGCGCTCCGTGTCCGTGTAGTGCAGGTCCACGGCGCTGTGCGTGTCCAGCGTGACCCGCGAACCATCGGCCAGAACCTGCTCGCGCCGCTCGCCCGTGTCCGTGCGCAGCGCCGCCAGCCGGCCGCTGTGCTGCAGCGCACCATGTCCGGCATACAGCGCCACCCCCATCCCCGCGCCCCAGGCCAGCACACGCAATGCCTTGCGCCTGGCTGCGACCGGCGCGCGGGCCGTGCGCAGGGTGTGCGATGCCAGACCCGGCGGCACGGCCTGCAGGCGCTGCTGCATCTGCATGAGCTGCTGCCAGGCCTGTTCATGGCGGGCATCGGCCGCACGCCAGGCGGCCAGAGCCTGCTGCTCGGTCTCCGTGGCACTGCCCGAAAGCACCGTGGCCAGCCAGTCGAAGGCCTGATCCATGGCCTGGTCGGCAACCTGCGTCATTCCATCAGCGCCTGGAAACAGGCCTGCAGCGCATCGCGCATGTGCTTGCGCACCGTGCGCTCGGCCGCGCCCACGCGCGGCGCGATCTCGGCATAGGTCAGTCCCTCGAACTGCGACAGCATGAAGACCTCGCGCACGCGCGGCGGCAGGGCGTCCAGCATGGCATCGATGCGCACCAGGGTCTGCAGCGCAATGGCACGGTCCTGGGGCGAAGGCATCTGGGGCTCGGGCAACAGGGCCAGAGCCTCCAGGTAGGCGGCCTCTAGCCGGCGCCGGCGCAGCAGGTCCACCACCAGCCCCTTGGCGATCTGCACCAGGTAGGCGCGCGGCTCCTCGCCCTGCGGCAGGCGGCGCGAGACGATGAGGCGCACCCAGGTGTCCTGCGACAGGTCCGCCGCATCGAAGGCATTGCCCATGCGCCGGCGCAGCCAGCCCAGCAGCCAGGGCTGGTGCGCCTGGTACAGGGCGTGGATGGGGTCTGTAGCGGAAGGTTCGGAGTACGGCATCGGAACGGGGGTGCACTGGAGCACCACGAAGCGCAATCCCGCGCCACGGCGCAAAGAGGCCATGGCACGCAAAAGCGAATGGTTCTTATTATCTCGTTATTCCGCCAGCCGTCTCAGAAACGGTACTTGAGGTTCAGCGTCACATTGCGCGTGGCCGCGTAGTAGCCCGTGTAGAACGTGGTGTCCAGGCCCTGCAGGTACTGCTTATTGAAGAGGTTGTTGAGGTTCAGCGTGGCCGACCACTGGCGGTCGAACTCGTAGCGCGCCATCAGATTGACCACGGCATAGGCCTTTTGCTCGGCGGTGACGGCCTTGCCCAGTTGCCAGGGCGTGGCCGTGAAATAGATGCGGTCCTGCCAGTTCACACCGCCACCCAGCGTCAGGCCGGTGAAGGCGCCGCCGAAGCGGTAGCTGGTCCACAGCCTGGCCATCTGGCGCGGGAATACCGTGCGTATGCGCTGGCCGCCTGCGTCTTCGGTGGTGTTGTAGTTGTAGCTGGCGCCGACCTGCCAGCCAGGCGCGATTTCGCCGTTGACCTCGAAGTCCAGGCCCTGGGTCCGCGCGCCCTTGACGGCACGGTAGGCCGCCAGCGCCGGCGAGGTGCCCGGCACGGTCTGGCCCGTGTCGACTTCGGCCAGGTTGTCCTGGCGCACCCAGTACAGCGCCGCCGAGCTGGCCAGGCGGCCGCCGAGGAATTCGCTCTTGATGCCCAGCTCGTAGTTGTCGCCCTCGCGTGGATCGAGCACGGCGCCGTTGCGGTCGCGCTGGCTCTGGGGCTTGAAGATGCTGGTGTAGCTGGCGTACAGGGAGTGGGTGTCGTTCAGATCGTAGACGATGCCGCCGTAGGGCGTGACGGCGGCGCTCTCGCGCATGCTGACCACGCTGCTGCGCGGCGCCAGCGCGGCCGAGGCATAGAGCGTGGACAGCCGGTAACGATAGTTGCTGACGCGCGCCCCCAGGATCACCGACAGGTCGTCACGCGGCTTCAGGCGCAGCACGCCGTAGGCACCGTACTGCTTTTGCCAGGTGTCGTAGTCCATGAGCTTGTCGGCGGCCGCCACGGGCAGGCCCGTTTCATTGTTCCAGCGGTAGATGTTGACCTCACGGCCCTCGATGTCGTCGTCGGCAGGCTCGTGCTGGTTGTCGTACTCGGCCCAGTTCAGCCCCAGTACCGCCTCATGGCGACGGCCCCATAGCTGCAGCGGCCCCTGCACCGAGGCGTCCAGGCCGGTCTGGCGCTGCCAGGCGCGGCTGTAGCCGCCGTACAGCATCACCCCCTCACCGGTCTCACGGTCCGGGAAACCCCAGCTGGCATCGGCCGAGGCGCCGCTGCGCTTGCCGCGCAGGTGGTTGGCCGAGAGCTTGAGCGTCCAGTCCCCGGGCAAGGGCTTTTCCAGCGTGGCGAACAGGTTGTAGGCCTCGATGCGGTTGGTATTCCAGCGCGCGCCGGCGTTCATCGAGGGACTGAAATGCGTGGGCGATCCATCGCTGTAGAACAGCGGCAGCCCGCTGCCCGAGCCACCACGCGGATTGCTGTTCTGGTAGTGCAGGCCGGCGGTCAGCAAAGAGCCGTCCGGCAGGTCCGCTTCCGCCACGCCGTACAGCGTCTGCTTTTTCTCCTCGTAGTACTGGACATGGGTTCCCCCCTGTTCGGCGGCAGCCACGAAGCGGCCGCGGCCGCGGCCATCCTCGGCGAGCGGCCCGGACACATCGATCTCGCCGCGGCGACGCCCCCAGGAGCCCAGGCCCACGCCGGCATGGCCCTGGAATGCGCGCGTGGGTTTCTTGCGCACCAGGTTGATGGTGCCCGAGGGATCGCCCGCGCCCACCAGCAGCCCGGCCGCGCCGCGCAGCACCTCCACCCGGTCGTAGATCACCAGGTCGGACTGCGTCTGTGGGATGTTCTGCGTCACCACGTCGGTGGCCGTGGCAATTCCGTCGTACTGGTAGTTGTCGATGGCATAGCCACGCGAATAGATGGTGTAGCGGCTGGCCCCGATGTTCTGCACCGACAGGCCGGGCGTCTGCTCCAGCACTTCGGCCAGGCTGTCCATGCCCTGGTCGTCCATGCGCTGGCGCGTGACCACGCTCACCGACTGCGGTGTCTCGCGCAGCGACAGTGCCAGCCGCGTGGCCGTGCCGCTGGGTCCCCTGGCCGCGTAGCTGCCCGTGCCCTCGGAGGTGGCGCTGCCTTCGGCCTCGGCGGTCACGGTGACCGTGGCCAGCATCGTGCCCGTGCATGGCGCCGGCAAGGCCTGCTCCACCCGCCGCAGCGCATAACCGCTGCCCTGGCGCACGGCCTGCCAGGACGTGCCGGCCAGCAAGGCCTCGAAAGCGCCCTCCACGGTGTGGTTGCCTTGCAGGCCGGGGCTGCGCAGGCCCGCCGTCTGCCCGGCCGTGAAGATCAGGGCCACGCCCGCCTGGGCGGCGGCGCTGCGCAGTGCGGCATCCAGGGGACCGGCAGCGATGTCGTAGCGGTGCTGGGCCTGGGCCAGCACGGCGGCAGGCATCACGACGATGGCCAGCGCCAGTGCATGGCGGGACATGAAAAGGGTTTGCATGGAGAGGTCCTGTGTTCCGAGGTCGAAAATCAAAGTGCTCGAAAACCAGGAAGCGCGAGACGCGCAATCGGGTCACCCCCGGCGCAAAAAAATCCGCGTCAGCGCCCGGCGGCCTCCACCACCACCCACCAGCGCGTGCGCCAGCGCACCTGCACGGGCAGTGCTCCGGGCAGCATGGCCAGCACGGCATCCGTGCCGTCGGTGCCGCCTTCGTCCAACGGAAATACGCCCGAGAACCGCAGCCCGGCCACGGCCGGCTCGGCACGCAGCCAGCCGGGGCGATAGCGGCCCAGCTCGGCCAGAAAGTCGTCCAGGCGCTGGTCGTCCACCCACAGCCGCCCGTGGGTCCAGGCATCGTCACCCGCTCCCGCGGGCGCGGGCGCGCCCCAGGCCGCGGGCCCGAAGTCCACGGCCTGCCCCGCCTCCAGCCGCAGCACCGACGCACCGGCACGCGGGCGCAATTCCACGGCGCCCTCGAACACAGCCACGCGCGCGCCAGCCTCGCCGCTGCGCACCACGAAGCGGGTGCCCAGCGCCCGCACCCGGCCATGGTCCGTCTCGACCACGAAAGGCTGTGCGCCCAGCTGACCCGGCGGGTGGGCGGTGGTGAACAGCGCCTGGCCGGCCACCAGGCGCAGCCGGCGCTGCGTGCCGTCGAAATGCAGGGCCACGGCGCTGCCCGGGCCCAGCAGCATGTCCGTGCCGTCGGGCAGGGTCCAGCGGCGGCGCTGCGTGCCCGTCGAATAATCGGCGGCCATCTGCTGCCACTGCGGCGTGCCGCTGGCCAGCCAGGTCGCGCCAGCGGCCGTGCCCAGGCCGGCCAGCAGGCCCAGCAGGCGCCTGCGTGCGGCCCTGGGTGCCGCCGAGAGCCCCTGGTAGCCCGCGCCCCCGGCATTGAGCCCCGGCAGCGCGCCGGTGACGGCCTGCAGGTGGGCCCAGGCGCGGCCGTGGGCTGCATCTTCATCAAGCCAGCGCTGCCAGCGCGCGCGGTCGGCATCCGAGGCCTGGCCCGACTGCAGCAGCGCGAACCAGCCGGCCGCCGCACGCGCCACGGCCGGCGCCAGGGGCTGGCCCAGGGCCTGTAGCGCCCTGCCTGCGGACGGCGGCAGGCCGCCGGACAGGTGCAGGGACTCGGTGGGCGGTACCCGGTCCATCAGGACAGCGCCAGCAGGAAGCAGCGCTCGTAGCCCTGGGCCAGGTAGCGCTTGACACTGGTCATGGACACGCCCAGGCGCGCGGCGATGTCCGCATAGCTCAGGCCTTCGAGATGGGCCAGCAAAAAGGCTTCGCGCACCTTGGGAGCCAGGGCGTCCAGCGCCTGGTCCAGGGCCTGCAACGATTGCAGGGCCATCAGCCGCTCCTCTGGCGAGGGCGCGAGATCGGGCGGCAGCAGGGCCAGGGTATCGAGGTAGGCACGCTCCAGCAGCCGGCGCCGGTGCTGGCGGATCACCAGATGGCGGGCCACGGTGGCCAGAAAGGGGCGCGGCTGCTCGATGCGGCCGGCCATGCCCGAGGTGATCACGTTGACGAAGGTGTCATGCGCGATGTCGGAGGCCTCGAACACATTGCCGAGCTTGTGGCGCAGCCACGACTGCAGCCAGCCATGGTGTTCGACGTAGAGGGTGTGTACGGGATCGGCCGGTGCGGACATGGGGGCGGTTGCCGCCCTGGCCGGCCTGTGCGGCGGGCTCCGGGCGGGCAGGCTCGGTTGAGAATGGTTCGCATTCTAAACAGGAGCCGCCCCGCTCAACGGAGCCGCCGATGGAAAGCCGCTTCAGAAGCTTTCGTGGGCGCCCAGATAGCGCCACTGTCCCGCAGGCAGATTGCCCAGCGTCACACGGCCGATGCGGATGCGCTTGAGCCCCACGACACGCAGGCCCACCAGCTCGCACATGCGGCGGATCTGGCGCTTCTTGCCTTCCGTCAGCACGAAGCGCAGCTGCTCGGGGTTCTGCCAGTCCACCTGGGCGGGCTTGAGCGCCTCGCCGTCCAGCGACAGGCCATGGCGCAGGCGCTCCAGCTGATCGGCCGGGAACACCGTCTGCACGTCGACATCGCGATCGCCATAGGTCACGCGCACCAGGTATTCCTTGTCCACCTCCGAGTCCTCGCCGATGATCTGGCGCGCGACACGGCCGTCCTGGGTCATGACCAGCAGGCCCACGGAATCGATGTCCAGGCGGCCGCAGGGCGCCAGGCCCTTGAGCTGCGAGAAGTTGAAGCGCGTGCGGCTGCCGTCCTGGTTCCAGTGGTTCTGGGGCGTGATCAGGGTCACGGCCGGCTCGTGGCCATCCTCGGCCTGGCCGCTGACATAGCCCACGGGCTTGTGGATCAGGATGGTGACCTGCTGGTCCTGGCGCTCGCGCGCCTCGCGTTCGACCGTGATGCGGTCGCTGGCCACCACGTTCTGGCCCATGACGGCGACTTCGCCGTTCACGCGCACCCAGCCCTTGTCCACCCATTCGTCGGCCTCGCGGCGAGAGCACAGGCCCATGTCGGCCAGGCGCTTGTTGATGCGCACGGCACCAGGCACCTGTTCCTGGACGGGCGCAGGGGCACGCTTGACGGGAATCTCGGGGCTGGCCGTGCCAGCGCCGGGCCGGTAGGTGCGGATGCCGCTGAGCGGGCGATAGGCGGGCTCCGCCGCCGGCGCATCGCGGCGCGGACCGCGGGCGTCGTCACGGCGCGGGCCGCGCGCATCCTCGCGGGGGCGGTCACGAAAGCCGTCGCGCGGGCCGCCGCGCTGCGCGTCGCGCGGACGGTCGTCGGACCGGCCATGGCTGCGCTCGGCGCGCTCGGGACGGTCAAAGCGCTCGGAACGCTCGGGGCGGTCGCGCCGGTCGTCCTGGCGCGCGGGACGCGGCGGCCTGGCGTCGCGCTGTTCGCGGCCTTCGCCACCATCACGCTCACGCCATTCGCCACGCGGGCGCGAGCGGTCCAGGTCTTCGGCACGGCCAAAGCCGCTCGAACGCGGGCGGGCATCGCCGCCGCCACGCGGACCTGCAGGGCCGCGCGCATCGCGCCGGTCGCCGCGGTCATTGCGCTCGCCACGCGCAGGGCGTGCGCCCTGGGATTTGCCGGCGGCAGGGCGGCGGGAATCGGCCGGCGCCTCGGCGGCCGGCTTGGCGGGCCGCCGCAGCACGGGGCGCGCGGACGGAGCGTCCGCCTCATCGGCCTCGGGCCGGGACGGTGGGGGGGAAGAAGGGGATGACATTTGGCCGCCATTGTCGCCCGCCACGCCGTCGCGCGGTGCCGCCCTGCCTCCAATACGGGCTTTGCGCTCGGCTATCGGGGCGGGGCGGCGGGGTCGCGGGCCCAGGTGGCGGCCGCCGCCGCCGGCACCTCGCCTGCGCTGTATTCCTTCGTATATGCATCACTTCATGGCATTTTCATGAAATCAAATCCCGTGGGATTATCAAATGGCGTCATCCATGCCATTTGCAGTTCATTGCATGGGTTTCGGCCATTTACTTTTTGAACACCATGTAAAAAACTGTTTTATTCACCTCACCACTCCATTGGGGGGCATGGCTGCAATGGCCAATGGACCGGCATTGCCTGCGCCGTCCCATCCTAGAATGGCCCGCGTCAAAGAACCAGGGGGCCAATCTGCACAATGGCCCGGGCGGCCGCCTCGCCGGCACATGGGGACGATGACACGGTCTCACTCCCATTCAACAAGGAAAATCATGAGCGATACATCCAGGCTATCCGATCCCATGCCGTTGAAAGAACAATTCAAGGCCTTGTTCACCACCCGGCAGGATTTCTCGCAAATTCAATGGTCCGATATGGAAACCGCCATTGGTGCCAACGCCGACAAATACCGTCCGCTATGGGAGCGCATGGCCAGCGGCCAGAAAGGATTTTTCGCCTCTCTGAGCCCCTGCTGGACGGCCATCCCCTTCATGGGCGTATCGTGGGCCATTGCGCGCCGGATCTACGCCTATGCCGCGGTCGCCTTCTTGACCTTGATGGTCATCAACCTGCTGATGCCCGATCGCGGCGCCACGGCCCGCGTACTGGGCATCGCCCTGTTCATCTCCTTCACGGTCAAGCGCACCTACCTGCAATGGCTGGTCACCCACATACAGCGCATCGACCAGATGGGACTGAGCGGCCCGGCCCGCGACGATGCATTGCGCCAGGTGGGTGGCCTGGACCAGAAGAACGGCTGGATTTCCTTTGCCGTCCTGCTGGCCCTCGGTCTCGTGCTGTCGGTCTTCTGAGGCCGGCACCCGCCGTTCAGCGCTCCGCAGGCAGCCGGTCGCACAGGGCCACCAGTTGCGCGAGCTGGGGCCCCACATCCCGGATCAGCGCCCGGCCCGGCATGCGCAGGCCGGGCACGGCGCAATTGAACAGCAGGCGGCGCGTGCCATAGCGGATGCGCGAGGCCGCGCCCACGGCGCAGACGCCCAGGCCGGAGTCCCCCAGATTCACCGCGAAGCCACGCGCCGCATAGTGGTCGAGGCTCTCCCTGGCGTTGTGCAGGCAGCGCGCATATTCGTCGGGCCGCTGGCTGCGCACCCGCTGCAGGAACCGTTGCTGCTCGCCGGCCCCGAGCTGGGCCAGGCCCGCCCGGCCCATGGCGGTTTCCAGCACGCCGCGCACCGCACCCACGCCCGGCCGCTTGAGCGTGCCGCCCTCCCAGGCGCAGGTTTCCAGGTAGACCACGTCCAGATCCATGGCCACGCCCACCGACACCGCCCCCTTCACACGGTCGGCCAGGGCCTGCATGGGCAGGCGCAGCTGGGCCAGTTGCGGGGTGTTGATCACATACGGATAGCCCAGGGCCACGGCGGCCGGACCGACGAAGTAGCGGTCCAGCCGCTCATCGTGGTCCAGGTAGCCCATGGTCTGCAGGCTGCGGCACAGGCGCGACACCGTGGGCCGGGGCAGGCCCAGGCGCCGGGCCAGCTCGCTGTTGGCATGTGGCCGCGGGTCGCTGACGAAGCATTGCAAAATCATCAGCCCCTTGGCCAGCGTGCCCGCGAAATAAGGGTCCTGCTCGCGGATGCGGCAGACATCCTGCGAGTCCCTGGGCTGGTGGGCGATCGGTGCTTGGGTCACGCAGCGATTGTGCGGATGCCAGGCGCCGCCGCGCAACTGCGTTTCAATAATTGAAACGGCATTGCAGCCTTCGCCGCCGCGCTTTCTACAGTGCGGCCCATGATCCAAGACGACGCCCGCCTGCAGGCCCTGATTGCAGACATCCGCCATTTCGTCCGCCACCGCTGGCATCCGCTGGAAGCGCAGATCGAGCGCGATGACGAGATCCCGCTCTCCGTGGTCCAGGAACTGCGTGACAAGGGCTACTTCGGCTGGAGCATTCCCCAGGCCTACGGCGGCCTGGGCCTGAGCACCGAAGAACTGGTGCTGTGCGCCTTCGAGCTGTCCCAGGCCTCGGTGGCGCTGCGTGCCCGCGTGGGCACCAACACGGGCATCGGCTCCGAGGCCCTGGTGGCCGATGGCACCGAGGCGCAAAAACAGCGCTGGCTGCCGCGCATGGCGCGTGGCGAACTCACGGCCTGCCTGGCGCTGACCGAGCCCGAGGCCGGATCCGAAGCCAGCAACATCCAGACCACGGCACGCCGCGAGGGCGACCACTACGTGCTCAACGGCACGAAGCGCTTCATCACCAACGCGCCGCTGGCCGATGTCTTCACCGTCATCGCCCGAACGCAGGAGGGCAGCACGGGCAGCGAGGGGCTCACGGCCTTTTTCGTGGAGCGTTCGCAGGGCCTGTCCACCGGACAGCCCTACCGCAAGATGGGCCAGGCCGGCTCCCCCGTGTCGGATGTGCACTTCAGGGACTGCCGCGTGCCGGCCGACCAGATCATCGGCGAGCGCGAAGGCCAGGGCTTCAGGACGGTGATGAAGGTGCTCAACAAGCAGCGCCTGCACCTGGCCGCCCTGTGCACGGGCCCGGCCATGCGCATGCTCGACCTGGCCCTGGAGCATGTGGTCCGGCGCCGCCAGTTCGGCCAGCCGGTGGCGAACTTCCAGCTGGTGCAGGCCCTGCTGGCCGACAGCCGCACCGAGATCTTCGCGGCCCGCTCGATGGTCCTGGAAGCCGCCCGTGCCCGCGACCGCGGCGAGGACGTGGCCCTGACGGCCTCCATGTGCAAGTACTTCGCCTCCGAGATGTGCGGCCGCGTGGCCGACCGCGCCGTGCAGATGTTCGGCGGTGCCGGCTACGTGGCCGACTTCAGCCCCATCGAGCGCTACTTCCGCGATGTGCGCCTGTTCCGCCTGTACGAGGGCACCAGCCAGATCCACCAGCTCAACATTGCCAAGCGCATGCTGCAGGAAGGGGCCTGATCATGGCCGCACCGACCCGCGAGCAGGTACGCGACTTCGTCCAGGCATGCTGCCTCCCCCGCGAAAGCCGTGCGCATGTGCACGACCCGCTGGCCCTGGACGCCACGCTGGCCGAGCTGCGGCCGCTGGCGCGCGAGCGCGGCCTGTATCTGCCCACCCTGCCGCAGCGCTTCGGTGGACTGGGGCTGGGCTGGGTCGAACGCGCGCCCCTGCTGGAAGAAGCGGGCCGCAGCTACCTGGGACCGGCCGCCATGAACTGCGCCGCGCCCGACCAGCCCAACATGATCAGCCTGCTGCAGCAAGGCCGGCCCGACCAGCACCAGCGCTACCTGCAGCCCCTGGCCGACGGCCGGTTGCGTTCCTGCTTCGCGATGACGGAGCCGGCACCCGGTGCGGGCTCCGACCCGTCCATGCTGATGACGCAGGCCCGGCGCGTGGCCAACGGCTGGGAGCTGGAAGGGCGCAAGTGGTTCATCACGGGCGCCGTCGGAGCCGCCTTCGCCATCGTGCTCGCACAGACGGAGGAAGGCCCCACGCAGTTCATCGTGGACATGGACACTCCGGGCATGGGGCTGGTTCGCAGCATTCGCTCCAGCGACCCCTTTGCCGTCGGCGGCCACGGCGAACTGCGCCTGCAGGCCTGCCGCGTGCCCGACGACGCCGTTCTCGGCGAGCCGGGACTGGGCCTGCAGTACGCGCAGCAGCGGCTGGAGCCGGCGCGTCTGTCCCACTGCATGCGCCTGGCGGGGCGCGCGCGCCGCGCGCTGGAACTGGCCCAGGACCATGTGCTGCGGCGGCACTCCTTCGGCAGCCCGCTGGCCGATCTGCAGCAGATCCAGGCGATGGTGGCCGATGCACACATCGACCTCTACGCCAGCCGGTTGATGGTGGCGGACTGCGCCGCCCGCATGGATGCGGGCCAGCCTGTCAAGACCGAGTCCGCCATGGCCAAGGTTTTCGTTTCCGAGGCCCTGAACCGCGTCGCGGACCGGGCCGCGCAGATGGCCGGTGCCCACGGCATGGACGAGGAAGCCCCCATCGCCCTGATTCAGCGCGAACTGCGGCCGTTTCGCATCTACGACGGTGCCTCAGAACTGCATCGCGCAACGCTGGGGCGTCGATTTCTCAAGCGCCGCCAGGCACCCGACCCCCGAGGAGACAGATGATGACCATCCCCGCCACGCACCCCCTGGTGCTGTTGACCGCGCTGTGGGCCGCCGCCCCGGCCCATGCCGCCTTTCCGGATCGGCCCGTGCGCGTGATCGTGCCCTTCCCGGCCGGAGGCAGCACCGACCTGGTCGCCCGTGCCCTGTCCGTCGAACTGGGCCAATCCCTGGGGCAGCCCGTCGTGGTGGAAAACAGGCCCGGCGCCGGCAGCCTGGTCGGCTCCGAGTTGGTCGCACGCGCCGCGCCCGACGGCTACACCCTGCTGATGGCGGGCCTGAGCAATGTCTTCCTGCCCGACGTGCACACCAACCTCAAATGGAACCCGCTGGCCGACTACGAGTACATCGGCCTGGTGGCCGATCTGCCCAACGTCATCGCCGTCAATGCCCAGACACCCTACAGGACGCTGGCCGACCTGGTGGCCGCCGACAGGGCCCGGCCCGGCGCCCTGTCCTTCGGCTCGGCCGGCACGGCCACGCCCTCGCACCTGGTCTGCGAGATGGTCAACCACCGCATGGGCACGAAGATGCAGCACCTGCCCTACAAGGGCAACGCGCCAGCGGTCAACGACCTCATGGCCGGCCACATCCCCGTGATGTGCAACAACCTGGGTGGCACCCTGCCCTACATGCAGGCAGGGCAGATCCGCATCCTGGCCCAGACCGGCAAGAGCCGTTCGGCGGCAGCCCCCGACATCCCCACCTTCGGCGAGCTGGGCATGGCCGGCCTGGAGGCCGGCCTGTGGATGGGCCTGGCCGCGCCCAAGGGCACGCCCGAGCAGGTCATCGCCCGCATCAACCAGGCGCTGGCCAGGACCATGGCCTTGCCCGGGACACGCGACAAGCTGGCGCGGCTGGGTGCAACGCCCCTGCCCACCTCGGCCGCCGCCTTCCACCAGCGCGTGGCCGACGATCGCCGGGCCTGGGAACCCGTCCTGAAGAACCTGGACCTGAAAGGCAACTGATGGAACGCCATGGCTATCCCCTCGAGGGCGTGCGCATCCTGGACATGGCCACCGTGCTGGCCGCGCCGTTCTCGGCCACGCTGTGCGGCGACCTCGGCGCCGAGGTGGTCAAGCTGGAGCTGCCCGGCGGCGGTGACACCCTGCGCAGCCTGGCGCCCGTGCACCAGGGCCATGCCATCTTCTGGAAAACGGCCAACCGGGGCAAGCAGGGCATCTCGCTGGACGTGCGCAAGGCCGAAGGCCGTGCGCTGTTCCTGCGGCTGATCGCGGATTTCGACGTGCTCGTGGAGAACTTCCGCACCGGCACCCTGGACCGCTGGGGCCTGGACCTGGCCACGCTGCATGCGCACAACCCGCGCCTGATCGTGCTGCGCGTGACGGGCTTCGGCCAGACCGGCCCCTACGCCCGCCGCCCCGGCTTTGCGCGCATCTTCGAGGCCATGAGCGGCTTCGCCCATCTGACGGGAGAAGCCGATGGCCCGCCACAGCACATGAATTACCCGTTGGGCGACGTGGTGGCAGGCCTGTTCGGCGCCTTCGCCATCGCGGCGGCCCTGGCCGAGCGCAACGCCCTGCCCGCAAGCGAACAGCGCGGCCTGGAAATCGACCTGTCCGCCTCCGAGGCCCTGCTGCGCCTGCTGGATCCGCTGGCGGCCGAATACGAACTCGGCGGCCTGGCGCGCGGGCGCATGGGCTCGCGCGCCGGCTACACGGCGCCATCCAACGTCTACCAGACCCGTGACGGCGCCTGGCTGACCGTGGTGGCCACGGGCGACGCCATCTTCGCGCGGCTGTGCCAGGCCATGGGCCAGGCCCCGCTGGCCTCGGATCCGCGATTCGCCGACAACGCTGCGCGCATACGCCATCTGGAGGACCTCGACGCCATCGTCGCCCGCTGGTGCCGCGGAAACGACCTGGACCAGGCCGCCCAGGCGCTGTCTGCCCAGGAGATTCCGTTCAGCAAGATCCACTCGGCCCGGGACGCGCTGGCAGACCCGCATTTCGCGGCGCGCGGCAGCTTCATCGCGCTGGCGGACCCCGATCTGGGCACGCTCACGGCACCGGCGCCCGTGCCCCGCTTCACCGGCCGCATGGCGCCCTCGCCCCGCACGGGTCCGGCCACAGGCCAGGACAACGCGGCCATCTACACCACGCTGGGACTGGATGCGCAGCAGCAGGAGAGATTGCGTCTGGATGGCGTGATCTGAGATCCGGCCCTCAGGCCGCCCGGCGTGGGGCGCTGAACTGGCCGCTGCGCAGGGCCTCGAGGTCGATGACGCGCAGGCCGCCGTACTCGACCACGATGGCTTTCTCGCGCTGCAGCACGGCCAGGGCCTCGTTGACGCGCTGGCGCGACAGGCCCACGAGGTAGGCCAGCTCCTGCTGGGTGATGCGCAGCACATCGCCCACGCCCGGGTACAGCAGCGGATGGAACAGGGCCGCCAGGCTGCGCGCCACGCGCAGGTCGGGATTGGTCAGGCGGTCGATTTCACGCGCCGCGATGAACTGGCCCAGGCGCTCGTTGAGCTGGCTCATGACGAAGCGGTTGAAGCCGATGGAGTGGTCCAGCAGCCAGTGGAAGGTGTCGATGGGCAGGCCGCCCACCACGCTCTTGCGTATCGCCTGCACGTTGTAGCGATAGGGCTCGCGCTTGACGGCCGTGCCCTCGCCAAACCAGCCTCCGGGCGGCAGGCCGGCCAGGGTCATGCTGGCACCGTCCACGCCGTCCGTGTTCATCTTGAGCAGGCCTTCGACCACGCCGAACCAGTAGGTGGGAGCCCGGCCCGTGCGGCAGACATAGTCGCCAGGCTGGGCGTCACCGACGACCAGCATCTTGATGGCGCGCTCGCGCTCGGCCGGCTGCAGCACGGCGAGCCAGGGAATGCCCTGCAGTTCCTCGGGCCGGGGAACGCGGCGGCGCTGGTGCAGCGACAGTTCCTGGCTCATGGACAAGGGCCTGGTTCGCGGGCCGGCCGGGCGGCGATGCAGAAAGCGCAGGCGACACAGGCCGCGCGGCCGAGGCGGCGGCAGGGACAACGGTTTGATGGCGACGGCCTGGCTGCCATGCGCACCCCATGAGCGATTGTGGACACGCCACAAGCATTGCCCGAGCCCGGCGGCTCGCGTGAGCGGGATTTCCACGATGGCGCAGGCCCGGTGCGCACGGCGGACAACGCAAGCCCCGCCACGGGGTGTGCGACCGTTTTGGCACCTTTTGCACCGGCGCGTTTTCCCGATGATGACTTTCCCGCGGATTGTCGTCAAACAGACACCACGACGTCAAAGCTAGTCCTAGCATCCATGTCCAGTTGAGTCGCCGCCGGGACTGCCATGGCCTGCGGCGTCCATTCACCGAACTTCCAAGGACCTGGAATGACGACCACGTTCCCGCACCTGCTGCTCAAGCATGCCGCCGAGCGCCCGCAGGCACCGGCGCTGCGCGAGAAGGAATACGGCATCTGGCAGACCTGGAGCTGGAGCGAGGCCGCCGCGACCGTGCGCCACATGGCCTGCGGCCTGGCCGCCCTGGGCATGGTGCGCGGCCAGAACCTGGCCTTCGTCAGCGACAACCGTCCCCATGTCTACATGGGCTTCATCGCCGTGCAGGCCCTGGGCGCCGTGCCCATTCCGCTGTACCAGGATGCCGTGGCGGCCGAGATGCGCTTTGTCATCGAGGACGCCGAGATCGCCTTCGCCTTCGCCGAAAACCAGGAGCAGGTGGACAAGCTGCTGGAGGTTCGCGAGAACCTGCCCGGCATACGCCACATCATCTATGACGACCCGCGCGGCATGCGCCACTACGACCAGCCGGGCCTGATCAGCACCGAAGCCCTGCTGCAGAAGGGCCGGGAATGGGATGCGGCCCATCCGGGTGCCTGGGATGCCATGCTGGCCGCGCTGTCGCCCGACGATGTCTCGGTCATCCTCTACACCTCGGGCACCACGGGCAAGCCCAAGGGCGTGTGCCAGACGCACCGCAGCTTCGGCGATTCGGCGCGCGGCGGCATCGAGGTGGACCGCCTGGGGCCGGGCGACAACGTGATCTCCTACCTGCCGCCCGCCTGGGTCGGCGACCATCTGTTCTCGTTCGCGCAGTGGCTGGCTGCCGGCTTCACCATCAACTGCCCCGAGTCGGCATCCACCGTGTCCATCGATCTGCGCGAGATCGGGCCCAGCTACTACTTCGCCCCGCCGCGCATTTTCGAGGGCATGCTGACCTCGGTGTCCATACGCATGGAGGACGCGGCCCCGTTCAAGCAGTGGATGTACGGCCGTGCCATGCAGGTCGCCCGCCGCGTGGGCGCGGACATCCTGGATGGCAAGGCCGTGGGCCTGCTGGACCGCATGAAGTACGCGCTGGGCGATCTGTGCGTCTATGGCCCGCTGCGCAATGCCATGGGCCTGTCGCGCATCCGCGTGGCCTATACAGCCGGCGCGGCCATCGGCCCCGAACTGTTCCGCTTCTTCCGCTCCATCGGGATCAATCTCAAGCAGCTGTATGGCCAGACCGAGACCTGCGCCTATGTCTGCATACAGCGCGACGGCCAGGTGGAGCTCAGCAGCGTGGGACAGGCCGCGCCCGGCATCGAGCTGCGCATCGCCGACAACGGCGAGGTGCTGCTCAAGGGCGTTTCCGTGCTCAAGGAATACTACAAGCGTCCCGACGCCACGGCCGAGGTCATCGACGCGCAGGGCTGGTTCCACACGGGCGACGCGGGCCTGATCGACGCCAGCGGCCAGCTGCGCATCATCGACCGCGCCAAGGACGTGGGCAAGACCAGCCGCGGCGCCATGTTCGCGCCCAACTACATCGAGAACAAGCTCAAGTTCTTCCCCCAGATCAAGGAGGCCGTGTGCTTCGGCCATGGCCGCGACCAGGTCTGCGCCTTCATCAACATCGACTACGAGGCCGTGGGCAACTGGGCCGAGCGCCAGGGCCTGCCCTATGGCGGCTATGTGGACCTGGCATCCAAGGCCAGGGTGCTGGACATGGTGGCCGACTGCGTGGCCCAGGTCAACGCCGACCTGGCCGCCGAGGCCGGCATGGCCGACACCCAGGTGGCCCGCTTCCTGGTGCTGCACAAGGAGCTGGACCCCGACGACGACGAACTGACCCGCACGCGCAAGGTGCGCCGCGGCTTCATCGCCGACAAGTACGGCGTGCTGGTCGATGCGCTGTACACGGGGCGGCGCGAGCAGTTCATCGAGACCCAGGTGAAGTTCGAGGACGGCCGCACGGGCAGCGTCAGCGCCACGCTGTCCATCATCGACGCCAGGACGCATCCCGCGTCCGCGGCCCGGGCCTGAGGGGAGACGCTGAAATGGCACACAAGAAGATCGGCGATGTCATCCTGGACATCCAGAACATCAGCCTGCGCTTCGGCGGCGTCAAGGCGCTGACCGACATCTCGTTCAATGTGCGCGAGCACGAGATCCGCTCCATCATCGGACCCAACGGCGCGGGCAAGAGCTCCATGCTCAACTGCATCAACGGCGTGTACACGCCGTCCGAGGGTTCCATCACCTTCCGCGGCAGGACCTTCGGCCACATGAACAGCCGCCAGGTCGCCGAAATGGGCGTGGCGCGCACCTTCCAGAACCTGGCGCTGTTCAAGGGCATGAGCGTGATCGACAACATCATGTCGGGCCGCAATCTCAAGATCAAAAGCGGCATCCTGATGCAGGCGCTGCGCCTGGGCCCGGCCCAGCGCGAAGAGATCCGCCACCGCGAGTTCGTCGAGCACATCATCGACTTCCTCGAAATCCAGGCCTATCGCAAGACACCCGTGGGCCAGTTGCCCTACGGCCTGCAAAAGCGCGTGGACCTGGGCCGTGCCCTGGCCATGGAGCCCCAGGTGCTGCTGCTGGACGAGCCCATGGCCGGCATGAACGTGGAGGAAAAGCAGGACATGTGCCGCTTCATCCTCGACGTCAACGACGAGTTCGGCACCACCATCGTGCTCATCGAGCACGACATGGGCGTGGTCATGGACATCAGCGACCGTGTCGTGGTGCTGGACTACGGCAAGAAGATCGGCGACGGTGCACCCGACGAGGTACGCCAGAACGAAGACGTGATCCGTGCCTATCTCGGCACCAGCCACTGAAATGGCATACCCCCTGAGTCGCTGCGCTCCTTCCCCCTGGAAGGGGGGCACGCGGGAAACCGGCGACACCCTCGGTACGAGGCGGCTCTTCCTCGGTGTCTCCGGCTTTTGGCCGCGACAGTTTCATGCGATATCGGTGTCCCGCAGCACTATGGAGAACTGAGAGGTCATCATGGGATTTTTTCTGGAAACGCTGTTCGGCGGCCTCATGGTGGGCACGCTGTACGCGCTGATCGCCATCGGCTTCGTGCTGATCTTCAAGGCCTCGGGCGTGTTCAATTTCGCCCAGGGTGCCATGGTGCTGTTCTCGGCCCTGGCCATGGCGCGGTTTTCCGAGTGGATACCGAAATGGACCGGCATGGAGGCCGGCTGGTTCACCAACCTGCTGGCCATCGGCGTGGCCCTGGCCATCATGGTGGTTGTGGCCTGGGTGATCGAGCGCCTGGCACTGCGCCACCTGGTCAACCAGGAGCCCATCACGCTGCTGATGGCCACGCTGGGTATCGCCTACCTGCTCGACGGGCTGGGCCCCATGATCTTCGGCAGCGCCGTCTACAGCATCAACGTGGGCATGCCCAAGGACCCCATGTTCATCCTCGACGGCCTGTTCGAGGGTGGGGTGCTGCTGAGCCAGGAAGACCTGTACGCGGCCTGCATCGCAGCCCTGCTGGTGGCCGCGCTCAGCGTGTTCTTCCAGAAGACCAAGACCGGCCGCGCGCTGCGCGCCGTGGCCGACGACCACCAGGCGGCCCAGTCCATCGGCATCCCGCTGTCGCGCATCTGGGTCATCGTCTGGTCGGTGGCCGGCGGCGTGGCCCTGGTGGTGGGCATCATCTGGGGCTCCAAGCTGGGTGTGCAGTACTCGCTGTCCCTGGTGGCTCTCAAGGCCCTGCCCGTGGTCATCCTGGGCGGCCTGACCTCGCTGCCCGGAGCCATCATCGGCGGCCTGATCATCGGCGTGGGCGAAAAGCTCTCCGAGGTCTACCTGGGCCCCATGGTCGGCGGCGGCATCGAAACCTGGTTCGCCTACGGCCTGGCACTGTGCTTCCTGCTCGTGCGGCCCCAGGGATTGTTTGGTGACAAGATCATCGACCGTGTTTGACCGACATTCCGGAGAACCTGCACATGTTTTATCGTGAGAACGGTCAATTCAAGACGAGCTACGCATCCGACCAGCAGATCTTCGGCGTGGCCCAGGACCGCTGGGCCATCCTCGCCCTGCTGGCCATCGCCTTCCTGGTCATTCCCTTCAGCGTCAGCGACTACACCTTCCAGGCGGTGCTGATCCCGTTTCTGATCATGTCGCTGGCCGCCCTGGGCCTGAACATCCTCGTGGGCTATTGCGGGCAGATCTCGCTGGGCACGGGCGCCTTCATGGCCGTGGGCGCCTACGCGGCCTACAACCTGCAGGCGCGCTTCGACGGCATGCCCTTGCTGGTGGCCCTGATCGGCGGCGGCGTGCTGGCCATGGTCTTCGGTGTGATCTTCGGCCTGCCCAGCCTGCGCATCCGCGGCCTGTACCTGGCCGTGGCCACCCTGGCCGCCCAGTTCTTCATGGACTGGCTGACCAGCCGCGCCGCGTGGGTGACCAACAATTCTTCCTCGGGCTCGGTCAGCGCGGGACCGCTGTCCATCGCGGGCTGGAAGATCGACACGCCCATGGAGAAATACCTGCTGTGCCTGGGCATTCTGTGCGTGCTGGGCCTGGCTGCCAAGAACCTGGTGCGCAGCGCCATCGGCCGCGAATGGATGGCCATGCGCGACATGGACGTGGCCGCCGCCGTGATCGGCATACGCCCGACCTACGCCAAGCTCAGCGCCTTCGCCGTCAGCAGCTTCATCGTCGGCGTGGCCGGCGCGCTCTGGGGCTTCGTGCACCTGGGCGCATGGGAACCCGCAGCCTTCAGCCTGGACCGTTCGCTGCAGCTGCTATTCATGATCATCATCGGCGGCCTGGGCTCGGTGGTGGGCAGCATCTTCGGCGCGGCCTTCTTCGTGCTGCTGCCCCTGCTGCTCAACCAGGTGCCGCACTGGCTGGGCCTGCCGCTGTCCACGGCCACGGCCACCTATCTGGAGCACATGATCTTCGGCGCGCTGATCGTGTTCTTCCTGATCGTGGAACCGCATGGACTTGCCAAGCTTTGGGCAACGGCCCGACAAAAACTCCGTGTCTGGCCATTTCCTCACTGAGATGGGACACCCCCCGAGTCGCTTCGCGGCCGGCACAGGCCCTTCCCCGGTGTCCCGGATCCCGGCCTCGCCAGCTCCCGGCATGGCGCCGGGAAATATGGGATGTTTGATTC
The DNA here is from genome assembly GCA_031253795.1 of Burkholderiaceae bacterium. Taxonomy (GTDB): domain Bacteria; phylum Pseudomonadota; class Gammaproteobacteria; order Burkholderiales; family Burkholderiaceae_C; genus Comamonas. Next base: position 87,401 of record JAIRVR010000055.1, read on the forward strand.
TGATCGACGCAAGGCGCCACAGAGTGCCGGATAACCGGGGAATCCTCCCCTGCAACCTCTAGGAGACAACGTCATGATGTTCAAGAAAGTCGCCATCGCCGCAGCCACCGTCGCCGCTGGAATCGGCGGCCTCGTGGCGGCCCCTGCCGCCCAGGCCCAGGAGCAGTTCGTACCGCTGCTGGTCTACCGCACGGGCCAGTTCGCGCCCCTGGGCATTCCATGGGCCGACGGCAAGCAGGACTACATCAAGCTGGTCAACGCCAAGGGCGGCATCAACGGCGTGAAGATCGCCTACGAGGAATGCGAAACGGCCTACGACACGGCCAAGGGCGTGGAATGCTATGAGCGCCTGAAGGCCAAGGGCGGTGGCGCCGCGGGCTTCGACCCGCAGTCCACGGGCATCACCTTCGCCGTGACCGACAAGGCGCCCGGCGACAAGATGCCCATCATCACCACGGGCTACGGCCTGTCGCAGTCGGCCGACGGCAAGGTGTTCGAGTGGAACTTCCCGCTGCTGGGCAATTACTGGACGGCGGCGGACTCCATCATCCAGGACATTCTCAAGAAGGAAAAGGGCAGCCTCAAGGGCAAGAAGATCGCCCTGGTCTACCATGACTCGCCCTACGGCAAGGAGCCCATCCCGCTGCTGCAGAAACGCGCGGCCAAGGAAGGCTTCGATCTGACCCTGCTGCCCGTGACCGCTCCCGGCGTGGAGCAGAAATCCACCTGGCTGCAGATCCGCCAGCAGCGCCCCGACTATGTGCTGCTGTGGTCGGCCGGCGTGATGACGCCCACGGCCGTGCGCGAGGCCCAGGCCACGGGCTACCCCCGCGAGAAGATGTACGCCATCTGGTGGGCAGGCTCGGACCATGACGTCAAGGACATCGGCGCGGGCGCCAAGGGCTACAACACCGTGACCATCCACAACACGGCCGAATACGACAAGGTGCACGACGAAGTCAAGGGCATGGTCTATGACAAGGGCCAGGGCACGGCCACCGATCCCAAGGAACTGGGCGCCATGGCCCATACGCGCGGCATGGTGATCTCCATGCTGCAGGTCGAGGCCATCCGCACGGCGCAGGAGAAATTCGGCAAGGGCAAGGTCATGACCTCCGAGCAGGTGCGCTGGGGCCTGGAGAACCTGAACCTGACGCAGGAACGCCTCAACGAACTGGGCTTCGGCAAGATCATCCGCCCCATCAAGACCAGCTGCGACAACCACCTGGGCACCGATTGGTCGCGCATCGCCCAGTGGGACGGTGCCAAGTGGAAGGTGGTCTCCGACTGGTACCAGGCCGACAAGTCCATGGTCGATCCGCTGGTCAAGGAGTACGCCGACAAGTACGCCAAGGAAAAGAACGTGAAAACACGGACCTGCACCCCCTGAGGCGCTGGCGCGCCTTCCCCCTCTCTACTTGCTTCGCAAGGGAGGGGGACGACACCCTCGCGGCGGGGCGGCCCTTGCTCGGTGTCCCTGAGCTGGGATGCGCCCCCTGCGCAGACTGTTCCGAGAGTTGCGGCCGCCGCACTCCGCTTTCGTTTCAACGCCCATGGACGACGCCATGACCACCGAATCCCATCCTGCCCCGGCCGCCAGCGCTCCGCTGCTCGTGGTCAACGGCATCGAAGTCATTTACAACCATGTGATCCTGGTGCTCAAGGGCGTGTCGCTCCAGGTGCCGCGCGAGAGCATCGTGGCCATCCTCGGCGGCAATGGCGCGGGCAAGACCACGACGCTGCGCGCCATCTCCAACCTGCTCAAGGGCGAGCGCGGCGAAGTGACCAAGGGCACGATCGAGCTGGAAGGCGAGCGCATCGAAAGCCTCAGCCCCTCCGACCTGGTGCAGCGCGGCGTGGTCCAGGTCATGGAGGGGCGCCATTGCTTCGCCCACCTGACCATCGAGGAAAACCTCATGACCGGCAGCTATACGCGCACCGACAGGGGCGAGATCGCCGCCAACCTCGAAAAGGTCTACAACTATTTCCCGCGCCTGAAGACGCGCCGCACCTCGCAGGCCGCCTACACCTCGGGCGGCGAGCAGCAGATGTGCGCCATCGGCCGTGCGCTGATGGCCAATCCGCGCATGGTGCTGCTGGACGAGCCCTCCATGGGCCTGGCGCCGCAGATCGTCGAAGAGGTGTTCAACATCGTGCGTGACCTCAACAGCAAGGAAAAGGTCACCTTCCTGCTGGCCGAGCAAAACACCAACATGGCCCTGAAGTATTCGGACTATGGCTACATCATGGAAAGCGGCCGCATCGTCATGGACGGGGCCGCATCGGAGCTGGCCAGCAACGAAGACGTCAAGGAGTTCTACCTGGGCGTGGGCGGCGGCGAGCGCAAGAGTTTCAAGGATGTCAAAAGCTACAAGCGGCGCAAGCGCTGGCTGGCTTGATGCTCCCCCTGAGTCGCTTCGCGCCTTCCCCCTCTCTCACTCGCTTCGCGAGGGAGGGGGACGACACCCTCGGTGCGGGGCGGCGCGGCCGGCCCAGGCCCTTCCTCGGTGTCCCCCGGGTCGGGCCGCGCCAGTCTCATGGACTGGTCGTGATGTGCGAAGGACTGCTGGGTTTTTCAATGAAATGGTCGCGACCCGTCTGAAACTCCATCCACAGGAATTGCCATGAGTGCCTTCTACGACGCGCTGGAGACGCGCACCCCCGACGAACGCGAGGCGGCGCTGATGGCCGCACTGCCCCGGCAGGTCGCCCATGCGCAGCAGCGCTCGGCCGCCTTCGCCGAGATCCTGGCAGGCGTCGATGCCTCGCAGGTGAACAGCCGCGAGGCCCTGGCTCGGCTGCCCGTGACGCGCAAGCACGAGCTGCTGCAGCGCCAGGCCGCACAGCGGCCGGCGCGCATCTTCGGCGGCTTCAATGCCATCGGCCTGGGCCAGGACATGCCTCGGCTGTTCGGCAGCCCGGGCCCCATCTACGAGCCGGAGAGCCGCCGCCCCGACTACTGGCGCATGGCGCGTGCGCTGTACGCCTCGGGTTTTCGGCCCGGTGAGCTGGTCCACAACTGTTTCAGCTACCACTTCGTGCCCGCGGGTTCGATGATGGAAAGCGGTGCCCATGCGCTGGGCTGCACGGTGTTCGCCGGGGGCACGGGCCAGACCGAGCAGCAGGTGCAGGCCATGGCCGACCTGCAGCCCGCAGGCTATGTGGGCACGCCCAGCTTTCTGAAGATCATCGTGGAGAAATCCCTGGAGATGGGCCTGCCCATCGCATCCGTGACCAAGGCCATGGTCTCGGGCGAGGCCTTCCCGCCTTCGCTGCGCGACTGGCTGGCCGAGCGCGGCATCGCGGGCTACCAGTGCTATGCCACGGCCGATCTGGGCCTGATCGCCTATGAAACCGAGGCGCGCGAAGGCCTGGTGCTGGACGAACAGGTCATCGTGGAGATCGTGCGCCCCGGCACGGGCGACCCCGTGGCCCCTGGCGAAGTGGGCGAGCTGGTGGTCACCACGCTCAACCCCGACTATCCGCTGGTGCGCTTCGGCACGGGCGATCTGTCGGCCGTGCTGCCCGGCGCCTGCCCCACGGGCCGCACCAATGCCCGCATCAAGGGCTGGATGGGCCGCGCCGACCAGACCACCAAGGTGCGCGGCATGTTCGTGCACCCGGGCCAGATCGCCGAGGTCGTGCGCCGCTTCCCCCAGGTGGGGCGTGCGCGACTCGTGGTGTCGGGCGAAATGGCCAACGACCAGATGCAATTGCTGGTGGAAACGCGCGAAACCTCGCCGGGCCTGGCCCAGCAGTTGTCGGATGCCGTGCGCGAAGTCACCAAACTGCGCGGCGATGTGCAAATGGTGCTGCCCGGAACCCTGCCCAATGACGGCAAGGTGATCGAAGACGCAAGATCCTATCGATAGCCCCGGGCGGCTGGGCCGCTTCCCGGGAGGGTGGCGCGCCCGGGAAAATCTGACATCTGTCAAGACCCCAAGGGTTTGCACTAGATCAATCGCAAGGGAATCTGCTGCGGCGCAATAGAAACAATTCTTAAAATCCGTCTCCTCGTGCATTCGGTTTCATTTGCGTGTTTGCCCTGTCGGGCAAACGGGCAGCCCCCCCTATCATTTGCACGCTATTTACTTGGAGACACTATGAAAGCATTGTTCAAGATCGCAGCGATTGCGCTGGCCGCCGGTGCGGCTGTCGGCGCCCACGCCCAGGACTATCCTGCCGCTGGCAAGACGATCACCCTCATCGTGCCGTTCACCGCAGGTGGCCCCACCGACAAGGTGGCCCGCGATCTGGCCGAGTCCATGCGCAAGCAACTGAACAATGCGACCATCGTGGTGGACAACGCCGACGGCGCCGGCAGCACCATCGGCACGGCCAAGGCTGCGCGCGCCCGTCCTGACGGCTACACCCTGCTGATCAACCACATCGGCATGTCCACGATCCCTTCGCTGTACCGCAAGCTGTCGTTCAACGTGCTCAACGACTTCGAGTACGCCGGCATCATCAACGATGTGCCCATGACCGTGATCGGCCGCCCCTCGCTGCCGGCCAAGAACTTCGCCGAAGTCAAGGACTGGATCGCCAAGAACCAGGGCAAGGTCAACCTGGCCAATGCCGGCATCGGTTCCGCCTCCCACCTCTGCGGCCTGATGCTGCAGGCGTCCATGAAGACCGAAATGACGCCCGTTCCCTACAAGGGCGCGGCACCCGCCATCGCCGACCTGATCGGCAATCAGGTCGACCTGCTGTGCGACCAGACCACCAACACCACGGGCCAGATCACGGCCAAGAAGGTCCAGGCCTATGCCGTGACCACGCCCAAGCGCCTGGCCATGCCCGCGCTCAAGGACCTGCCGACCCTGGCCGAAGTGGGCGTGCCCGACTTCCAGGTCACCATCTGGCACGGCCTGTACGCGCCCAAGGGCACGCCGGCCGATATCGTCAAGAAGGTCAACGAAGCCATGAAGGCCGCGCTCAAGGACCCCGAGTTCATCAAGCGCCAGGAAGCCCTGGGCGCCGTGATTGCCAGCGATGGCCGCATCGAGCCCGAAGGCCACAAGAAGTTCGTCCAGGCCGAGATCGAAAAATGGGGCAAGGTCATCAAGGCCGCCGGCACCTACGCCGACTGAGTCCGGACTCCTCCAGTCGAAGGATCGCGTGAAAAAGCCCGGCTCCGGCCGGGCTTTTTTTCGTCCGGGAGCAGGCCCTCAGGGTCCGGGGCCCCGCAAGGCCATGGATGCCTGCCAGCCTTCGCGCCGCTGGCGCAGGGTGTACAGATTGCTCTGCGCGTTCTGCGGCCCTTCGTAATAGCCTCCACGGACCAGGCATTCGGTGAGGCTGGCATTGCAGTGCACCACCTCGGCCCCGAACATCAGGGCAGGCCGCCCGCTGGCACGGTCCACCACGCGTTCGCCGCGCTGGCCCGTATCGCAGGCCGAGGCCGGTTTGACCAGCACCTGGTGGCGCAGCTCCGCCAGGGTCTGGGCATCGGGGTCCATCAGCGCCCAGCCACGTCCCTGGCCCACGCAATAGGCGGCGGCCTTCTCGCCCAGGTTGGAGGCGTTGTCGATGAACAGCCTTTCGTAGACCGCGGCGGCCGCGCCCGGGGGGGCGGGAGTCGCCGGCAGGGTCGGCGCGCTGGTGGAGCAGGCCGACAGCAGGCACAAGGCGGCGAGCCCGGCCAGCGCGTGCGGGAAAGAGGAACGCATGGAAATCCTTGTTGCGGCGGGCCGCGGCGCGGCCCGCCCCTGTCTGTGCCTTACCAGGTCACGTCGCTGTCTTCGGCCGCACTGCGGCGCAGCATGTCGATCAGCGGCATGGCGCGCTGGCGCAGGCTGACCGCGTCGGCGGCGCCACCGGCCTCATCGCCGCCGTCGTCCTGCGCACCGTCCTCGGGCTGGGCGCGGCGGCGCGCCTCGTCGTCGGCCACGGCTGCTTCCAGCGCCGCGATGGCGGCAGGAATCTGTTCGGCCGTGATGATGCCGCTGCCATCGGGCGTCTTGCCGATGATCTCGAGCAGCCGGCGCCCGTTGGACTCCAGCATGATGACATCGGCCGTGGCCCGGGATTTGAATTTGTAGAGCATCGCCATCCTTTCCGTGGCCGGCGGCGGACCGCTTCGCGGCGGCTGTCGCCGCTCAGGATCCACCCCGGTACATGTATTCGCGGTTGAAAGCATAGCCGGACTGGGCACCCACCATGGGTCCTGAGCGCATTTGCCCGTCGGGGCGTATGCACAGGATCTGATGCAGTGCCGTCCAGCCGCGCTCGAAGCCCATGGCGCACCCCGCCAGATAGAGCCGGTAGGCCCTGAGCACCTTGGCGGCGCCATCGGCATCGATGTGCCGCTCCAGTATGCGCTGGGCCTCGGGCAGCCGGTTCTCCAGAGCGTCGGACCAATTCCACAGAGTGCGTGCGTAATGGGGACGCAGATTCTCCGTGTCCACCATCTCCAGACCGCTCTTGCCCGCATCGTGCAGCACACGGCTGATGTGCATGAGCTCGCCGCCCGGGAAGATGTAGCGGTCGATGAAGTCCCCCATGCCGGCGCCGACCTGGGTGTTGTCCACCCCGCCGGCCGTGATGCCATGGATCAGGGCCTGGCCGCCGGGCCGCAGCAGCTGGTGTACGGTCTCGAAGTACTCGGGCAGTTTGGCCTGGCCCACATGCTCGAACATGCCCACCGAGGCGATCTTGTCGAAGGGCTGGTCCTTGGGCAGCTGGCGGTAGTCGAGCAGCTGCATGTCCACGCGCCCTTCCAGGCCCTTGTCGCGGATGAGCTGCTGCACATGGCGGTGCTGGTTGTGCGACAGCGTGATGCCCGTGGCATGCACGCCATGGTGCTCGGCGGCCCACAGCAGCAACCCTCCCCAACCTGCGCCGATGTCCAGAAAGCGCTCGCCGGGCTTGAGGTCCAGCTTGCGGCAGATGTGCTCGAGCTTGGCCTCCTGGGCCTCGGCCAGGCCCATCTGCGGATCACGGAAGTAGGCGCAGGAATAGACGCGGCGCGGATCCAGCCACAGCCCGTAGAAGTCGTCGGAAATGTCGTAGTGGAACTGGATCTGCTGTGCATCGCGCGCCAGCGTGTGCGCTGCCATGGAACGCATGCGCGCCATGGCCTGCACCCACCAGCGCGAGGTGCCGCGCACAGGGTCGGCCTGCAGCAGGCTGGCCGCCGCACCCATCACGTCGCGCATGTGCCCTTCCACGAGCACCTGGCCCTCGACGACGGCACTGCCCAGGGTGCCGATCTGCCCGGCCGCGAGATTGGCCATGGCCGCGAGCGACTGGAAATGCAGCACGACCGGGGCATCCGCAGGACCGGCGCGCTTGCCCGAGGGCAGGACCACGGCCACGGAAACGGGAAGAGACGCCAGCCGCGCCTCGATGGAGCTCAGCACTTGTGTCATGGCTGTCCATTCTTGACAGCATCCCGCACTGCGTCAACCGCCTGTGTGACGAGTGCGCAGCCGACTGGAGCCCACCCTGCGCAGCCGCTCAGGCGATCAGTTTCTGGTAGGCCACGCGCGTTGCCGGCGACACGGAAGCAAGCACTTGCTCATGGGGGGTTTTGTGGCGTGCCACCAGGCGTACCGAGGCAATGGCGCGGGACTTGCAATACCAGTGGCAGGTGTACTGCATGAGCAACAGTTCGGCCGTCATCATGAAGGCGCGAGCCCGGCGTTCCTCCTCGCTGGCGCTGTCGCACACGCGCACGGAGGCAATGCCTCGCGCATGCAGCTGCATGGCCTCGCGCATGTCGAAGCCGGCCTGGGGGAACCAGCGGTCCAGGTAAGGCAGGGCCAGGGGCAAGGTGCTCACACGCGTGAGCTCGGGCTCGGCCTGGGCGAACTCCTTGGCGAAGCGCTGCAGCTGCTCGACCAGGCTGGCCTCGGTGTTGTCCAGCACGGTCCAGACCTGGGCCCGGCGCTGCCCGTCGGTCTCGCCCAGGGCGCGCATATAGCCTTCGATCAGGCCGCCCATGAGCTTCTCGATCTGGAAACGGCCCAGGTACTGGGCCAGCAGCACGGTATGGCGGCGCTGCTGCTGGGCCTTGAGCAGGTAGATTCCGGTGAAGACAATGATTGCCAGCGTGAAGATGTCCATGAAACAGCGAAGGAGGCTCGGGTGCGTGAAACCACGAGTGTAGTCAGGCGCGCCTTGTCCGCGTTTTTGCCGGTCATCACCCTGGCGCTGGCGGGCTGCGCCTCCACGGGCGCGGGCGACGGCCTGGGCTACTACTGGCAAAGCCTGCGCGGCCAGTGGCACATCCTCCAGGCCAGCCGCCCCATCGACGTCTGGCTGCAAGACGAAGGCCTGCCCCCGGCCCTGCGCCAGCGCCTGGAGGGCGCGCAGCGCATGCGGGCCTTTGCCAGCGAAACTCTGGGCCTGCCCGACAACGCCAGCTACCGCCGCTATGCCGATCTGGGCCGGCCTTTCGCCGTATGGAACGTGGTCGCCGCACCACACGACAGCCTGGAGTTGCAGCGCTGGTGCTTTCCTGTGGCCGGCTGCGTGGGCTATCGCGGCTACTTCGCCGAAGCCGATGCCCGCACCCAGGCCACCAGGCTCCAGGGCCAGGGCCAGGGCCTGGAAGTCAGCGTCTACGGCGTGCCCGCGTATTCCACGCTGGGCTATCTGAACTGGCTGGGCGGCGACCCCCTGCTCAACACCTTCGTCACCTGGGGTGAAGGGGAGTTCGCCGGCCTGCTGTTCCACGAACTGGCGCACCAGGTGGTCTACGTGGCGGGGGACACGGCGTTCAACGAGTCCTTTGCGACCACGGTGGAACGCCTGGGCACCCAGCACTGGCTGGCCCTGGACGCCTCCACCGCCGCGCGCACGCGCTGGGATGCCGGTCAGTTGCGCCGCAATCAGTGGCGCGCGCTGACCGGTCGCACGCGGCAGGCCCTGCAGCAGCTGTATCAGGCGCATGGCCAGGACGGCGCCACGGCGGACGGTCCGGACCTGGAGGTGGCCAAGGCGGCCATCTATGGCCAGCTGCGCGCCGACTACGCCGTGTTGCGCGCGCAGTGGCAGGCCCAGGACGGCCCCCTGCTCACCACCGAAGCCCTGCGCGAGCTCCACGCGCGCAACCAGTCACGGCTTGACCAGTGGGTGATCGAGGCCAACAACGCCAGCTTCGGCGCCCTGGCGGCCTACGACGACTGGGTGCCAGCCTTCACCGCGCTATGGCAGGAGCAGCAACGCGAAGCCAGCGCTGCGGGCCAGCCAGCCGAAATCCAGGTCTGGCAGCGCTTTTATGCCGAGGTCCGGCACTGGGCCGCCCTGCCGGCCGAGCAGCGCACGGCCCGGTTGTGCGAGCGCATGCCGGCCCATGCGCCGCTGCCGCCGGCCTGCACCCCCCATCAGGGCAGCGCGTCGGCATCGGCGTCGGAAAATACCTCGCGCCTGGGCAGCTGAATGCGCGCCAGAAGCCCGCGGCCCTGGCCTGGCACGGGAGATTGCAGCTCCAGGTGGCCGCCATGCTGGGCCACGATCATGGAAACGATGGACAGGCCCAGGCCATAGCCCGGCGGCTCCGGTTCCGAGGCGCCATGCAGGGGTGCAAGCAGGCCGTCCACATGGCGCACATGGCGTTCACGCGCACTGACCAGGTCGGCACGGGCCATGCCGGGGCCGTCGTCGCGCACCTGGACCACATGGCTGTCGCACACTTCGAGCACCACCTCGGCTCCGCCGCTGTAGCGCAGCGCGTTCTCCACCAGGTTGCGCAAGGCGATGGCCAGGGTGTCCACATCGCCGGACACGGACTGGCAGGGCTGCTCGGGCAGCACCACATCCAGCCGCAACTGGGAGGCCTGGGACTGTTGCCAGAACTCGGCAGCCACCGTGCTGGCCAGCGCGTCCAGGCGCACGTCGTCCTGGGCCAGAGCCGATCCCGAGGCCGCGCGCGACAGCTGCAACAGCTTTTCCGTGCGCTGGCGCAACCGCTCCAGTGCCTCGTGGGCCGCGCGCACGTCGGCGTTGTCCACGCCCGTGTCCAGCGCCGTGCGCAGGCGCAGCGTGGCCACGGCCAGCGGAGTGCGCAGCTCATGGGCCGCGTTGGCGGCCACCGAGCGCTCCGTCTGCAGCGCATAGGACAGGCGCTGCATCAAGTGGTTGATGCCCCGGCCCAGCCGCCACAGCTCGCGCGGCATGGGCAGCAGGTCCAATGCCTCCAGGTTGGTGCCGCCGCGCTCGCTCAGCTGCAGCTGCATGTCGCGCAGCACACGCAGGCGCCGGCGCGCCGTCACGCGCAGCGCCCAGCCCATGAGGGCCAGCATCACCAGCATGACGGACACCAGGGTGAGCAAGGCCCGCTGCAGGGCCTGCCTGCGTTCGACCAGGGGGTCGGCCAGCGTCAGAAACACGGACTGCCGCGGATGGGCCACCACATACATGCGCCAGCCCTGGCGTTCGTAAAAGCCCTCGCGCATGGGAACGGGAAAAGCCTCGACCGGCGCAGCCTGGGTGCGCAGCAGCACGTCGCCGTACTGGTTCTGCAGCTGGTAGACAAGATCTTCGCCGCCGTCGTCCGTGTCGCCACGCATCTGGGCCATATGGGGCCGCTGAACGCCGTCCTCCGAATGGTCCTGCTGTTCGAGCTGGTGGACGGCCACTTCGAGCAGGCGGTGGGCGCTGTCCATCATTTCCTGGTCGAAATTGCGGTGCACGATGTGACTGACATACCAGGCCAGGGCCAGCACGCAGACCAGCCAGACGGCGGCGAGCGCCAGCGTCAGGTCGCGGGCCAGCTGGTCGGCCAGCCGCGGTGGCAGCACGGGGCCGCGTCGCCAGCGGTCAGCCATGCTCGGTCACCAGCCGGTAGCCCGTGCCACGCACGGTCAGGATGCGGTCGCGGCCCAGCTTGCGGCGCAGCCGGCTGATGAAGACCTCGAGCGTATTGCTGTCGGCTTCGGCGTCGAAACCGTACAGCGCATCCAGCAGGTGTTCGCGCGCATGCACGCGCCCCGGCTGGGCCGTGAGCACGCGCAGCAGTGCCCACTCCTTGGGCGTGAGCAGCAAAGTGCGGCCCGCATCGCGCACCATTTCACGGGCGAGGTCGATCTCCAGGGTACCCAGGCGCAGCACGGCATCCTGCCCGGCCTGCATGCCGCCGCCACGCCGGCTGATGGCGCGCAGCCGCGCCAGCAGCTCCTCCGGGTCATAGGGTTTGACCAGATAGTCGTCGGCGCCCGCGTCGAGCCCACGGATACGGTCGCTGACCTGGTCGCGTGCCGTCAGCACGATGGTCACGGGGGGCTGCTCCAGGCGGCGCAGCGTCGGCAGCAGGGCCAGGCCATCGCCATCGGCCAGGTGCAGGTCCAGCAGCACGGCCGCATAGCGGGCACTCGCCAGGCAGGTGCGGGCCCGCGACAGCGAGGGCACGCTGTCGATCAGAAAGGATTTGGAACGCAGATAGCCACTGACCGCCTGGGCCAGGGCCTCGTCGTCTTCGACCAGCAGGATTCGCATGGGAAAGGGGCAATGGGCGCGGCACAGCCCATCTGAATGCAGACTGCTCGCAGGGATTGGATGATATGGGCTTCTCAATTCTAGGCGGGAGCACGCCTCGGAATGCCTGCTCCCGGCCGGGCCTGTGCCGCAGCCCCCGAAGACCGCCGGCAGCCTCGCCATTGTGGCCAAAGGCTTCGGCTTCCACCTGATCAAGGCGAACTGCCGCCGGATATCGCCAGGCGCCCTATCTGCCTGCCGCGGCCGATTCAACCTGAATGCAATATGAACGCAATATTCAGGCAATCTTAAGCTGCCAAATCTAGGCTGGCGCCCATGTCAGAACGACCGTTCGCGGCCCCGCGCCTTGCCCGTCCCAACTCCTCCGATCAGCCTGCCGACAGGATCACGCCCTCGGGCGCCCTGGCCCTGCTGCGCCATGGCTGGAGCGCCCCGCGTTCGGCGCAATCCGTAGTCCTGCTGCTGTCGCTGTGGCTGCTGGCCACCACGAACTGGGCGCTGTGGCTGCGCCTGCCCCACCTGGAAGGCTATGACGGCAGCCTGACCGCGCTCACGCTGCGCCTGCTGCCCCTGGGGCTGGGCGGCATCCTGATGCTGCTGTCGCTGACGGCATGGCCACGCGGCATGAAGCCGCTGTGGATCGCCCTGCTGGTGGTTGCCGGCTGCGCCCAGTATTTCATGATCGCCTACGGCACGGTCATGGACAGCGGCATGGTGGGCAACATCATGCAGACCGATTGGCGCGAGAGCAGCGACCTGTTCAACCCCAAGCTGCTGGTGCAGCTGCTGCTGGTCGCCGGCCTGCCCACGGTCTGGCTGGTGCAGCTGCCCATCATCCGCCCGCGCCGCACCATGCAGACCATGCTGCGCACCGTGGCCCTGCTGGCGGCCGCATTGCTGCTGCTCGCGATTTCGGTGTTTGCCTCCTACCGGGAGCTGGCGCCCGTGGTGCGCAACAACCTGTGGATGCGCCACATGCTCAACCCCGTCAGCCCCGTGCTGGCCACGCTGGACGCTGCGCTCAAGCCCATTTTGCGGCCCAATCGCCCCTTTGCCAGCATCGCCGCCGGCGCCACGCTGGGCGCCACCTATGCCGCCGAGCGCAAGCCCCCGCTCTTCGTGATCGTGGTCGGAGAAACGGCGCGCGCCGCCAACTGGGGCCTGAACGGCTATGGCCGCGACACCACGCCCGAACTGGCCAGGCGCAAGGTCCTGAACTGGAGCAATGTCACGTCCTGCGGCACCAGCACGCGCGAATCCGTGCCCTGCATGTTCTCCCACCTGGGCCGTGCGGGCTTCTACAAAAGCAAGGTGGACTACGACAACCTGGTGGACGTGCTGTACAACGCAGGCCTGGCCGTGCTGTGGCTGGACAACCAGGCCGGCTGCAAGGGCGTGTGCGAACGCATTCCCAACGCCAGCACGGCGGACCGGCTGGACACGGCGGAAGGCAAGGCCCTGTGCTCGAGCGACGGTGAATGCCTGGACGGCATCATGCTCAGCGGCCTGGACAAACGCATCGCCGCCCTGCCCGCCGATCGCCGCGAACGCGGCGTGGTCCTGGTCATGCATGAAATGGGCAGCCACGGGCCGGCCTATTACAAGCGCTCCACCCCCGAGACCAAGGTCTTCCAGCCCGAGTGCCTGACCAACGCCCTGTCCAGCTGCACGCGCGAGCAGGTGGTCAACGTCTACGACAACTCCATACGCTACAACGACCATTTCCTGTCGCAGACCATCGACTGGCTGGCCGGCCAGCAATCGCACTACCAGACGGCCATGCTCTACATGTCCGACCATGGCGAGTCCCTGGGCGAGATGGGCATCTACCTGCACGGCATGCCCTATGCCATGGCGCCCGACGAGCAAAAGCACATTCCCATGGTCGCCTGGCTGGGCAATCTGGGCGACCGCACGCGTGTGTCCGAAACCTGCCTGCGCGGCCAGCTCGACCAGCCGCTGTCGCACGACAACCTCTACCACACGACCCTGGGCCTGCTCGACGTGGTCAGCCCCACCTACCAGAAATCGCAGGATGCCTTCGCGGCCTGCCGCAGCTGAGCTGCGGGGCGCACCGGGGTGATCAGGGCCGTTTCCAGAAACCCTGGTGCAGGGCCAGCATCTCGTCGCGCAGGGCCGGCACCGGGCCCATGACCTGCACGGCGCGCTGGCCGCGCGCGAACACTTCGCGGCAGGGCAGGGACAGCGTGGGGTTGTCGGCATGGTCACCGGTCAGCGCCAGCAGCTCGGTCTCCTCGGCGCCGTAGAGAACCCGGCCGATGCCCGCCCAGTAGATGGTGCCCGCGCACATGGCGCAGGGCTCGAACGTGGTCACCAGGGTACAGCGGGCCAGGTAGGCGCCAGGGTAGTTGGCGGCCGCCGTGCGCGCCAGCGTGGACTCCGCGTGGTTGACGGTGTCGATATTGCCCTGCTCGGCCAGCACGGTCTCGCCATCGGGTGCCACCAGCAGCGCGCCGAAGGGGTGGCGGCCCATGGACAGGGCGCGCCCGGCCACGGCCGCGGCGCGCCGCAGCAGCAGCGCGGCCTGGTCGGGGGACAGTGCCTGCATGGCCGACCTCATTCGCCCTGCGACCCGCGGTGCGCCCAGCCCGTGGTGCGCTTTTCGATGACGCTGAACAGCTCGTACATGGCCATGGCCATGGCGCCCACCACGATGAGGCCGGCAAAGGCCAGGCCCATCTGCATGGACGATCCCGCCGAGACCAGCAGATAGCCGATGCCCTCGTTGGCGGCCGTCATCTCGCTGACCGTGGTGCCCACGAAGGCCAGGGTGATGGCCACCTTGAGCGAGCCGTAGAAATACGGCATGGAGCGCGGCAGGCCGACCTTGATCAGCACGTCCCAGCGCCGCGCGCCCAGCACGCGCAGCACGTCCTCGAGCTCGGGCTCCAGCGTGGCCAGGCCCGTGGCGATGTTGACCATGATGGGGAAAAAACTGATCAGAAAGGCCGTCAGGATGGCCGGCCCCGCGCCGATGCCGAACCACACCACCAGAATGGGCACGAAGGCCGCCTTGGGCAGGGCGTTGAAGGCCGTCATCAGCGGATAGAAGGCCGCATAGGCCAGGCGCGACGAGCCGATGAGAAAGCCCAGCAGCACGCCCACGACAATGGCCAGGCCGAAGCCTGCCATGGTCACCCAGTAGGTGCGCCAGGCATGGGCGGCGATGATGCCGCTGAACTCGGCCAGCTGCTTGCCGATGGCCCAGGGGCTGGGAAAGATGAACTCCGAGACCTCGAAGGCCGAGCAGATGAGCTGCCACAGCAGGATGACCGCCAGCAGCAGCACCCAGGGGGCCCAGCGTTCCGCGTATTTCTTGTGCATGGGAAAGATCCGATTCGCTTTACTGGTGGATGGCCGTGCCGGTCTTGCGCATGGCGCCGATATGGCCTCGCAGCTCGTGCACGATGTCGGTGAACTCGCGCGTATAGGTCAGCTCCAGGTCGCGCGGGCGCGGCAGGGTGATGTCGCGGCGCACGACGAAGCGGCCCGGGCCCTTGCTCATGACGTAGACGGTATCGGCCAGGAACACGCTTTCGCGCAGGTCGTGGGTGACCAGAATGACGTTGAAGCCCTGCTCGGCCTGCAGGTCGCGCAGCACGCACCACAGCTCCTCGCGCGTGAAGGCATCGAGCGCGCCGAAAGGCTCGTCCAGCAGCAGCATCTGGGGTTCATGGATGAGGGCGCGGCAGATGCTGGCGCGCTGCTGCATGCCGCCCGACAGCTGCCACGGGTATTTGTCCTCGAAGCCGCCCAGGCCCACCTTCTGCAGCAGGGCACGCGCGCGGGCCTCGTATTCCTTGCGCTTGTGGCGGAACTGGGAACGGTGCGGCTCCACGATTTCCAGCGGCAGCAGCACGTTGTCCACCGTGGTGCGCCAAGGCAGAAGCGACGGGGCCTGGAAGGCCATGCCCGAGATCTTGAGCGGGCCGGTCACGCGCTGGCCATCGACCAGCACCCGGCCCATGGAAGGCATTTTCAGCCCCGTGGTCAGCTTCATGAAGGTGGACTTGCCGCAGCCCGAGGGGCCGACGATGGCGATGAACTCGCCGCGCCGCACCTGCAGGTCGATGGCCTCGACCGCGAAATGGTTGGCGCGCAGCAGCTCCTCGTTGTAGGCAAGCCAGACATCGCGGAACTCGACGAAGAATTCGCCGGAATCGGAGTGGGGTTTGTTCATAGCAGACAGGGGTTGGCCCGCGGCGCGGCAGGGGCGGTGGCGCGCCGCGTGCGGATCATTTCTTGGGCAGGATGTTCAGCTCGGCCGCCGACGGCAGGAAGCTGCCGTTCCAGACCTCGGCCGGGTTGACGCGCGTCTTGGTCGCGTACACGTCCGAAACCTGGGAGGCCATCAGCGACAGGCGTGTGGGAACGACCTGGCCGAAGCCTTCGGCACGCGCATCGGCGCTGTTGACCACGGTGTCGATGGCCAGCTGCAGGCGGCGTGTCTCCAGCTGGGTGTTGACGATCCCGTCGCGCTCCTTCACGTAGGCGATGGCGGCACCCGGGTTGGCGATGACCTCCCTGGCACCCTTGGTGAAGGCCTGCAGGAAGGCCTTGATGGCTGCCGGGTTCTCCTTGATGAGCCTGGGGCTGGCGATGATGGCGTTGCCGTAGAGCTTCACGCCGTGCTCGGCATAGGGCATGACGACCACGTCGGCGGGCTTGATGCCGCGCGCTTCCAGGTTCAGCAGCGAGGTGAAGGTAAATCCCGTGATGGCGTCCACGTCGCCGCGCACCAGCATGGTTTCACGCAGCGGCGGGTCCATGGCCGTCCACTGCACGCCGCCGACCTGGTTGGCCTTGGCGAACAGCGGGAAGGCGCGCCGGCCCGCATCGAACACGGGTGCGCCCAGCTTCTTGCCCGTCAGGTCCGCGGCCTTGGCGATACCGCTTTTCTTGAGCGCCATGACCGAGGCCGGCGTGTTGTTGTAGACCATCATGATGGCCACGGGCTTGCCCGGCATGTCGGGGTTGTTGGCCTGGAACTCCATCAGCGCCGCAATGTCGGCAAAGCCCAGGTCATAGGCGCCCGAGGCCACGCGCTGCACCACGCCGCCCGAGCCGCTGCCGGCATCGATGCTCACGTCCAGGCCTGCGTCCTTGAAGTAGCCCTTGGCAGCCGGCTGCAGGAAGAAGGCGGCCGGACCCTCGAAGCGCCAGTCGAGCTGGAACTTCAGCGGCGTGGCGGCCTGGGCAGGGGCCAGGGCGGCGCTGGCGGACAAGGCCAGGACGGTGTGCAGGAACAGTCGTTTTTGCATGGTGGCTTCCTCTCTGATGGCAATGAAAAAAAGGGCTCAGCTTTTCCAGGCGCCTTGGTGCGATGCCGAGGCCTCGGCGATCAGCGCCGGTCCTATGCACTCGATGGCGTGGGACGCGGTGTCGAACACATCGCGGCAGGACAGCTCGGCATCCTTCTGGTCCAGGCGCTCGCCGCGGAATGCGCGCAGGCGCACGGCATCGATGCCATAGACCACGCGGCCTATGGCCGACCAGAAAATGGCACCCGCGCACATCACGCAGGGCTCGGCCGAGGAGTACAGGGTGGCGCCGGCCAGGGCCTGGCGGTCATGGAGCGGGCTGGCCAGGCGGATGGCCGACAGCTCGGCATGGGCCGTGCAGTCGCCGCTTTCGCCGTTGGCGTTGCAGGCCTCGGCAATGACCTGGCCGCCCGCATCCACGATGAGGGCACCGAAGGGGCGGTTGCCACGCGCGCGGGCCCGGTCGGCCAGGGCGATGGCACGGCGCAGGTACATGCCGTCGGGTTCGGCGAGCCGGGCCTCGGCGGGCAGGCAGACGGTGCTGTCCATGTCCGCCTCCTCAGGCCTTGGCCATGCGCGCAGCCAGCGGCGGCAGCAGGCCACGATGGAACAGCGCATCGGGCGCGGGCACGGACTTGAGGTCGAAGGCATGGCCGACCTGCTCCACCTGGCGGGCCAGCAGCTGGGGATCGATATCGCCCAGGCCATGGCGGCGCGTATCGGGCGCGGCCAGGTACTGGGAGGTGATGGCCCAGCGCGCGGCCTCCAGCTTCTCGTCCAGGATGGGCTCGCGCTGGCGCACGGCCGCCACGGCCAGCGCGGGCTGGGCCAGGCATTCGACGATGGCGCGGTTGCTGGCGCGCAGAAAGGCCGCCACCACCGCCGGCTGCTCGGCCAGCAGCGCGCTGGAGGCCAGGATGGCATTGCCGTACAGCTGCACGCCCGCATCGGTATAGCGCAGCACCGACAGCTCCTCGGGCTTGATGCGCGCGAACAGCGACACGGCCGAATCGTGGAAATAGGTGGCCGCGTCCACATCGCCGCGCACCACGACGTTGTCGCGCGCCGAGAACTCGGTGGTGGACCACGAGAACAGGTCGGCCGGCAGGTTCTGGCGCTGCGCCACCAGAGGCCAGACGCGGCGCGTGGACTCCACGGCCGCGGCCGCCACCTTCTTGCCCTTGAGACTGGCGAAGTCCGCCGTGATGCCGCGGTCCTTGCGGCCGATGATGGCGAAGGGCGCGCGGTTGTAGTACTGGTAGACGGCCTGCACGCGCGCCGCTCCCGGATTCTGTGCCTGGAACTCGATCAGGGCGCTGATGTCGCCCAGGCCCAGCTGGTACGCCCCGCTGGCCACGCGCGTGATCGATGCCACCGAGCCCGATCCCACGTCGATGGACACATCCAGTCCCTCGTCGCGGTAGTAGCCTTTTTGCAGCGCCAGAAAGAAGGGCGCGGTCTGCGAAGTCACGCGGAAGTCCAGCGTGAATTTCAGGGCGACGGGGGGCTTGCCCTGGGCCAGGGCGGCCCCGGCACAGGCGGCGGGCAGGGCGGCGAGGAAATGACGGCGTTGCATGGTGGGGAACTCTCAGGCCTCGATCAAACGATGGGACCGGCCGGAGCCAGGGCCCCCGCCGATGCGACATGAGCAATTTCCGGGCAACGCGCCCGGGGGCACGTGCTGAACGCTTCTACTCGTTGGGTCTTGTATGCAAATGGCGTACCACCCCCTGAGCCGCTGCGCGGCTTCCCCTTCTCCGCGCGCTGCGCGAGGCAGGGGGAGGACAGGCGCGCCGCGGGGCGGGGCGCCCGGCACAGGCCCTTGCCCGGTGCACCTCGCCCAGGGCCGCGCCCGTTTCCAGCGCTCCGGCATGCATCAGCCTGGTGCATAGCCCGCCAGATGCGGGCAAGACGCCAGGCGCTGGCGCCGAACTGCACCACGATGGAACCTGGCGGAGGGATTCAGGCCGGCGCGGGCTGGCGCGCTGTTTGCTTGGGAAGTCGGCAAGAGTAGAAGCGTTCAGCATGCCGGCCCTGCCGGTGCGGGTCATTGCTCTTGAAGCGGGTGGGAAGGTGCCTGGTGGCCCGCCCTGCCCTGTTCACCACTTCAAGAGCGATGCGCGGACCGCCCTGCCACTGGGCGTGCGGTCCGTCGCGTCCCTTGTCATGGCCGTCGCGGCCAAGGAAACCGACCATGAACACGCTTGCCAACCCCGTACTGCCATCCGGATACGCCCTGGACGAACTCGCCA
Source organism: Burkholderiaceae bacterium (assembly GCA_031253795.1). GTDB lineage: Bacteria > Pseudomonadota > Gammaproteobacteria > Burkholderiales > Burkholderiaceae_C > Comamonas. Next base: position 106,377 of record JAIRVR010000055.1, read on the forward strand.
AGGAGGCCCGCATGGGCGGCCAGGGGCAGGAAACACGCTCGCGCGAGGTGCGCGTCATCGACATCTCCGACTTCGAACGGCGCAAGGCCGAGATCGCCGAGGCGATCTGGCAGGCTTCGGTGGAGATCGGCTTTTTCCAGGTGTCCGGCCATGGCATCGCACAGGCCGACATCGATGCCGCCTTCGGGCGCGCCGAGCAGTTGTTCGCCCTCCCGCGCGAGGTCAAGGCCCAGTGGCCCCTGTCGCGCAATGCGGGCTGGGAACACAAGGCCCAGATACGCCCGTCCACACGCACGCCCGACCAGAAGGAGTCCTACCAGGTCACGCGGCCGCGCATGGCCGGCCTGTGGCCTACCGAGCAGGAACTGCCGGGTTTTCAGCAAGCCACCCTGGCCTTCGAGCGCCAGTGCTGGCAGGTGGGCATGCGCCTGCTGTCCTGCTTTGCCCACCAGCTCGGCTTTGACGCCGATTTCTTCACGCGTGCCCACGACCCCGCGGTGCCGGCCTACCAGAGCACGCTGCGCATGCTGCACTACTTTGCGGCCGACCCCGCCCTCAAGGACGAGCTGGGCCTGTGGCGCGCGGGCGCCCATACCGACTTCGACTGCCTGACCCTGCTCTTTCAGCGCGCGGGCCAGGGTGGCCTGCAGGTGCTGCCGGGCAAGGAAATGGAAGGCCAGCAATGGACGCCCGTGGACCCCGTGCCGGGCGTCATCACCTGCAATATCGGCGACATGCTCACCCGCTGGAGCGACGACCAGCTGCCCAGCAACTTCCACCGCGTGCGCAACCCGCTGCCCCACGAATACCAGGGTGCGCGCTACAGCCTGGCCTTCTTCTGCCAGGCCAACGAGGACGCCGTGATCGAGGGACCGGGAAAAAAGTACCCGCCCATCACGGGCGCCGAATACCTGCGCCAGCGCATCAGCGCCAATTTCAGCAATCGGTACTGAGCTCCGGGGCAGCGGTGCTGCCCCAGAAACGGCAAGGCCCCGGGGTCCGGGGCCTGGTCCGCGATCGGTGCTGGCGATTCAGCGCAGCGAGTCGATCAGGGCGATGTACTGCTGTTTGGCCTCGTCGGGCGTGGTGTCCTTGAGCTTTTCCCAGGCATCCCACTTGGCGCGGCCCACCATGTCGGTGAAGCTGGGCTTCTTGGCCTCGTTGTCGCCCTCGGTGGCCTGCTTGTACAGGGCGTAGATCCTCAGCAGGGTGGCGTTGTCGGGGCGCTCGCTGATCGAGGTGGAGTTCTTGACGGCGGCCTCGAAGGCGGCGTTGAGATCGGACATGGGAGGTCTCCTGGTTGGCTTTCGTATAGCGGCACAGTGTAGCCAAAAAAACGCGATTTAGCACGATCGTGCTTTTTTGTTCCATCCTTCCCGGTCCCATGGCACCCGGCGCCGCCGCGCCGGTCAGCGCGTGGGCTCGGCCAGCCAGCGCTGGGCCAGCAGGACCCAGAAGCTGGCGCCCTGGGGAATGAGGGCGTCGTTGAAGTCGTAGCTGGGGTTGTGCAGGGTGCAGGGACCGCCGCCATGGCCCAGGGACCGGTGGTCGCCGTCCCCGTTGGCGATGAAGCAGTAGGCGCCGGGCTTTTCCAGCAGCATGAAGGCGAAGTCCTCGGCGCCCATGGAGGCCTCCTGGGGCAGCACATGCTCCTCGCCCACCACCTCGGCCATCACACGGCGCGCGAACTCGGCTTCGGGGGCAGCGTTGATGGTGGGCGGGTAGTTGCGGTGGAACTCGAATTCGCAGCGCGTGTCGTGGGCCGTGCAAATGCTCTCGGCCAGGGCCTTCATGCGCTTTTCGATCAGATCCAGCACCTCCAGGCTGAAGGTGCGCACCGTGCCCTGCAGTTCCACGCTGTCGGGCACGACATTGGTGGCCTCGCCCGCATGCACCATGGTGACGGAGACCACGCCGGCCTCGATGGGCTTGACGTTGCGGCTGACGATGGTCTGCAGGCCCAGGATGAGCTGGGCCGCCACGGGCACGGGATCGACCACCATGTGCGGCATGGCCGCGTGGCCGCCCTTGCCGCGCACGACGATGCGGAACTCGTTGCTGGAGGCCATGGCCGGACCCGGCCCCACGGCCATGGTGCCGGCCGGCATGCCGGGCCAGTTGTGCATGCCGAAGACGGCCTGCATGGGGAACCGGGTGAACAGGCCGTCCTCGACCATTTCGCGCGCACCGCCACCGCCTTCCTCGGCGGGCTGGAAGATCAGGTGGACCGTGCCCTCGAAGCTGTCGCGGTGGGCCGCCAGATACTGGGCCGCAGCGAGCAGCATGGCCACATGGCCGTCATGGCCACAGGCGTGCATCTTGCCCGCATGGCGGCTGGCGTGCTCGAAGCGGTTGAACTCCTGCATGGGCAGGGCGTCCATGTCGGCGCGCAGGCCGAGGGCGCGGCCGCAGGCGCCGCCGTCGCGGCCATGGACGGTGCCGACCACGCCGGTGCGGCCCAGGCCACGGTGCACCGCAATGCCCCATTCCTGCAGCTGGTGCGCCACCAGGTCGGCGGTGCGCACTTCCTCGAAGCACAGTTCGGGATGGGCATGGATGTCGCGGCGCAACGCGGTGATGGCGGGTGCCGTGTCCAGCAGTTCCTGCAGCAGGGCCATATCATTCTCCTTGTGATGCGCTACCTTACACCCTGACCTTGCCGTCGCCGGTCAGCATGGACAACTCCACGAAGCGTGCCTTGGCCTGGGGCTTGAAGGCCACCGGGAACCCGGCCACCTGCTGGCCATTCATGGCTTCCAGGGCCGACACCAGGGCGTCGCGCTGGGGCTTGCCCGAGGACGAGGCCTGGCGCAGCGCGTCGCTGAAGACGCGCGCCGCCAGATAGCCTTCCATGCTGGCGTAATTGGCCTGGACCTTGCTGCCGCCTTTCTGGATGGCCGCCAGGAACTCGCGCGTGAGCGGGCGCGAGGTCTGGAAGGGCGAGGGCACGACCTGGGTGACCACCACGCCTTCGGCCTCCTTGCCCAGGGCCTCGGCCAGGGCCTGGGTGCCCACGAAGGACACGTTGAAGAACTGGCCGCCGAAGCCGGCCTGGCGTGCGGCGCGCACAAAGGCCGCGCTGGCGCCATAGGTCGTGATCTGGATGACGGCGTCGGCGCCCAGCGGCACCAGGGCCTTGACGGCCCGGGCTACGTCCGAGGAGTTGCGCTCCACCGTGGCCGCGCCCACGGGCTCCAGCCCCTTGGCCGCCAGCGCCGCCTTGACGCCTTCGAAACCGGCCTGGCCATAGGCATCGTTCTGGTGGAAGACGGCAATCTTTTTAAGGCCCAGGCCCGTGAGCTGGCGCACCATCAGGGCGGTCTCGTCGGCATAGGAAGCGCGCAGGTTGAACACCAGGCCCGAAAGCGTGCTCTGGCGCAGCGATTCCGCCCCGGTCATGGGGGCGAACAGCGGCACGCGCGCCTTTTGCAGCAGGGGCAGCGCCGCCATGCTGGTGGCCGTGCCCACATAGCCGAAGAGGGCAAACACATCGTCGGACAGAAAGCGCTGGGTGTTGGCCGCACAGCGCTCGGGCTCGTAGCCGTCGTCCAGCACGCGCAGCTCGATGGAGCGCCGCCCCACGCCGCCCTGGGCATTGAGCTGGTCGAAGAAAAGCCTGGCGCCCTCATGGAAGGGCTGGCCCAGTTGGGCCGAAGGGCCGGTCATGGCACAGGACTGGCCCAGCACGATGGTGCCCTCCTGCGCCTGCGCGGCGGCTGCCCATCCCAGGGCCGCCGCGCCCGTTGCCGCCATGAATTGCCTGCGGCTGAAAGCCGCCTCTGGTCTGTGCATGAAATACCCGTGTTGATCGCTGTTGCCGGTGCCTGCCCCCTCGGCAGCCCGCCGCAAGGGTCCGCATAATAAAGACAAGCGATCACCACCGCGTGCCGGCCCGGGGCCACCCCTGGACCTTGACGGCCTTTCATGGTTTTCACGGCATTTTCGCGGTTCCCTCTCCCAAAAACAGAAGCTGCCCCATGTCCACCGCCTCGCAATCCACCAAGGTCCTGGGCGCCTGCCCCCACGACTGCCCCGACACCTGCTCCCTGGTCACCACGGTGGAGAACGGCGTCGCCACCCGGGTCCAGGGCAACCCCGCCCATGGCCACACGGGCGGCGTGCTCTGCGCCAAGGTCAGCAAGTACGCCGAACGCAGCTACCACCCCGAGCGCGTGCTCACGCCGCTGAAGCGCAGCGGACCCAAGGGCAGCGGCCAGTTCACGCCCGTGTCCTGGGACGAGGCCCTGGCCGACATCGCGGCGCGGCTGTCGGCCATGGCCTGCCGCGACCCCGAAGCCATCCTGCCCTACAGCTATGCGGGCACCATGGGCCTGGTGCAGGGCGAGAGCATGGACCGGCGCTTTTTCCACCAACTGGGCGCCTCGCTGCTGGACCGCACCATCTGCTCCAGCGCGGGCGGCGAGGCCCTGGCCCTGACCTATGGCGGCAAGCTGGGCATGCGCGTGGAGCATTTCGCCGACAGCCCGCTGATCCTGATCTGGGGCAGCAACAGCATAGGCAGCAGCCTGCATTTCTGGCGCTACGCGCAGGAGGCCAAGCGCAAGGGCGCACGCCTGGTCTGCATCGACCCGCGCAAGACCGAGACCGCCGACAAATGCCACGAGCATCTGCAGCTGCTGCCCGGCACGGACGCGGCACTGGCCCTGGCCCTGATGCACGAGCTCATCGCCAACGACTGGCTGGACCACGACTACATCGCCCGCCACACCCTGGGTTGGGAGGAGCTCCGGGCCCGCGCCCTGCAATGGCCGCCCGAACGCGCCGCCCAGGTCTGCGGCCTGCCCGTGGAGCAGATCCGCCAGCTGGCACGCGACTACGGCACGACGGCACCCGCGGCCATACGCCTGAACTACGGCGTGCAGCGCGCGCGCGGCGGCGGCAATGCGGTGCGCGCCATCGCCTGCCTGCCGGCCCTGGTCGGCGCCTGGCGCCACCGCGCTGGCGGCCTGCTGCTGTCGAGCTCGGGCGCCTTGCCGGCCCTGCGCGCCCACCTGCAAATGCCCGGGCTGCTGGGCGACCGCCGGCCGCGCACCATCAACATGAGCACCATCGGCGACGCCCTGCTTCATCCTGGCGGCACGGATTTCGGCACGCAGGTACAGGCCATCGTGGTCTACAACAGCAACCCCGTGTCCGTGGCCCCCGAGTCGGCCAAGGTGGTGGCAGGCTTCGCGCGCGAGGACCTGTTCACCGTGGTGCTGGAGCAGTTCATGACCGACACGGCCGACCTGGCCGACTATGTGCTGCCCGCCACCACCCAGCTCGAGCACTGGGACATCCACGGCAGCTACGGCCACACCGATGTGCTGCTCAACCGCCCGGCCATCGCCCCCCTGGGCCAGTCGCGCAGCAATGCCCGCATCTTCCGCGACCTGGCCGCCCACATGGCGCGCCACGACCCGGCCTTCGGCGCCGCCCATTTCCACACCGACGACGAGCAGCTGTGCCGCGAGGCCGTGGACCCCGGCAAGGTCGATTTCGCCCGGTTGCTGGAGCAGGGCCACGCGCGCCTGGACCTGCCCGAGGCCCCGTTTGCCGAGGGCGGCTTCGCCACCGCCTCGGGCCGCTGCGAATTCGCCAGCGCCGAGCTGGCGCGGCGCGGCCTGGACCCGCTGCCCGATTACCTGCCCAACTACGAAACCGCCGACACCGACGCCCGCTACCCGCTGGCCATGATTTCGCCGCCTGCCCGCAACTTCCTCAACAGCAGCTTCGTCAATGTCACCAGCCTGCGCAATATGGAAGGCCGCCCCCTGGTCGAGCTGCACCCCGACGACGCGGCCGCGCGCGGCGTGGCCGAGGGCGACCGGGTGCGCGTCTTCAATGACCGCGGCAGCTACGAATGCCATGCCACGCTCAACGGCCGTGCGCGCAAGGGCGTGGTCAACGGCCTGGGCATCTGGTGGCGCAAGCACGGCGACAACGGCACCAATGTCAATGAGCTGACCCACCAGCGCCTGACCGACCTGGGCCGTGCACCCAGCTTCTACGACTGCGCCGTTCAGGTGCAGCGCATGGCCGTGCCGGCCTGAGCGCGGGCATGCCGGCCGCGCCCGGCACAATGGACTGCATCGCCACCACCGACAGGAGATGCCCATGCTGCAAACCGCCATGGTCGCCGTCCGCGACCGGGCCCGGCTGCAGGAGATCGTCGGCGTGCTGCTGCGCTTCGGGCTCGCCGACCTGGTCGATACCCTGGGCCTGGGCCGCTTCGCCGCGCAGGCCGTGCGCTCCGAGGGGCCGCCGGACACCAGCCGGCCCGAACGCCTGCGCATGGCGCTGGAGCACCTGGGCCCCAGCTTCGTCAAGCTGGGCCAGATCCTGGCCACGCGCTCGGACCTGCTCGCCCCCGAATGGACCACGGCCCTGCAGCGCCTGCACAGCCATGCGGCCGCCCTGCCCTGGGACACGGTTCAACCGCTGATCGAGCAATCGCTGGGCCTGCCCGTGGACGAAGTGTTCACGCAGTTCGAGCGCGAGCCCCTGGCCTCGGCCTCCATGGCCCAGGTCTACCGCGCGCTCCTGCCCGCCACCGAGGCCGGCGAGGAAGCCGCCGAGGTGGTGGTCAAGGTCCAGCGCCCCGGCCTGCGCCCGCGCATCGAAGCCGACCTGCGCCTGCTGGAGCACCTGGCGCGCCTGGCCCAGGCCCAGTGGCCGCACTGGGCACGCTACCGCCCGCGCGAACTCACGCGCCAGTTGGGCCAGGCGCTGCGCGAAGAGCTGGACTTCAGCATCGAGGCCCACAACGGCGATGCCGTGGCACGGCATTTCGCCGGCCAGCCCGAGATCGCCGTGCCGCGCGTGCACTGGGCCTTGAGCGGCCCGCGCCTGCTGGTACAGGACTATCTGCCGGGCGTGCCGGCCTCGGCCGTGGCCGCCGACCCGCTGCTCGACGGCCCCTTGCTGGCACGGCGTGGCGCCCAGGCCTTTTTGCAGATGGTGCTGCGCGACGGCCTGTTCCACGCCGACCCCCATCCCGGCAACCTGCTGGCCCTGGCCGGCAACCGCGTGGGCTTCATCGACTTCGGCATGGTGGGCCGGCTGTCACCCCAGCGCCGGCGCCAGGTGCTGGGACTGGTGCACGCCCTGGTCGAAGGCCAGGGCCGCAGCCTCAGCGGCGTCCTGCTGGACTGGAGCGCCGAAGGCGAGCAGCTGGGCCGGGCGCCCCCGCCCTCGGCCGCGCGCATCGAGGCGGCCGTCGAGGGATTTGTCACGCGCCATGGTCCCGGCGGCAGCGGCGGACGGCTGGTGCTGTCGCGGGCACTGCCGGACTTCATGGCCCTGGCCCGCGAAACCGGCGTGGCCCTGCCGGCCGACATGGCCCTGCTGCTCAAGGCCCTGGTCACGGCCGACCAGGTGCTGCTGCAGCTCGATCCGCAGTTCGACGTGGTGGCCACGGCCACCCCCCTGGTGCGCGCCCAGCTGCTGCAGCGCTACTCGCTGCGCAACCTGGTACGCCAGCGCCGGGCGGCCACGCTGCAATGGATGGAGCTGGCTGACGATGCGCCGCACACGCTGCGCCTGCTCATGCAGCGGCTGCGCTCGGGCCGGCTGCAGGCCGACCTGGACATACGCCACATCGACCGCCTGTCCCTGGCGCTGGAGCGCGCCGCCACGCGCATGGCCCTGGCCGTGGTGGCCGGCGCCTTCATCCTGGGACTGGCCCCCGGCCTGCTGACCATGGGGCCGCGCCTGTGGGGCGTCCCCCTGTTCGCAGCCCTGGGCGTGGCCGGCGCGGCCGCCAGCCTGGCCGTGCTGTTCATCACCATGCGCAGGCAAAAGGCGCTGGACTGATGCTCGGAAACACCGAGAAAGCAGGACCAGCACTCCAGCACGAAAGCCGGGCGCAGCGCCCAGAACTGGCGTGCCCCCAGACCAGGGGCAGCGAGCAAGGGCCGCCCCGCAGCGGGGCTGCCGTCCACCTTGGGGGAAGGCGTGCAGCGCCTCAGGGAGTCAATCCAACTTCACGCCCGCGCTTTTGATGATGGCGCCCCAGCGCTTGGACTCGGCGCGCGACATGGCCAGGAACTGCTCGGGCGTGCCGGGCAGGGCCTCCATGCCGAAATCCTGCATGCGTTTGACCACAGGCGGGCTGGCCAGGGCCTTGTTGAGTTCGGCATTCAGGCGCTGGACGACGGCCGCCGGCATATGGGCCGGTCCCAGAATGCCCTGGAAGGCATAGACCTCGGTATCGGGCACACCCACCTCGGCCAGCGTGGGCAGCTCGGGCAGGCCCGGCACACGCCTGGCCGTGCCTATGGCCAGCGCCCTGACCTTGCCCGACTGGATGACGGGAAGGCCCGAGGCCAGGTCCAGGAACATGCAGGGCACCTGGCCGCCCATGACGTCGGCCAGGGCAGGCGCCGCGCCACGGTAGGGGATGTGGGTGAGGAAGGTGCCCGTACGCTTCTTGAACATCTCCATGGCCAGGTGGTGGGGCGAGCCATTGCCGGGCGAGGCATAGTTGACCTGGCCCGGATGTGCCTTCACATAGGCCAGGAATTCCTTGAAGCTCCTGGCCTCGAAGTTCGGGTTGACCACGAGGGCCATGGGGAAGCGGCTGATGCCTCCGATGTAGGTGAAATCCTTTTCGGGATGGAAGGCCAGCTTGCTGAACAGATGCTCGTTGTAGGCCAGCACGGCGTTGTCGGCCGACATGATGGTGTAGCCATCGGGCTTGGCCGTGGCCACGATCTGGGCACCGATATTGGTCGAGGCGCCCGGGCGGTTGTCCACCACGATGGTCTGGTTCAGCGTCTGGCGCATGGCTTCGGCCACGGTGCGCGCCAGCACGTCGGTGCCGCCGCCCGGCGGATAGGGCACGACCCAGCGGATGGTGCTGGAAGGCCAGTCCTGCGCCCGGGCAAGGGGCGCGGCCAGGCCGGCCGATGTGGCCGCCATGGCGGCCAGAAGTTGTCTGCGGTCCATTGTTGTCTCCTGTGTGGGTAAGGTGGATGGGATGTCTGCCGCGCCTTGTGGTGGGCTTCGCCTGGTTGTGGCGGCGCGGCAGCTGTGGGTCAGGGCCTGTCCGGCGGCGGGAACTGCACGCGCTGCGGCTGGAATCCCTGTGCCGCCAGCAGGGCCGGCAGGCCCTGGGGGCCGACCATGTGCAGGGCCCCCACGGCCACGAAGACGCTGCGGCCCGCGCGCATCTCGCGCACCATGGCCTCGGCCATGGCCGGATTGCGGCCATCGATGGCGCGCGCGTACTGCTCGCGTTCCGCGGCGCTGTCCATGCAGTGGCACCAGTCGGGCAGGCTTTCGAGCAACTGCAGCCGCCCGTCGGCCCAGGCCTGGGCAATGGTGGACAGCTTGCTGCCGGCGCCACCGCCTTCCAGCTGCTCCAGGCCCGATCGCACGCTGTCGGTGGCGCGCACGGGGTCGTCGGACAGCAGCTCGCGCAACTGGCGCTCGGGCGTTTCCAGCCCCAGCACGGGCTTGCCCAGGGCCTTGGCCGTACCGGCCAGCGCGGCATCGATGCCATAGGCCGGATCCAGCCCTTCGCGCCTTCCGGCCAGGGCCAGCAGGGCCATGACCTGGGCTTCAGGACGCAGACCGGTCAGTTCGGGGCCGGCACAGGCGGCCTGCCGCTGTGCAGCCAGACGGCGCTCCAGGTCCTCGGGCAGGGGCGGGGCGTCGGGCCGCGCGCGCAGGCCCTGCTGCAGGGCCTGCAAAACGGCCGGGTCCAGCAGGTCCAGTTCCAGCGCCAGCCGGTCAGAACCGCGCAGGGCCGAAAGCACCGTGGGGCCGGGCACGCTCCAGTCCAGGCGTGCCGTGTGCACCGTGCCATAGAGCCAGCTGCTGCGCCCGCCATGCTCGACGCGCCACAGCAGGCCGCGGTCCCGCGCCCCGCGCAGCAGGGTGCGCAGCTGCTCCGGTCCCGGCATGGCGGCGGCGGGCGGGCAGTCCGCCGCCTGGGCCCAGGCCATGCCGCCCGGCACCAGCAGGGCCGCGGCCAGGCCGCGGCGCAGCCACCGGCCCATGGCCGGCATCCAGCGCACAAGGGTGCCTGTCATGGGGTGGGCTCGGAAATGGCCTGGTCGATGGCGCCGAACACGCTCTGTCCGTCCTTGCCCTTCATCTCTATGCGGATGGAGTCGCCAAAGCGCATGAACTCGGTCTTGGGTGCGCCGTCCTGGAGGATCTCCATGCAGCGCTTTTCGGCGATGCAGCTGTAGCCCCGGGGCCACTCCATGCGCCTGTCCTTGCCCTTGCCGGCTTCCACGCCCCTGTTGCTCACCGTGCCGCTGCCCACGATGGAGCCCGCACGCATATTGCGCGTCTTGCAGACGTGGGCGATGAGCTGGCCGAAGTGAAAGGCCATGTCCTCGCCCGCATCGCACATGCCCACCTTGCGTCCGTTCCAGGTGGACTGCAGGGTCAGGTGCAGGCGGCCGCCTTTCCAGGCATCACCCAGCTCGTCCAGCGTCACGGCGACGGGACTGAAGGCCGTGGCGGGCTTGGACTGCAGGAAGCCGAAACCTTTTTCCAGCTCGGCCGGGATCAGGTTGCGCAGGCTGACATCGTTGGCCAGCATCACCAGGCGGATGGCCGACAGCGCCTGCTCGGGCGTGCTGCCCATGTCCACATCGCCCGTGACGACGGCGATCTCGGCCTCGAAATCGATGCCCATGGCCATGCTGGGCACGACCACGTCGTCGCAGGGCCCCAGGAAATCGTCGCTGCCGCCCTGGTACATCAGGGGGTCGGTATAGAAGTTGGCGGGCACTTCGGCGCCGCGCGCCTTGCGCACCAGCTCCACATGGTTGATATAGGCCGATCCATCGGCCCACTGGTAGGCGCGGGGCAGCGGCGCCATGCACTGGCGCGGATCGAAGGCGAAGGCATGCGGCGCCTTGCCGCTGTTGAGCAGATGGGACAGGTCCTGCAACTGGGGTGCCATATAGGCCCAGTCGTCCAGCACCTGCTGCAGGCGGCTCGCGATGCCGGTCGCATAATGGGCCTGGCTCAGGTCGCGTGACACCACGACCAGTTGCCCATCCCGCGATCCATCCTTGTAAGTGGCAAGTTTCATGCTGCTCCCGTTGGCCAAGGCCCGCATCCGGGCACGCGGGCCCGAGGCACCCCCGCCACGAATTACGATAAGTTAAATTGATTTAACTAAACAAAACCAAATTCTATTGCAATGGACAAGGAACGTGCAGGGATCCAGTCGGTCGAGGTCGGCTTTGCTTTGCTGGAGGCACTGACGCGCTCGCGTGGCGCGCTGATGCTCAAGGATCTGGCCGCCGAGGCCGGCATGAGCGCGGCCAAGGCCCACCGCTACCTGGTGAGTTTTCAGCGCATAGGCCTGGTGACCCAGGATGCGCGCACCTCGCGCTATGACCTGGGCCCGGCCTCGCTGAAGCTGGGCTTGGCCTCGCTGGCCCGGCTGGAGCCGGTGCGCCTGGCGCGCGAGCGCATGCCGGACCTGATGGAGCAGATACAGCACACGGCGGCCATCGCCGTCTGGGGCAACCACGGGCCGACCATCGTGCACTGGGAAGAGTCGGCCCAGTCGGTCACGGCCAATCTGCGCCTGGGCGATGTCATGCCCATGCTGGCCTCGGCCACGGGCCGCTGCTTCGCGGCCTGGCTGCCGCGCGAGGTGACGGCACCGCTGCTGGAACCCGAGGTGGAGCGTGCGCGCCGCAGCCAGCGCCAGGACCTGCCGCTGACGCCCGAGGCCATCGATGCCATGCTGGCCGAGGTGCGAGCCCATGGCACGGCCCGGGTGGTGGACACGGTGCTGCCCGGCATCGTGGCCTTTTGCACGCCGGTCTTCGACTCCTCGGGCCACATCGTGCTGGGCCTGACCACGCTGGGCTCGGTGGCGACCTTCGACCCCGCCTATGGCGGTGCCATTGACGCGCCGCTGCGCCAGGCCTGCCAGCAGCTGTCCAGCGACCTGGGCTGGGGCATACAGTGACACGCCGCCGGGGCCTGCCCGTGGTCACGGCCGCCGTGCTGGCAGGCCATGCGCTGCTCCTGCTGGGCCTGCCCCTGTGGAATGTGGCGCCCGTGGCGCGCACCGAGGTGGCGGCGATGCAGACGCGCGCACTGGCCCTGCCCCAGCCGCCCGCGCTACCTCCTGCGGCCGAATCCGCCCCCAGCGCCAGGCCTGCGGCACCGCCGCGGCCCCGCCGCCAGGCCGCGCCCCGGCCGGCTCCCGAGCCTGCACCGCTGGACACCCCCATCCGCGAAACCGTGGAGCCCCTGGCAGGTTCCACGGCAGCGCCCTCAGCGCCCTCAGCGCAGGAAGGCGCCACGGCCGATGCTCCGGCCCAGGCCGCGGCCGAGGCGGCCGGCAGCGCCGCCAGCCAGGAAGCGGCCCCCGTGCAGCCTGCAGCCGCTGCGGCAGCCCCGGCCGCCGAAGGCCAGGCCAGGGGCATGGAAGTGCATGCCGCCGACGGCACGCCCATGCCCTCCGGCGATGCCCTGCCCATCCAGTTGCCAGATCCGGCCCGCCTGTCCTTCTCGGTCACGGGCCAGGCCAAGCGCTTCGACTATTCGGCCAATGCCGAACTGGTGTGGCGCCATGCCAATGGCCAGTACCAGGCCAGCCAGGAGGTCAGCCTGTTCCTGCTGGGCTCGCGCTCCCAGTCCAGCGAGGGCCGCATCACCGACCAGGGCCTGGAGCCCGGCCGATTCGAGGACAAGGCACGCAAGCTGCAGACGGCCCAGCTGGATTTCGGCCAGCAGCGCGCGCATTTCAGCGCGGGCACGCCCGACGCCGTCATCGCCCCCGGCGCCCAGGACCGGCTCAGCGTCTTCCTGCAGCTGTCGGCCCTGCTGGGGGCCGCGCCCCAGCGCTATCCGCAGGGCACGCAGATCGGCTTCATCACCGTCAGCGCGCGCCGCGCCGACCGCTGGACCTTCCGCGTGGGCGCCATGGAAACCCTGGACCTGCCGGCCGGCAGCCTGCAGGCGCTGCGCCTGGACAAGGTGCGCCAGGGCGCGGACGACCAGGACGCATCGCTGTGGCTGGCGCCCTCGCTGCAGTATCTGCCGGTGCGCATACGCCTGGCCCAGGACAACGGCGACTTCGCCGACCTGCAGCTCAAATCCCGGCAGGCACCCTGACGAATCGGGCCTTTTTCGGCCAGGCCGCGCCCCCTGTGCGCCGGTAGTCCGCCGCTGGCAGCCCCCCCGCCGCACCGCCTACCACATCGCGGCCTGCGGCGTCCGCCACGGCGCATGGAAATCCGTGGAATACTGTGTGCAAGCGCCCATCCAGGTCAAAAACTTCCGGGTTCTTGAAATACGGCGCTTCGCAGCCATCTTGACTGTGCAATGCCCCGCAAGGGGCAAGAAAGGAACACCATGCAAATGCTTTACGACTCCGAATCCTTTGTGGTGCTCCATCTGCGTCCCGACATGGACCCGGACGCCTCCAAGGACGCGGCGGCCGCCGACGCCCCGCCCCAGCTGCCGCGCCATGGCTTCGAAATCGTGGACAAGCGCTCGGGCAAGGAGGTCTACCTGGACGGTTCCTGGGCCGAGATGTTCCAGAAACAGATCATCGCCTGGCAGCAGGACGCACCGACCGAGGAAGAGGTCGAGGACGCGCTCGAACGCTATGCGGGCCTGGCCCAGCAACCCGTCGTGGTCCACTGACCCGGCCGTACCCTGGCACCGGCTCGCCGGGCCGCACACAAGCCTGCCGCATCACGGTGCGTGGCAGGCTTTTTCTTTGCCCGCAGCACGCCCTTCGAACCAGCGGTAGAACGGCGCCACCAGCAGCAGCACGGCGATCAGCCGGCAGACCTGGAAGGCCGTGACCACGGGCACGCCCAATTGCAGCACCTTGGCCGTGATGGCCATCTCCGTGATGCCGCCAGGCGAAGTGCCCAGCAGCAGGGTGACCCATGGCAGGTCCACGGCCAGGTGCAGCAGCCAGGCAAATCCCGCACAGATCACCATCAGGCCCACGGTGCCCGCGGCCACCGACCCCAGCCAGCGCGGCGCCGTGTGCAGGAATTCGCGCCTGAAGCGCACGCCCAGGCTGATGCCGATGACCAGCTGGGCCGCGTTGACCAGGCCCTGGGGCACGGCCGACAGCTCCTGCCCGCACATGGTCAGCAGCATGGACACCACCAGGGCGCCCAGGAACCATGGGTTGGCGCGCCCCAGCCGCACCATGGCCCAGGCGCCCAGGCCGGTGAGCACGGCCAGCAGGGCCAGGCCCGGCCATTCGACGATGCGTATGCTGGGCGGGGTCAGTCCTTCGAGGCCGTGCAGCCCGCTCCACTGCAGCGCGAAGGGAATGCTCACGGTGACGATGACCAGGCGCAGGCTGTGGCTGGCGGCCACCAGGTCGGTGCGGGCGTTCTCTCGCTCGGCCAGCAGGGTCATTTCCGAGGCCGCGCCGATGGCGCCCGCGAAATACGTGGTCGCGCGCAGCTCGCCGGCAGGGATCTGCGGCATGCGCGGCGCATGGATGCGGTACAGCCAGGCGCCGAAGCCCCAGCCCAGCAGCAGGGCCCAGGCGATGGCCAGGACGATGGCCCACCACAGGCCCGCGATGAGCTGGACCACGGCCGGCGTGACGTACAGGCCCAGCGAGGCGCCGATGACCCACTGGCCCGCATTGCGCAGCCGGCCCGCGCTGGCCGTGGGTGCTCCCAGGATGGAGGCCAGCGAGACGGCGATCAGCGGCCCCAGCATCCAGGGCAGGGGCGTGCGCAGCCACAGGCACAACTGGGCGGCCGCGAAGGCGCCGAGCAGGGTCAGCGAAATACGGAGCGGGGAAACGGGCGGGCGCGCGGACATGGCAGGCGGGCATCGGGGGGCGGCGAAGCCTCCGAGTATCGCCGCAGCTCCGACTGCACGCTGGCGCCTTGGCGGCTCAGCGAGGCCGGGCACCGCGCCGCGCCGCCATCTCCTGCCCCATGGCAGCCTGCGCCGGCGCAGGCAAAAGGCCCCGCGTCGGCGGATAGGCCAGGCGTTCTTCCATCTCGATATGGCCGGCATAGCAGGCCGCGAAGTGCTCGAACAAGGCCTCGTCGTACCCGCCGAAGCCCGTGAGCCGCCCCTCGGCCAGGCCCATCAGCGGCAGGCGGGCCCGGGCCCAGTCCGCCGCCATCTCGCCATGCTCGCGCTGCAGGCGGTGGACCAGGGCCACCGTGGGGGCGTCGCCGCCCTCCAGCAGCGGCGGGAACACATGCCGCTCCTCGTCCTCGTGGTGTAGGGGTGCGGCCTGGTCGAAATAGCGCAGCACGTCGCGCGCGGCCTGGCGCGCATCCTCGTCGCAGCCCCGCTCGCGCAGGTGGAGGCACAGGCGCTGAAGCAGCGCCAGCGTACGCTGCACGCGCTCATGGCAGGCTTCGAGCATTTCGAAAGGCTGCTCGAAGCCCACGGCCGGACCTCTCCACAAAGGCAGCGCGGCCGCCTTCATGGAAGATGGTGCAATGCCCATGGTCTGTCCTTTCATGCGATCGGCTGTCTATGATGGCCGCCGTACCGGCAAAGCGTGCGGCCGCTGCAGGCCGCGCCCGCACGGGGCACCGAGGCCTCCGCATGAACAGCGACAGCGACTATCTCGAATCCATTCTCCACCACGACATCCCCCTGACCCGCGACATGGGGCTGACGGTGCTCGACTGGCAGAACGGCAGGCTGCGGCTGGGCCTGCCACTGCAGCCCAACCTCAACCACAAGCACACCATGTTTGGCGGCAGCCTCTACTGCGGCGCCGTGCTGGCCGGCTGGGGCTGGCTGCACCTGCGCCTGCGGCAGGGGGGCGTGGACGATGGCCACATCGTGATCCAGGAGGGGCAGATCAGCTACCCGCTGGCCATCACCACCGACGCCACGGCCATCTGCGAAGCGCCGGACCCGGCGCTGTGGCAGCGCTTTGTCGCCACCTACCGCCGCCATGGCCGGGCACGCCTGACCCTGCAGTCGCGCCTGCTGAACGCGGGCAGCGACGCCACGGCGGTGCGCTTCACCGGGCAGTACGTGCTGCACCGCTAGGCGCGGCCCCGCGCCCTTCATCCGCAGCTGCCCAGGTGGCCGCAGGCCGTGCAGTATTCGCAGCCGTCCTTGCGGATGACCGCATGGGCACCGCATTCCTCGCACTTGCGGCCGGCCATGACCATGGGGTCGCTGGCCACGGGCGGCGCCTCGGGCGAAGGCGAAGACGCAGGCGGCGCACCACCGCCACGCCGCGCGAGGATGTTCTGCACCGCGTAGGCAATGGCCGCCACCTCGGAGTCGTGCCACATGGGCACGCGCGCCCCGTCATCGCGCACATGGGTGCCCAGGCGCACGGGGCCGCGGTCCCAGGCCACCTTGCGCATGTCGCTCAGCGCGCGCTCCAGAAAGCCGCCGCGCGCGGCCAGTGACAGCAGGCGCATGCTGGATGTCACCCACTGCTGGGACTCGCCGCTCTGGCCCACGGGCATGAAGAACTCGATGGCGCGGTCCACGCTGCGGCCGTCGGCCAGGACCACGGGCAGGAAGGAGACGACCAGGTACAGGCGCTTGGGGCCTTGCTGGGTCCAGTACTCGATCTTCTCGGCCACGGCATCCAGCGCGCCCTGGGGCCGGCTTTCGATGACGCTGCGCAACGGGTCGGGGGCGGACAGGGCTGCGGCCGGTGCCGCTTCGCTCGCCGCCGGTGCCTCGGCCTGGAGCACGGCGCCCAGGATGGTGTTGGGCCGGTAGGTGGCCAGGCCCTTGAGGCCGGCGCGCCATGCCTGCAGGTACAGGTCCTTGAAATCCTCGTAGGCGTAGTCGGCCGCCACGTTCACGGTCTTGGAGATGGCCGTGTCCACGTAGGGCTGGACGGCCTGCATCATGGCGATGTGGTCGGCCGCCGCCATCTGCAGCGCGCTGACGAAGTAGTCGGGCAATTGCGCCACATCGCCGCCCAGGGCACGGAACAGCCGCCAGGCATGGTCCTCGACCGCGTACTCGGCGCTGCCGCCATCGGCCGTGCGCTTTCTGCGGGTGTACGTCCAGGAAAACGGCGGCTCTATGCCGTTGGAGGCGTTGTCGGCAAAGGCCAGGCTGACCGTTCCCGTGGGCGCGATGGACAGCAGATGGCTGTTGCGTATGCCATGCACGCGGATTCGCTCCTGCAGGGCCGCAGGCAGGCGGCTGGCAAAGCTGCCGGGCGCCAGGTATCCGTCGGCGTCGAACCGGGGGAAGGCACCCTTGTCGCGCGCCAGCTCCACCGAGGCGCCATAGGCCGCGTCACGCATGTGTTCGGCGATGCGCGCGGCCATGGCGCGGCCTTCGGCCCGGTCATAGCGCAGGCGCAGCATGGCCAGCGCATTGCCCATGCCCGTGAAGCCCACGCCGATGCGTCGCTTGGCCTCGCTTTCCGCACGCTGCTGGGGCAGGGGCCACCAGGTCAGGTCCAGCACATTGTCGAGCGCGCGCACCTGCACGGCCACGGCGCGGCCAAAGGCCTCGAAGTCGAAGTCCGGCGTGCCCGCAAAGCCGAAGGGGTGACGCACGAAGCGCGTGAGGATGATGGGTCCGAGGTCGCAGCAGCCATAGGGGGGCAGGGGCTGCTCGCCGCAGTTGTGCACATACAGGCCATTGGCATCGAAGGCGTGGCAGTCGGCCACGGTGACGTCATAGACCATTTCCTCGCCACCGTCTTCCAGGGCCTGCACGGTGGCGGTGAAGCGCTCGCGGTCGGGATGGCGCCGGCAATCCGCCAGCGCATGCTCCAGGCGCCCGGCCTTGTCCGTGTCGGCCAGGCCGATGCGCTCGGCAAAAATGACCAGGTTGTCGCCGCTGAGCACCAGCTCATGCTGCGCCTGGGCCGCATAGTCACGCAGGCCTGCCTTGCCGTCGGGCATGGCGCGCACCTGGGCCGGCCGCCGGTTTTCGTAGAGCGTCGACGCCATGCCCAGCCGCAGCAGCATGCGCTGCACGCAGCGAAGCAGCACCATATCGCTCTGGGACAGGCGCAGGCTCGCACCCTTGTTCTGCGCTCCCTGCATGGAACCATCGGTGTCGAACAGGCCGCGCAGCAGCCCCGTGCAAAAAGCACTGGAGCACTGTTCCATGGCCGGGGTAATGTGCTTGCGCCCCGGCTCCATGCCCATGGCCAGCGCCAGGTCGCGCAATGCCGCACTTTCCATGCGTGCCTCTGCGCGATCCGCGACGGGACGCTGGAACCCCCGGAAGTCCGCACGGTGGTGGTGGAGCGTGGCGGCCGCCGCCTCGGCGGCACGGATGATGCCTGCCGCACCCGTGGTGGCAAAGGGCTGCGCGTTGGCTCCGCCTGCGACCTGGCGCAGCGCGGGCGCCCAGACACTGATCACGGCCTTGTCCGCCCGCAGTGTTCCTTCGCCCATCAGCAGGCCCAGCAGGTAGCCCTCGGCCTCGCTGCCTCGCCCATCCCAGCCGGTGAGCGCACGATGGTTGTGCAGCAGGATCTCGTCCCCGGGCACCAATCGGGAAGCAGGTATCCATTCGGCCTGCGTGGTGTAGCGGGTACGGCGCGCGACACGGCGCACCCGGTGATCGGCCGTCAGGCGCAGCGCATGGCCTTCGCGCGTGGTCAGCCGCAGCACGGGCATGCGGCCCGTGGCAAAAAATCCGGCGCTCTCCGTGGCAAACACCTGTCCATCGACCACGGCCCCGAACGGCCGGCCGATCAGGTCGGCCACCTGGGCCGGCCCGGACTCCGTGAACACCCAGGTATCGGCGGTGACACAGGGATTCGTCGCCGCGATGTCTTCGCAGTAGCGCAGGTTGTTGTCGGTGTTGATGTGGTCCAGGAAGAGGATGCCGGGCTCGGCGAAGTCGTAGGCCGAGCGCATGATGGTGTCCCACAGCGCGCGCGCCGCCACGCTCTGGTAAACCCATTGGCCGTCACCGCGCTGGTGCGCGCCCTGCTCCAGCAGGGCCGTGCCGGGACGCGCACGGTGCACGAGCTGCCAGGGCCCGTCCTCGGCCACGGCCTGCATGAAGGCATCGCTGACGCCCACCGAGACGTTGAAGTTGTTCCAGCGCCCCGGCGTGCGCTTGGCCGTGATGAACTCGAGCACATCCGGATGGTCGATGCGCAGCACACCCATCTGGGCGCCGCGCCGCGCGCCCGCGCTTTCCACCGTGGCGCAGGACTGGTCGAAGACGTTGATGTAGCTGCAGGGCCCCGAGGCCAGCGAGGCCGTGGCGCGCACCTCGGCGCCCTTGGGCCGTATGCGCGAGAAGTCATAGCCGACGCCACCGCCGCGGCGCATGGTTTCGGCAGCCTCGCGCAGTGCCTCGTAAATGCCGGGATAGCCGCCCTCGTCCATGCCCTGGATGCAGTCGCCCACGGGCTGGACGAAGCAGTTGATCAGCGTGGCCTGCAAATCCGTGCCGGCCGCGCTCATGATGCGGCCCGCGCCGATGGCCCCGGCCTGCAGGTTGGCCAGGAACAGGGCTTCGCACTCCTCGCGACGGGCCTCGGGTTCGACCGAGGCCAGGGCGCGCGCCACACGCGCATACAACTGGTCCACGCCCGTCTCGCCGTTCTTGAGGTACTTCTCGCGCAGCACATCGAGGCTGATGGGCTGCATTTCGGCCGCGTCCAGCGCACGGTCCAGCTTGTCGCGTTGCATGCTGACTCTCCCATGGTCGGGTGGGGCCCGCCGGGGCAGGCAAAAACCCATCATGCGCCACCTACTGGCGATGGGGACTTTGCTTTCGCCCGGAGCTTGAGGTGCCGCAACAAAGCCGCGCGCACCCTTCTCCGGGCCAGGCTGGACGGCAAAACCAAGGGTTTTCACTAGTATTTGGATTCAGCTTCAGTATCAAAAAAGATACTAGTATCCAAATAAGAATCCTCCAGGGCCTTGCCCCGACCGCACCGGACGCACCGGTGATCCCCTGTCCAGCACCATGCATCTCGCCGCCCTGCGCCCCGTGGCCGAACAGCTTTTCGCCGATATCCGCGACCTCTCCCACGACGGCGTGGGCGTGACCCGCGACAGCTATGGCCACGGCGAATCGGCCACCGCCGCCCACCTGTGCGCCTTCGCACGCCGCCACGGCCTGGTGGCCGAGGCCGACCGCGCGGCCAATGTCGTCTTTCGCCTGCCGCAGGCACCCGCCGGCGGACCGGCCATCTGGGCCGGCAGCCACATCGACTCCGTGCCCCAGGGCGGCAACTACGACGGCCTGGCCGGTGTGGTGGCGGGCCTGCTGTGCCTGCTGGCGCGCCGCGAGGCAGCGCCGGGCGGCGGACCGGCCTTCGAGGTGCTGGGCCTGCGCGGCGAGGAAAGCGCCTGGTTCGGCAAGGCCTACATGGGCTCGGGCGCCCTGCTGGGCCGCCTGCAGGCGGCCGACCTGGAGCTGCGCCACCGCGATACGGGCGCACGCCTGGCCGACTGCATGCAGGGGGCCGGCGCCGACCTGGCCGCCATCGCGGCCGGCCAGCCGCTGTTCGACCGCCGGCGCGTGCGCGCCTACCTGGAGCTGCACATCGAGCAGGGGCCGGTCATGGTGCAGCGGCAGCTGCCGGTGGCCGTGGTGTCCGGCATACGCGGCAATGTGCGGCACGGCACCATCGTCTGCGAGGGCGATGCCCAGCATTCGGGCGCCGTGCCGCGCGAACTGCGCCACGACGCCATGTTCGCCGTGGCCGACCTCATCATGCGCCTCGATGCCCAGTGGCGCGCGCTGCTCGCGGAGGGCGCCGACCTGGTGGTGACCACGGGCGTGGTGTCCACCGATGCGGCCGAGCATTCGGTCTCGCGCATTCCGGGCCATGTGCGCTTCAGCTTCGAGGCACGCAGCCAGTGCAGCCAGACGCTGGAGGCGTTCTACGCGCTGATGCGCGCCCAGTGCCAGGCCGTGGAAACCGAGCGCGGCGTGCGCTTCGTCTTCGATGCGCGCCAGACCAGTGCGCCTGCCACGCTGGACGCAGGCCTGAGCCGGCTGCTGGCGCGCAGTTGCGAGGCCTTGTCCATGCCCCCCGTCCTGCTGCCCAGCGGGGCCGGCCACGACGCGGCCCAGTTCGCGAACGCGGGGATTCCCGCCGCCATGCTGTTCGTGCGCAACCAGCACGGATCGCACAACCCGCACGAGGCCATGGACCTGGACGACTTCATGCTGGGCACCCAGGCCCTGGACCATGCCGTGGCCCAGCTGCAGATGCAGTGAATCCGGCGCGCCGGGCGCGCACTGGGGCCTGTTCCCACTGATGTGGGGATCGCACATACGTGGAAACAGGCCCTAATCCTCCAGCACCTGGCCGTCATGCTCCACATAGGGTGGATAGGGGCCGGTGCCGCTGTGCGCGGACTGGGAAGCCGCGACGAAGCGGCCGCTGTCCACGTCGAAGACATGGACCTCGCCGTCCTCGATCACATAGTGCCAGCCATGCAGGCTGAGCCGGCCGGCCTCCACGCGTGTGCGCACCATGGGGTAGTCCATGAGACGCTCGAGCTGGAGCACCACGGCGCGCTGCTCGGTGCGCCGCAAGGCCTCGGGCCCGGGCTGCACGGGCAGCACGGCCTCGCGGCCCAGGTCCAGCCAGCGCCGCAGGTTGTGTGCCTCGGGCGGAACCTCGCCATACAAGGCCTTGACCGCCCCGCAGTGGCTGTGGCCGCAGACCACGATGCGGCGGACCTGCAGGCTGAGCACGGCGAATTCGATGGCCGCCGCCGTGCCGTGGTGGCCCTGCGACCCGTCATGGGGCGGCACGAAGGCGCCCACATTGCGCACCAGGAACAGCTCGCCAGGCGCTGCGCCCGTGAGCAGATAGGGCACGAGGCGCGAGTCCGAGCAGCCGATGAACAGCGTGCTCGGATGCTGGCCCTCCTCGACCAGGGTGCGGAACTGCGCGCGGTACGGCGGAAAGGCCTGCTCGTGGAAGCGGCGCAGGCGCTGCAGCAGTTCGTCGTCGGGCATGGGCACTCCTGCGCTACTGCACCAGCGGCGAGTCGGCCGCATCGATCTGCACGCCGACCATGCAGGCAGCACCCGCCAGTTCCCGCAGATATCGGTGCAACGCGCCCATCCAGTTCTGCTGGTGCAGGGCCTGGGCCACGGCCGGCCGCACCTGCTGCCAACCGGGCAGGATGCCGGCCTCGCGCGCGCAGACCTCGACCACGTGCAGGCCGAAACGGCTGTGCACCAGGCGCGGCAGCACGCCGACCTCCTGCGATGCAAAGACATCGCGTGCGAATTCAGGGGCACAGTCGCCACGCTCCAGCCAGCCCAGCTCGCCGCCCTGCGCGCCGCTGGGGCAGTTGGACCAATGGCGTGCGGCCTCGGCAAAGCGCGTGCCGCCGTCGTCGGCACAGCGCAGCTCGATCAGCAGCGCCTCGGCCCGCCGGGTGAGCGCGCGCACGTCCACGCCGGGCGTGACGGCGAACAGCACGTGGCGCAGGCGTACACGCTCGCCCTGTGCGAAGCGCGCGGGGTGGGCCTCGAAGTGGCGGCGGCAGGCGTCCTCGCCGGGCTCGGGCAGGTGCAGCATCCGCGCCAGCAGCTGCTCTATGGCCCGGGAGGCGTGCTCGCTGATGACACCGTCGTCGCCAGCCGCGTCATCGGCGCCCAGCAGACCTTCCTGCTGGGCCGCCTGGCGCAGCAGCTCGGTGCAGGCGCGCTGGCGCAGTTCGCGCTCGGGCGGGCGCTGTCCGGGCGCGTGCAGGGGCGTGGCGTTGATGCGGGCCACCTCGATCCCGGCCTCGCCCACGGGCTGGAAGGCCGGCACCTGGGGAGTCTCCGGAAAATCCACCGCCTGGGCGGCCGTGGCACTTGAAGGCGCACAGCCGCAGTGGCCGCCGCCCGATCCGTTGCATCCGTGTTCCATGTGCATCTCCTCAATGGCCGGGCTTGGCATCACGGCGTGCCGACGAAGCCGGCAGGCCCAGGCGGCGCGAGCGCACCAGCTGATAGGGACGCAGCAGATAGGCCAGGGTGGCGAAGCCGCTCCAGACGTGGACCAGGCGCGTGAACGGAAAGACCAGGAAGATGCTCATGCCCAGGAACATATGGGCCTTGAACACCCAGCCAGCGTCCGCCAGCAGCTCCACGGCGCCGCCGCGGAAGGTGACGATGCGCTGTGCCCATTCGGCCAGGGCCATCATCATGGAGCCGTCCATGTGCCTGGCCGACAGCGGGATGGTGGCCAGGCCCAGCAGCAGCTGCAGCCACAGCAGCCAGAGGATGGCGATGTCGCTGAAGCTGGAGTGGGCGCGGATGCGCACATCCGACAGACGGCGGTGCAGCAGGATGGACAGGCCGATGAAGCCCAGCGTGCCCGCGATGCCCCCGCTGACCATGGCCATCAGCTGCTTGGCGCCCGCGGCCATGACGGGCTCGTAGACGAAGTGCGGCGTGAGCATGCCCACGGTGTGGCCGAAGAACAGGAACAGCACGCCGATGTGGAACAGGTTGCTGCCCCAGCGCAGGCTGCCGCTGCGCAGCAGCTGGGAGGAATCGCTCTTCCAGGTGTACTGGTCGCGGTCGAAGCGCAGCCAGCTGGCGATGAAGAACACGGCCAGGCAGACATAGGGGTAGAGGCCGAAGAGCAGGTGGTCTATCCAGGAGGGGGTCATGTCAGGCTCCTTTGGCGGGGTCCTTGGGCTGGGGGCGCCGCTGTGCGGCGCACGAAATGCACGGGCTGTTCGACGCCAGGGCGGGATTTGCCCTGGCTGCTGCAGCCGTCGAAGGCGGGTGGCTCGGCCCAGGCCTCGTCCATGGCGGGCTCGGGCCGTATCTCCACACGCTCGGCCCGGTGGCCCGAGATTTCCAGCACGGCCGCGATCACGCTGGCGTAGGGGCTGTCGCGCCGCGCCAGCGCCGTGAACAGGGCGTTGAGGATGTGGGCCATCTCGCCCAGGAATTCGCGCGCGATGTCCGGTGGCTGGGTGGAGGCGAACTCCAGCACCACGGCCAGATGGTCGGGCAGCTCGTCGGCCTCGAAGGCCAGGCCCGCCCGCTCGTAGGTCTGCCGCAGGTCGATCAGCGCCGGGCCCCGGTCGGCCGAGTCGCCGTGCACATGCTCGAACAGGTGCAGCGAGGTCTGATGGCCCCGGTCGAAGCTGTCCACATAGCGGGCCTCGGCCTCGTAGGGGTCCATGGCCTGCAGCTGTTCGGCCAGCTGCTGCAGCTCGCGCAGCCGTGCGGGGGCCACGGATTGCTCCAGGCTGAGGGCATCCACCAGGCCCGGCAGCAGGGCGCGCAGCTCGGCGCCCGGGTAGCCGATCAGGCAGGCCAGCGCGCGCAGCGTCAGGCGCGTGGAGGTGGCGTTGTTGTGCTTGAACATGGTGAGGGCCTCACATTTCCGCGCGGATGGGGATGGTGCGCGGCTTCTTGCCGCCGAACAGGCTGGCGTCGGTGCTGCCGTCGGAGCATCCGTTGCCGAAGGAGAAGCCGCAGCCGCCGCGCAGATCGAACGCGCTTTCGGCGTACTCGCGGTGGGCCGAGGGGATGACGAAGCGGTCCTCGTAGTTGGCGATCGCCATGGTCTGGTACATGTCCTCGACCTCGTGCACCGTCAGTCCCGCGTACTGCAGCACGGCCAGGTTCTGCTCCTGGTCCACATGCTTGCTGCGCTGGTACGCGCGCATGGCCAGCATGCGCTCCAGCGCGCGCACCACGGGTGCGGTGTCGCCGGCGGTGAGCAGGTTGGCCAGGTACTGCACGGGGATGCGCAGTTGCGAGACATCGGGCAGCTCGCCGTTGATGGCGCTGCGGCCGACACCATCGAGATGCCCGGCGTTGGCCGCCGAGGTGATGGGCGACAGGGGCGGCACATACCAGACCATGGGCAGGGTGCGGTACTCGGGGTGCAGGGGCAGGGCCACCTTCCAGTCCACGGCCATCTTGTAGACGGGGCTGGCCTGTGCAGCCTCGATCCAGCCGTCGGGGATGCCGGCCATGCGGGCCTGGAGGATGACCTCGGGGTCATGGGGGTCCAGGAAGATGTCCAGTTGCGCCTGGTAGAGGTCGCGGTCGCGCTCCACGCTGGATGCCTGCTCGATGCGGTCGGCGTCGTACAGCAGCACGCCCAGATAGCGGATGCGGCCCACGCAGGTTTCCGAGCACACCGTGGGCTGGCCCGCCTCGATGCGCGGGTAGCAGAAGATGCACTTCTCGGCCTTGCCGCTTTGCCAGTTGTAGTAGATCTTCTTGTAGGGGCAGCCCGAGACGCACATGCGCCAGCCCCGGCACTTGTCCTGGTCGATGAGGACGATGCCGTCCTCCTCGCGCTTGTAGATCGAGCCCGAGGGACAGGAGGCCACGCAGGCCGGGTTCAGGCAGTGCTCGCACAGGCGCGGCAGGTACATCATGAAGGTGTTCTCGAACTGGCCGTAGATGTCCTTCTGGACCTGTTCGAAGTTCACGTCCTGGCTGCGCTTGCTGAATTCGCCGCCCAGGATTTCCTCCCAGTTCGGACCCCATTCGATCTTTTCCATGCGCTGGCCCGAGATCAGGCTGCGCGCACGCGCCGTGGGCGCCGCCTTGCCTTCCCTGGCCGATTGCAGATGTTCGTAGTCGTAGGTGAAGGGTTCGTAGTAATCGTCGATCTGGGGCAGGTTGGGGTTGGCGAAGATGCGCATCAGCAGGCCCCATTTGCCGCCCTGGCGCGGTGCGATGGAGCCGTCCGTGCGGCGCATCCAGCCGCCGTTCCACCGGGCCTGGTTTTCCCACTCGCGCGGATAGCCGATGCCGGGCTTGGTCTCGACGTTGTTGAACCAGGCGTACTCGACGCCCGGGCGGCTGGTCCAGACGTTCTTGCAGGTGACGGAGCAGGTGTGGCAGCCGATGCATTTGTCCAGGTTCAGCACCATGCCGATCTGTGCGCGGATTTTCATCGTGGTTCTCCTTGTTGTTCAGGCATGGGTGGGGGTGCCGGCCGCAGTTTCGTCGTCCAGCCAATCCACTCGGCGCATCTTTCGGACCAGGACAAATTCGTCGCGGTTGGTGCCTATGGTTCCGTAGTAGTTGAAGCCGTAGCTGTACTGCGCGTAGCCGCCGATCATGTGGGTGGGCTTGAGCACGATGCGCGTGACCGAGTTGTGGATGCCGCCGCGCGTTCCGGTGATCTCCGAGCCCGGCGTGTTGATGGTCTTTTCCTGGGCGTGGTACATCATCACCATGCCCGGCTTGACGCGCTGGCTGACCACGGCCCGCGCCGCGATGGCGCCGTTGGCGTTGTACAGCTCCACCCAGTCGTTGTCGGCGATGCCGGCGCTTTTCGCGTCGTCCTCGCTGAGCCAGACGATGGGACCGCCGCGCGCCAGCGTGAGCATCATCAGGTTGTCGCCATAGGTGGAATGGATGCCCCATTTCTGGTGCGGCGTGATGAAGTTCAGCGCGATCTCGGGGTTGCCGTTGGGCTTTTTGCCCTGCACTTCCTGCAGGGCCTTCATGTGCACGGGCGGGCGGTAGCTGACGAAGCCTTCGCCGAAGTCGCGCATCCACGGATGGTCCTGGTAGAACTGCTGGCGGCCCGTGAGCGTGCGCCATGGGATCAGCTCGTGCACATTGGTGTAGCAGGCGTTGTAGCTGACCTTCTCGCTCTCCAGTCCCGACCAGGTGGGCGAGCTGATGATCTTGCGCGGCTGGGCCTGGATGTCGCGGAAGCGGATCTTCTCGTCCTCGCGGTGCAGGGCCAGGTGGGCATGCCCGCGCCCGGTCTGCTTGGACAGGGCCTCCCAGGCCTTGACGGCCACATGGCCGTTGGTCTCGGGCGCCAGCATCATCACCACTTCGGTGGCGTCGATGTCGCTGACGATGCGCGGGCGGCCCTGGCTCACGCCTTCCTCGCGCACGCGGCCATTGAGATCGCCCAGCTGCGCCACCTCGGTCTCGGTGTTCCAGGCTATGCCCTTGCCGCCGTTGCCCAGCCGGTCCATCAGCGGGCCCAGGGCCGTGAAGCGCCGGTAGAGATTGGGGTAGTCGCGCTCGACCACGGTGATCTGGGGTGCGGTCTTGCCGGGGATCAGCGCGCACTCGCCCTTCCTCCAGTCGCGCACGCCATCGGGCTGGGCCAGCTCGGCCGGGGTGTCGTGCATCAGCGGCGTGAGGACCACGTCCTTTTCCACGCCCAGGTGGCCCACGCAGACCTCGCTGAAGGCCTTGGCGAAGCCCTTGTAGATCTCCCAGTCGCTGCGGGCCTGCCAGGCCGGATCCACGGCCGCCGACAGCGGGTGGATGAAGGGGTGCATGTCGCTGGTGTTGAGATCGTTCTTCTCATACCAGGTGGCCGTGGGCAGCACGATGTCCGAGTACAGGCAGGTGGTGCTCATGCGGAAGTCCAGCGTGACCAGCAGGTCCAGCTTGCCTTCGGGCGCCTTGTCGTGCCAGCGCACTTCCTGCGGCTTGGCCGAGTGGCCGGCGCCGGGCCGTCCCAAGCCGGCCGCCCCCTGGGGGGCGGCGCGCAGCGCATCGGGGGGGTCTTGTTCTCCAAGATCCTTTCCTTGCACGCCGTGCGTGGTGCCCAGCAGGTGCTTGAGAAAGTACTCATGGCCCTTGCCCGAGCTGCCCAGGATGTTGGAGCGCCACACGAACATGTTGCGCGGCCAGTTGGCAGGGTGGTCGGGGTCCTCGCAGCTCATGGCCAGCGAGCCGTCCTGCAGGGACTGCACCACGTGGTCCTTCACGTCCAGGCCCTGGGCCTGGGCGTCGCGCACCAGCCGCAACGGGTTGGCCTGCAGCTGCGGCGCACTGGGCAGCCAGCCCATGCGCTCGGCGCGCACGTTGTAGTCGATCATGGCGCCGCCGTACCGGCTGCGGTCGGCCAGCGGGGACAGCACCTCCTCCACGCCCAGCTTTTCGTAACGCCACTGGTCGGTGTGGGCGTAGAAGAAGCTGGTGGAGTTCATCTGGCGCGGCGGGCGCAGCCAGTCCAATGCGAAGGCCAGCGCGGTCCAGCCGGTCTGGGGGCGCAGCTTTTCCTGGCCCACGTAGTGCGCCCAGCCGCCGCCGCTCTGGCCTATGCAGCCGCACAGCATCAGCATGTTGATGATGCCGCGGTAGTTCATGTCGCAGTGGTACCAGTG
>JAIRVR010000032.1 GCA_031253795.1 Burkholderiaceae bacterium
GCTGCGACAGGCATCTTCGCCACGCACATCCCCTACCGCGGCGGCTCGCCCCTGGTCACGGCGGCCATCGGCAACGAGGTGCAGTTCATCCTCGACAACCTGGTCTTCATGCTGCCCCATGTGCAGTCGGGCAAGGTGCGCGCCCTGGTCGTGGCCTCGGAGCAGCGCCTGCCCATGCTGCCCGATGTGCCCACCATGGCCGAGGTCGGCTATCCCCAGCTCAACATGAGCTCGTGGACCGGCATCGCCGCGCCGGCCGGCACGCCCGATCCCATTGTCCAGACCCTGTACAAGGCCGTGCGCCAGGCGGCGACCTCGCCGGCCATGGTGGCCAGTCTCAAGGAACGTGGCGTGGTCGCGCCCGAGGAGATGAGCCCTGCTGCCTTCGAGAAGATGATGGCCGAGCGCCTGGTGCGCTTCGGCGAAGTCGTGCGCAAGGCCCATATCGTGGCCGAGTAGGCAGGCTGCGCCCGGTGGCCGGACGCAGCTGGCGCATTCCAACAAGGAGGAGACATGGACATGACCCCTATCGCTATCCCAATCGCCAGCCGGACTTCCCGCCATCCCTCGCGCCGCCGCGTGCTGGGCGCAGGCCTGGGCATGGGCCTGCTGGCACCGCTTGCCGCGCTGGCCGAGGGCAAGGCAGGCGGCTATCCGGTGCGCCAGATCAGCTTCATCGTGCCGTTTCCGGCCGGTGGCTCGGTGGACGCCATGGCGCGCCAGTACGCCGAACCCATGGCACGCATTCTGGGTGTGCCCATCGTGGTGGAGAACCGGCCCGGAGCGGGTGGCTCGGTGGCGGCGCTGGCCGTGGCGCGCGCCAAGCCTGATGGCTACACCCTGGTCGTGTCCTCGCAAAGCAGCCACCTGGCCAATCCGCTGACCCAGCCCAAGGTGGGCTACGACCCCATCAAGGACTTCGAGAACATCGCCATCCTGGGCCGCATGCCCAATGTGCTGGTCGTACCCGCCAGCCTGCCGGTGCGCAATTTCGCGGAGTTCATCGCCTACGCCAAGAAGCATCCGGGCCAGCTCAACTACGGCAGCGGCGGCACGGGCAGCATGGGCCAGCTCAACACCGAGATGTTCAAGGCCGACGCGGGCCTGGACATCACCCATGTG
This sequence comes from Burkholderiaceae bacterium, assembly GCA_031253795.1. Lineage (GTDB taxonomy): Bacteria > Pseudomonadota > Gammaproteobacteria > Burkholderiales > Burkholderiaceae_C > Comamonas. Next base: position 1,123 of record JAIRVR010000032.1, read on the forward strand.
CCCTACCGTGGCGGCACGCTGCTGGTCACGGCCGTGCTGGCCGGCGAAGTGCAGGTGTTCCTGGACAACCTCATCTCCATGCTGCCCCACATCCAGTCCGGCAAGGTGCGCGCGCTGGCCGTGGCCTCCGAGCAGCGCGTGGCACAGCTGCCCGACGTGCCCACGCTGGCCGAGGTCGGCTACCCGCAGCTGAACATGAGTTCCTGGACCGGCCTGGCCGCGCCGGCGGGCACGCCCGCGCCTGTGGTGCAGGCCCTCTTCAAGGCCGTGCGCCAGGCCGCCACGGCGCCCGCCATGGTGGCCAGCCTGCAGGACCGGGGCGTGACCCCGCCCGAGGAAATGAGCCCCGCCGCCTTCGAGGCCATGATGTCCGACCGCCTCAAGCGCTTTGGCGAAGTGGTGCGCAAGACGGGCATCGTGGCCGATTGAACCTGGCCCGCCGAGGGACTGCGCCTTAGTCCAGCTGAACGCCCACCTCGCGCACCAGCCGGCCCCAGTCCGCCAGGTCCTGGCGCAGCGTGTCGGCGAATTGGGCGGGCGTGCTCGGGGGCAGGTCGGTCAGGTTGAGTTCGGCCAGTTTGCGGGCCGTGGCCGGGTCCTGCAGCAGCTGGTTGATGGCGGCATTCAGCCGGTCCACGATGGGCTGCGGCGTTCGGGCTGGCGCGAACACGCCATACCAGGAGTAGTTGCGGAACGGGTAGCCCGCCTCGGTCAGGCTGGGCAGGTCCGGCTGGCTGGGAATGCGCTTGTCGCCGCTGTGCGCAATGGCGCGCACGCGGCCCGCACGCACCAGCTCCACGGTGGAGGAGGTGTCCGCAAACGCCGCCTGCACCTGCCCGCCCAGCAGGCCCTGAACGCAGGGGCTGCTGCCCTTGTAGGGCACATGCTGCATCTGCAGCCCCGTCTGCTTGAGCAAAAACTCCATGGTCAGGTGCCCGCCCGAGCCCTGGCCCCAGGAGCAGTAGCTGAGCTGGCCGGGCCGGGCACGCGCATAGGCCACGAATTCCTGCAGCGTGTGCACGGGCAGATCGCGCGAGACCAGCAGCAGATTACCGGCGCGGCCTATCTGCGCAATGGGCGTGAAGTCCTTCACCGGGTCATACGGAACCTTGCGGTAGAGACTGGGATTCACGGCCATGGACGCCGTGTAGGTGAACAGCAGCCGGTAGCCGTCGGGCGCGGCGCGCGCGGCCTGCTCCACGCCGACCAGGCCGTTGGCGCCGGGCCGGTTGTCCACCACGAAGGGCTGCCTGAGCAGCCGGGTCAGGCCTTCGGCAAACACCCGGGCGATGGTGTCCGTGCCGCCCGCAGCGGCCGTGGGTACGATCAGCGTGACGGGGCGGGCCGGGTAGTTGCCCGCATCCTGGGCCGGCTGGGCCTGGCCCGTGCCGGCCACGGCCAGCAGCAAGGCCAGGGCCATGCCGTGCTTCTTCATCGTCTTCATGCACTTGTCTCCTTGTGTCGCTCTGCCTGTGTGCGGCCCGGTCAGCGTAGCCCCAGGCGCGCCTGTGTGCCCTGTTCGATCATGTCGGCCCCCACGCGGTAAAGGTTGCGCGAGACATAGCTGTCCACCTGGCGTGCGCGCTCGCGCAGCCAGGCGACCTTGAGGCTGCGGGCCTGGGCGATCTCGGGCGCATCGCCCGCTGCGGTGGCCAGCAGGTCGATCACGTGCAGGGCCAACTGCCACTGGCCGCCATCGGCCAGGGCCTGGGCGCTGGCCACCAGGCCCGCCTTGTCGGTGATGGCATCGGCGATGGCGGCGCCTGCGTCATCGGGCGCGGCCGGGTGCAGCGTGGTCGGGTTGCGGTCCCACCAGCCGTTTTCCGATCGGTAGATGTCACGCACGATGTAGCTGGGGTCGCCGTAGCTGGGCTTCATCCATTCCACGCCGAACAGCTCCTGCGGATAGACCATGGCGGCCAGCACCTGCTGCTCGTTCAGGCCCTCGTTCATCAGGCGCACGACTTCGGTGCGCAGCCAGCGCAGCGCGCTGGCCGTGTGCAGCAATACCTGCTGCACGGCCTGTTCGCCCTCGATCACGGGACCGAATTCGCGCACGGCCTTGAGCGGGCGCAGCGCCGCCATGGCCTGCAGCGTATCGGCCCAGCGCACGGTGTCGCGCAGCGTGCGAAAGGGCGTACCGATGTTGGGAATGGAGTCCAGCAGCGCCGGGCCGCCGTAGAGCACGCGCCGGGCGGGGCTCCACAGCGCGATGGCGTCGTCTGTCTCGGACGGTGCCCAGAAAAGCTCGATGCGGCTGTCCCCGCTGCCTATTTCCAGTCCCGTGTCAAAGGTCTCCGTGGGCTCGTGCATGGCCAGCCGGTGCGCGAAAAAACCCGCGCTGCGGTTGAACTGGATCTCGGCCATGCGGTGCTGCAGCGCCTCGGTTTCGCGGTAGCGCGCATGGCGGCGCGGCAGGTTGCGGTGGGCGATCAGGCGCGGCGCGGGCTCGCCGCGCGCGGCCGCATGCTCCAGCCAGACGGGCACGCCCGCGTTGTAGCCGATGTGGCCGTGGCTGTAGCACAGCGCATGCACGGGCGCGTCGCTGAGCTGGCGCAGGCTGGCGATCATGTCCCGGCTGACCTTGCCGCCGGGACCGGCGTCGATCACCACCAGGCCCGCATCGGTCTCGGCCACGAAGGACTGGCCCTGGCCGCGCAGGATGTGCAGGCCGGGCGCCACGGTTTCGCTGCCGGTGCCCACCAGCAAAAAGGGCTTGTCGTCGTCTCTTGCGTTCATGGGGTCTCCGGGTCTTCTTCGATGGGGGGCAGGGCGTAGCGCCCGTCCAGCAGTTCGGGGCGGGGCATGTAGGCGCGCAGGCAGAGGTAGAAACCTTCGCGTGGCGCGGGCAGCCAGTTGGCGCGCCGGTCGGCGCCGGGCGGAGGCGCGTGGCCGATTTGGAGGGTCAATCCCCCATCGGCATCGCGGCACAGGCCCGGCGTGCGGTCGCCGATGGCGTAGCGGTCGATGGGGTTGTCCACCAGCATGCAGTCGTGGGCGCCATAGAGGGTCAGCGACCAGAAGGCCTGCACGGGCGGCAGCGCGCCCGGGGCAAAGCGCAGCCGGTAGCGGCGGCTGCCCTGCAGCGGCCGGCCCCGGGCGTCGTGCCAGGCCAGCGGGTAGATGGCCTCGCGGCTTTCCAGCATGCCTATGTACTTGAGCGCGATCTCGGCGCGGGCCTGGAAGTCGTCGCCAAAGCTGCCATCGACCAGGGCGGGAAGCTCCCATCCCGAGTCCTGGCGCCGGCCCGTGCTGGCTGCGCGCAGCCGGGGCAATACGCTGTCCAGCGCCTGCTGCAGCACGGCGCACTGGTGGGCGTCGGGCGCGCCCAGGCCGGCACCCAGTCCCACGGCGGCAAAGCGCTCCACCAGGGCAGCATGTCCGGCCGGTGGCGGGTTGTCGCGCAGCGCGGCGTTGACCTGGGCGGCGTAGTGGGCGGCATCGGGTGGAGCCTGGGGATCGCAGTCCGGGTCGAAGGCGCGCGCCTGTGAGGGCCTTCCCGCCTGCCAGTCGGCCAGCGTGCGCACGGCAAAGCCGTCCTGCAGCGCGTGCACGGCAGGCAGATCGTGTTCGCCATCGACAAGAATGCGGCCGATCACCCATAGCCAGGGCGTGGGCGCGGCAAGGTGGGCGCCGGGCGCATCGAACGGCGCTGGCAGCGGCCCCTGCCAGCCCGGCGGCGTGACCAGGAAGGAGCGTGCCGCCGTACCCGTCAGGCGCTGGCCCAGGTGGGCAAAGGGGTTGGTGAAGAAGTCCAGCAGGCCCAGCACGTAGTAGCGGCCGGCCGTGTCGGGCACGTCGATCACCAGCGGCCCGGCACCCAGGTCCAGCCAGGCATTGGTATAGAGCGTGTCGTTGTTGGGCGTGACCACGCGGCTGGCGCCCGCGCGCAGCAGCTGGCGCGCATGCACGAACTGGTTGCACCAGCGCTGCGTTGTGGGCGCAGCCTCGCCCGCCGCATTGCGCCGGGGCGAGGTGGCCGCGCGCATGCGGCGCATCTCGTACAGCGGGCAGGTGTGGAGGACGGCCTCTTCGGCCAGTGTGCTCAGGTCCATGGTGCGTCTCATGCGGCCAAGGGCCGCAGCGCCGGAACGGACCAGCCGTGCGCACCGGCCTGCGGGTGGTACATGCGCAGGATCAGGTAGAAGCGCCCGTGCGGCGTGGGCAGCCAGTTGGCGGCGCGTGTGCCATGTTCCGGGCGTGCATGGCCCAATTCGATCTGCAGGCTGCCGTCGGCCTCGCGCTGCAGGCCCGGCGTGCGGTCGCCGATGGAGTGGCGGCCGATCTCGTTGCCGTAGAGAAAGCGGTCGGCGTCGTACAGCGTGACCGACCAGAAGGCATCGGCCGGCGGCATGTCGGCGGCGTCGAAGCGCAGCACATAGCGCCGGTTGCCGTCCAGAGGCTGCTGGTCCGCGTCGTGGTGGGCGGCCGCGTAGATGGCTTCGCTGGTGGCCAGCGCGCCCAGGCCCAGGTAGGCGGTGCGCGCGCGGCCCAGGTATTCGCTGCCGTAGCGGCCCGTGGAGGGCGTCATGGTCCAGGGCCGGGGACGGCGGTTGCGCCCCATGGCGGCCACGGTGCGCACGCCGTCGGCAAAGCCTTCGATCAGACCTTCGCGCAGCGGCTCCTCCAGTTGCTCCCAGGCCATCTGGGCATTGCCCACCAGGCCTGCCTGGCCGAACCATGCGAGCAGCCCCCGGTCCTCTGTGCGCCCCGGTGCCTCGGCCAGCGCATGGCAGAGGTTGGCGAAAAAGCGTGGCGCCACCTCGCTGGCGGGCTCCTGGTTCTCGAAGGCGGCCGCCATGGCGTCCATGGGCGGGCCGACCCAGTTCGTGACGGCCGCAGGCCGTCCGCCGGCGGGCGTGCCCGGCGCGGGTTCGAGGCGGATGTCGGCCTGCAGCGCGCGGGCGGCAGGCCAGTCGGGTGCATCGCCGACGACGGTGCGGCCTATCAGCCAGACCAGGTCGGTGGGGCAATGCAGCAGGCGGTGGCCGGCCAGGTGTTCGGGCACCTGGCCGCCCGGGCCGACCAGGACCACGGTCTCGCCTTCGGGCGCGCAGTTGCGCGGGCCCAGGTTCTCGAAGTTCTCGGTATAGGCGTCGTACAGGGCCAGCACGAAATAGCGGCCCGGATGGGCGGCGCTGGAGGGCACGGTGAGCAGACGCGGCCCATCCGCCAGATGGATCCAGGCCAGCGAGTACAGCAGGTCGTTGGCGGGCGTGACCACGTCGCGGTCTTCATGGGTGGAGGGGCGCTGGCTGTGGTGCAGGGTGTCGAAGTCGCCACGCATGTCCAGGCCCAGGCCGGTCTGGCGCGCGGCGGCGGCATCGGTCTGCAGGCGGCAGGTGCGGTAGGTCTCGATCAGCGGATAGCCGTAGACGAAGGCAGCCAGGCCGATGGAGCGCGCCAGGGCGCGGCGGACTTCGGGCAGGGAGGGTGGGGTCGGGTTCATGTCCATGGTTTTCTCAGGGGAGGAAGGGGGTCAGTCGAGGGTCACACCGGTAGAGCGCGCCAGATCCAGCGCCACGGGCAGGAAGGCCGCGTAGGCGGCGCTGGCCTCGGCCGGGCTGTTGCCCTGGGGCTCCAGGCCCAGGGCCTCCACGCGCTGGCGCACCTGGGGTTCGCGCATCACGGCGGCGACTTCGCGGCCCAGGCGCTGGACCACGGCATCGGGCGTGCGCGCGGGTGCCATCAGCGAGATCGATCCCGTGATGGCGTACACGGGCTCGCGGTAGCCTTGCTCGGCAAAGGTGGGCACATCGGGCAGGGCCTTGCTGCGCTGCGGCCCGGCCACGGCCAGGGCGCGCAGCTTGCCGGCCTCGATGAAGGGCTTGAGCGTGGCGGCCGAGCCCAGCGTCATCTGGATCACGCCGCTGATCAGGTCGATGGACATGGGGCCCTCACCCTTGTAGGCCACGTGCAGCGACTGCAGGCCATAGGCCTTGTCCATGAAGACCTGGACCTGGTGCGGCTGCGTGCCCGCGCCCCAGGAGCCCATGGCGTACTTGCCCGGAGATTGGCGCACGGCCTCGACCAGGCCCTTGAAGTCCTTGGCCGGCACGGCCGGGTTGACGGCCATCACCATGGTGGGCGAAACCACGTCCGAGACCATGCGCAGCTCGGTGCGGGGGTCGTAGGGCAGCTTTCTGTACAGCACCAGATTGGCCGTGATGGGGCCGGGCACGGTCAGCAGCAGGGTGTAGCCGTCGGGCGTGCTCTTGGCCACATGCTCGGTGCCTATGATGCCGCCTGCGCCGCTGCGGTTGTCCACCACCACGGGCTGGCCCAGGCGCTTGGCCAGGCCCTCGGCCAGGATGCGCGCCACGGTGTCGGTGGAGCCGCCGGCCTGGTACTGCACGACGATGCGCACGGGCCGCGACGGATAGCCGTCCTGGGCCAGGGCGGTGGCGCAGCACAGGGCAAGCGCGGTCAGCAGGACGGAGCGTTGCAGGGCGGTGTGCATGGCGGTCTCCCGAACGAAGGGTGGATGGGCGTTGGCTTTCATGCAGCCTCCCTGCCGATGACCAGCGCATCGACGGCCACGCAGCCGCCGTCCGCGCGCGGGCGGGCGATCAGGGGGTTGATCTCGGCGCTTTCCAGTGTGGCGGCTGCGCGCTGCGCAAAGCCGGCCAGGGCGCACAGCGTGTCGGCAAGGGCTTGCACGTCCACGGGGGGCCGGCCACGCGCGCCGTCCAGCACGGCAAAGGCGCGCAGCTCGCGCACCATGGCCAGCGCGTCCTCGCGCGTGACGGGCAACAGGCGCAGGGACACATCGCGCAGGATCTCGGCATGGATGCCGCCCAGCCCGAACATCAGCACCGGGCCGAACACGGGGTCGCGGTGCGCGCCCGCAATGCACTCCACGCCGCCCTGCACCATGGGCGCGGCCAGGGCGCCATCGATCAGGGCATCGGGCCGCGCCTGGCGCGCATTGGCCAGGACGCGCTCGAAGGCCGCTGCGGCGCCGGCCGCATCCGCCAGGTTCAGTGCCACGCCGCCCACATCGGACTTGTGGGCGATGGCATCGCTGCAGACCTTGAGTGCAATGGGGCCGCCCAGCTCCTGCACGGCCTGAGCCGCCTCGGCGGCCGTGCGCACCAGCCGGTGCGGCACCACGGGAACGCCGGCCTCGGCCAGCAGGGCCATGCTGCGCCGCTCCGACAGCGTGCCTGCCGGCAGCGGCAGCGCGCTGCCTGCCTCTGCGCCCACGGAAAGTGCCCGCGGCGTTTCACGCAGGCGGGCCAGCGCGCCTATGCAACGCAGGGCCGCGCCTGGGTCGGCGAACACCAGGCAGCCCAGGGCCTCCAGCGCGTCGCGGCGCTCGGGCGGGCACAGCGTGCTGACGGCCAGCAAGGTGTCGGGATGGCGGGTGCGCAGCGTCTGCACCAGGCCTTGCAGCACGGGCCAGAAGGCGTCGGACAGGCCGCCCGCCGCGAAGAAGCCCAGCCAGCTGTCGAAGGGCCGGTCGGCCAACATCAGGCTGGCGCTGCGCTCCAGCAGCGTCATGTCGTTGGTGACCTGGCCCGTGATGTCCACGGGGTTGCGCGGCGCGGCAAACGGCACCCATTCGCGCAGCTGGCGTTGGGCTGCATCGGACAGCGGGGACACGTCCAGCCCTGCGGCGCTGGCGTCGTCGGCCATCATTGCGCCCACGCCGCCCGAGACCGTGAACAGGCCTATGGAACGCCCCCTTGGGGCCCGCGCGATGGAGGCGCTGGCTGCCAGCGCAAAGAAGTCGGTGATGGAATGCGCACGCAGCACGCCGTAGCTGCGGAACACCGCGTCATACACGGCATCGTTGCCCGCCAGCGAGGCCGTGTGCGAAGCGGCCGCCGCCGCGCCCAGCGCGCTGGTGCCCACCTTGCACATGACCACGGGCTTGCCACGCTCCTGCGCCAGGGCCAGGGCGGCGCGCAGGCGGGGGCCGTCGCGGCAGCCTTCCATGTAGGCCATGATCACGTCGGTCTCGGGGTCCTGGGCCAGCCAGGCCAGGCCATCGGCCAGCTGCACATCGGCCTCGTTGCCCGTGGTGGCCCACAGCGACAGGCCCAGCCCGCGTTCGCGCGCCAGGCTGTAGGCATAGGCGCCAAAGGCGCCGGACTGGCTGACCATGCCGATGCGCCCCGGCCGCACCAGCCCGCCGCCCGGCGCAGGCGAGAACGTGGCATAGACCTGGCGGCCGGGGCGCATGAAGCCCAGGCAGTTCGGGCCGATGAGGCGTATGCCGGCGGCCTGCGCGCGCTGCGCCAGCGCCTGCTGGGCGGCCGTGCCTTGGGCGCCGGTCTCGGCATAGCCCGAGGAAAACAGCACCATGGACTGCACGCGCGCGGCGGCCGCATCTTCCAGCACGGCGGCCACCTGCGACTGCGGCACGGCGACGATGGCCAGGTCCACGGGCGCGCCTATGGCGGCCAGCCGCTCGTGCGCGGGCAGGCCCTGCACCCGGCTTGCACGCGGATTCACGGCATAGAGCGCGCCGCCGTAGCCGAAGCGCAGCAGGTAGTCCAGCGGAATGCCGCCGATCTTGCTGGCCTGGTCCGAGGCGCCGACCACGGCGATGGAGCGCGGCGCAAACAGCGCGTCGAGCCCGGAAGTGTCGAAGCAATGGCTGTCGGTCATGCACATTCCTCAGAAGTTGTGGCGCACGCCCAGCGCCAGAGACCGCACGCCGTCGCCGCTGTTGGCGGCCACCGGCACGTTGGCGATGGCGGCCGAGGCATGGGCCGCATTGCCAAGCTGCAGCCAGCGCGCGTACAGCAGGGTGCGCTTGCTCAGCGCGTAGTCGTAGCCCAGCGTCCAGGTGTTCTGGGCACGGTCGCTGCCGCTGACCTCGCGCCGCGCCACCGAGGCCAGCAGCTTGGAGCGCGCATCCACGCTCCATTCGGCGCCCAACTGGGCCAGCTTCGACTTGGGGCTGCCCGACCGGTCCACACGGTTGATGACGTAGTTGCCGGTCAGGCGCAACGGCTCCAGCGCTTCCCAACTGGCCGACAGCGCCTGGTACTGGCTGGTGGCCGGCGCGGCCACGGGCGCGGCGGCGCTGCCTTCCACGGATTTCTGGAAGCTGTAGGCCAGGAACCAGGGCTTCTGGTTCCAGCCCAGCGTGGCGCCGTAGAGGCGGCCGTTGCTGCTGTTCGGCGAAGCCACTTCGCCAAAGGAATAGGCCAGGTCCGCCAGCCAGGGCTGGCCGGCCGGCGTGCGGTAGCGCACCAGGTTGTTGGCGCGCGCCGCAAAGGGCCGCAGGCCGGCCTGGGCATCGGTGGCCGACACCAGGTTCAGCGAAGAGAACAGCGCATTCATGCCCAGCGGGTCGGCCCGGAACAGGGCACCGAACATGGGCGTGTACATGCGGCCCATCTCCACGGCGCCCCAGCCGCCGTTCAGGCCCACCCAGGCCTGCCGCGTGAAGGCCAGGCCCGGGCCGGGGAGGGTGCCCAGGCCGGTGTCGGGTGCCACGCCGGCCTCCAGCAGGAACTGGGCGCGCAGGCCACCGCCCAGGTCCTCGCCGCCGCGAAAGCCGATGCGCGATGCCGCGCTGCCCCCGTCCTCCAGCCGGCTCAGGCGCGTGGCGCCCGAGCTTGCGCTGTTGATGTGGACGTCGACGATGCCGAACATCTCCACGCTGCCCTGCGCCCACGCGCCGGTGCATGCGCAGGTGCCCAGGGCCGCCATGCCGCCGGCGGCCAGCCAATGCTTGTGCTTCACGAACTTGTCTCCTTGGTAGCGCCCCGGATGCTTTGCCCGGCGGCTTGCTTGCTACTATCCCGAGCGGCAGGGGATGCACTCTGTCAAGCCATTGACAAATGGCGGCACATGAGCCACGGACTAACCCGGGGCCTTCGCAATATGAGAGAACCATGCGCTCCAAGCCTGTTCCCGTGGCCGACTCCTCGGCGCTGATCCGCCGCGCCCTGGGCCTGTGCCGCATGCTGCGCAACTGGCCTCCCGAGGTGCTGGACGAGCTGGCGGCGCTGTGCCATCTGGGACGCTACGAACGCCACCAGCAGGTGCGTGCCGCCGACCCCAAGCGGCGCGAGGTGCTGGTGGTGGCCTCGGGCTGCGTGGAGGTGGGCGGCGTGGACGCCACGGGCGCGCGCTTCGTGCTGTCCATGCACAGCGCGGGCGACATCGTGGGCCTTGCGCGGCTGCTGGAGCACACGCAGTTCGTCTACGACTACCACGCGCACCAGCCCACCGTGCTGGTGGAGATTCCCGGCGAGTCCTTTCTGGCCCTGCTCGACGCCCATCCGCTGCTGTGGAAGGACATCTGCCTGCTGGTGCTGGCGCGCATGCACGAGCTGATCGTCATCCAGCAGCGCCATGCCTTCAGCAACCTGGACAATCGCGTGGCCGAACTGCTGGCGCGGCTGGCCCCCACGCATGGCCAGCCCGCGCCCGATGGGCCGGGCGTGGTGCTGCGCATCTCGCAAAGCGATCTGGCCGCCATGCTGTCGGTCTCGCGCCAGACCATCAACAAGGAGCTCCGCCTGCTGGAGCAGCGCGGCATGCTGCAGGCGGCCTACGGCCGGCTGACCATCGTCGACCTGCCAGGCCTGCTGCGTCTGGCCGATGCGGGCACGCGGCCGGGCCTGGGGCCGTAGCCCCGGTCCGCTGGAATCAGGCCTCGTCCAGCGGCGGGGCATCCTCGCCCAGCAGGGCCTGGCCATCGGCGCGCAGCAGATCGAGCATGTGCCGGGCAGCGGGGGAAAGATAGCCGTCGCGCCGGCAGGTCACGCCCAGGTGCCGCCGCAGCGTGGTGGCCGGCAATACCACTTCCCTGAGCGTGCGGCTGCGTTCCAGGCGCAGCGTGTGCCGCGAGACAAAGGTCAGCAGATCGGTCTTGGCCACCATGCGCGGCAGCAGCGGGATGGAGCCGGCTTCCACCTGTACCGTGGGCAGGGGCATGCCGCGTGAGGTGAAGGACTGATCCAGCCATTGCCGGCTGGGAATATTGGCGCTGGGCAGGGCCCAGGCATAGTGCAGCAGGCTGGACTGGCTCATGCGCGCACGCTCAAAGATGGGATGGTCGCGGCGCGCCGCGACCACGACCACGTCTTCGGCAATCGGATGGGACAGCAGCTCGGGATCGCCATCGGCCGTCAGACCGATGAGCAGGTCCAGCTGGCCCTCGCGCAGGCGGTCGCGCAGCTCCCAGCTGGGGCCGATGACGATGCTGATGGTGATGCGCCGCCCCTGGGCCAGGGCCTTGCTGCACAGCTCCGGCAGCAGGTGGTCGGCCGCCACCGGCCCGCTGCCTATGCGCACATGGCCGGACTGGCCTTCGTTGAAGTCGCGCAATTCGCGCAGCGCCTCCTGGCTGGCGTTGCGCAGCATGCGTGCGCGCGCCAGCAGCAGCTCGCCCAGAGGCGTCAGCCGTATGCCGCGGCCGGCACGCTCGAACAGCGCGCCGCCCACGGTCTGTTCCAGGCGCTGGATGCACTTGCTCAGCGCGGGCTGTGTGCGTCCCAGCTGTTCAGCTGCCCGGCCCAGATGCCCGAGTTCGGCCACGATTTCAAAGAATCGCAAATCGCGCAGATGCAAGTCCATCGATGAAAAAAAGTGATGTTTGAATGAACATTATCGAATGGACGGAATGATTGCCGCTCACAAGAATGCGGTCCATCGAATGAGCTGGATTCCGCATGCCCCATCCCACCGTTTTTGTGACCGCGCCGCGCCTGGCACCGGCCGGCCTGCTGCGCCTGCAAGCCGCGCAATGCCGCATCCTCTACCTGGAAGAGGGCGGCGGCGAGGCTGAGGTCGCCGCCCTGCTGGCGCGCGAGCCCGTGGATGCCGTGATATCGCGTACGGCCACGCTGTCGGCGGCGGCCATCGCCGCCTGCCCCACGCTGCGGGTCATTTCCAAGCATGGCGTTGGCGTGAGCAATATCGACGTGGCCGCTGCCAGCCTGCGCCGCATTCCCGTGTATGTGACGCCCGGGGCCAATGCGCAGTCCGTGGCCGAGATGACCCTGGGCCTGATGCTGGCGGCTGCACGCCGCATCGCCTGGATGGATGGCGAGCTGCGCGCCGGGCGCTGGTCGCGCGCCCAGGACGGGCTGGAACTGGGCGGCCGCAGCCTGGGCCTGCTGGGCTTTGGCCAGGTGGGCCAGCGCGTCGCGGCCGTGGCCCTGGCCCTGGGCATGCGGGTGGTGGCCTATGACCCGGCCTGTGCGCCCGGCCAGGGCCCCGTTGCCGGGGTGCGCATGCTGGCATCGCTGGAGGAGCTGCTGCCGCTGTCCGATGTGCTGAGCCTGCATGTGCCGCTGACGGCGCGCACGCGCGGCCTGCTGGATGCGGACCGCCTGGCGCAGCTGCCACGCGGCGCCCTGCTGGTCAACACCGCGCGCGGCGAGGTGGTGGACGAGCCGGCCCTGGTGCAGGCCTTGCGCAGCGGCCAGCTGGCCGCCGCGGGGCTGGACACCATGGCCGAGGAGCCACTGCCGCCCGGCCATGTGCTGGCCACGCTGGACAACGTGGTGTTGACGCCCCACGTGGGCGGCTCCACTCCCGCCGCGCTGGAGGCCATGGCCGTTGGTGCCGCGGCCAACGTGCTGGGCTGGCTGCAGGGCCGGCCCGTGCCCGAATCCCGCTGCGTGAACCCCGAGGTTCTGCGCTGAATTTTTCCCCTTCCCGAGATCGTTCATGACTTCTTCCAGCTCCCAGTGGCCTGCGGGCTACCGCATCCATCCACGCGCCAGCGGCCCCGATGCCGCCATCGTCGAAGCCTTCAAAGGCATTCCCGTGGCCGCCATCGGCGATGCCATGAGCCGCCATGTCGGCGCCATCGGCCTGCGCCAGTACCACGCGCGGCTCGATGCCGTGCTCTGCGGCCCGGCCGTCACGGTGCGCGTGCGCCCCGGCGACAACCTCATGATCCACAAGGCGCTGATGATGGTGCAGCCCGGCGATGTGCTGGTCATCGACGGCGGCGGCGATGTCTCCCAGGCCCTGGTCGGCGGCCTCATGCGCACCACCTGCCTGGCGCGCGGCCTGGGCGGCCTGGTCATCGACGGTGCCATCCGCGACCTGTGCGAATGGGCCGGGGAAGGCATGCCCATCTTCGCGCGCGGCCACACGCACCGCGGCCCCAGCAAGGACGGTCCTGGCGAGATCAATGTGCCCATCGCCTGTGCAGGACTGGCCGTGCTGCCGGGCGACCTCATCGTGGGCGATGCCGATGGCGTGATCGCCGTGCCGGCGGCCGAAGCGGCCGAGGTGCTGCGCCGCAGCCAGGCCCATCTGGCGAAGGAGGCCGTGATCCGTGAGTCCAACCGCAGCGGAACGGCCGACCCCGAGCGGTTCGACGCCGTGCTGCGCGCCAAGGGCCTGCCCGTGTAGCCGCGTCGCCGCACCACCCTACCCATAACGAAAGGAGACAAGATGCGCAGACGACAACTTCTGGGCGGCGCCGCCGCCATGGCGCTGTCCGCCCCCATGCTGGCGCGGGCCCAGGCCGCGGGCGAATGGCCGCAGCGGCCCGTGCGCCTGATCGTGCCCTTTCCGCCCGGCGGCGGAACGGATGCCACTTCGCGCCTGGTGGCCGACCGGCTCAACATGGCCATGGGCTGGACCGTGGTCATCGACAACAAGCCCGGCGCGGGCGGCAACATCGGCCTGGATGCCGTGGCCAAGGCCGCGCCCGACGGCTACACCATCGGCATGGGCCAGGCCGCCAACCTGGCCATCAATCCCAGCCTGTACGCGAAGATGCCTTTCGACGCGCTCAAGGACTTCACGCCCATCGCCAGCGTGGCCCTGCAGCCCGTGGTGCTGACCGTGCGCCGTGATTCGCCGTTCAGGAGCCTGGACGACTTCATCCGGGCCGCCAAGGCCAGGCCCGGCCACTACGGCATCGCCCAGGCGGGCAATGGCACGGTCGGCCATCTGGCCGGTGAAATGCTGGCCCGCCGAGCGGGCATCCAGGTGCTGCAGGTGCCCTACAAGGGCGCCAATACGGCACTGACCGACCTGATGGGCGGGCAGGTGGACCTGTATTTCGGCAACACGGTGTCGGTGATGTCGCAACTGGCCACCGGCAAGATCCGCGCCCTGGCCGTTACCTCGGCCCAGCGCGTGTCCTCACTGCCCCAGGTACCGACGGTGGCCGAGCAGGGCTATCCGGGCTTCGAGGCCTCGACCTGGCTGGGCCTGGTCGGTCCGGCCCAGATGCCGGCCCCCATCGCCGAGCGCATCGCCGACGCCACCATGAAGCTGCTGGCCACGCGCGAGCTGCAGGACAAGCTGGCGCAGGAGGGTTCCATGCCCACGCCGGCCAATGGAGCGCAGTTCGGACAGTGGATACGCAGCGAGCATGCCAAGTGGGGTCAGCTGATCCGCGAGGGCCGATTCCAGCTCAACTGACATGGCGAACCTCTCCCCCATCGACCTGCCCGCGGTCCCTGGCTCCACGGCATCCGCGGGTGCGGGCCGGACCGCGGCCACGCCACGCAGGCTGCGCCAGATCCTGTCGCTGGACGACTTCGAGGCGGCCGCGCGCCGCCACCTGCCCGCGCCCATCTTCGCCTATGTCAGCGGCGGCTGCGAAACCGACCGGTCCCTGCGCGGCAACCGTGAGGCCTTCGGCGGCCACCGCTGGGTGACCCGTGTACTCACCGATACGTCCCGGCGCAGCCTGGCCACGCCGCTGCTGGGACAGGTCCATGCCGCGCCTTTCGGCATCGCCCCCATGGGCATCAGCGCGCTGTCGGCCTACCGCGGCGACCTCGTGCAGACGCGCGCGGCGGCGGCGGCCCGGATCCCGGCCATCCTCAGCGGCACCTCGCTGATCGCCATGGAAGAAGTGGCGCGAGCCAATCCCCAGGCCTGGTTCCAGGCCTATGTGCCTGGCGAGACCGAACGCATACTGCGCCTGCTGGACCGCGTGGAAGCCGCCGGCTTCAAGACCCTGGTGGTGACAGTGGACACGCCCGTCTCGGGCAACCGTGAAAACAATATCCGCGCGGGCTTTTCCACGCCGCTGCGGCCCAGCCTGCGCCTGGCCTGGGAAGGCATCACCCATCCACGCTGGCTGGTGGGCACGGCGCTGCGCACCCTGGCCTGCCACGGCATGCCGCATTTCGAGAACTCGCAGGCCACGCGCGGAGCGCCCATTCTGTCGTCCACGGTCACGCGCGACTTCGGCGCGCGCGACCACCTGGGCTGGGAGCACCTGGCCCTGATACGGCGCCGCTGGCCCGGCCACCTGGTGGTCAAGGGCATCCTCGCCGTGCAGGACGCCCTGGCGGCACGCGATGCGGGCGCCGACGCCATCATCCTGTCCAACCACGGCGGCCGTCAGCTCGATGGCGCGGTTTCGCCCCTGCACATGCTGCCCCTGGTGGTGCAGGCGCTGGGTCCGGACTACCCGGTGATGATCGACAGCGGCTTTCGCCGCGGCAATGACGTGCTGCTGGCCCTGGCCCTGGGCGCGAAATTCGTCTTCGTGGGACGTCCCTTCAACTATGCGGGCGCCGTGGGCGGCGAAGCCGGAGTGCGCCACGCCATCGCCATCCTGTCCGCCGAGATCCTGCGCAACATGGCCTTGATCGGGGTGCAAAGCCCACGGGACCTGGGGCCCGGCCACCTGGTGCGTCCGCCGGGCTGAGGGGCTGGAGTGCGGAAATCCGGGGGGCGGGGGCCGTCAATGGGAAAATGGCGGAATGACCGCCTCCACCGACTCCCTCACGATCACCCGTCCCGATGACTGGCACCTGCATGTGCGCGATGGCGAAGCCATGCGCAGCGTGGTGCCGCACACGGCGGCGCAGTTTGCGCGCGCCATCATCATGCCCAACCTCAAGCCGCCGGTGACCACGGCCGCGCAGGCCCTGGAATACAGGCAACGCATCCTCGCGGCCGTTCCCGAAGGCCTGTCCTTCGAGCCGCTGATGACCCTGTACCTGACGGACAACCTGCCGCCCGAGGAAATCGTCCGCGCCAAGGCCGCTGGCGTCGTCGCCTGCAAGCTCTACCCGGCTGGCGCCACCACCAACAGCGACCACGGCGTGACCGATCTGCGCAAGATCTACCCCACGCTGCAGGCCATGCAGCGCGAAGGCATGCTGCTGCTGGTGCACGGCGAAGTGACCAGCAGCGACATCGACCTGTTCGACCGCGAGGCTGCCTTCATCGACCAGCACCTGATCCCGCTGCGCCGCGACTTCCCCGAGCTCAAGATCGTCTTCGAGCACATCACCACGCGCGAGGCCGCGCGATACGTGACCGAGGCCGACCGCTTCGTGGGCGCCACCATCACGCCCCAGCATTTGCTGTTCAACCGCAACGCCATCTTCACCGGCGGCATACGTCCCCACTACTACTGCCTGCCCGTGCTCAAGCGCGAAACCCACCGCCTGGCCCTGGTCGAGGCGGCCACCAGCGGCTCGGCCAAGTTCTTCCTGGGCACGGACAGCGCCCCCCATGCGGCCCACCTCAAGGAACATGCCACGGGCTGCGCGGGCTGCTACAGCGCCCACGCCGCCATCGAGATGTATGCCGAGGCCTTCGACAAGGCCGGCGCCCTGGACAAGCTCGAAGCCTTCGCCAGCTTCAACGGTCCCGACTTCTACAGCCTGCCGCGCAATACCTCCACGATCACCCTGGTGCGCGAAAGCTGGACGCCGCCCGACAGCTTCGCCTTCGGCGAGGCCCAGCTCAAGCCGCTGCGCGCGGGCGAAGCCCTGCCCTGGAAGCTGGTTTAGGGCCTGTTCACCCTCATGTGGGGTCACGAAGCTGTCTGCCGGCCCGCCAATCAAGGCGTGCGACGCCGTGCGTGTGCCCACACGCACAAGGAGCGCAACGCCGAGCGGCGGGCTGGCAGGCAGCTTCCCTTCGGGCAACGCGATCCCCAGGTGAGGGTGAACATGCCCTATGCTGGGGCATCTGCCACCCGCCAGAGGATTGCCATGCCCGAGCCGCAACCGCGCATCGCCCTGCTGATCGACGCCGACAACGCACCGGCCGAGAAGATCGACGAGATCCTTACCGAGCTGTCGACCTTCGGCGTCATCGACATCCGCCGTGCCTATGGCAACTGGACCAAGCATTCCCTGAGCGGCTGGCAGCGCAAGCTGCTCGATTTCGCGCTGCGGCCCATGCAGCAGTTCGACTACTCCAAGCACAAGAACGCCACCGACATGGCCATGACGGTGGATGCCATGGAGCTGCTCTACACCGAAAAGCCCGATGCCTTCGGCATCGTCTCCTCGGATGCGGACTTCACGCCCCTGGTCATGCACCTGCGCTCCAAGGGGGCGGCCGTGTACGGCTTCGGCATGGCACAGACACCCCAGCCCTTTGTCAACGCCTGCTCGCGCTTCCTCTATCTGGAGGCGCTGGGCGAAGACGCGCCGGTCCACGGCGCGGAGGCCGGGCAGGAGGCGGTTCACGATGCCGGGCAGGCCGTGCCGCCCGTGGCCGCGCCGGCGGCTGCCCAGGCATCGTCCGTGGCCCGCAATGGGGCGGACCGGGAACGCATGCCCGTGGCGGAAGAGCCTCAGGCCGAGGCCGTGCCTGCCAGGCCCTGCCTGCGCGTGCCTACCCAGGAGCTGCGCCAGGACACGCGGCTGCTGAACCTGCTGCGCAGCGCCGTCAACGCCACCCAGGACGAAAGCGGCTGGGCCCATGTGGGCGCCGTGGGCGCACAGATCGGCAACAAGGCCTCGTTCGATGCGCGCAACTATGGCTACGCCACCTTGTCCAAGCTGCTGGCGGCCACCCAGGCCTTCGAGTTGCGCGACGAGGGTACCTCGCGCGTGGCCGTGCGCGACAAGCGGGCAGCCAAGGCCCAGCCCAGGCCCCAAGGCAATTGACGGACTTCGCCATCGACTGGCAGGCGCCCTGGCTGCATGGGCTGCGGGGGGCGGGGCTTGCGGCCTGCGCGCTGAGGGCCCGCGGGCTGTCCGTGGCCCAGGCCCTGCAGCAGTTGGCCGATGCACAGGGCCTACCCTGGCGCTTCGTGCCCCAGCAGGAGCTGCCTGCGGGCATGGCCTACGAACGCTTCGTCTTCGAGACCCGCTCCATTCCCACGCGCGACAACCTGCATGACTTCTTCAACGGCCTGATGTGGTTGCGCTGGCCCGCGCTCAAGCAGCGCTGCAATGCCCTGCAGGCCGGGGCCATTGCCCAGGCCGGGGTGGGGGGGCGGCGCGGCGCGCTGCGCGACGCCATCACCGTGCTGGACGAGAACGGCGCGCTGCTGCTGGCGCCCGCCGCCCTGTGCAATGCCCTGCGCCGCCGGCAATGGCATGCGCTTTTCGTCGGGCAGCGCGTGCTGTGGCAGCAGGCGCGGCTGCTGCCCATGGGCCATGCCCTGCTGGAAAAGCTGGTGCAGCCGCGCAAGCCCATCACGGCCCATGTGCTGTGCGTGCACACGGATGGTGCTCCGCCGGACGGACCGCCACCGCCGCACGACGGGCCCAACATGGATGCCTGGCTGGCCGCCAGCGACTGGCTGAGGCCCGAGGTCCTGTGCGGCAAGCCCTTTGTGCCCCTGCCCGTGCTGGGTGTGCCGGGCTGGTGCCACGAAAACGAGAACTTTTCCTTCTATGATGACTCTCTCGTGTTCCGCGCACCCCGTTTCCCACAAACAGCACAACAAGAGGCGGCACCAGCGCGGGACCCGGCTTGAAAACGGCCGGCCGGCCCTCATTTTTCAACGCTGCAGAGCCTGTATCCCTTTCCCCACCTTGTGGAGAACCCACTGATGAAACGCATCGCACTTTTTCTCTTGACCAACGTCGCCGTCGTGGTGGTGCTGGGCATCGTCGCCAGCCTGCTGGGCGTCAACCGCTTCCTCACTTCCAATGGCCTGAACCTCGGGGCCCTGCTGGGCTTCGCCTTCATCATGGGCTTTGGCGGCGCCATCATTTCGCTGCTGATCTCCAAGCCCGTGGCCAAATGGAGTTCGGGCGTGCAGGTGATCAACGAGCCGCGCAATGCCGATGAGGCCTGGATCGTCAACACCGTGCGCGGTTTCGCCGACCGTGCCGGCATCGGCATGCCCGAAGTCGGCATCTACGAGGGCGAGCCCAATGCCTTTGCCACGGGCGCCTTCAAGAACTCGGCCCTGGTGGCCGTGTCCACGGGGCTGCTCGAAGGCATGACGCGCGAGGAGGTCGAGGCCGTGATCGGCCACGAGGTCGCCCACATCGCCAATGGCGACATGGTGACCATGACCCTGATCCAGGGCGTGATGAACACCTTCGTGGTCTTTCTGTCGCGTGTCATCGGCTATGCGGTGGACAGCTTTCTGCGCAAGAACGACGAAAGCAGCTCGGGCCCCGGCATCGGCTACTACGTGACCACCATCGTGCTGGACATCGTGCTGGGTTTCCTGGCCGCCATCATCGTGGCCTGGTTCTCGCGCCAGCGTGAATTCCGAGCCGACGCCGGCGCCGCCCAGCTCATGGGCCGCAAGCAGCCCATGGTCAACGCCCTGGCCCGCCTGGGCGGCATGCACCCGGGCGAACTGCCCAAGAGCGTGGCCGCCATGGGCATCGCCGGCGGCATCGGCAAGCTGTTCTCGACCCACCCCCCGATCGAAGAGCGCATTGCTGCACTGCAAAACGCCCAGAACCTCTGAGTGACCGATCCCGCCGCTACCTTTGGCGGCGGATCTTTACCCAGGCTTCACAAGCCCCTGTCAACAGCCGGCAGGGGCTTTTTCGTTGTATGGGCATGGCCGCCGAGAGTGTGGCCAGGAGTGCATCGTGAAGTCTCTTTCGATTGGATCGCCAGGCCGCCTCATACCGGCTCTGGCCCTTGTGGCCGCCACGGCGGCATTGACCGGCTGTGTCGTGGCGCCTGCCTATCCCGTGTCGCCTTCGGGCGAAGTCGTCTATGCCCCCATGGGACCACCGCCGCTTCAGACGGAAGTCATCCCTGTCGCACCCTCGCCGGTCCATGTCTGGATCGGCGGCTCCTGGGGCTGGGGTGGTGGCCGATACGCCTGGCGTCCCGGCTATTGGGCCGCGCCGCCGCATCCCGGCTATGCCTGGCGTCCGCACGCCTGGGAGCATGGTCCGCGCGGCTGGTATCAGCGCCCGGGGGGCTGGTACAGGCGCTGACGCCCGGTCAGAGGGCGGCCGCTTCGGGGCCGCCCTGGCCGGCCTTGGCCAGCAGAAAATCGATGCAGGTGCGCACGGCCCGCGTCTGGTGGCGATCCGGCAGGTAGAGCAGGTACATGTGGGTGCCGAAAATGCTCAGCCGGTACTCCTGCAGGGTCAGCAGCACCTCGCCGCTGGCCACCTTGTCCTGCACCACATAGTCAGGCACCAGACCCACGCCCAGGCCCGCGAGAATGCCCTGGCGCAGAAACGGGAAGTGCTCCGAAATCATGGTCGGAGCCAGCAGCACCTCCTGGCGCTCGCTGCCCTGGTAGGCCGACAGCCGCAGCTGGCGGCCCATCACCCCGGCCGTGATCAGCGGGCTGTTGCGCAGCTCGTAGAGCGTGGTCGGCAGGCCATGCTGCTCGGCATACTCGCGTGAGGCGCAGGCCACGTAGTGCACATTGCCCAGGCTGCGGGCGATCACGGACAGCGGCGGCTCCTGGATCACGCGGATGGCGATGTCCACTTCGTCGCGCAAATGGTCGGCGCGGTTCTCGAACAGCACGTCCAGCACGATGGCCGGATACAGCCGCTTGAACTCGATCAGCCAGTCGCTCATCACGATCTGGCCATAGCCGCTGGGCACGCTCAGGCCCACGCGGCCCGCCATGCCCTGGCCCAGGGACGTGATCGTCTCGCGCGCCGACAGCATCTCGTTCTGGATCGCGCGGCCATGCTCGTACATCCGCATGCCCACCTCGGTCGGCTCCACGCGCCGCGTCGTGCGCCGCACCAGCTGCACTCCCACCGACTTTTCCAGCTGCGTCAGGTGATAGCTCACATTGGCCCGCGTCATCTTCAGCTTGCGCGCCGCCTGGCTCAGATTGCCGCTGTCGATGATTTCCACCAGCAGCGTCAGCGAATTCAGATCCATTTCAGTTCACCAAAGCAAAACGGCAAGCGCAGGAGCAGAGCCTTTGAAACCGGCGGGGCCCAATACCAGGGACGCCGAGCAAGAGCCGCCTCGCGGCGGGGGCGCCTAGCCGAGGGCGTCGTCCCCCTCCCCCGCGAAGCGGGTAGAGAGGGGGAAGCAGCGTAAGCCGCTCAGGGAGTGTCAAGGAAATTTTTACAGTCTGTCAATGATTCATGGGATTGTAAAGAACCATTGTCGTGGCAAGAATGGATGTTTTGAGTGAAGAACCAAGTTCGGAGACATGCAGATGAGCGATCAAGCCCAGGCTTCCGTGGTCCAGACCCGCCGTGAAGGTGATGTGCTGGTGGTCAGCATCAACAACCCACCCGTGAATGCCCTGGGCCAGGCCGTGCGCGCCGGCCTGCTGGCCGCCATGGAGCAGGCCGAGGCCGATGCTGCCGTCCGCGCCGTGCTGATCGTGGGCGAGGGCAAGGCCTTCATCGCCGGTGCCGACATCCGCGAATTCGGCAAGCCCGCCATGCCGCCGTCGCTGCCCGAGGTGCTCAACCGCATGGAAGCCTCCGACAAGATCGTGGTCGCCGCCATCCACGGCCCGGCCCTGGGCGGCGGCCTGGAAGTGGCCATGTCGGCCCATTACCGGCTGGCCCTCCCTGCGGCCAAGCTCGGCCTGCCCGAAGTCAACCTGGGCCTGCTGCCCGGCGCCGGCGGCACGCAGCGCGCGCCGCGCCTGATGGGTGTGGCGGCGGCTGCCGACCTGATGCTCACCGGCAAGCACCTGTCGGCCAAGGCCGCGCTGGCTGCCGGCCTGGTGGACAAGCTGGTCGACGGCAAGGACGCCACCGATGCCACGGCCGCCGGCCTGGCCTACACCAACGAGCTGCTGGCCGCCAAGACCGCGCCACGCCGCACACGCGACATTGAAATCGCCGACAAGGCCGCTGCCCTGGCGGCGCTGGACACGCTGGCGGCCGACACCGCCAAAAAGAGCCGTGGCCTGTTCTCGCCCCTGAAAATCGTGGAATGCGTGCGTGCCGCCGTGGAGCTGCCTTTCGACCAGGGCATTGCCAAGGAACGCGCACTGTTCGTGGAATGCCTGAACAGCCCGCAGCGCGCCGGCCTCATCCACGCCTTCTTCGCCGAGCGTGAAACCGCCAAGATTCCCGAGGCCAAGGCCGCTGCGCCGCGCCACTTCGCCAAGATCGCCGTCATCGGCGGCGGCACCATGGGCGCGGGCATCACCGTCTCGGCCCTGGATGCCGGCCTGACCGTGACCATGATCGAGCGCGACGCCGAATCCATCGCGCGCGGCCAGGCCAATGTGGAGAAGGTCTACAACGGCCTGATCGCCAAGGGCCGCATGACCGAGGAGGCCAAGGCCGCCACCATGGCCCGCTACACGCCCAGCACTTCCTATGACGACATCCGGGACGTGGACCTGGTCATCGAGGCCGTGTTCGAGGACCTCGAGGTCAAGAAGGCCGTGTTCAAGGAACTGGACCGCGTCTGCAAGGCCGGCGCCGTGCTGGCGACCAATACCTCCTACCTGGACATCGACGCCATTGCCGCAGCCACCTTGCGCCCGCAGGATGTGATCGGTCTGCATTTCTTCAGCCCCGCCAACATCATGAAGCTGCTGGAGATCGTCGTACCCGCCAAGGTCGCGCCCGACGTGGTGACCACGGCCTTCGAACTGGCCAAGCGCATGAAGAAGGTGCCGGTGCGTGCCGGTGTCTGCGACGGCTTCATCGGCAACCGCATCCTGGCCGTCTACAAGCAGGCCGCCGACTACATCATGGAAGACGGCGCCAGCCCCTACGAGATCGACGAGGCCGTGCGCGGCTTCGGCTACCCCATGGGCCCGTTCCAGGTCACCGACCTGGCCGGCGGTGACATCGGCTGGGCCACGCGCAAGCGCCGCGCGGCCACGCGCGACCCCAAGGCCCGCTATGTCGAAGTGGCCGACCGCGTCTGCGAGCGCGGCTGGTTCGGCCAGAAGACGGGCCGCGGCTTCTACCTTTACCCCCAGGGTGCCCGCGTGGGCCAGCCCGACCCCGAAGTGCTGGCCATTGTCGATGCCGAGCGCGCCAGGAAGGGCGTGACGCCGCGCCAGTTCACGCCTGACGAAATCATGCGCCGCTACATGGCAGCCATGGTCAACGAAGGCGCCAAGGTGGTGGAAGAGGGCATCGCCCTGCGTCCGCTGGACGTGGACGTGACCTTCCTGTCCGGCTACGGCTTCCCGCGCTTCCGTGGCGGCCCCATGAAGTGGGCCGACATGCAGGGGCTGGACAAGGTGCTGGCCGACATCCGCGAATTCGCCAAGGAAGACGCGCTGTTCTGGAAGCCCGCTCTCTTGCTCGAAAAACTGGTCGCTGAAGGCC
Source organism: Burkholderiaceae bacterium (assembly GCA_031253795.1). Classification (GTDB taxonomy): domain Bacteria; phylum Pseudomonadota; class Gammaproteobacteria; order Burkholderiales; family Burkholderiaceae_C; genus Comamonas. Next base: position 24,486 of record JAIRVR010000032.1, read on the forward strand.
GCGATTTCGAGAGCCTGAATAAAGCGGCGTAAGCCGCCCCGCGTTCTCCGCCATGCCCTTGACCCGCTCCGACCAACGCAGAGCGGGCAGGGCCGTGCACAACCACAACAATTTTCCAGAGACAAGCAAGGACCGACCATGCGCGAAGCCGTCATCGTTTCCACTGCCCGCACGCCCCTGACCAAGTCGCA
>JAIRVR010000006.1 GCA_031253795.1 Burkholderiaceae bacterium
AAACGCCATGATCAATTCGCTGTTCATCTCCAAGACCGGCATGGAAGCCCAGCAGACCCAGCTGGACGTGATCTCCCACAACCTGGCCAACGTCTCGACCACGGGCTACAAGCGCGCCACCGCGGTGTTCGAGGACCTGATGTACCAGAACCTGCGCCAGTCGGGTGCGCAGACCACCGAGCAGAACCAGCTGCCCACGGGCCTGCACCTGGGCCTGGGCGTGCGCACCGTGGCCACTTCGCGCAACTTCCTGCAGGGCGCCCTGCAGCAGTCCAACAACGCGCTGGACGTTGCCATCGACGGCAATGGCTTCTTCCAGGTGAACATGCCCGACGGCACGACGGCCTACACGCGTGACGGCTCCTTCCAGGTGGACGCCCAGGGCCAGCTGGTCACGGCCAGCGGCATGCCCATCGCCAACGGCATCACCATTCCCCAGGGCGCGACCAAGGTGTCGATCAGCCCCGAGGGTGTGGTCAGCGTGAACATGCCCGGCCAGGCCGCGCCCCAGCAGGTCGGCAACATCGCCATGAGCCAGTTCATCAATCCGGCCGGCCTGGAGCCGCGCGGCCAGAACCTGTTCGTGGAAACCGCTTCCTCGGGCCAGCCCCAGCAGGGCCAGCCCGGCGTCAACGGCCTGGGCACCATCCAGCAGGGCTACCTCGAAGGCTCCAACGTCAATGTGGTGCAGGAGCTGGTGACCATGATCCAGACCCAGCGCGCCTATGAAATGAATTCCAAGGCCATACAGACCTCGGACCAGATGCTGGCCAAGCTGGCGCAGCTGTAACACATCCCCTGAGCGGCTTTGCCGCTTCCCCCTCTCTCGCTACGCGGGAGGGGGACGACGCCCTCGCTGCGGGGCGGCCCTTGCTCGGCGACCCTGGCCTGGGTCGCGCCAGCCTCCAGGGCCGCGCCAGATGGCGGAGGCTCGCCAGCTTCATGCGCAGCGCCATGGATCACTGAACACCGGAAACCTTGCCATGACCCAACGCTCTTTCTCTCTTTCCGCGACGGGCGCCTGCCTGGCGATGGTGGCCGTGCTGTCCGGCTGCACTTCGCTCAACCCGCCGCCGCCCGTGGACATGCCGTCCACGGCGCCGCCCATCCTGCTGGCGCCCCCGCCCACGGCGGCCAGCCCCACGGGCAGCCTTTTCAACGCGGCCAGCTACCGCCCCGGCTTCGAGAACCGCCGCGCACGCATGGTGGGCGACCTGGTGACGGTGCAGATCGTCGAGCGCGTGACCGCCAGCCAGAAGTCGGATTCGGGGCTCAAGCGCAGCAACAAGACCACGGCGGGCATTTCGGCCCTGCCGCTGTTCTCGGGCAATGCGGCGGCCAATCTCAAGGACCGCTCCAACATCGGCTTCAACAACAACAACGACTTCACGGGCTCGGGCTCCACGTCCAGCGACAACACCTTCACCGGCGCCATCAGCACCACGGTGGTCGACGTGCTGCCCAACGGCCATCTGGTGATCGCCGGCGAAAAGCAGATCGGCGTGAACCACAACGTGGATGTGCTGCGTTTCACGGGCACCGTGGACCCGCGCAGCATGCAACCCGGAAGCATCGTCGCCTCGACCCAGGTGGCCAATGTGCGCGTGGAATCGCGCAGCCGCGGCCAGTCCGGGGAAGCCCAGTCAATTGGCTGGTTGTCCCAGTTCTTTTTGAACGTTATGCCGTTCTGATAGTCCGGAGAATGGACAGCATGAAAGTACTGTCCATGCTCCTGACATTGCGCCGCGCGCCGCGCCCCTTCTGGGTTGCCGCCGCACTCGGCGCCAGCATGCTGACCCTCCCGGCGCATGCAACACGCATCAAGGAGGTCGCTGCCGTGCAGGGCGTGCGCAGCAACCAGTTGACCGGCTATGGCCTGGTCGTCGGCCTCGATGGCACGGGTGACCAGACCACCCAGATGCCCTATACCAAGCAGGCCCTGTCCAATTACCTGGAACAAATGGGCATGTCCCTGCCCGCCACGGGCAACGCGGGCCAGCTGCAGCTCAAGAACGTGGCCGCGGTGATCGTCACGGCCGAGCTGCCGGCGTTTGCCCAGCCCGGCCAGGCCATCGACGTCGTGGTCTCCTCCATGGGCAACGCCAAGTCGCTCAAGGGCGGCACCCTGGTGGCCACGCCGCTGCGCGGTGCCGACGGCGAGATCTACGCCCTGGCCCAGGGCAATCTGGTGGTCGGCGGCGCAGGCGCATCGGCCGGCGGCTCCAAGGTGCAGATCAACCACCTGAGCGCGGGCCGCGTGCCCCAGGGCGCCCAGGTCGAGCGCGCCGTGCCCACGCCGCTCAACGAAGGCGACACCATCACGCTGGGCCTCAATTCCACCGACTTCCAGACCGCCGACAAGGTGGTGCGCACCATCAACCAGCGCCTGGGCCAGGGCATCGCACAGGCCCTGGACGGGCGCACCGTGCGCGTGGCCGCGCCCCAGGATCCCGGATCGCGTGTGCGCATGATCGCCGAGATCGAGGAAATGCCCATCGAGACCTCCAAGCCGTCGGCCAAGGTGGTCATCAACGCGCGCACCGGATCCATCGTACTCAACCAGGCCGTGACTCTGGGCCCCTGCGCCATCGCCCACGGCAACCTGGCCATCACCATCAGCACCACGCCCGTGATCAGCCAGCCCGGACCCTTCTCGCAAGGCCAGACCGTGGTGGCCCAGAAGTCCGACATCCAGATCAAGCAGGAGCCCGGCAACATCATCAACATGCCCGGCTCGCCCCAGCTCACCGACGTGGTGCGCGCACTCAACACCCTGGGCGCCACGCCCCAGGACCTGCTTGCCATCCTGCAGGCCATCAAGGCTGCAGGCGCCCTCAATGCCGAACTGGAGGTGATATGAGCATCGCACTTCCCAACGGGTCGCAGCTGGCGTCCAGCAATGCGCTGGCGGCCGATGCCCGCTCGCTCAACGCACTCAAGCTGGCCGCCGGGGACAACTCGCCCGAGGCCGCGCGCGAAACTGCCAAGCAGCTCGAATCGCTGTTCATGCGCGAGATGATCAAGAGCATGCGCGAGGCCACGATGAAGTCGGGCCTGCTCGACAGCGCCCAGGGCAACCTGAGCACCGACCTGCTGGACCAGCAGCTGTCGGTGTCCATGTCGGGCCAGCCCGGCGGCCTGACCGACGCGATCACGCGCCAGCTCGCGCGCACCATGGGCACGCAGGCGGCCGAGGACGCCGAGATCAACGTCCCTTCCACGCTGAGCCTGGGCCGCAACGCCTGGCGCAGCAGCAGCGCCGGCGCCTGGAGCGGCAGCCGCGCAGGCAGCGCCACACAGCCCATCGACGCCTATGCGCCGGCCCCCAAGGGCCGCGACAACTTCGTGGCCCACCACGGCAATGCCGCGGCGCGCATTGCCCAGGAAAGCGGCATTCCGGCCAGCTTCATGCTGGGCCAGGCCGGCCACGAAACGGGCTGGGGCAAGAGCGAGATCAAGAACGCCGACGGCAGCAACGCCCACAACCTGTTCGGCATCAAGGCCGGCAAGGGCTGGACCGGCAAGGTCGCCGAAGTCACGACCACCGAATACATCAATGGCACGCCGCGCAAGGTCACGGCCAAGTTCCGCGCCTACGACTCCTACGAGGAGTCCTTCCGCGACTACGCCCGCCTGATCACCAGCAACCCGCGCTACGAAAAGGCCATGGAAAAGACCGGCTCCGCCCTGGCCTATGCGACCGAGCTGCAAAAGGCCGGCTACGCCACCGATCCCGAATACGCCAGCAAGCTCAGCCGCGCCATCCAGAGCGCGGTGCAGAGCGCGGCCCGCGCCCAAGCCTAACCAGACAGAGAACACGCCATGAGCCTTTTGAACGTCGGGTCCCGTGCCCTGATGGCGAACCAGATCGCCCTGCAGACCACCGGCCACAACATCGCCAACGTCAATACCGCGGGCTATTCACGCCAGAGCGTGGCCTTCCAGACCTCGCCGGGCCAGAACATGGGCAGCGGCTACATCGGCAATGGCGTGGATGTGACGACCATCCTGCGCAATTTCAACGAACTGCTGACGCGCCAGGCCGCCACGGCCGGTGCAGTCGCTGCGGCCGATTCGGCGCGTGCGCAGTCGCTGACCCAGATGCAGAACGTGTTCAGCGGTGGATCGACCGGCCTGGGCGCCGCCATCACCGACATGATGAACGCCTTCGGCGACGTGGCCAGCGCCCCCACCGATCCGTCGGCCCGCCAGGTGGTGCTCACGCGCATGAACGAGCTGGCCTCGCGCTTCCGGTCGGCGTCGGCCCAACTGGACGAGCTGGACTACAACACCAAGCAGCAGATGGGCAACGACGTCACCGTCGTCAACAGCCTGGCCAGCCAGGTGGCCTCGCTCAATGCCCAGATCAGCCGATCCATCGCCACGGGCCACACGCCCAACGACCTGCTGGACCAGCGTGACCAGCTGGTGCGCGACATCAACAAATATGTGCAGACCACGCAGATCCCGGCCGAGGATGGCACGCTGAGCCTGTTCGTGGGCGGCAGCCAGCCCCTGGTGATGGGCGCCAATGCCGCCCAGATCGCCGTCAAGGAGGCCACCGAGTATCCGGGCAGCGGCAAGATGGCCGTGTACTTCCAGCAGCCCGGCGGCCAGAGCGTGGAGCTGACGCCGGCCATGCTGGGCGGCGGCGAGATCGCCGGCCTGCTGCAGTTCCAGGGCAGCGACCTGACCGAAGGCCGCAACCTGCTGGGCCGCATGGCCACGACCATCGGCGATGCGTTGAACCAGCAGAACAAGCTGGGCCTGACCATGTCGGGCCAGGCCGGCAGCGACCTGTTCAAGCTGGCGCTGACCAGCAACGGCTCCACCACGGGCGCGCAATGGGCCCCGCCCAACACGCCGCAGACCACGGTGGTGGACTCGACCGCGCTCAAGGCATCGGACTACCAGATCGTCTTCGGCACCACGGCGCCAGCCGGCAAGGTCATCCGCCTGTCCGACGGCAAGGTCACCGAGTTCAACGACATGGCCGATCTGAGCACCAAGCAGATCGACGGCCTGCGCTTCGACCTCAAGGCCGAGGGCACGAACGGCGCCACCGTGCTGTTCCGCCCCATGGCCGCGGCGGCCCATGACATCCAGGGCGCCGTGCATTCGGCCAACGATCTGGCCGTGGCCAACCCCGTGGCCGCCAGCATCCAGTCCCTGGGCGATGCCACCATGCAGATGGGCGGCATCAAGGTCAGCGCGGGCTTCAGCCAGACCGCCTTCAACGGCGCCACGCTGTCCTTCAGCAAGAACGCCGCCGGACAGCTGGAATACACCATCAGCCCGGCTCCGGCCGCAGGCAGTGGCGTGCCGGCGACGGGCCTGTACACCTCGGGCCAGCCCATCCAGGTGGGGCCCGGCCTGCAGGTGACCCTGAGCGGCACGCCGGCCATCAACGGCACGAACAGCGACAAGATCGTGCTGGGCAAGGCCACGGACCCGCTGTACGGCAACGCCTACCAGCGCGACGCGGGCAATGCCAGCTCCTTCCTGGCCCTGCGCGACGCCAAGGTCTTCGATGGAACGACCACGCTGAGCGACGGCTTTTCGACGGCCATGGCCCAGGTCGGCACCCGCACGCAAAGCGCCAAGTACGCGGCCCAGCTGTCGGAGACCATTGCCAAGAACCTGGAGGCCGACCGCACGGCGGTCTCGGGCGTCAACCTCGACGAGGAAGCCGCCAAGCTGCTGCAGTACCAGCAGTCCTACCAGGCCTCGGCCAAGATGCTGCAGGTCGCCCAGAGCATTTTCGACAGCGTCATCCAGGCCGTCGGCCGCTGACTTGCGCACAGGAGGAACAGACCATGAGCATTGCCCGCATCGGCACGGCCAACATGTACGACAGCACCATCAACAACCTGAACTCGCGCCAAAGCGGTCTGGTCGATCTGATGGAAAAGACCACCTCCGGCAAGCGCGTGGTGCGTGCCAGCGACGACCCCGTGGCCGCGGCCCAGGCCGAACGCGCACGCACACGCATCGCACGTTCGGAAAACGACCAGCGCGCGCTCAGCGCCCAGCGCGATGTGATCGCCCAGGGCGAAGGCAAGCTGGGCACGGCCCATGATGCGCTCAAGGACTTCCGCGACCTGATCCTGCAGGCCGGCAACGGCTCGTATGACCAGAAGGCGCGCGACGCCCTGGTCCAGCAGCTCGAGAGCCTGCGCGACCAGGTGCTGAGCTATGCCAATGCCAAGGACTCCAACGGCCTGCCCATCTTCCGTGGACTCGGCAGCAAGGAAAACCCTGTGCTCAGCGCCACGCCCGGCGCCAGCTCGCAGCTGCAGCCCGGCCAGACCTCGGGCACCGACACCGGCCTGCCGATCGCGCTGGACGGGTTTTCCACCTGGATGAACGTGCCCACGGGCAACGGCGTGTTCGAGGTGTCGCGCCAGTCGGCCGCTGGCAGCTCGGCCTATGCCGACCTGGGCACCGTGCAAAACCCCAGCCAGATCACGGGCGACAGCTACAAGATCAACTTCACCAAGGACGCCACCACCGGAGCGGTCACCTACACCATCGACTCCACGGCGCCGGGCGCGACCAATCCCGTCGTGCCCGCCACGGCCTTCAAAAGCGGCGACAGCATCAGCATCGGCGGCATGTCCGTCAAGATTTCGGGCGACCCCGCCACGGGCGACAGCTTCACGCTGGCCCCCAGCGAGCGCACCGACCTGTTCAGCGTGCTGGACAACGTGATCGCCGGCGTCAAGAACGGTGGCACCGATCCCGGCGGCCTGCAGCAGGTGCTGGGCCGCGGCCTCAACGAACTCGATTCGGGCATGAGCCGCGTGCAGGCCATGCGCAGTTTTGCCGGCGACCAGCTCAAGCGCGCAGACCGCCTCGAAGACGACATGAAGGGACAGGCACTTCAGCAGGAAGATGCGCGTTCCAGGGCCGAAGACATCGATATGATCAAGGCCCTGTCCGATGTGGAAATGCAGAAGGTGGGCATGCAGGCGGCCCTGCAGTCCTATGCATCGATCCAGAAGCTGTCCTTGTTCAACTTCATCAACTGATAACCTGCAAGCCCCGCATCCATGGTCCAGTCCGTCCTGAGTTCGCTGACCCTCGGCTATAGGCCGCTCTGGAACCGAAACCGGCGCCTGGCCGGCATACAGCTGTATCTGCACGAGGAGGCGGGCGCCGAAGCCGATGTCCAGCACCTGCTGCGGATACTGCAGGAGATCTGGGGCACGCAATCGCCGCCCGTCCTGCTGTCGCCCCAGTCACGCCAGGTGCTGTGCAATCTGCTGGAGCGCGCGCCCAAGGGCAGCCCCTGGATCGAGGTGCGCGGCGACTGGCTGCAGGATTCGGGCATCTACGAGCTGGTGCGCCAGGCCCATGCGCGCGGTCTGATGCTGGTATGGCGCGGCCCCCTGGCCGATGTGCCCGATGCCCAGGCCGCCCACTGGTTTGCCAGCAGCCTGCTGTACCTGCCGCCCGAAGGCGCGGCCGGTGTCCTCAACCAGAGCGTGCTGGCCCTGCAGCAGGCCGCGGAATCGGCGGCCGAGGCGGCGCCCAGCAAGCTGCCCCAGCCCCTGCGCATATCGCCCAAGCCCGCCCTCGCGCAACTGCAACTGCTGGGCGGCCAGATGTACGAAGGGCTGCACAGCCTGGCCCTGGCCGATCTGTGCCTGGACCGCTACCAGGCAGGCGCCATCGCCGGCTGGCCCGTGGCCGATGCCCTGTATGCGCAGCGCCACCATCCGGCCCTGCCCGGCCGCGACACCGTGCTGGCCCTGATGCGTGCCGTCGATGCCGAGCAGTCGCTGGAGGTGTTCGAAGACATCCTGGGCGAGGACCCGATCCTTGCCTACCGCTTTCTGCTGTACACGAATTCGGCGGCCCTGGGCCTGCGCGGCAACGTGGACTCCCTGCGCCGCGGCCTGGTCATGCTGGGCTACGGCACGCTGCAGCGCTGGCTGACCGACCAGCTGCCCCATGCCTGCACCGAACCCAGCCTGGAGCCCGTGCGCGGAGCCATGCGCCTGCGTGCGGGCCTGGCAGAGCGGCTGATCGAGGCCGGAGTGAGCCACGAACTGCAGCGCGAGGTCTATCTTCTGGGCCTGTTCTCCCAGTTGGACCTGCTGCTGGGCGAGCCCCTGGCGACGGCGCTGCGCCGCATCCCGCTGTCCGAACGCGTTTTCGACGCTGCCGTCACGCGCACAGGTCCCTATGCCGCCGCCTTGCAGCTGGCCATTGCGCTGGAGTCCGAAGACCCGGCCCCCGTGCGCCAGCTGCGCGAGGACCACGAGCTGGATACGGAGGATGTGAACCGCATCCTGCTGCGCATGCTGAGCGAACTGCAGGTGGAAAAGGCGCCCGCCGCCTGAATCGCCCTGCCCCATCCCGACGGCCTGCCCCTTTGCGAGGGCCAGGCCGTTTTTCATGGCGCGGCGCGGCCTGCCACCGTCCTCTTCGAAATGCCCGGCCATGAAAAAACCGCCCCATGGGGCGGTTTTTCTGTGGGCCCACCCGGCATCGGGTCGGCCTGGGCTCCAGCCTCAGTGCATCACATGGGGCTGGCCGTCGAACATGTGCTCGAACTGCGCGAGCCAGGGCTCGGCCAGCGTGCGGATCTGGGCATCATTGCGCAGGATGCGCTGCATGATGCGGGCCTTTTCCTTGCGCTGCTCGGGCGCCAGCGGTTCGTCCTGCGCCTTCATGCGCAGCTGTTCGATCAGTACGGCACAAGTGCCTTCGTAGCGCGCCACTCCATCCCAGTCTTTGTTCTGTGCGGCCTGCAGCATCTTGGCGCTGCTGTCTTCTATGGCCCGGTAAAAGTCAATCAAAGTCAACTCCATTTCTATGTCCCGGCAATGGCCGATGTGCCGGCGATTTCACGCCAGCCACTGGCGACCGGGGCCAATACGTCCTGCGCGCTCTGCAGCAGGGCCACATCGTTGCGCAGGTTGGCCAGCGTCAACTGGGTGATGCTGTAGTCGTAGACCGAAATCAGGTTGTGCGCCAGCTCGCCGCCCTGTTCAGGGTTGACGGAGGCTTTCAGGCCTTCTTCAAGGATGCGCACCGCCTTGCCGATCTGCACGCCCTTTTCGCTGATATTGCCGCTTAGCATGGCCGCCTTGGCCTTGTTCAATGCCACGTCGAGGGCGTCGAAAAGCAGCTGGATCAGCTGGTGGGGGGATGCGCCGTCCACGGCCGACTGGACGCCGACCTGGGCATAGGCATTTGCAGCAGTACGACGGTTGAGCGATGTATACATGTTCGTTTCCTTGATGTCTTGTTTTTCGGCTGCAACGCTCAAAAATGTAGAGTGCCCTGCGATCCGGTTACAGAAAACACGCCCGCCGCCGTACCAAAATTATCTATTCCACTGAGCAACCTGCTGGTTCATGTAAGCGCTGAGCGACGAATAACCGCCCATCTTGGCATCCAGCGACGCGTACTGGGCACGCAGGCGCTTTTCCAGCGCATCGGCCTGGTCGTTGACACGGTCCTGGGACTTGCCATTGCTCTTCTTGAGTTCCTGCAGGCTCTTGCTCTTGGTGTCGAAAGTGCCTTCGAACTCCAGGGCCTTGCGCGTGAAATCCTTCATGCGCGCGGCCAGGCCTTGCGTATTGGGCTGCCCGTCCACGCCGGTGGCGCTGAACATCTTGCTCAATGCCGTCGGGTCCTTGAGCGCCGCTTCAAGCTTGGTCTTGTCGCTGGCCGTGGTCCCGAAGGCCATCTTGCCGCCCTTCTGGATCTGTATGCCCATGTCCGACAGGCGCTTGAGCGTGTCGGCCGCGCCGTCCACGGTGCCCGAGACCACGCTGCGCAGGCTGTTGGACAGGCCCACCGTGGTGGAGTCGCCCTGCAGCACGCCAGCCACCTTGCTTTCGGCGTCGTACTTGGTCGAGTTGGCCAGCGTGTCATTGAGCGCGTTGTACGCGTCCATGAACGCCTGGATCTTTTTCTTCATGCCCTCGGTATCCGAGCTCACGGTCAGGGTCACCGGTGCGGTGGTCTCCTGATTGACCGTAATGCTCAGACCGGGCACGGTCTGCTTGAATTCATTGGTGGTCGATTCCACCTGGATGCCGTTGACCGTGGCCTTGGCATTCTGGGCGTACTGCGCCACCGAACCCGTGGTGGCGGCTCCGTTGAAGGCCAGGGGCGACAGGCTGGCGTCGCCGCTGGCGGCCACGGTAAAGCCTGCATCGGCGCCGGTTTCACGCGAGCGCAGCACCAAGCGTTCGCCCTGGGCGTCCTTGAGCACGGAAGCCACCACGCCGGCACCCTTGCTGTTGATGGCCTGGACCACGTCTTCCAGCTTGGCGCCTGCCGCGATGTCGATTTCCAGAGGCGTTCCCGGATTGGAGAACTGGGTGCCGGTCTCATTCCAGCGCCCCATGGTGATGGTCAGCTTGCCGGCACCGAACTGGGTGTTCGCGCCCATGACGCCCGTGGCCACCGACTGGCTGCGTGCCAGCTTTTCCACGGTGATCACCGAAGCGCCCGGCAAGGCGTTGGAGTCGGTCACCGACACCGACACCGCCGCATTGGACGATGTGGCATTGGCGAGGCGCCATGTGTCGGCGTCGGCCAGCGACGTGGCCGCATCCTGCAGCGTGGACATCAAGGACTTGATCTGCCCGAAGGTGGAGATCTTGGAATCCAGGACCGATGCCCGTTGCTGCAGAGGAACCAGTGACTGCCTTTGCAGGGCCACCAGTTTGGCGATCATCGTTTCATCCAGGCCGCTGCCGCTGATACCCGCTGAACTCAAGGTGGCCATGACCATCCCTTTCTAAGTGCGAAACAGCTCCGCGCAAAAGCGCAGAACGTGCCCTCGCGAACACGCACACCGAATGCCCGAAAGCATTCCCCGGTCCTTTATCGACCGGTATTTTCCAAACTTGAGGCCTCCGGGCCGCGCCATGCGCGGGCCCCGGCCCTCGCGCACAGCTTACTGGATCAGCTTGAGCACCGACTGGGGCAGCTGGTTGGCCTGTGCCACCATCGCCGTACCGGCCTGCTGCAGGATCTGCGTGCGGCTGAGGTTAGCGGTTTCCGCGGCGAAGTCGGCATCCATGATGCGCGAACGGGCCGCGGCGGTGTTCTCGGCAGCCACCTGCAGATTGGAGATCACGGCTTCGAAACGGTTCTGGGCGGCACCGAAGGTGGCGCGCGTGTTGTTGACCAGGTCCAGGGCGGTATCGATGGCGGCCATGGACAGGCGGGCATCGGCGGCGGAAGCCGTGGCACCCGTGCCGGCCAGCGTGCCCAGGGCACCCAGCAGCGAGGGCGGCGTGGAAGCACTGTCCACGTTCAGGCCGGATGCACCACTCAGGTCCACCGCCGAAATGGTGATCTGGTTGTCCGCGCCGGTATTGGCACCGACCTGGAACACCGTGGGATCGGAGCTGTTGAGCAGTTGGCGGCCGTTGAAGCTGGTGCTGCCGATCACGCGGGCGATTTCCTGGGCCAGCTGCTTGAACTCCTTGTCCAGCGAGCCGCGGTCGGTGTTGCCATTGGTGTCGTTGGCGGCCTGCACGGCCAGCTCACGCATGCGCTGCAGGTTGTCGCTGATCTTGCCGAGAGCGCCTTCAGCCGTCTGGGCCATGGAAATGCCGTCATTGGCATTGCGCATGGCCACATTCATGCCGCGGACCTGGGCATTCATGCGCTCGGCAATGGCCAGACCCGCAGCGTCGTCCTTGGCACTGTTGACACGCAGGCCCGAAGACAGGCGCTGCATGGTCGTGCTCAGCGACGACTGGGACGTGTTGAGATTGCGCTGGGCGTTAAGCGAAACAAGATTGGTGTTGATGATGGATGCCATGGGCAGCTCCTCGTTAGGCACGAACAATGGCCAATCGTTCGACGACCCCAAGCCGCCAGAACGCCAGAAGGCCTGCCAGAAAACCCGGCTTTACCTATCTGATGCCAACGATTGTGCGGAAAAGCCCTTCCACCAAAGCGCCGATAAAGACCATGATCCGGCGCCAATTCCCCCCTCGAAACCCCAGGCCACCCGGCGGGCGCCCATAAAAAAACCCCAGGCGGAGCCTGGGGCTTGGAGCGTGTGCCAGCCTCCTGCTGGGGAGGCCGGCCCACTCGTGCAATCAGCGCAGCAGAGCCAGGACACCCTGGGGCAGCTGGTTGGCCTGGGCCACCATGGCCGTGCCGGCTTGCTGCAGGATCTGCGAGCGGCTCAGGTTGGCGGTTTCCGAAGCGAAGTCGGCGTCCATGATGCGGCTGCGGGCCGAAGCGGTGTTTTCCGAAGCCACTTGCAGGTTGGCCACAACGGCTTCGAAACGGTTCTGCGTGGCACCCAGCACGGCGCGCTCGGAGTTGACCGTGTCCAGAGCCGTATCCAGGTTGCCGATCACGGTGGCCAGGGCGGTGGCGTCCAGGGCCGTGGTGGCGTCGGAGCCGATGGAGGCGCTGGTGATGGACGTGATGTCGGCGTTCGTGCCCAGGTTGGTCGTGGTCACGGTGATGGAGTCGTTGGCCGTGGTGTTGGCGCCAACCTGGAAGTTGATGCCGCCAGCGTCCGTGCTCAGGATCTTCTTGCCGTTGAAATCGGCGCCCTTGATCACGCGGTCGATTTCCTTGCCCAGTTCGACGAATTCCTTGTTCAGCGAAACCTGGTCCTTGGCGCCGTTGGTGCCGTTACGGGCCTGCACAGCCAGTTCACGCATGCGCTGCAGGGCATCGGTCACCTTGGACAGGGCGCCTTCAGCGGTCTGCGACATGGACACGCCGTCGTTGGCGTTGCGCACGGCGACGTTCATGCCGCGCACTTGGGCGTTCATGCGTTCGGCGATGGCCAGGCCGGCGGCGTCGTCCTTGGCGCTGTTGACGCGCAGGCCGGAAGACAGGCGCTGCATGGTGGTCGACAGCGAGCTTTGCGAAGTCGCCAGATTGCGTTGGGCATTCAGCGATTGCACGTTGGTGTTGATAGACATGGCCATGGTGACAGCTCCTAGTAAAGTCAATACGTCGCCGCCACGGTGCCCTCGCTATTCGCAAGGCGGGCGGCGGCGGCCCAATCCAACCATCGGCCATTGTGTTGAAACAGGTTGCAACAGCTTCTGGTGGGCTCAGGACTTTTGTCCTTCTGCTGAGTTGGTTTTCGGAGCTGCCCCGATGAACTTTAGGGGCCGAAACAAGATTTTTTTGAAGGGCCCTCCACAGGGGGGCCGCCGCCCCCCGCCCGATTTGTGTGAAGGACTGTTACAAGGCCAGTGCCTGGGGCTGTTCCAGTCCCAGATCGGCAGGGGCCACGCGCAGGTCGGCAGGACCCTGGCCGGCGCACCAGCGCTGCCAGGCCTGGCGCAGGCCCAGGGCCACGGAGCGCGCCACGATGTCCGCCTGCCGGGGCTCCAGCGCCTGCAGCTGGGCGCGCAGGGATTGGCGGATCTCCTGCAATTGCGGGCCATGGTTGTGCCAGTACAGCGCCTTCTCCACCAGTTGCGGCAGGTCCCGTGCGGCAAAACCTTCGGCCAGGCCCACGCGCGCCAGCACCTCGGCCGACTGCCGCCCGGCCAGCAGTTCGCCCATCAGCGTCAGCGTGGGAACACCCATCCACAGCGCGTGGTTGGTGACCACTCCGCCCGTGAACGGCAGCGTGTCAAGGCAGAGATCGATTTCATGGTGGGCCCGCAGATAGTGGTCGAAGCCCATCTGGGTCACGAAATCCACGCGGCCACTGTCGATACCCTCCTGCACAAGCCAGTCCCGCAGATGCCGCGGGGGGCCGGCCGGAGGGCAGGCACCCAGCCTGAGCCGGGCCGTGGGCAGGGCACGCAGCACCTGGCCCCAGGCGGCCACCACCTCGCGGTTGATCTTGGACAGGCGGTTGAAGGAGCCGAAGGTCAGGTGACCATTGCGCAGGGCCGGCAGCGGGGCCACGGGCTCCTGGTGAATGCCTCCGTCGAACACATAGGCCAGGGGCAGGCGCATCACCTGTTCGGTGACCTGGGCCTTGACCAGGGCATCGTCCAGCATCAGGTCGCTCAGGACGATGTAATCCATGGTCTGCAGGCCGGTACTGCCCGGATTGCCGATCCAGGTCAGTTGCACCGGAGCCGGCTTGACCGCGAACAGGTCCAGCCGGTGGCTGCGCGTGTGGCCGCTGAGGTCGATCAGGATGTCGATGCCATCGGCCTGGACCAGGGCGGCCAGGGCCTGGACATTCATATCCCGGATACCCCGCCACAGCGGGAACAGGCCCTGGAACTCCTGCGTCACATGGTCGTGGATTTCATTGTTGCAATACGCGACGCAGACCAGATCCTCGCAGCGAGACAGCTCGCGCATCACGGGCAGGAAGAATTTGGCCGCCGCATGGCTGCGCAGATCTCCCGAGACAAAGCCCACGCGCAGCAGCTTGCCGGGATCCCGGGCATTGCCGTGCTGCGTGAATTCCAGGCCCCCGTAGCGCTGGCGCATCAGACTGCCGTAGGCGCGGTTGGCCTGGCCCATGGAGGCGGCGCTGGCCAGGGGAGAGTGGATCATGGCAAACAGCCGGGCGCTGTAGGCCAGGTCGTATCCGGGATGCTGCTCGACCATGGCGTCCAGCTGCTGCATCTGGCGCACGGGCTCGCCACAGCGGTCCCAGTAGGCGGCCCTCTGGAACATCAGGTCGCAATTGCCGGGCAGGTACTCCAGGCCTTCGGTCAAGGCCTGGTCCAGGCGCGGCAGGTCGTTGGTTTCCAGCAGCACCTGGCAGCGCAGCATATGGGCGCGCGCGAGGTCGGGCTGCATGCGCAAGGCCTGCTCCAGCAGGTCCAGGGCCTGCTGCCACTTCTTTTGCGCAAACACCGTGAAGGCGGTCTCGCAGTACAGCGCCACCTGGTCGGGCGCCAGGACCAGGGCCTTGCGCAGACAGGTTTCGGCCTCGGCCATGCGGCCGCTGGCGCACAGCACCAGGGCCAGCTTGATCAAGGCCTCCAGGTGGTCGGGCGCCAGCTGCAGGGCCATGCGGTAGGCGGTTTCCGCCTGCAGCGCCCAGCCCGTGCGGCTCAGCACATGGCCGCTGGCCAGGCACAGCCTCAGGTCCTGGGGCTGTTGCTGCATGAGCAGCACCAGGAACTGGGCACATTCCTGCACGCGCCCCGCATTCTCCAAAGCCGCCGTCAGCCGGGACAGATGGTCCACGTTGTCAGGCGCCAGCAGCAGGGCATTCACATAGCAGGGAAAACTGTCCTCGATCCGGTCCTGGGCACACAGGGCATCGCCCAGATAGGCAAAGGCCAGGTCCCAGTGCGGGCGCAGTGCCAGCGCCTGGCGCATGGCCTGTTCGGCCTCCGCCACTTGCTCCTGCTGCAGGCAGATGCCGCCCAGATTGAAGTGCGCCTCGGCGTCCTGGGGCAGCAGGCGCGCGGCATGCCGCGCGGCCTCCAGCGCCGCGCCGGACGCGCCGCGCGCATTGTCGGCCGCCGCCTTGAGCTTCCACACCAGGCCGCTGCGCGGGTACTGCCGCACCAGCTCGCCCGCCAGCCGGCTGGCCTGCTCATGCTCGCGCTGCGCGAACAGCCGCGACAGCAGGCCCAGCTGGGCTTCGGGCACCCGGCCGCGGCCGTCCACCCCCGGCCTGGCGGCGGGCGCTGGCGCCTCGGGTGGCAAGGGCCAGCGCGCCGCCTGCTCCTCCATGAAGGCCGCCGCCTGCGCGCCCTGCACCAGGGCCACGTCCTTTTCCAGCTGCTCCAGCGCGATCTCCTGCATGCCATTGGCGCGCGCCACGTCGATCAGGGAGACCGCCATGTCGGGCAACCCCTCGCGGATCAGCATGTGGATATAGCTGCGCCAGAAGCTGAACTCCTTGGGGCGCACGCCCAGGGCGGCTTCCAGGTAGGGCAGGGCCTCCGCGCCGCGCAACTGGTGCAGGCCCAGCAGCAGGCCCAGGCCGTGCAGGGCTTCGGCATGGCCAGGCTCCTGCTCCAGCACCTTTTCATAGGCCTGGCGGGCCGGCTCGAACTGCCACTGGTCGTGCAGCTGGCGGGCCTGCTGCAATTGCTCGGTCGTATTCATTGGGATCATCGAGGTTGCGGGCAAGCGCCCCACCACGGGCACGGCACGCTGACCACACCCGCACAAATACCGCCATCGTGCAGGCAAGCCGGTTGGCCCGGCCCCTGGATAAGCGGGTACAAACCACATTTCTTCGGCTTTTACCAGGCCGACAGGCCACTGTTTGCTACAAAACAGGAAGCAAACAAGGTGGTTGTGCCATCATTTGACCGGTCTCGCAGAGGCTCCATGCTTCGGGCAGCACCGGAACAGGCGCCGCTTTCACCCACAGTTCCGTCCTTCCGGCACCAAGGGGCTCTGCGAAAATTCATCGAACCTCCTGCCTTCATAGGCTGGGCATGACGGCGCCCTTCGGTCGCCGCATGCACCGGCCCCGGGCAAGCGGCCTTTTTCAGGAACCAACCCATGCCCTCCATTGACCAATTCATCGAAAGCTTTCTGACCGCCGTGGACTTCCAGGAAGCCGTGGAAGTCACCCCCGACACCGAGCTCAAGAGCCTGCCCGAATGGGATTCCCTGGCCGCCCTGGGCGTGATCGTCATGTTCGACGTCGAGTTCGGCAAGACCATCACGGGCGACGATCTCAAGAACTGCTCCACCATCGCCGATCTCTACAAGCTGCTGGGATAAACACCATGGCGCTGTCCACTCTGCACAACGTCCGCTTTGCGGGCATGGCCAGCTGCGTGCCCAAGCGCGTGCTCTCCAACCTGGAGGACTGCCCGCCATCGCAACGCTCCGAACGGGAACGTCTGGTGCGCAACATCGGCATCCGGACGCGGCGCATCTGTCCCGAGTGGCAGTGCTTTTCAGACCTGGCCCTGGTGGCCACGGAAAAGCTGCTGGATGAGCTGCAGTGGCAGCGCGACGAAATCGATGCACTGATCGTCGTCACCCAGTCGCCCGACTACCTGATTCCCTCCACCGCCATCATCCTGCAGGACCGCCTGGGCCTGCCCCATGGCACGATTGCATTCGATGTGAACCTGGGTTGCTCGGGCTATCCGTTCGGCCTGCATCTGCTGGGCAGCATGATTGCGGCCGGCGGGGTGAAAAAGGGCCTGCTGCTGGTGGGGGACAAATCCGCCAATATCAATGACCCCTTGTTTTCGGATGCTGGCACGGCCACGGCACTGGAATTTTCGCCCGATGCGCCGCCCATGCATTTCGACCTCAACAGTGACGGCAGTGGCCACCGGGCCATCATGAAGCCCATAGGCGGCCACAGGGAGCCGTTTGCCATTCACCATGGAATTCCGACCCGTGACGAGCATGGAATTCTCCATTGGCCCGGCGATTTGTCGCTGGATGGTCCGGCGGTACTGAGTTTCTCTACGCAGCGCGTGCCGCCTGCCATACAGAAGATACTAGAATTCACCAACCTGAATAAAAACGACATTGATTACTATATTTTCCATCAGGCAAATAAAATGATCAATGAAACCATCAGAAAAAAACTGGGGCTCACTCCCGAGCAAACCCCAAGCACCTTGCACGATTTCGGAAATACGAGCAGCGCAACCCTGCCGTTGACGGTCACGGCCCGGCTTCGCGATCTTCTTGCACAAGGTCAGCACAAACTTCTTCTTTCCGGATTTGGCATTGGTCTTTCATGGGGCACCTGCATCATGGATATCAGCGGCGCCTGCCTTCCTGAGTTGATCGAAGAATAAACCCATGAACCACGAAAAATCCACGCCATTCCATCTCCATGGGCGCCGCGTGCTGGTCACTGGCGCCACGTCCGGATTGGGCCTGGCAACGGCCCTGGCCTGCGCGCGCATGGGCGCCCAGGTTGTGGGAGTGGGGCGCGACCCCGAGCGCCTGGCCCATGGCTTGCAGCAGCTGCAGTCCATATCGGATCAGCCCCATGAAATGCTTCAGGCCGACCTGACTCTGGCGCAGGACCGCGAAAGCCTGGTCCAGAAACTCGGCGGCGCCGTGCACGGCGTGGTGCACAGCGCGGGTATTTCCCGCCTGAGCCCGGTACGCATGATGTCGGAACAGCATCTGCGTGAAGTCCAGGCCATCAATGTGGATGCGCCCATGCTTTTGACACAGGCTCTGCTCAAGCGCAACCTGATCAGTGCGGATGGCTCCCTGGTCTTCATCTCATCCATTGCAGCACATATTGGCGTTCCTGGAGTGGCGGCCTATTCAGGCACCAAGGCAGCCTTGATAGCCATGGTACGCTGTCTGGCCATGGAGGTTGTCAAGCGCAGGATACGTGCAAACTGTCTGTCGCCGGCCTTGGTGGAGACTCCATTGCTCGAAGCGACAGCTGCGGTCGTGGGCTCGATGGAAAATGAGCGTTCCAATTATCCGCTTGGATTTGGCAAGCCAGACGATGTTGCAAATGCAGCCATTTTCCTTCTATCGGATGCCAGCCGATGGATCACGGGCATCAGCCTGGTGATGGATGGTGGCCTAACCATTAGCTGATTTCCAGTATGCAGCCTGTAAATAACCGCCGCCCCCTGTTGATTGTAGGCGCCGGGGGCTTTGGACGTGAAGTACTGAGCTACATTGAGGATGACAATCCGATATTCAGAATCAAGGGATTCCTTGACAGCCGCATCAATGCACTAGACGCTACCCCACGTAATGCACCTATCATAGATAGCCCGCTGAATTATGCGCCAGCTCCTGATGACGTATTTCTGGCCGCTCTAGGCGATCCTCAGCAGCGCTTCAAATATACTGCCGTACTACGCGACACACATCGCGCAGATTTTGCCACGGTGGTGCATCCACGAGCCAATATCAATAGACATGCACGCATGGGAATTGGCTGCATCATTACACCACATGTCGGGATTTCCGTGGACGTGCATATCGGAGATTTTACTCACATTCAGGAGTACACCGTCATCGGCCATGATGCAAAGATCGGCAATTGGTGCCAAATCAACAGCCATTGCACCATCGCGGGCGGCGCGCGCATCGGTGATTTCGTTACCATCCATCCCAACTGTGTCATTACAAGTCGTGCCGTGATCGGCGATGGAGTGACAGTCGGACCAGGAAGTGTGGTGATTGGAAAAATACCCTCAAATATTACAGTATTAGGGAACCCAGCTCGACGCTTCAATTTCAGATAGTGAGCAAATCACATATGACTATCCACCCATAAACGTCATATGCAATATTCCATGGATGGCTCCACCACCAAAGCATCGCCATAGGAATTACTCAGTATCCGACTCACTTGAGACATTGTATGACAACCTCAGCCGCCACTGGCACTCATACCATCCCAACACAAGCCTATTGCACGCTTGAGCACTTCAACCATGAGCTCGACAGTCTTTTTCCCCATACGTGGCTGTTTGCCTGCTTGAAGCTCGAACTGGAAGGGAAGCACCATTACGGATTGCGGCTTGGTGCCACGGAAATACTTCTTCAAATTGACGACCAAGGTTTACCGCGGGCCTTTCTGAATGTCTGTACGCATCGCCACGCAAAATTATGCGACCCCGGTCAACACAAGGGCCCCATACGATGCCCCTATCACAGCTGGGTTTTCAATCGACAGGGAATTCCCACAGGCATTCCTCAAAAAACAGCCTTCCCGCATGTCGTTGTTGCCCCTGAAAAATACCGTCTCAAGGAATTTCCTTGCGAAATAGTTGGACAGTTTATTTTTGTACGACTTTCATCCCAAGGGCAAGATTTACGAGAATATCTCGGCCACCAATACGATTTTCTCGAACGTGCCAGCGATGGAATGAACAAGGTGCTTGATGAATTCCAAGAGAATGTAGATGCAAATTGGAAAGTTGTTATCGAAAACTCACTGGAAGGCTATCATGTTCCTGCTGTACACAATCGCACGTTCGGGCAAGTAGAGGGAATGAGTCAGGAAGCCGATGCGCCCATTTTTTTCCTTGAGGACAGGCTGCACAGCCATTTAGAACACGCCGCCAACTCCGAATGGGTTAACCGTTTTTCGCGCATGGAGAAGAAAATTGGGAAATGGCCATGGCGATTCGAGCATTACACGCATCGCTTAATATTCCCGAATCTCACTGTAACTTCATTCATGGGCTACAGCTTCCACATACAACGGTTTGACCCACTTTCCACGGATCTCACCAAAGTACACTCCAGAACCGTTGGCGTAGAATTCAGCAACGGCACCTTGACCGGCGAGAAAATAATGGAACGCATCCATACTGATGGACATGATTTCACTCGCAAGGTTTTCTTAGAAGATGGCGAGATCTGCCGCAAAGTCCAAGCAGGAATCAGCCAAACCGCGCGACCGGCCACATTCGGCAATGGCATCGAGGATAGGGTAAAGCATTTTCATGGTGCTTATTTATCCCAAACACCCGCTCTTCGCAAGCCATAACTATTAAAAGTAAAACAGAACCCCACGCCATCCGCCTCATGAAAATACTTCTTATAGGAAGCAGCAATCTCATCCTGCTCAACGGCATAAGCAAAAGAATTCCATACTTCATGGAGATTGCAGGTTTGGCCAGTATGTCGTCCATAAGCATCCACAACCTTGCCGTTGGAGGGACCGGAAGTCTATTCGGCTGGGAAAGAGTGGTTCAGCATCAAGAAAATAATTACGATATCATCCTGATAGATTACGGAATCACCGATCTATTCACAAGAGAAAATGACAGAAACCTATGGATCGAAGGATTCAAAGGCCTGATAAATCATTTGAAATTCAGATTTCCCTCAGCCTTGATAGCAAACATCCTCCTAGGAAGAAGAGACCCGAACTTCTGGCCCAGGCAGGCCGAGCTTCATACCGAGATGAAAGAAATCGCAGATATATACGGGATATACTCTATCGATGTAGATAGTCATTTAAAACAACCGGGATCCAGAGCGATTTTCCATTCTTTATACAAAGATGAAAATCATTACACTGTCCCCTCAGGGGTTGATCATGTTGCACAATATTGCACACTAAAGTTGGCAAGTTTCTTGATCAACAAAAGAAACCCCTTGCCCCAGATATCAGGCACGAGAGATCATTTCAAAATCCATATCACGCCCATTCCGGCACCCCCTCAGATATTTTCCGGAACGCGTTTTCACTGGACTGCCTCCAAACTGTTGATCAATGAAAATATAAAAATCAAGGTACCTGGATTACCTATTGGCGTTTCATTTGTATCGACGCCGGAGTCTTGCGCAATCCATATTCAGTCCAACAAAAAATCATGCATTATCAATACAGCGACCGCTTGGACTCAGAATGGATTACTCCCATTTATTGTCACTCACGCCCCCATTCTCGGACAGTGGAGTCCCGAAATAAAGCCACCTACAAGCAGCTACCTGGATATCAGCATCATAGACGCACGATCCAGACTCTGGGATGAATCGTTGGTACAGAATCATGGCTACCCAGAGGGCCGTGCTGTAGCTGATTCTTTTGCCAAAAACAAGGAGCCCAGCGTTTATATTGACAAAATCACATCTTGGACGCTGGAGACACCGGACGTCCCGGTATCGCGAGTTTTAAATTGACAGACATCTCTGCAGTATTTTCGAACACGGCGCTTGATAGCTGGTGCAGCGAAAATCTGCACCATGGCCATTCAACACATCTTGGCCGCGAAAATTATGAGATGCCCCTTAGAGTCGCCACCCACACTCCCATGGACAGGGGGACTGTACGAAATCAGTGTTCACTGCACCGTGCACTTTGGATTGCATCTCGAAGCCGCAGTCGCTGACCCAGAGTCAAACCCAGAAAAAATGGAAGTCCAAGCAACGTCTGGGCCAATGCTTGAGCATTGGGCGTCTGCAGCCACATGCACCTTTGCCTCAAGACGCCCATCTCCTGCAACAACGGCTGGTACCAGCGCCGCGTTGTGATCCGGGCCGCCTGGCATGCCTGCTCCAGAGCAAGCCGGGCTGCGGCATCTGGCAACCGAGGGCACAGCACCGTCGGCGCCATTTGAAAGCCACTGGTGCCGGGGGCTTGCCAAACCAGACCTGGCCCAAAAACTTGGTCCACTTCAAGCATCAAATCATTCTGTAGCGCGAGTCTCCGGCCCGCATGGGCCTCCCAGACCTGCAGCGATGCCAGGCCGATGGCCGCATGGTATTCGCTCATCTTGGCATTGGTCCCCATGCTGGCCAGCGATCCCAGGGGCAGGCCGGCCCGGGGGTCCAGGTTGATGCCGAAATTCGAGAGCTGGCGCACGCGCGCGGCCAAGCCGGGCCGTGTGGAGACGACCAGGCCGCCTTCGCCTGCTGGCAGGCTCTTGGTGGTGTGCAGGCTGAAGACCAGGGTGCCCTGGGCGCCCCGCAGCCACTGGCTGCCATAGGCCGCAGCCGCGTCTATGACCACCGGCAGGCCGGTGTCCTGTTCGAATTGCTGCCAGGCCTGCATGTCATGAGGCATGCCGAAGGTCGCCACAGGCAGCACGGCGTCCACACGCGTCAGGGAGCATGCTGCGCGCGCCATGTCGGGGGTGAGCAGCCAGCAATCGGGATCCACGTCGGCCAGCACGGGGACATGGCCGGCCCGAACGACGGCCGTGGCCGTGGCCACGAAGGTGAATGCAGGCAGCAGCACGCGCGATCCCGGCGCCAGATCCAGCGCCTGGAGCACCAGTTCCAGCCCCAGTGTTGCGTTGGACACGGTGGTCAGGCCATCCGTGGGCATGTCGAACCGTCGCGCGAACTCGGATTCCAGCTCACGGACCAGGGGGCCGAAGTTGGAATAATGCCGCGCTGCATGCATGCGCTCCAGCCAGGGCATCAGCACCTGGGGCGAAGGCATATCGGGCACCAGCAGCGGCACCCATTCCTGCGAGGCGTGATCGCCGTTCATGCCTGCGCTTCCGCTTGCGCCTGCAAGGCCTCCAGGTCGGTATCGACCGTGAGGATGCGCTGGTCGCCGCGCAGCCAGTTGAGCCACATGAGGCCGTAGGCCTTCTCCAGCTCCTGGGTCCGCGCGGGATAGTCCATGAGGATGCTGCTCTCCAGCTGGGCGCGCGCCGCCAGGCGCTGCTGCTGCAGGCGCGCGGGGTCGGCCATCAGGTCGAGCGCGGCCTGCACATAGCCGTCCACGTCGTTGGCGATCACACCGCCAAAGCCCAGCCCCTGCAGCGTGCGCGCGGTCGCCGCATCCACGGCGCGCTCGGCATCCAGAGCCACGATGCTCAGGCCCATCCACAGCGCATGCAGGGTCGTCGTGCCACCCGACACGGGCGAAGTATCCAGCGCCACGTCGGCGATGTGCCCCAGTTCCATGAAGCGGTCCAGCGGCTGCTGGTGCAGCACGGACACGCGGTCCAGCGGCATGCCGGCCGCTTCCACGCGCGGCTGCATGTGGGCCTGGGCGGCGTCGGGGTCCTGCTCCTTGACCATGATGATGAGGCGCGCATCCTGGCGCTGGTGCAGGATGCGCGCCCAGATGCCCAGCATCTCGTCGGTGATCTTGGCCGAGTTGTTCAGCGAAATCAGCGTGGGATAGCCATTGCGCAGCATGGGCGGCTCTTCGCACAGCGGCGAGTATTCGGGCGGTGCATAGCTGGCCATGCAACCCAGTTGGAACAGCGATTCCGAATAGAAAGGCGCGTGGCCGGGCGGCGCAATGCCGGCATCCACCAGCCGGTAGTCCATGGCCTTCATGCCCAGGGTGTGCATATAGCCCAGCCAGGTGACCTGCACGGGCGCGGCGCGGCGGGCGAAGACATCCAGCCGGTGGCCCAGGGTGAATCCGGAAAGGTCCACCAGCACGTCGATGCCATCGGCGCGTATCTGCTCGTAGAGCTGGTCGTCGGTCTGGTCGACCGCATCGTGCCAATGCGGCACCAGGGGGCGCAGCTTCTCGGTCATGGCGTCGGGGCGACCGCTGGAGTAGACGTGGATTTCGACGTTGTCCGGGTTGTGGTGCTCCAGCACGGGACGCATGAAGAAGGCCACCGAGTGCTGGCGAAAGTCGGCCGTGACATAGCCGACCTTGAGTTTCTTGCGCGGATTGCGATCGCGCGGGGGAAAGGGCTTGGCGTTGCGGGTCAGCGGGTCGGCGAAGCGCCGGCCCCAGTCGCGCGCCACCTCCAGCGATTTGAGCGGGTCGCTGCTGGTATGGGAGTGGATGTAGGCCCGCGTCATCCAGTGGGAGTTTTCGTTCTTGGCGTGCCTGCAGGCGGCGTCGATGAGGTCGACGGCTTCCTGGCGGCGCCCGGTGCTGAACATGGCCAGGGCCAGCAGGCGCTGGGCATTGGGCATGCGTGGCTCCATCTCCAGCGCCGTCTGCAGCGCGTCGATGGCCTGGGGCCAGATGGCCATGCGCACGTAGACGAAGCCGATGTGCAGCCATACCTGGGCGTTGCGCGCATCCTGGGCCACGAGCTGGGCCAGCGCCGACAGCGCCTCGAGAAACTGGGCGCGGTCCACCATGGCGCGCACGCGGGTCAGTTCGCCGGGAATGCTGACCGGTGCCGCGGCCTCGGGGGCAAGAGAAGAAGATGACATGGCGATGGGTGGAGAGATTTCAGGCCGGTCCGGCCCATGCGCGCGCATGGACGCGAAGAATGGAACGCTGCCACTATGCCTTGTTGCACGGGACGCGATCCGCCGTTAAACACCGGCCTTTCAAGACTCAAACAGACACTGTTTCACAGGCCAGTTCCCGCTTTCGGCCATGGCCTGTGGTGCGCGCACATCAGGGCTCTCAAGTATCAACCACGACAGCCGATACATGGAACAGCCATGGGTCCATCGAGGGCGGCCCGGGGCGCGGCCAGTCGCCGGGATGTGCACCAGTACCAAAACAGGCGCGCCTTTCCAAGCCAGTTCCGTCTTTTCCATCAGAACACCTCTGACAGAATCCACTCCCATGCTTGTCATCATCGGATACATCGTCGCCTTCGGCTGCATCTTCGGCACCTATGTGCTGCACGGGGGCAATGTCCAGGTCATCCTCAAGGCCCTGCCCTTCGAGATGGTGACCATTGGCGGCGGCGCCATCGGCGCCTTCATCGTGTGCAACCAGCCCAAGGTGCTCAAGGCCACGGCCAAGGCCATCCCGGGCGTGATGAAGAGCTCGCGCTACACCAAGGCCCGCTTCATGGAGCTGATGGCCCTGCTGTACGAGCTGCTGCAGAAGGCGCGCAAGGAAGGCCTGATGTCCATCGAAGCCGATGTCGAAGCCCCCAACGAATCGCCCATCTTCACCAAGTACCCCGAGTTGCTGGCCGATCACCACATCGTCGAGTTCCTGACCGACTACCTGCGCATGATGGTCTCGGGCAACCTGAACTCCCATGAGATCGAGTCGCTGATGGACAGCGAAATCGAGGCCCACCATGCCGAGGCCCATGCCCCGGTCAATGCGCTGACGCGCCTGGCCGGCGCGCTGCCGGCCTTCGGGATTATCGCGGCCGTGCTGGGCGTGGTGAACACCATGGGCTCGGTGGGCCAACCCCCTTCCGTGCTGGGCGGCATGATCGCCTCGGCCCTGGTCGGTACCTTCCTCGGCATTTTGCTGGCCTATGCGCTGGTCGAGCCCATGGCCGGCCTGGTGGAGCAGCGGGCACAGGATGCCGCCAAGGAACTGGAATGCATCAAGACCACCCTGCTGGCCAGCATGCAGGGCTACAACCCCGCCACCGCCATCGAATTCGGCCGCAAGGTGCTGTTCTCGACCGAACGCCCGGGCTTCCTTGAGCTCGAGGCCCACGTCAAGGGCAAGAAGTAAACCGGCCGGCAGCACGTCATGGCAGAGAAAAAGCTACAGCCCATCATCATCAAGCGCGTCAAGAAGAGCGCGCACGCGCCCCATGGCGGCGCCTGGAAGATCGCCTACGCCGACTTCGTGACCGCGATGATGGCCTTCTTCCTGCTGATGTGGCTGCTGGGCTCCACGGCCAAGGGCGAACTGCAGGGCATTGCCGCCTATTTTTCGTCACCGCTCAAGGTATCCATGGCCGGTGGCGACGGCGCGGGCAACAGCTCCAGCGTCATCCCTGGCGGCGGCAACGATCTGGCCAAGGTCCACGGCCAGGTGCGCCGCTCGGAGTCGGCCGACAACTCCAACCGGCGCACCAGCATCGACGCGGGCCGCGCCGACCAGGCCCAGGTGGACTCCAACCGCATCAAGGCGCTCAAGGCCAAGGTGGACGCCATGATCACCAGCAATGCGCGTCTGAACGAATTCCGCTCGCAGATCCGCACCGATGTCACGCCCGACGGCCTGCAGATCCAGATCGTGGACGAGCAAAACCGCCCCATGTTCGACAGTGGCAGCGCCGTGGTCAAGCCCTATATGCGCGACATCCTGCGCGAGGTGGGCGCCGCTCTGTCCGGCGCGGAAAACCGCATCAGCCTGTCCGGCCATACCGATGCCGCGCCCTACGGCAACGCCGACCGCGGCTACAGCAACTGGGAACTGTCGGCCGATCGCGCCAACGCCTCGCGCCGCGAACTGGTGGCCGCCGGCATGCCGCTGAACCAGCTGGCCCGCATCACCGGCCTGGCGTCCAGCGACCTGCTGCTGCCCGACGATCCACGCGCGCCGCAAAACCGCCGCATCACCATCACCGTGCTGACCCTGGAGGCCGAAAAACGCCTGCTGGAGCACCGCGGCCCCGTCACGCGCAACGCCCTGCCGCCCGGCGTGTCGCCCCAGCCGACCAGCCAGGGCGCCCCTGCCGCCACCCCGCCCGCCGACCGGCCCGCCGAAGCCCAGGCGGACACCACCCCGCAGGCGCCAGCACCCGCTACAGCACCTGCCGGGGTTGTAACAAATTAAGGTTTGTGCCCCTTGCTGCCGAAAAGCAGGAAAATTCCCACATTACGCGCAGAAGGTTTCAAATTGTTACCATCGGCGCGCGATATCTCCCAGTACCGAGCACCTACCGACCGAAAGGGCCTCACGTGGCTAATGCCCTGCGTTTTTTGATCGTTGACGACTTCTCCACCATGCGGCGCATCGTGCGCAACCTGCTCAAGGAGAGCGGCTTTCCCGAAGCCGATGAAGCCGAAGACGGCGTCGTGGCACTGCACAAGCTGCGCAACAGCAAGTTCGATTTCGTGGTCACGGACATCAACATGCCCAACATGAACGGCTTCCAGCTGCTCACCGAAATCAAACAGGACGACAAGCTCAAGCATCTTCCGGTGCTGATGGTGACGGCCGAAGCCCGCAAGGAAGACATCGTGGCCGCGGCCCAGGGTGGCGCCGCCGGCTACATCGTCAAGCCTTTCACCAAGGCCACGCTGGAAGAAAAGGTCAACCTGATCCTCAAAAAGCTGGGCATGTAGGGCGCGTTATGAGCAATCCGGATGTCCCCGAGAGCGTCCATTACAAGATCGGCGTTCTCACGCGCCAGTTGCATGACTCGCTCAACGAGCTGGGCTACGCCGACCGCCTGCGCGGCAGCGTGGGCGAACTTCCGGACGCGCAGAGCCGGCTTTCCTACATTGCGCGCCTGACCGGCGAATCCGCCGAAAAGGTGCTGGGCCGCGTCGAGCTGGCCAAGGGCCAGCAGGACGGCCTGGCCGAGCGCACGCGCGCCATGCGCGCCTCGCTGATCGAGGACCCCGTGGCCGCCGTGGCCAAGGGCCGCGTCATGAACTATCTGCAGGACGTCGAGGAGGTCACGCAAAAGGCCGACGAGCACCTGACCGAGATCATGATGGCCCAGGACTTCCATGACCTGACGGGACAGGTGATCGCCCGCGTGGTCTCCCTGGCCGCCGACCTGGAAGACCAGCTGGTCCAGCTGCTGATCCAGACCTCGCCCGCGGGCGTGGGCGCTGGCGCGACGGTCGCCCCGGCACCCGCCCTGGCGCCGGAAAAGCCCAAGGAACACCTGGCCGGCCCCGTGGTCGACCCCGAAAAGACGCCCGACGTGGTGACTTCCCAGTCCCAGGTCGACGATCTGCTGGCCAGCCTGGGGTTCTGAGCCACCGAGGCGCTGCGCGCCTTCGTCCGTTGCACAACACGCCCTCCCGCCGTACGGGAGGGCTGCATCCGTCTGCCGCCCCAGTCCCGGGGGCCTGCCTGCCAGACAGCGCATAAGCGCCGCTTGAGCCCCGCTTATCGGGGCTTCGCCCGAACGGCTTGTTCCGACAATGACGCCAATCCTTCCGTCATTGCGCCATGGACTCCAGCCAAGACAAAAACCTGCCAGCCACCGAACGCAAACTGCAGAAAACGCGTGCGGACGGCCAGGGTGCGCGCTCGCGGGACCTGTCCCACCTGGCCATCCTGGGCACGGGCGCCCTGCTGATGCTCATGGGTGCCGAGCCGCTGATCAAGCACCTGCGCCTGGCCATGGCCCAGCAGCTGGCCTTCGACGCCCAGGTCGCCAGGACGCCGGCCATGATGCTGGAGCGCCTGCAGTCCATGGGCAGCCTGGGACTGACGATCTCCCTGCTGGTGGCCGCCGTGACCATGGGCGCGGCCCTGCTGTCGGGCTTTCTGGCCGGCGGCTGGATCTTCAGCCTCAAGCCCATACAGCCCCAGTTCAACCGGCTCAACCCCCTGTCCGGCCTGAGCAACCTGTTCGCCAAGCAGCAGATGGTCACCGTGGTGAAGATGGTGATCATGACGGCCATCCTGGCCTTCGTGGCCTGGAAGTTCATCAGCAGCCACATCGCCGAGATCGCCTCCGTCTCGGCCCAGCCCTCGCCCATGGCGCTGAGCATGACCGGCCAGTGGCTGGCCAGCGGCGTGGCCCTGCTGCTGCTGGTGGTGATGCTGATCGCCATCATCGACGTGCCGCTGCAGTCCTATCTGTTCAAGTCGCGGCTCAAGATGAGCCACGAGGAAGTCAAGCAGGAGCACAAGGAGTCGGACGGCAACCCCCAGATCAAGAGCAAGATCCGCCAGAAGCAGCGCGAGATCGCCGACCGGGCCAGCGTCAACGCCGTACCGCGTGCCGACTTCGTGGTCACCAATCCCACGCACTACGCCGTGGCCCTGCGCTATGACGAGAAGACCATGGTCGCTCCCCAGGTCATCGCCAAGGGCACGGACCTGGTGGCGCTGAAGATCCGCGAAGTCGCGGGCGCGCACAAGATCCCGGTGCTCGAATCCCCCATGCTGGCGCGCGCCCTGTATGCGCACGCCGACCTGGACCAGGCCATTCCCGCCGCTCTGTACACGGCCGTGGCCCAGGTCCTGGCCTATGTCTACCGCCTCAAGGCCGCGCTGCGCGGCGAAGGCCCCATGCCCGGCGAACTCGGCCAGCCCGTGGTTCCCGCCGAGCTCGATCCGCACCACGGCCGCCGCGCGCCAACGAGCGCCACGCCCGCTGAAGGTACTGCCCCATGACGACGAATCCGCTCCAATCCCTGAAACTGTGGTCGGGCGACCAGGCCCGCTTCGCCCAGGGCCTGATGGCACCGCTGCTGGTGGTGGCCATCCTCGGGCTGATGGTGCTGCCCATTCCGCCATGGATGCTGGACACCTTCTTCACGCTGAACATCGCCGTGGCGCTGATGGTGATGATGGTGGCGGCCTACATGATCCGCCCGCTGGACTTCGCGGCCTTCCCCTCGGTGCTGCTGCTGACCACGCTGATGCGCCTGTCGCTGAACGTGGCATCGACCCGCGTGGTCCTGCTGGAAGGCCATACCGGTCCCGGCGCCGCGGGTGCCGTGATCGAGGCCTTCGGCCACTTCCTGATCGGCGGCAACTTCGCGGTCGGCCTGATCGTGTTCGCCATCCTCGTGGTCATCAACTTCGTGGTCATCACCAAGGGCGCGGAGCGTATCGCCGAAGTGTCGGCCCGCTTCACCCTGGACGCCATGCCCGGCAAGCAGATGGCCGTGGACGCCGACCTCAATGCCGGCCTCATCGACGAAAAGGAAGCCAAGCGCCGCCGCGCCGAAGTGCAGGAAGAGGCCAATTTCTTCGGCTCCATGGACGGCGCCAGCAAGTTCGTGCGCGGCGACGCCATCGCCGGCATTCTGATCCTGATCATCAACATCATCGGCGGCTTTGCCATCGGCATGATCCAGCACGGCCTGTCGGCCGGCCAGGCCGCCGACAGCTACATCCTGCTGGCCGTGGGCGATGCACTCGTGGCACAGATTCCCGGCCTGCTGATCTCGGTGGCCGCCGCCATGGTGATCTCGCGCGTGGGCAAGGAATCGGACATGGGCCAGCAGATCGCCCAGCAACTTTTCATGTCGCCCAAGGTACTGGGCATCACGGCCGGCGTGCTGACCCTGCTGGGCATCATCCCCGGCATGCCCCATATCGTGTTCCTGTGCACGGGTGCCCTGCTGGGCTGGCTGGCCTGGATGCTGTCGCGCCGCCAGCAGGCACAGGCCGCAACGCCCTCTCAGGCCCCCGTGCCCATGGCCAACGCCGGCGATGGCGAGGCCAGCTGGGACGACCTGCAGCCCGTGGACCTGCTGGGGCTGGAACTGGGCTACCGCCTCATCACCCTGGTGGACAAGAGCCGCCAGGGCGACCTGCTGACCCGCATCAAGGGCGTGCGCCGCAAGTTCGCCCAGGAAGTGGGCTTTCTGCCGCCGGCCGTCCACGTGCGCGACAACCTCGAACTCAAGCCCAGCGCCTACCGCATCACGCTGCGCGGCGTGATGGTGGGCGAGGGCGAGGCCTTCCCCGGCATGTTCCTGGCCATCAACCCCGGCGGCATCAGCACGCCGCTGATCGGCACCCAGACCACGGACCCGGCCTTCGGCCTGCCGGCCCACTGGATCGACGAACGCCAGAAGGAAGCGGCACAAATGGCGGGCTTTACCGTGGTTGATTCGGAAACCGTGATGGCCACCCATTTGTCACACTTGATGCAAGTGCACGCCGCCAAGCTGATCAGCCGTACCGAGACGCAGCAGCTGGTTGAGCACGTGGCCAAGCTGGCCCCCAAGCTGATAGAAGAAGTCATTCCGAAAATGGTGTCCATCACGACGTTCCAGAAAGTGCTCCAGCTCCTGCTGGAGGACTCGGTGCACATCCGTGACATCCGCACCATCATCGAAACCCTGGCCGAGCACTGCGCATCCACCCAGGACCCCGTGGAACTGGCCCGCCGCGTGCGCATCGCGCTGTCGCCGGCCATCGTCCAGCAGATCTACGGCCCGACCCGCGAACTCAATGTCATCGCCATCGAACCCGGGCTGGAACGCCTGCTGGTTCAGGCCCTCTCCAATCCCGGCGCGCCCTCGCTGGATCCCGGCGTCGCCGAGATCCTGACCCAGAAGGCCGCCGACATGGCCAACCAGCAGGAAGAACTGGGCCTTCCCGCCTGCCTGCTGGTTCCCGACTCCATCCGCAACTCCCTCGCCCGGCTGCTGCGCCGCGTGGCGCCGCGTCTGCAGGTTCTCGCCCACAGCGAAATCCCCGAGACGCACACCATCCGCATCGGCCCGATTCTTAAAGGTGCATCCGCATGAACATCAAACGCTTCTACGCCCCTACCTCCCGCGAGGCCCTGGCCAAGGCGCGCATGGCTTTCGGCGAGGGCACACTGATCCTCTCCAACCGCCCCACGCCCGATGGCGTGGAGGTCATGGCCACGGCCGAGGACACGCTGGGCCACGCGTCCGCCGCCGGCTCGCCGCTGCAGCAGGCCCTGGAGCGCCGCGCCGCCGAGGAAGGCACGGGCCTGCGCCCGCTGCCGCGTCCCGCCCAGGCCGCCCAGGCTCCCCAGCAGCCGCGCGCCACACAGGCAGCATCCCTGCAGGCCGAGGCCAGCGTCGACCCCGCCAGCATGCGCCAAAGCGTGCAGGAAGACACCGAACAGCTGGCCATGAGCACGCTGTCCTTCCAGGACTATGTGCGCGAGCGCATGCTGCGCCGCCGCCACGAGGCCGGCGTGGAGATGGACGAGCCCCTGCCCAGCTTCGCCCAGCGTCGCAGCCTGGGTGATGCACTGCGCGAATCCACGGCCCAGCAAGCCACCATGGCCCAGCCCCGTGCGGCCCAGGTCCAGGCACCGGCGGCACCCGTGGCGCGCCACAACCCACTGCGTGCCTCTGCCGAGGCGCCGCTGCGTGAATCCGTGCGCGCCGAAGCGCCGGCCGCGCCCCTGGCCCTGCGCGAAGAGCTGCAGTCCATGCGCGACCTCATCGAGGAACGCTTCAACACCCTGACCTGGCTGGGCCAGACGCGCCAAAGCCCCATCCAGTCCAATCTGACCCACAAGCTGATCCGCGCAGGCTATTCGCCCGCCCTGTCGCGCGCCCTCATCGAGCACCTGCCCCAGGACCTGTCGGCCTCCGACTCCGTGCGCTGGCTGATGCAGGTGCTGGAGCGCAATCTGCGCACCGACGCCGAACAGGCGCCCCTGCATGAACAGGGCGGCGTCTTCGCCCTGGTCGGCTCCACGGGTGTGGGCAAGACCACCACCACGGCCAAGCTCGCCGCCCTGTGCGCTGCCAAGTACGGCGCCTCCAGCGTGGGCCTGATCACCCTGGACACCTCCCGCGTCGGCGCCCACGACCAGCTGCGCTCCTACGGCCGCATGCTGGGCATGGTCGCCCACCTGGCCCATGACCGCGCCGCCCTGCAGGATCTGCTGGGCCTGCTGGCCAACAAGCAACTGGTGCTGATCGACACCACGGGCGTGGCCCCGCGCGACCCGCGCAAGGACGAAATCCTGGACCTGCTGGACCTGCCCGGCGTGCACAAGCTGCTGGCCGTGAACGCCGCCGGCCAGGGCGAATCGCTGGACGACGTCATGCAGGCCTTCAAGGCCCGCGGCTCCAGCCAGGCCATCCTGACCAAGGTCGACGAGGCCGTGAAGCTCGGCCCCTCGGTGGACACCCTGATCCGCCACCAGCTGCAGCTGCGCGGCATCACCAACGGCCAGCGCGTGCCCGAGGACTGGGAGCGTGCCGATGCCCAGCAACTGGTCTCGGCCTCGATGCGCGCACCCGCGCGCTCGGCTTTCGATCCCAAGGCCCTGGACCTGGACTTCTTTTTCACGCCTTCCGGCCCCGCCATGGCAGACAGCGAGCCCGGCCATGCTTGAGCATTTCCCCGCCCAGCACCAGGGCCTGGGCCTGCATGGCCAGCCCGGCTCGGCGGCACCGGCCGAACTGCGCGTCCTGGCCGTTGTGCGCGACCGTGCATCCGACCCTGCGGGCCAGACCGAGCAATCCCTGCTGTGGCCGGTCTGCGACTGCCTGCAGCGCCTGGGCCACACCGTGCTGGTGCTCGACGCCAGCCAGACCGAAACGCCCGATGCCCCGGGACTGGCCCAACTGCTGCAGCAAAGCGTGTGGCAGGCCCGCACCGGCCTGCATCCCGAACCCCAGCGCCACTCCGTGGCCGTGCTGCCCGCCCACCTGGGCCTGGACCTGCTGGCAGCGCAGGCACGCCAGGCCGGCACCTCGGCCATGGACTGGCTGCAGCGCCATGTGCGCGGCTACGCCATCCTGGTCGTCTACGCCGACGCCGACATCCTGGCCCGCACCCTGGTCAACGAGGACGTGCGTCCCCTGATGGCCCTGCCCGACAGCGGCCCGCGCGTGCAGGACAGCTACCGCCAGATCAAGCAGCTGGCCCTTCAGGCCGGCCTGCAGTGCGTGCTGGCCCGTGTCCTGCAGACACCGCAGGACGAGGGTGTGGCATGCTATGACTGGCGCCGCAAGCAAAGCAGCGTTCGCAGCCGTGCCGAAGATGCGGCACGCGGCCAGGCCCAGATCGACGCGCTGCTGCAATGCGCACAGCGCCATCTGGGACAGGCCCCCGCGCTGCTGACCGTGCGGACCCACCATGCACCGGACCTGCAGCGCCTGGCGCTGCACATGCTCAACCATGCCGGCAGCGTGCTGCCCCATGGCGGCCAGACCCTGGCCGCCGGCTTCACGCCGCTGCCTGCGTATCCTGTCTGGAGCCACTGACTGCCATGTACACCGCCAAAGGCCAACTCGACCGCGATGCGCTGATCCGTCGGCATGTGCCGCTGGTACGCCGGATCGCGCTGCACATGATCGCCAAGCTGCCGCCCAATGTGGAGCTCGACGATCTGATCCAGGTTGGCATGATCGGCCTGGCCGAGGCGCTATCGCGCTTCGAGAGCGAGCAGGGCGTTCAGTTCGAGACCTTCGCGAGCCAGCGCATACGCGGCGCCATGCTGGACGAGCTGCGCGACGGCGACTGGATGAGCCGCAGCTCGCGCAAGAGCCAAAAGGACATCGAACAGGCCCTGCACCGCCTGGAGCAGCGCCTGTGCCGCACGCCCCTGGAATCCGAAATCGCCGATGAACTGGGCATGAGCCTGGACGACTACCAATCCCTGCTGGGCAAGGTGCGCGGCACCCAGCTCGTCTACCTGGAAGACATGTCGCCGGGCGGCGACGAGGGCGAGGACTTCCTGGAACGCCATGTGGCCGACAGCGGAGCCGACCCCTTTGCCCTGCTGCGCGACCAGCGCCTGCGCGTGGCCCTGGTCGAAGCCATCAAGGCCCTGCCCGAACGCGAGCAGTACATCATGGGCATGTACTACGAGCACGACATGAACCTCAAGGAAATTGCCGCCGTGCTCGGCGTCACCGAATCGCGGATCTGCCAACTGCACAGCCAGGCGATCGCGCGGCTGCGCACGAAGATGCGGGCGCATTGACTGCACTGGTGTCACCTCCCTGAGCCGCTGCGCGGCACGGCGCCTCTCTACCCGCTTCGCGGGGGAGGGGGCGTACGGGCAGCCGGCGACACCCTCTCGGCGGCGCGGCCGGCCCAGGCCCTTGCCCGGTGTCCCTCACTTTGGGGCGCGCCAGTTGTTGGCGCTGTGCATGCTTGCGGGCTGAAGCTGCCCACTTCTTTTTTTCCTTCCCCTCCTGCCTGCCGTTCACTGACTGACGGGCTGCCTGGCTTTATGCGCTGCCGCGCAGGGCTTTGACTTCGCGTTCGAAGATGTGCCAGAACGCGGGCTCCTGGGTGGTGGCGAAGTTGATGCGCATGCAGGTGCTGGGCTGGCGGCCCGCGTGGAACATGGCGCCGGGAGCGATGAGGTAGCCCTGGTCGAGCAGGCGCTGGGCCAGGGTTTCGGTGTCCACGCCGGTGTCCACCCAGCCGAACATGCCTGCGGGCTCGGCCACGAAGCGGCCGCCAGCCTGCCGCGCCAGCGCCACGCTGCGGGTGCGCGCCTTGGCCAGGTGCTGGCGCAGGCGCTCGGCATGGCGGCGCAGCTGGCCCTGGTCCATGCAGTAGGCCAGGGCACGCTCCATCAGCGAAGGCGTGGTCAGCGTGGACAGCAGCTTGGTGTCGACCAGCTTTTCCACCAGGGCCGGCGGCGGCGCCAGGTAACCCACGCGCCAATTGGGCACCAGCAGCTTGGCGAAGCCGCTGACGTAGATGCTGTGGCTGAGCCGGTCCAGCACGGTGACACGCGCCGCGTGATCGGGCGCGATATCGCCATAGGTGTCGTCCTCCACCACGTAAAAGCCATAGCGCCGCGCCAGCTGCAGCACCTCATGGGCGCTGGCCGGCGACAGGCTGTAGCCCGTGGGGTTGTGCAGCACGCTGACGCTCACGTACAGCTTGGGCGCACAGCTTTCGCAATAGCGCTGCATGACGTCCAGGTCAGGCCCGTCGGGACCGCGCGGCACGGGCAGCACGCGCATGCCCAGGGAAGCCAGCCGCGCGAATTCCACGGTCCAGCCGGGTTCCTCGACCATGACCGGGTCGCCGGGCTGCAACAGGGCCCGGCTGACCACGTCCAGCGCATGCGTGGCGCCCATGGTGGTGATGATGTGCTGGGGTGCGGCGGCCAGGCCCAGGCGGGCCAGGCGGCGCGACAGGGCTTCGCGCAGGTGGATGTCCCCCAGCGGATCGCCGTAGCGCACACAGCTGTCGTGCAGCGACTTGCCCGAACTGGCGCGGCGCATGGCCGCGCCCAGAAAGCCGGCCTCCAGCCACTCGGCCGGCAACACGCCCGTGCCGGGCTGGGGCTTGCCGCCCACGCTCTGGTGGAACATGCCGCGCACCAGCATGGAGGCATTGATGCGCGTGCCCTGGGGCACGCGCTCGGGCTCATCGGGTGGCGCGGCCCGGGCCTGGCCAGGCTGCAGCGGCGGCACGTCCTGCACGAAGTCGCGCACGAAAAACCCGCTCTGCGGCCGCGCTTCGGCCAGGCCCTGGGCCTGCAGCAGGTCATAGGCCGCCACCACGGTATGCGTGCTCACGCCCTGCTGCCGGGCACATTCGCGCACCGAAGGCAGGCGCGCGCCCGCGGGCAGCAGGCGCATGCGTATGCGTTCGGCCAGGCGTTCGGCCAGCTGGGTGCTCAGGGTCTGCGGCGCCTGCCGCGAAAGAAGAACGGGGGGCATGGAGAAGTCACCAGGAATTCACTGTATCGTGACAGACACCAATACAGAACTTGCAATTGAGGGTTCAACTGTATTGTTACTGTACAGGTGCTCAGCGTACATTCAAAACCCTCGTGCTGTGGTGAAGGCCTGGGCCTGCTGCCGGAAACAGCCCCTTTTCAGCCTGGAGACCCGAGCCGCCACCGCCCCATGCCACCGTCAGAATTCACCGCCCTGCTGCTGCTGGCCGCCTCCATGAGCTTCAGCCCCGGTCCCAACACCACACTGTCCACCGCCCTTGCGGCCAACCATGGCCTGCGCACGGCAATGCGCTTCGTCGTCGCCGTGCCCGTGGGATGGTGCGTGCTGCTGGTGCTGAGCACGCTGGGCGTGGGCGCGGCCGTGCTGGCCCAGCCCGTGCTGCTGCTGGTGATCAAGGCCGCCGGCATCGCCTACCTCCTGTGGATGGCCGTCAGGCTCAGCCGCAATGCGCGCCTGGCCTCGGCCAGCGAACAGCCGCTGCAGGTCGGATTCTGGCAGGGCGTGGGCCTGCAGTTCGTGAACATCAAGGCCTGGCTGCTGGCCCTGGCCATCGTGGCCAACTGGATCGCGGGCCACGAGGACCTGTATCCCCGGCTGTCCGTGGTCCTGCCGGTCATGGCGGCCTATGCCTTTTTCAGCAACCTGCTCTATGCCTGCGTGGGAGCGCTGCTGCGCCACTGGCTGGCACAGGGCCGGCGGCTGCTGTGGTTCAACCGCGCCATGGCGGCGCTGCTGGCGCTGACGGCGCTGTGGATGATGGCCGCATGAGGGTCCTTCCTCCGCATTCCCGCAAAGGCCGTACTGGCCTGCCCAGCTATTGAAGGGAGGAAGCGCAAACCCTCCGCAGCCGCGACAAAATACCCTCATTGCCGGCGCAAGAGCGCAGACCCTATCGGACATGCGCTCTTCGCATGCGGCCGGCCCGTGCCACACAAGGGCATGGAAACACATACCAGCCCGCCCGCATGGCGGGCACCGCAGACACCTCAAAGCTTTTTATGACGACCTGGACGCTGGCAGAACGTGCTGCCAAGATGAACCCCTCCGCCATCCGCGAGATCCTCAAGCTCACCGACCGCCCTGGCATCATCAGCATGGCCGGCGGGCTGCCCTCGCCCAAGGCCTTTCCGCTGGAAGCCTTCACCGAGGCCTGCCAGACCGTGATGCAGCGCGACGGTGCCTCTGCCCTGCAGTACGCCACCAGCGAAGGCTTTGCCCCGCTGCGCCAGGCCGTGGCCGATTTCCTGCCCTGGGAAGTGGATCCCGACCAGGTGCTGATCACCACGGGCTCGCAGCAGGCGCTGGACCTGATCGGCAAGGTCTTCCTGGACCGCGGCAGCCGCATGCTGGTGGAAAAGCCCACCTACCTGGGCGCCCTGCAGGCCTTCGCCCCGCAGGAGCCCATCGCCGTGGGTGTGGAAAGCGATGAGAACGGCATCGTCATCGAGGACTTCGTGGCCAAGGCCGGCAGCGGTGCCGACAAGGCCCGACTGGCCTATGTGCTGCCCAACTTCCAGAACCCCACGGGCCGCACCATGGATGAGGCACGCCGCCAGGCCCTGTCCGACAAGGCCCGCGAGCTGGACATTCCCCTTATCGAAGACAACCCCTATGGCGACCTGTGGTTCGAGCAGCCGCCGGCACTGCCGCTGGCCGCGCGCAACCCCGAGGGCGTGATCTACCTGGGCTCGTTCTCCAAGGTCCTGGCGCCGGGCCTGCGCATCGGCTTCCTGGTCGCGCCCAAGGCCATCTACAACAAGCTGCTGCAGGCCAAGCAGGCCGCCGACCTGCACACGCCCGGCTTCAACCAGCGCGTGGTGTCCGAGGTCATCAAGGACGGTTTCCTGGACCGCCACGTGCCTACCATCCGCGCCATGTACAAGCTGCAGCGCGATGCCATGCTCAGCGCACTGGACCGCGAAATGAGCGGCCTGGACGTGCAGTGGACGCGCCCCGTGGGCGGCATGTTCCTGTGGGTGCGCCTGCCCCAGGGCATGGACGCGCAAAAACTGCTGCCGGCCGCCGTGGACCGTGGCATGGCCTTCGTGCCCGGCGCACCCTTCTATGCGGGCGACGCCCAGGCCAACACCCTGCGCCTGTCCTATGTGACCGTCTCCGTGGAACAGATCGACAAGGGCATTGCTGCCCTGGCCGACGCCATCCGCTCGATGCTGTGAGCCCATGCGGCGGGCATGTGCCCGCCGCGAGGCCCCAGCGGCCCGGCACAGGGCCGCCATCGCCACCAGGCCGGCCTTGCGCCGGCCTTTTTCATCCACCCTGCCTGCCCACCGCCATGACCACGACCACCATTCCCCGCCAGCGCCCCTTCATGACCGTGGATGTGTTCACGGCCCGGCCCTATCTGGGCAATCCGCTGGCCGTGGTGCTGGACGCCACGGACCTCGACGACGCCAGGATGCAGGCCTTCGCCGCCTGGACCCAGCTGTCGGAAACCACGTTCCTGCTGCCTCCCACCGAGGCCGGCCTGGCGGGCGGCGCCGACTACCGCGTGCGCATCTTCACGCCCGGCGGCGAGCTGCCCTTTGCCGGCCATCCCACCCTGGGCAGTTGCCATGCCTGGCTGTCCCAGGGTGGACGGCCCCGGCAGAACGGCCGCATCGTCCAGGAATGCGCCAAGGGCCTGGTGGCCATCGAGCGCCAGGGCGAACGCCTGGCCTTCGAGGCGCCGGCCACGGACATCGGCGCCGTGGAGCCGGGCCTGCTGGCCGACGTGGCACAGGCCCTGGGTGTGCAGCCCGACCAGATCCGGCGGGCTGCCTGGCTGGACAACGGTCCGCGCTGGATGGGCGTGCTGCTGGAGCATCCCGACCAGGTACTGGGCCTGGAGCCCGACCATGGCCGTCTCAAGGCGCTGAACACCAAGGTCGGCGCCTGCGCCCTCTACGACACGGTGGACGATGCGCCGGCCCTGATCGGCCGCAGCAGCCGCGAGGCCCGCGCCTTCGCCACGGGCCAGCGCCAGGCCGAGGCGGCCCCCCGTCTCGAAGTGCGCGGCTTTGCCAGCCCCGTGGGCGTGAACGAGGACCCCGTGACCGGCAGCCTCAACGCCAGCCTGGCCCTGTGGCTGCGCGGCCAGGGGCTGCTGCACCCGCCCTACATCGCCAGCCAGGGCTGCTGCGTGGGGCGCGACGGCCGCGTCCATGTCGGCGAGGATGGCCAGGGCGCGCTGTGGATCGGAGGCGATGTCGTGGAGTGCGTGCGCGGCCAGGTGCTGCTGTAGGCGGCTGTCGCCAAGGCGGCAGCCAGTCGCCCGCAGGACAAACGGCGGCCCCGCGGCTGGCCACAATCCGCGCCATGGGAACCCTTTATCTTGTGCGCCACGGCCAGGCCTCGTTTGGCGCCGACGACTACGACCAGCTCAGCGAGCGCGGCAAGGCACAGTCGCAGCGCCTGGGCGCCTACTGGCGCGAGCGGGACCTGCGCTTCGATGCCGTCTACACAGGCACGCTGCGGCGCCATGCGCAGACGCTGGC
Organism: Burkholderiaceae bacterium; assembly: GCA_031253795.1. GTDB lineage: Bacteria > Pseudomonadota > Gammaproteobacteria > Burkholderiales > Burkholderiaceae_C > Comamonas. Next base: position 39,753 of record JAIRVR010000006.1, read on the forward strand.
CGGCATCACCGAAGGCCTGGGCGGCCTGGCGCCCGCGCCGCAGGTGCTTGCCGGCCTGGATGAATACGACAGCGGCGCCCTGCTGCGTGCCATCCACCCCGCGCCCCTGCCCCGGCCCGATACGCCCGAGCTGTACCGCCACCACTTCCGTCTGCTGTGCGATGCCCTGGCCCAGTGGATGGCCGGCACCATCAGTCCCGAGGGCATGCCCAGCTGGGATGCCTTTTCCGCAGGCGTGCGCCAGGTGCTGGAACGCGTGCGCCACGAACATGCAGACCGGAACGTACTGCTGGTCAGCAGCGGTGGCCCCATTTCCACGGCCGTGGGCCATGTGCTGGGCACCTCGCCCGAAGTCACCATCGCGCTGAACATGCGCATACGCAACAGCGCCGTGACCGAATTCAGCACCAGCCCCAAGCGGCTGATGCTGCAGACCTTCAACACGCTCAACCACCTGGACAGCGCAGAGCACCGGGACTGGGTCACGCATGCGTGAGAGGAGGCACCTCCGGGGCACTGCACGCATTCCCCTTCTCCGGCTTCGCCGCAGGGGGAACGCGGCGCCAGGGACCACTGGAATGCAGGCCACCGCAGGCCGGTGACAACAGCGTATAAACACCGCATGATGAACGCCTGCATCGACCATCTCGTGGTAGTGGCCAGCGACCTCGCCTCCGGCGCGGACTGGTGCCGGCAGGTGCTGGGGGTGGAGCCCGCGGCAGGCGGCGAGCATGGCCTGATGGGAACCCACAACCGCCTGGTCGATGTGTCCAGCCCTGCCCATCCGCGCGCCTACCTCGAAATCATCGCCGTGAACCCGGCCGCCAGGCCCACCCTGCCATCAGGCCACAGGCGCTGGTTCGACATGGACGACACACGGCTGCAGGCCCAGGTGGCGCAACAGGGGCCGCAGCTGGTGCACTGGGTGGCCAGTGTGCCCGACATCGCGGCCGCCACGCAGACCCTGTCGGCCCTGGAACTGGAGCGCGGCACGCCCGTGGCCGCCAGCCGGGCCACGCCCCGGGGCCTGCTGCAGTGGCAGATCAGCCTGCGCGCCGATGGCCAACGCCTGATGGATGGCTGTCTGCCCACGCTGATCCAGTGGGGTGACCAACATCCCTGCGAGGGCCTGCCCGCCAGCGGCCTGCAACTGCAGTCCCTGGAACTGTCCCATCCCGGGGCGGCACGGCTGCGGCAGGCCGGCCAGGCCCTGGAACTGGCCACGATGCAGGCGGCGACCCAGGGCGGCGCGTGCCTGCGGGCCAGCCTGTCCACGCCGCGGGGCGCCCTCAGCCTGTGTTCGCCGCAGGGCAGCTATCGCACCACGGCATAACAGCCAGAACGCGCACGCTCTGGGTCAGGCCGGGTTTTTTTGCCACACTGGCCGGCAAAGAGACAACTGTTGCCACAGACAGCCATGAACAAACGCCAATTCGCACGCCATGCCCTGGCCTGCGCCAGCCTGCTGCTGGCCGGCCTGGGCACCACCCAGGCCCAGCCCCTTTCCAACAAGCCCATACGCATCGTCGTGCCCTTTGGCGCCGGCGGCGTGGCCGATGTGACCTCGCGCATCGTGGCGCAAAAGCTGGCCTCCCAGCTGGGCCAGCCGGTCATCATCGACAACAAGCCCAGCGCCGGCGGCATCGTCGCAGCCGATACCGTGGCCAAGTCGGCGCCCGACGGCCATACGCTGTTCCTGATGTCCAACGGCAGCGCCGTCACCGTGGGCCTGTTCAACCAGTTGCCCTTCGACATGGTCAAGGACTTCACGCCGGTTTCCACGCTGGGCTATTTCGACATCGGCGTGCTGACGGCCAGCGATTCTCGCTTCAAGAGCATGGCCGACCTCATGGCCTATGCCAAAGCCAACCCCGGCAAGCTCAACATCGGCAGCATCGCCATCGGCAGCACCCAGCACCTGGCGGCCGAACTGTTCAAGACTTCGGCCGGCATCGATGCGCAGATCGTGCCCTTCAACGGCACGCCCGCCGTGGTCACGGCGCTGCGCGGCAAGCAGATCGATGCGGCCGTGGAAATTCTCACGCCCATCATGGGCCAGATCACGTCCAAGGCCGTCAACCTGCTGGCCGTGACCGGCGACAAGCGCTCGCCCCTGCTGCCCGGAATTCCCACGGCCCAGGAATCGGGCGTCAAGGGCTTTGTGGCATCGTCCTGGAACGCATTGGCTGCGCCCGCCAAGACCCCGCCCGACATCATTGCGCGCCTGAACAAGGAAATCGCCGCGGCCGTGAATTCGCCCGAGGTCACGCAAAAGCTGCGTGAAATGAATGTGCAGGCCCAGTCCAGCACGCCCGAGCAAACGGCCCAGTTGCTGCAGTCCGAAATCAGGCGCTGGGGCGATGTGATCGTCAGCGCCAAGATCCCCAGGCAATGACCTGACGGCCCTCAGGACCCGTCCGCGTCCTGCAGCGGCTGCGCCGGCCGGCCCACGGTATCGGGCGCCAGGCTGTGGATTTCGCCCAGCAATTGGACCAGGCCGCGCGCCGACGCCGCCACCATGGCCGCGCCGCGCTCGGCCGTGGCCGCCGCCGCGTTGCCCACGGCACCGCAGGGGTTGTAATCCTCGATGGCCCAGCCCATCTTGGCGCTCTTGCCATTGCCCAGCAGCGCATGGCGTTCGGCCCGGTCCTGCGAGCTGGAATGGAAGTCTCGCGCATGCTCCATGCGCACCGTGGCAGGCGCCAGGTGCAGCATCATCGAGGTCTCGACCTCGCCACCGTGGATGCCGAAGCGGTGCTCGTGGGCACTGAACTGCGCATTGGCCGCCTCGTCCACCAGGCCGAACCAGCTGCTGCTGTAGACCAGCAATCCATGGCGCATGCGCAGTTCGCGGGCCACGATGTCCATGACGCTGACCTGGCCGCCATGGCCGTTGAGCAGCAGCAGCTTGCGCACGCCGGCGCGCGCCACGCAGGCGCCCAGCTCGGTCCACAGCGCGATCAGGGTCGCCGGCGTCAGGCTCAGCGTGCCGGCGTAGGACTGATGCTCCACGCTGAAGCCCAGGTTCTGGGGCGGCAGGAACAGCACCGGCAGGCTGTCCGGCAACAGGGGCAGGGCCGCATCGACCACGCCCTGCAACAGCCGTGCATCCACGGACAGGGGCAGATGGGGGCCATGCTGCTCCACGGCAGCCACGGGCAGCACAGCCACGGTGTCGGCTGCCAGGCCGGCCTGTGCCAGGGCGAAATCGCGCGCCGAGACCTCGGCCCACCAGCGCGAAGGCCAGGCCTGCAGGCCGGAGGGGGCCCTGTTGACGGACTTGGATGCTTGCATGACCCCGATCTTAGAGCGTGTCATGCCGGGCCGCAGGGCGATGCCCCGGCTATTCAAGCTTGATGTTCGTGTCCCTGACGATGCGTTTCCAGCGCTCGTTGTCCGATTCGATCAGGCGCGCGAACTCTTCGGGCGTGCCGCGGCGCGGCACATAGCTGTAGCTCCTGAGTTTGGCCAGCACATCGGGCATCTGCATGACCTTGTCCATCTGCTGCGCCAGCTGGGCCACGATCTCACGGGGCGTGCCCCTGGGCGCCAGCAGCCCGGACCAGGAGCTGAAGCCCATGCCGTCCACCCCGGCCTCCTTGATGGTGGGAACCTGGGGAAAGCCTTCGGCGCGCTGGGGCAGCACCACGGCCAGGGCCTTGACCTTGCCCGTGCGGATCATCTCCACCGAGGTGAAGGAGTCGAAGGAAAAGTCCACTTCGCCAGCCACCACGGCCTGCATCTGGGGCGCCGTGCCCTTGTACTGGGCGTTGACGATGCCGGGCGCACCGATGACCTTCTTGAACTGCTCGGTGATGAGGGCGATCATGCTGCTGCCCGAGGAGGCGCTCAGCGAGCGGCCCTGGCGCGCCAGGCCGACCAGTTCCTGCAGGCTGTTGGCCGGCAGATCCTTGCGCGCGATGACGATGAAGCCCACATCGCAGAGGTGGCTGACGGGCTCGAAGCTGGCCAGGGCTTCATAGCTGGTCTTGTAGAGCACGGGGCTCAAGGTCTGTGCGCCCGCGGTGTTCATCAGCAACGTGTAGCCGTCGGGCGCGGCGCGCGCCGCCAGCTCGGTGCCGATGACGCCGTTGGCCCCCCCCTTGTTGTCCACCACGAAGGACTGGCCCGTGAGCTCGCCCAGCTTCTGCATGGTCAGCCGAGCCACCACGTCGGTGGTGCCACCGGCCGGAAACGGCACGATGACGCGCACGGATTTGTCGGGATAGGCCGCGGCCCGCCCCGCCACGGGCAGTGCGCCGGCAGCGGCGGTGGCCGCCGCGGCGGCCAGGAAATGACGGCGTGAAGTCTCCACCATGGTGCTTGTCTCCTGTAGTGCTCTATCCCCGAGGGGTGGCGCATCCATGATCGCCATGCCGGGTGCCGCCTGTCCAATACCAAGCAGCTATGCGACGATACGTTTTGCCAATCACCACGGCCGCCAGGGCTCCGCAGACCGCGGGAACCAAAACCGCCGCCGGAGCCTCCCACAGTCCGCCATGCCCCTTCACCCGTCTTCACTGCGCCCCGCCTTCTCCTTCTGGCTGGCGTCCCTGATCCTGCTGTTCGCCAGCCTGGCCTCGCCGGGCGCAGGCGCACAGATCCGCCTCAAAACCGCCAGTGCCGCCGCCACCGTGGAAACTCCGCGCGTGCGCGCCGAGCTCGTGGCCCAGGCTCCCGAGGGCGTGCAGCCGGGCCAGACGCTGTGGCTAGGCCTGCTGGTGGAGCACCAGCCCGGCTGGCACACCTACTGGAAGAACGCCGGTGACTCGGGCCTGGCCACCGAACTGGCCTGGCAATTGCCAGAGGGCTTGACGCCTGGCGCCATCGAATGGCCCGTGCCCGAGGCCCTGCGCGTCGGCCCTCTGGTCAACTATGGCTACGAAGGCCGGCTGCTGCTGCCGGTTCCCGTCCGGGTGGCCTCCGATTTCAAGCCCCCAGCCTCGGGCATGCTGGAGCTGCGCCTGCATGCCAGCTGGCTGGTCTGCCGCGTGGAATGCATTCCCGAGGAAGGAGACTTCCAACTGCAGCTGCCCGTGCAAGGCAGCACGGCGGCCCAGGGCCAGGACTTCGCCCGGGCCTGGGCCCTCAGGCCCCAGGCCCTGACCGGTCCTGCCCAGGCCCAGGTGCTGGCCGGCACCGCCGCGGCAGCGCCCGGCACCCTGCCCGCCCAGCGCGTACGCCTGCGCGTCGAAGGTCTGCCCGAGACACTGCAGGGCCGCACCCTGGACTTCTACCCCGAGTCCACCGACACCTTCCATCACGCGGCCGAACTGGGCAAGGACTGGCAGCAACGCTGGGACGGCGCCACCTGGGAAGCCGAGCTGCCCCTGTCCGAAATGCGCGGCGAAACGCCCGCCACGCTGGCCGTGGTCCTGGCCCTGCCGCCCGCCGAACGCGAAGGCGCCCTGGCCCAGGGGCAGGCCGTGGCCTGGCGCAGCCAGGCCCAGGTACAGGGCCGCTGGGCCGCCGCCGCCATGGCAACGGTGTCGCCGGCCCTGGCCGCAGCCCTGGCGGCCAACCAGGCCGCGGCCGCGCCGGCCTCCAGCGCCACCGGCCTGTGGATGGCCTTGCTGGGCGGCCTGGTCGGCGGCCTGATCCTCAACCTCATGCCCTGCGTCTTCCCCGTGCTGGCCATCAAGATCCTGGGCTTTGCACGCCATGGCCAGGACCGGCGCGCCCAGCGCCTGGGCGGCCTGGCGTATACGGCCGGCGTGCTGCTGTCCTTCCTGGCGCTGGGCGGCCTGCTGCTGGGCCTGCGCGCGGCCGGCGAACAGCTGGGCTGGGGATTTCAGCTGCAGTCGCCTCCCATCGTGGCCTTGCTGGCCGCCCTGTTCACCCTGCTGGGCCTGAACCTGGCCGGCATGTTCGAATTCGGTCGCATGCTGCCCGGCAGCTGGGCCGCCGCCCATGCCCGCCACCCTGTGGCCGATGCCTTTCTCTCGGGCGTGCTGGCCGTGGCCATCGCCTCGCCCTGCACGGCCCCCTTCATGGGTGCGTCGCTGGGCTTTGCCATCGACATGCCCCCACTGCAGGCGCTGGCCGTGTTCGCGGCCCTGGGCCTGGGCATGGCCGCGCCCTATCTGCTGGCGAGCTTCGTGCCCGCCGTGGTGCGCTGGCTGCCACGCCCTGGCGCCTGGATGCAGACCTTCCGCCAGGCCATGGCCTTTCCCATGTTCGCCACCGTGGTGTGGCTGGTCTGGGTGCTGGGCCAGCAAAGCGGCATGGACGCGGCCGCCGCCCTGCTGGCCCTGCTGCTGGCTTTCAGCGCCCTGGTCTGGTCGCTGACCCTGCAGGGCCGCACGCGCATCGCCCTCGTGGCCCTGGTACTGCTGGCATCGGCGGGCCTGCTGTACCAGGCCGCCCCCCTGATCGCAGAGCAGCCTGCAGATGCCGCCGTGGCCCGAGCAGCGACGGGCGAGCGCTGGCAGCCCTGGTCGGCCGAGCGCGTGGCCGCCCTGCAGTCGGAGGGCAAGCCCGTCTTCGTGGACTTCACGGCTGCCTGGTGCGTGACCTGCCAGGTCAACAAGCGCACCACGCTCAGCCACGACGAGGTGGTGGCGGCCTTCGACCAGCGCGGCGTGGCCCTGCTGCGCGCCGACTGGACACGGCGCGATCCGGCCATCACGGCCGCGCTGCAGCAGTTGGGCCGCAGCGGCGTGCCCGTCTACGTGCTCTACGCGCCCGGCAAGCCGCCCGTGGTGCTCAGCGAGCTGCTGTCCCGTGGCGAGGTGCTGGCCGCGCTGGCCTCGCTGTAGCCCCTGGGACAAACCCCAGTGCGGGTCAGTTCCAGGCCTACACCTGTTGCGCCGCACCACGTCCTAGACTGAAACCATCCGGGGACCTAAGCAACCGAACGCCAGACGCGGCAGCCGCCGCCCGCTCCGGACCCATCTGCGCGGCCACTGCCCGCCTGCACGACACAGGAGATGGGCCATGCATGCACTGATCACCCATTCGCAGCCTTCGCCGGGTGCGCACCACCGCTCGCGCGGCAAGGGCCTGCTGCTGGCACTGGGGCTTGCCAGCCTCGCCGTGGCGGGCATCGTCCTGCCCTTTGTCTGGGACCTGCTGGGCTTTGTCAACGGCCTGCCCAAGATGGGCTGGCTGCAATCGGCGCTCGCGTTCTCGCCAGTGTTCAGCTGGCTGATGATGTTCGTCTGGGGCATGGCCGTCCCCGCCGCACTGATCTACGCGCTCTACCACCCCCAGCCACATGCCTGGGCCCATGCCGGCCTGGTGGCGGCCACCATGCTCGTGGCCATCACCTGGTATGTGCACATGCCCGCTGCCGCCCAGTGCACGGCCTTGTACCCACAGGCTGGAATGGCCTGCTCGGTGCTGCAATGGGGCTTCAGCATGAGCCTGGGCGTGGCGACGGCCGCCTATGTGTTCATCGTCTTCATGGTCGCCCTGTCCTCCCTGGGCCTGCTGGCCGAATGCGTGGGACGCCAGGACGCCGAACAGGGCTGAGCCCCGGTCGGCCCGTGGGGACTTTGGCCCGGCGCCCGGCACCATGGCCTGTCCGTTTTTTATAATGCACGTCGGGTGTCCTGGCCGCATGGGGCGGCGGGGCAGGTATTGACAGCGCAGGTCGGGCCGCCTGCGCGCATGGCCTTGGATGCAAAGATCCCGGGCTCTCCTGCCATGACCCATACCCCTGTGACGCGGCCGTCTGCGCCGCGCATTCCCGTTTTCCTGCCCTGGGCCGATCGCATCGGCGCCCTGCTGCGCCGCTGGTCGCATGCCGAGGCTGCGGGCGGCATCGTCCTGCTGCTGGCCGCGGCCGCCGCCCTGGTCTGGGCCAACTCGGCCTGGGCACCGGCCTATGAGGCCCTGTGGCACGCCCCCCTGTCGCTGGGACTGGGGCCCTGGCAGATCTCGCAATCCCTGCACTTCTGGGTGAACGATGCGCTGATGAGCGTGTTCTTCCTCGTCGTCGGCATGGAAATACGTCGCGAGATGCATTCTGGCGCGCTGGCCCAGCCGCGCCAGGCCCTCCTGCCCGTGATCGCCGCCCTGGGCGGCGTGGTGGCCCCGGCCCTGGTCTTCCTGGCCTTCAATGCCGCGCCGCCGCTGCGCAACGGCTGGGCCGTTCCCACGGCCACCGACATCGCCTTCGCCATGGGCGTGCTGGCCCTGCTGGGCCGCGGCCTGCCGCCTGCGCTGCGCGTCTTTCTGCTGGCACTGGCCATCATCGATGACCTGGTGGCCGTGCTCATCATTGCCCTGTTCTATTCGGGCGGGCTGCAATGGAGCCAGCTGATCGTGGCCGCCGCCGGCCTGGCCGGCGTGTTCGTGCTGCAGTCGCTGGGCGTGCGCCGCGCCTGGGCCTATGTGCTGCCCGGCGCCGTGGTCTGGTGGGGCATCTGGCAGACCGGCGCCCACCCCACGCTGGCCGGCGTGGTGCTGGGCCTGATCACGCCCGTTCACGCACTGGCGGACCGCGAAAGCGCCGCACCCGTGGAGCGCGTACAGGCCTCCCTCCATCCCTGGGTGGCCTTCGGCGTCATGCCCCTGTTCGCCCTGGCCAATGCCGGCGTGCCGCTGCAGGGAGCTGCCACCGAGGTGGCCGGCGCCTCGGCCGTGATGTGGGGCGTGGCCCTGGCCCTGCTGTTGGGCAAGCCGCTGGGCGTGGTGGCCAGCTGCTGGATCGCCGTACGCCTGCGCCTGTGCGCCCTGCCACCGGGCATGGGCTGGAGCGCCACCCTGCTGGCCGGGCTGCTGGCCGGCATCGGCTTCACGATGGCCATCTTCATCGCCACCCTGGCCTTCGACAGCGAAGCCCTGCTCAATGCCGCCAAGCTGGGCGTGCTGCTGGCCTCGGCCACGGCGGCCGTGCTGGGCCTGGCCTGGGGTGCCATGCTGCGCCGCCGCTCTGGTGCGTCGCATGCCTGACATGCATGCCCCCGGGGCTGCGTACACTGCAGCCCCATGAGCGATACCGACGAACTGCTGCGCGACATCCTCACGCAGTGCCGCATCCTGGCCGTGGTCGGCCTGTCCCCCCAGCCGCAGCGGCCCAGCCACCAGGCGGCCAGCCATATGCAGCAGCACGGCTACCGCATCGTGCCCGTGAATCCCGTGGTGGCGACCGAAGGCGGCCACATCCTGGGCGAGCCCGCCCATGCCAGCCTGGCACAGGCAGCGGCCGCGCTGGCCGCCCAGGGCCTGCGCATCGACATGGTGGACTGCTTTCGCAAAGGCGAGGACATCCCGCCCCTGGCCCGGGAAGCCGTGGCCGTGGGCGCGCGCTGTCTGTGGCTGCAGTTGGGCGTGGTCAACGATGCGGCGCTGGCCGAAGCCCGCGCCGCCGGCCTGTGGACGGTGCAGGACCGCTGCGTGAAGATCGAGCACCAGCGCCTGCTGGCCGGCGCGCGCCCATGAAAAAGGCCGCAGCCCGAAAGCTGCGGCCTTGAATTGGCGTGGACCAAGGCCCGGAAAATCGCATACAGGTCACCTGCATCCGCCGGGGATCTGCGTCAGTCCACATCCAGCATCATGCACCGACTTTATGACAGCCGTGTGATCCATGCCAAGGTCCGGTCCACTGCACGAGAAACCGGATCCACTCCCCTCATTCCGTCTTGCTGGCGCGCAGGAACAGCCGGTGGTAGCGCGCGGGCAAATCCTGCATGCGCATCATGATGGGCAGGTCGGCCGTGTTGAAGTCGCTGTCCCAGGCCGGCGCGCCCAGCACCCTGGCGCCGGTACGCAGATAGCCCTGGATCAGGGCCGGAGGCTCCACGCTCATGCCGCTGGTGCTGACCGAGGCCAGTTCCTCGGGCAGGGCCACGCGGGGCTTGACCTGCAGCGCGGGTTCGGCCAGATGGGTCTGGCGCAGCTGCTGCCAGACACGTGCCGGACCCTCGCCGTGGGCCAGGCCCGGATACTGCATGGGAATGCTGGCGCAGCCCACCATGGCTTCGAGGCGGTTGCGCTGCATGAACTCGGCCAGCGCCCCCCACAGCGCCAGGATGACGCCGCCCTGGCGGTGCGAAGCGTGGACGCAGCTGCGCCCCAGTTCCACCATGCGCGGGCGCCATGCCTGCAGCGGCCCCAGGTCGAATTCCTGGTCGCTGTACAGGCCGCCGGCACGCAGGGCCTGGGCGGGAGTCAGCAGGCGGTAGGTGCCGATGACCACGCCCTGCTCGGCATCGCAGACCATCAGGTGCTCGCAGAAGTCGTCGAAGGCATCCACGTCGTGACCGGCCAGCGGCGTCTGCAGCACGGCGCCCATTTCGCCGGCGAACACGGCATGGCGCAGGCGCTGGACCTGGCGGACTTCGTCGAGGTGGCGGGCCCAGCGCACCTCCAGCCGCAGCGGCTGCGCCGCGGCCTGGGGTGCGGATGCCCGCGGGGAAAGCGCCGGCTTGGCGACGTCTAGCGCCTTGGTGCGGATGGGGTCCAGAACGTCCATATGCCAGCCTTCCTCGTCATGTTGGACGCAGTCGGTAGCCTGCCTGTGCCACACGGTTTGCCTGCGTGCCGCCATTGTGGAAAGCGGCCATGAAAGTCCCGCGACGGTTGCATTACAGCAACATGTCAAAACGCACTGCAATGGTGCAACGCAGCATCCCTCCGTCTGAGCGATCTTTCCCGGCCATGGGGCAGGCCCGCACGGCCCTCGGAGATGACGTCAAATTTGAAACAAGATGTGCGTTAATGACAGCGCCGCATGCCCGGCATCGCGGCATGCGCCCCACCGCCATTCCCCGACGCCATGCTCCAGACCCTCCGCTCCAAAATCCTTGCCATCAGCACCGCCACCGTGGTCTGCGCCCTCGCGATCACGGGGGCAGCCACGTACCACATCGTGCGCGGCAGCACCTTTCAGACCATCGAACAGGACCTGGATGCCATCACGGCCGGCAACACCATGGCCATCGACCAATGGGTGGCCGCCAAGGGCCTGGCCGTGCGTGCCGCGGCAGGCGTCATCGAGCACGGAGATCCGCAGGGCTTCGCGGCCCACATGGGCCAGGCCAGCGGCTTTCCCATCACCACCGTGGGCTGGGAGGACAAGAGCTTCAAGTCCACCACCAGCACGCCGCCGGACTACGACCCCACGGCGCGGCCCTGGTACAAGACCGCCGTGCAGGCCGGCAAGCTGACCCTGACCAAACCCTATGGCGACTCCACCACGGGTGTGCCCTATGTGGCCTTCGTGGCGCCCATGATGCGCGATGGCGCACTGCAGGGCGTGATCAGCGGGGCCGTGCCCCTGGATGGCGTGCGCGAGGTCGTCTCCGCCATACGTCCCACGCCGGGCAGCCTGGGTTTCGTGGTCAGCCGCGACGGCCAGGTCCTGGCCCATGCCGACACCAAGCTGCTGCTCAAGCCCGCTGCCGATATCTCGCCCCTGCTCACACCCCAGGCCCTGGCCGGCCTGGCCACGGCCACCGAGCCGCTGGAGGTGGAGCTGGGCGGCAGCGCCAAGCTGCTCAAGGCCCGCCCCGTGCAGGGCACGGACTGGTTGCTGGTGGTCGCGCTGGACAAGGCCGAAGCCACGTCGGGCCTGCGCAGCGTGCTGCAGACCCTGGGCATTGCCATCGTGCTGCTGGCCCTGCTCGCAGCCGCCGTATCGGCCGCGCTCACCACCCAGTCCTTCCGCCGCCTGTCCCAGGTGCGCGACGCCATGGACAAGATCGGTTCGGGCGGTGGCGACCTGACCCAGCGCCTGCCGGTGTCGGGGCGCGACGAGGTGGCGCAGATCGCGGCCTCCTTCAATGCCTTCGTGGAGCAGATCGGCTCCGTGCTCAAGGATGTGCGCGGTGGCGTGGAGTCCATGAAGACGGCCACCGACGAAATCAAGCTCGGCAACCTCGATCTGTCCAACCGCACCGAGGAATCCGCCAGCAGCCTGCAGCAGACCTCGGCCTCGCTGTCCCAGCTCACGGCCAACGTGCGCCAGTCGGCCGAGGCCGCCGCCATGGCCACGCGCCTGGCCCAGACCGCCAGCGCCTCGGCCACCAAGGGAGGCGAGGTGGTGGGTGGCGCCGTCAGCACCATGGACGACATCTCGCGGGCCTCGTCCAAGATCGGCGAGATCATCGGCGTCATCGACGCCATTGCCTTCCAGACCAACATCCTGGCGCTGAACGCGGCCGTGGAAGCCGCGCGTGCTGGCGAGCAGGGCCGCGGCTTCGCCGTGGTGGCCTCCGAGGTGCGCAGCCTGGCACATCGCAGCGCCACGGCGGCCAAGGAGATCAAGGCCTTGATCGACGCCTCGGGCGCCAGCGTGGCCATCGGCACGCAGCGCGTGCGCGCCGCGGGCCAGACCATGGGCGAGATCGTGGACGGCATCCAGCGCGTGTCCCAGATCATCGTGGAGATCAATGGCGCCATGACGGAACAAAGCGTGGGCATCGGCCAGATCAACCAGGCCGTGGCCGAAATGGACCGCGCCACCCAGCAGAATGCCGCCCTGGTGGAGGAGTCCACGGCCGCCTCGTCCGTGCTCAATGAGCAGGCCCACCACCTCTCGCGCACCGTGGCCGGCTTCACCCTGGACGGGCGCGCCCCCGCCAGGGAGCAGCTGCTGCTGACGACCTGAGGCGCGGGCGGGCGACGTGCACCGGCCGCTCAGGGCCGGGCCGGCGCGCCCAGGCGCAGGGACAGGCGCTGCGCCTGGGCCTGCAGGCACCGGGCGGGCACGCCCTGCGGGTCCAGGTCCAGCGTCACCGAAGGACCTATGGCGGCAATGGCCAGCACCAGCTGGCCGAATCCGTCGAACACCGGCACGGCCAGCGCGCTCACGCCCGACAGCAGCTGGTTTTCCACCACGCTGAGGCGGCGCTCGCGGATGGCGGCCAGTTCCCTGGCAAAGCCGGGATCGTCCAGGCGCTGGCCTTCGGCCTGCAGCAGCGGTGCGATGCGGGCGGGTTCGCCAAAGGCCGCAAAAATCTTGCCGGTGGCCGTATGGCGCAGCGAGGCCGGCGTGCCATGGCGCATGGCCACGTACACATGGGTCGGCCCCTCCTCGACCCGGATGATGGCCGGCCCCTGGCCGCTCCACATGGCCACCGACACCGTATAGCCCACCTCCTGTGCCAGGGCCGGCAGCTCGGCGATGGCCAGGCGCACGGGATCGGCCTGCTGCAGGCTGATCAGTCCCATCTGCATGGCCAGCGGGCCCAGGCCGTAGTGGCCGCTGGCGCGGTCCTGCTCCAGCAGTCCCAGCTTGCAAAAGCTCACCAGGTAGGGATGGGCCTTGGCCGCCGTCATTTCGGCCTCGCGTGCCAGGTCCTTGAGCGCCATGCGCCGCCCCGTGCGCGCCAGCACCTTGAGTAGCTGTCCCCCCACTTCCACGCTCTGGATGCCGCGCGGCCCGCGCAGGGGCTCGTCCTCGGTGGTGTCGGGGGCAGACGGTGCGTCGTTCACGGGAGTTGCGGCATGGGACATGGCAGGCATTGTGACCGCTGGGCATGGCACTTTCTGCGCCCCAGGGTTTTTCACTATGTCAAATGAATTGTTCAATGTTGAATTTTTACCTAGCATGTCGTCATTCAACAAAGACAAACTCATTCGTTGTAAACAAACGAGACCTCCCATGACCACCAAGACCTTTGCCTCCGCCGCCGACCTCGACATCAAGCAGGTGAGCTTCGACAAGCTCTCCGACCACGCCTATGCCTATACGGCCGAGGGCGACCCCAATACCGGCATCGTCATCGGCGACGATGCCGTGATGGTCATCGACACCCAGGCCACGCCCGTCATGGCCCAGGATGTGATCCGCCGCATCCGCGAGGTCACGGACAAGCCCATCAAGTACGTGACGCTGTCGCATTACCACGCGGTGCGCGTGCTGGGCGCCTCGGCCTTCTTCCAGGAAGGTGCCGAGCACATCATCGCCAGCCAGGACACCTACGACCTCATCGTCGAGCGCGGCGAGCAGGACAAGGCCAGCGAGATCGGCCGCTTTCCGCGCCTGTTCCAGAACGTGGAAAGCGTGCCCGAAGGCATGACCTGGCCCACCCTGACCTTCACCGGCAAGATGACGCTGTGGCTGGGCAAGCTCGAGGTCCAGATACTGCAGCTGGGCCGCGGCCATACCAAGGGCGACACCGTGGTCTGGCTGCCCCAGGACAAAGTGCTGTTCAGCGGCGATCTGGTCGAATTCGGCGCCACGCCCTATGCAGGCGACGCCTATTTCCAGGACTGGCCCCACACACTGGACGCCATCGCCGCCCTGAAGCCCGAAAAGCTGGTACCCGGCCGTGGCGCCGCCCTGCAGACACCGGCCGAGGTGCAGGCCGGACTGGCCGGCACGCGTGACTTCATCAGCGACCTGTGGACCGAGGTCAAGGCCGGTGCAGACGCCAGACAGGACCTGCGCAAGGTCTACGAGACCGCCTTCGCCAGGCTGCAGCCCAAGTACGGCCAGTGGGTGATCTTCAACCACTGCATGCCCTTCGACGTGACCCGCGCCTACGACGAGGCCTCGGGCCACGCCGACCCACGCATATGGACCGCCGAGCGCGACCGCCAGATGTGGCTGGCCCTCGAAGGCTGAGCCCCTGAACGCGCGGGCCCCGGTCCGCGTACTCCAACCGTCTTGCACACACCGGCGCCATGGGCGCCGGCGGGGCCTGCTGCGCCCTTTTCCGACCCGCCCACGACCGAGGACGAACACCATGTCCCACCCCGCCATATCCCTGCAGGCGCTGCGCGGCAGCGGCGCCGACATCCAGGCCATCCACATTCCCTACGCACGCCATGCGGACCAGGACGCGGCCACGCCCGTCCAGCATCCCGTGGTCATCGTGGGCGCCGGCCCCGTCGGCCTGTCCCTGGCCATCGACCTGGCCCAGCGCGGCCAGCGCGTGGTGCTGCTGGACAACGATTGCAAGCTGTCCACGGGCTCGCGCGCCATCTGCTTTTCCAAGCGCACGCTGGAAATCTGGGACCGCCTGGGTGCGGGCCAGCCGATGGTGGACAAGGGCGTGTCCTGGAACCTGGGCAAGGTGTTCTTCCAGGACCAGCCGCTGTACCGCTTCGACCTGCTGCCCGAGGAAGGCCACGAGCGCCCGGCCTTCATCAACCTGCAGCAGTACTACGCCGAGGCCTGCCTGGTCGAGCGCGCCCTGCAGCTGCCGCTGATCGATATCCGCTGGCACAGCCAGGTCACGGCGCTGCAGCCGCGCGAGGACGGTGCCCTGCTCACCGTGCAGACACCCGACGGCCCCTACCGGATCGACGCCCAGTGGGTGCTGGCCTGCGATGGCTCGCGCTCGCCGCTGCGCACCATGCTGGGCCAGGAAAGCCATGGCCGCATCTTCCGCGACCGCTTCCTCATCGCCGACGTGAAGATGCACGCGGACTTCCCCACCGAGCGCTGGTTCTGGTTCGACCCGCCCTTCCACCCGGGCCAGAGCGTGCTGCTGCATCGCCAGCCCGACGACGTCTGGCGCATCGACTTCCAGCTGGGCTGGGATGCCGACCCCGAGGAAGAGAAAAAGCCCGAAAACATCCTGCCGCGCATACGTGCCCTGCTGGGCGAGGACCGCCCCTTCGAACTGGAATGGGCCAGCGTCTATACCTTTGCCTGCCTGCGCATGGACCGCTTCGTCCATGGCCGCGTGGTCTTCGCGGGTGACAGTGCCCATGGCGTATCGCCCTTCGGGGCGCGCGGCGCCAACAGCGGCGTGCAGGATGCCGAGAACCTGGCCTGGAAACTGGACCGCGTGCTGCGCGGACTGTCCGGCCCCGGCCTGATCGCCACCTATGGCGCTGAGCGCGAATACGCAGCCGACGAGAACATCCGCAACTCCACGCGCGCCACCGACTTCATCACGCCCAAGAGCGAGATCAGCAGGCTGTTCCGCGATGCCGTGCTCGACCTGGCACGCCACCACGAATTCGCGCGGAAAATCGTCAACAGCGGGCGGCTTTCCGTGCCCGCCACCCTGCACGGCTCGCCGCTGAACACGCACGACATCGACACCGGCAGCGACGCCTTCGACGGCACGCAAGTGCCCGGAGCCGTGCTGGCCGACGCGCCGATGCACCGCCCCGGCGAGGAGGCCACCATCTGGCTGCTGCGCGCCCTGGGCCCCGACTTCACCCTGCTGCACTTCGGCCCCGTGCCCGCCTGGGCGCAGGAGATCACGGGCGTGCTCCATCTGTCGATAGCGGCAGCCGGCCAGGCCCATGCGGCGCAGGCCGACCTCATCGACGCGCAAGGCCTGGCGGCCTTGCGGCTCGATGCGCGTCCCGGCACCTGCTATCTGCTGCGGCCCGACCAGCATGTCTGCGCCCGCTGGCGCCGCCCCGATGCCGCGGGCGTGCAGGCCGCGCTGCAGCGCGCCTGCGGTTGAAATGCCACCTGCCCTGAGGCGCTGCGTGGCCGCCCCGGCCCCGGCAGAGCCGGCTCCATGCGCCACGCCAAGGGTTACCGAAGTCTTTTCCTTTTTTCTGGAGACCGCCATGCCGCTGTCCACCCACGCCAACCTTCAGGCCTGCGACGACTTCTATGAAGCCCTGATCGCCACCCACCAGGGCCTGTCCACCGCGCAAAGCCATGCCCTCAATGCCCGCTTGGTGCTTTTGCTGGCCAACCACATAGGCCACCAGGGCAGCCTGCTGCATGCGCTCGAACTGGCGCGCGCCAGCGCAGACCTGGCGCCTGCCGGTGCAGACCCGGACGGGCGTGGCGCCGTGACACCGGTCGCACCGGTACACGCCGCCGCCTGAAGCCGCGCGCCGCCCCGGGGCCAGGCCCCGGCGGCCGTGCCATCCCCGAAAAAAAGCGCCCCGCCTCACACCCTACCAAGGGCGCAGATCACCAATGGAGACAAGGATGCAACGCAAACATTTCCTGGCCGCACTGGCCTGCACGGGCCTGGGCCTGGCCGCCGCGCCCACCACATGGGCCCAGGACAAGCCGCTCGAATGGGTGGTGGGCTATGCCGCCGGCGGCGGCTCGGACGTGGTGGCCCGCGTCATCGCCGAGGCCATGGGCCGCAGCCTGGAGCGGGTCATCGTCATCAACAACAAGCCCGGCGCCGGCACCAACATCGCCGCCGAATACAGCGCACGCTCGCGCGACTTCGGCAACCTCATGTTCACGGCCGATTTCGCCACGCTGGCAGCCAACCCCTTTCTGTTCAGCAAGCTCAACTACAACGCCGAACGCGACTTCAAGCCCGTGGGCATGCTGGTGCGCTTTCCCATGCTGCTGGTGGTCAACAACGAGGTGCCGGCCAGCAACCTCACCGAGTTCCTGGCCTGGGCCAGGCAGCAGAAGGCTGGCGTGAGCTGGGGTTCGGCAGGCCTGGGCAGTCCCCACCACCTGGTGGGCGAGTTGTTCCGCGAAAAGGCGGGCCTGTCCAACATGACCCATGTGCCCTACCGCGGCGCGGCCCCGGCCGTGCAGGACGTGGTCGGCGGCCAGATCCCCGCCATGTGGGTGGACAGCGCCACCATCATTCCCTTTCTGGGCGAGAAAAAGCTCAAGGCCATCGGTGTGGCCAGCCCCGCACGCGTGGACGTGCTGCCCCAGGTCGCCACGCTGCAGGAGCAGGGTCTCAAGGACTTCGAAGGCCATGCCTGGCAGGGCATCGTCGTGCCCGCGGGCAGCCCGGCCGAGGTGGTCAGGAAATTCAGCCAGGCGCTGCAGCATGCCCTGGCCGATACACGCACCAGGGCCCGCCTGGCCGCCATGGGCGTGGAGCCCATGCCGGGCAGCGCCGAGCAGATGGGCCAGTTCGTGCGCACCGAGCGCAGCAAGTGGGGGCGTGTGATCGAGGCCAACCACATCCGGCTGGACTGAGAGGTTCCCGACAGAAAAAAGGCTGCCCGCATGGCAGCTTTTTTTTGTGGCCGTGAAGTCCCGCCGTGCGGGCCCGTCAGGCGGTGGCGGCTTCCACGCCGCGCCCCATGCCCAGGTAGGTATCGATGATGCGCCGGTCATGCATCAGCTCGCGTGCCGGGCCGGTGAGCGCCACGGCCCCCATCTCCAGCACATAGGCCCGGTCGGCCACCTTGAGCGCGGCGCGTGCGTTCTGCTCGACCAGCAGCACCGAGACGCCATGGTCGCGCAGGCCGGCCACGACCTGGAGCACCTCGCGCACGATCAGCGGAGCCAGGCCCAGCGAAGGCTCGTCCAGCAACAGCAGGCGCGGGCGGGCCATCAGCGCGCGGCCGATGGCCAGCATCTGGCGCTCGCCGCCCGACAGCGTGGAAGCCAGCTGAGGCCGCCGCTCGCGCAGGCGCGGAAAAATGGCGAACACCTCGTCCATGCGCTGCACCTGGTCGCGCAGGCCCCGGCGCCAGCGCGAAAAGCCTCCCAGCAGCAGGTTGTCCTCCACCGACATGTCGCCGAAGAGCTCGCGCTTTTCGGGCACCAGGGCCACGCCCTGGGCCACCATGACCTCGACGCCGGGCCGCGCGATGCGCCGGCCGTCCAGGTGGATCTCGCCACGCGAAGGCAGCAGGCCCATGGCCGCCGACAGCAGCGTGGTCTTGCCCGCGCCGTTGGGACCGATGACGGTGACGATCTCGCCCGTGCGCACTTGCAGGTCCACCTGGTGCACGGCCTCCACGGGACCGTAGGACACGCTCAGCCCCTTGAGCTGCAACAACGATTCGCTCATGCCGCCTCCCCTGTTTCCTCGTCGTCGCCACCACCGAGGTAGGCGTCGAGCACACGCTGGTTCACCTGGATCTCGGCCGGCGTTCCCTCGGCGATCACGGTGCCGAATTCCAGCACCGTGATGCGGTCGGCCAGGTTCATGACGAATTCCATGTCGTGTTCCACGACCAGGATGCCCAGGCCTTCGGAGCGCAGCTGGCGCAGCAGCTCGGCCAGGGCCTGCTTTTCGAGGTGGCGCAGGCCGGCCGCAGGCTCGTCCAGCAGCAGGGCCGCCGGCTGGCCTGCCAGGGCGCGTGCGATCTCGACGATGCGCTGCTGGCCCAGGGCCAGGGAGGCCGCCGGAGCATCGGCATGGGCCCCCAGGCCGCAGCGCTCGATCTGGCGGCGTGCCTCGGCCAGCACCGACGCTTCCTCGGCGCGGTCCAGGCGCAGCATGGACGCCAGCCACCCGCGACGGGCACGCCGGTGGGCACCCACGGCCACGTTCTCCAGCACGCTGCGCTGCCCCAGCAGGCGCACATGCTGGAAGGTGCGTCCCAGGCCCAGTGCCGCGAAGCGGCGCGAAGGCGCGCCGTTCATGGACTGGCCCATGAAGCGGACCTCGCCCTCGGTGGGCGAGTCCACGCCCGAGATCATGTTGAAGAAGGTGCTCTTGCCCGCGCCATTGGGGCCGATCAGCGCATGGACTTCACCGGCCTGCAGGCGCATGCCCACGTTGTTGTTGGCCACCAGGCCGCCGAAGCGCTTGGTCACATGCTCGGCCGCCAGCAGCACCTGGCCCGGGGCCGGCAGTTCACGCCGCGCCAGCGGCGCCGCCTGCGCCAGGTCCAGCCGCGAGGCGGGTTTGTGCACCCAGCGCCCGGTGAGCCGCTGCAGCGTGGGCCACAGGCCCTCGGCAAAGCGCTGCAGCACCAGCACCATGAGCAGGCCGAAGACGATGACCTCGAAGTTGCCGCTGGTGCCCAGCAGGGCCGGCAGGATGTCCTGCAGCTTCTGCTTGACCAGGGTGATCAGGGTGGCTCCCAGCACCGCGCCCCACAGATGGCCGGCACCGCCGACCACGGCCATGAACAGGTACTCGATGCCGACATTGAGGTTGAAAGGCGCCGGGCTGACGAAGCGCTGCATGTGGGCGTACAGCCAGCCCGACAGCGTAGCCAGCAGGGCTGCCAGCACGAAGAGCTTGATGCGGTAGCGTGCCGTGTCGATGCCCATGGATTCGGCCATGACCTGGCCGCCGCGCAGCGCGCGTATGGCACGGCCCTCGCGCGAATCGAGCAGGTTGTGCAGCAGCCACAGGGCCACCAGCAGCACGGCCCAGATCACCAGCCCCATGGCCCGCGGCGAAGCCAGCGAGACACCGCCGATGACCAGGGGCACGATGCCCGTGATGCCGGTCTGCCCGCCCAGGAACTCCATGTTGCCGAACAGGTAGTACAGGCTCAGCCCCCAGGCGATGGTGCACAGCGGCAGGTAATGGCCCTGCAGCTTGACCGTGACCGCACCCAGCAACCAGGCCACGGCAAAGGTGATGGCCAGGCCCAGGGCCAGGCCCACCCAGGGCAGGCCTGCTGCGCCGACCAGTCCGCCCAGCGCGGCCACCGAGGCCGGGGACGTGCTGACCCAGGCCGTGGCATAGGCGCCGATGCCCACGAAGGCCGCCTGGCCGAACGAGGTCATGCCGCCCACGCCGGTCAGCATGACCAGGCCGGCGGCGACCATGGAAAACAGGCCGATGTAGCTCAGGATGACGACGGTGTAGTCGGACAGAAAGCCCCAGGACAGCGCCAGCAGCGCAATGGCCACGGCCGTGAGCGTGCGCGTGCTGATGCCGCCGCCGGCTGGCACGGGGGTGCGGGCCGCCGCCTGCGGCTTGGACGGGGAAACGGGCGCGCTCATTCTTCCTCCTCCACATGGTGGCTATTGCGCGAACGCCACCACAGCACGGGGATGATCAGGGTGAACACCAGAACCTCCTTGTAGGCACTGGCCCAGAACGAAGAAAACGCTTCCAGAAGGCCCACCAGCAGGGCGCCGGCCAGGGCCAATGGATAGCTGGCCAGGCCGCCGACGATGGCCGCCACAAAGCCCTTGAGGCCGATGAGAAAGCCCGTGTCGTAATACACCGTGGTCAGCGGCGCGATCAGCAGGCCCGAGATGGCACCGATCAGGGCGGCCAGCGCAAAGCTCACATCGCCGGCCATGGCCGTGGGAATGCCCATGAGCCGCGCTCCCACGCGATTGATGGCCGTGGCACGCAGGGCCTTGCCCATCATGGTGCGTTCGAAGAAAACGAACAGCAGGGCCACCAGCACCAGGGTCACGCCCACCACCACCAGGGACTGGCCCGAGACCGTGATGTCGCCCAGGCGCAGCTGGGCTTCGGAAAACGCCGGCGTGCGCGATCCTTCGGCACCGAAGAACAGCAGGCCCAGGCCGACCAGCACGCCGTGCATGGCCACCGAGACGATGAGCAGCATCAGCACCGAGGCATGGGCCAGGGGCCGGTAGGCCAGGCGGTACAGCAGCGGCCCCATGGGCGTGATCAGGATCAGGGAAGTCAGCGCCTGCAGCATCAGCGACGAGGGACGCAGGCCCCAGGCCAGCGCCACCGCGATTGCGGGCAGCGCCAGGCACCAGAGAAAGGTGGCGGGCCAGCTCACCTGGCTGCCCGCACGCCAGCGCAGCAGGTCCACCACCAGCACGGCGGCGGCCAGGGCCAGCAGCAGCCACAGCGTGGTCGGCACGCGGCCGGCCTGCATCATGGCCAGGGTCAGGGCACCGAAGGCGACGAATTCGCCCTGCGGTATGAAGATGATGCGGGTCACCGAGAACACCAGCACCAGGGCCAGGGCCATCAGGCCATAGACGGCGCCATTCACGACGCCGTCCTGCCCCAGCAGCAGGGCGATTTGCAGATCCATGATCGACTTTCGGGCAGGCGCGGCCATGCGCCGCAGCGGACGCCGCCCCCGGCGGCAACCGCTGCGGCCTCAGGCCCGCAGGTTCAGGGCTGGTACTTCCAGGTGCCGTTCTCGATCTTGACCATGACGGCGGCACGCTGGTCCAGGCCCAGGTGGTCGGTGGGCGTCATGTTGAAGATGCCGTGGGCGCCGGCCACATCCTTGGTCTGCTCCAGCGCATCGCGCAGCGCCGCGCGGAACTCGGCCGTGCCCGGCTGGGCCTTCTTGAGCGCGGCGGGAATCGCGGCTTCGAGCACGCGGCCCGCATCCCAGGAGTGCGCACCGAAGGTCGATGCCGTGCCCTTGCCGTTGGCGGCCTCATAGGCCTCGACATAGGAGACGGCGGACTTCTTGACGGGATTGCTGTCGGGCAGCTGGTGGGCCACCAGCACGGGGCCGGCAGGCAGCAGCGTGCCTTCCACGTCCTTGCCGCCGACGCGCAGGAAGTCGGCATTGGCCACGCCGTGCGTCTGGTAGATCCTGCCCTGGTAGCCGCGCTCCTTGAGCGACTTCTGCGGCAGGGCCGCAGGCGTGCCCGAGCCCGCGATCAGCACGGCATCGGGCTTGGCCGCCATCAGCTTGAGGGTCTGGCCCGTGACCGAGGTATCGCTGCGCGAATAGGCCTCGGTGGCCGTGAGCTTGATGCCCTTGGCTTCGGCCACCTTGCGGAATTCCTGCAGCCAGCTTTCGCCATATGCGTCGTTGAAGCCGATGTAGCCCACGGTCTTGACCCCGGACTTGGCCATGTGCTCACCGATGGCCGATGCCATCATGGCATCGTGCTGCGGCGTCTTGAAGACCCAGAATTTCTTGGCATCCACGGGCTCGACGATCTTGGCCGATGCCGCCAGCGTGATCATGGGAGTCTTGGCTTCGGAGACCACGTCGATCATGGCCAGGGAGTTGGGCGTGATGCTGGAGCCCAGGATGACGTCGACCTTGCTTTCGCTGATGAGCTTGCGCGTATTGGCCACGGCCGCCGTGGTGTCGGAGGCGTCGTCGAGGATGATGTAGTTGACCTTCTGGCCCGCGACAGTGCGCGGCATCAGGGCGACCGTGTTCTTTTCGGGAATGCCCAGAGACGCCGCCGGCCCGGTGGCCGACACCACCACACCCACGTTGATGTCGGCCAGGGCCGTGCCCCACACCGAGGCCAGGGTCGCGGCCAGCAGGCCCAGTTTCGTCAAGCGCTTCATGTCTGTCTCCTTGTGTTGTCGGGCGTCTGCCTTCAGGCGCCACAATTTACCGTGGTAACTACTTTTTTGCCAGCGGTTTCATGCCCGGGTTTGCCTGGGGGCTGGACGGCCCCCAGGCCGCCCAGGAACAGGTCGGCGACCACGGGCGCCATGGCCTGGTGGTCCAGCGTGCCATCGGGCCGCAGCCAGGTGAACATCCAGTTCATCATCCCGAACAGCAGCATGGCCAGGGCCTTGGACAGGCCGGCCCCATCGGCATCGGGCCGCAGCTGGGACACGGCCTGGGCAAAGGCTTCGACCACGGCGCGCTCCTTGCCCAGCACACGCTCGCGGTCACCGGCCTGCAGAAAGCGCACGTCCTCGGTCAGCACGCGGTGGGCATGGCGGGCATGGGCGTACTCCTGCACGAACTGCTCGATCAGCATGCGCAGCCGGGGCTCGGGCGCGAGGCCGAGTCGCAGCACCGCGTCGACCAGGTCCTGCAGGCGCGTCATATGGCCATCGGTGATGTCGACCAGCAGCGCATACTTGTCGTCGAAGTAATGGTAGATGGTGGGCTTGGACAGGCCGCAGGCCTGGGCCACCTCGTTCATGGACGTGCCCGGATAGCCACGGCGCGCGAACAGCGCGGCGGCATGGCCCAGGATCAGGCTGCGCTGGTCCTCGTATCCGGATGATCGGCCTCGGGCCATGGGGGGTCTTTCGCGGTAATCAGCGCGGGCGCTGGTCGATGACGCGGCGGGCCTTGCCCACCAGGGTGCGCTCAATGGAATCGGGTGCCAGCACCTCGACCTCGGCGCTGACGCCGACCAGGGCCTTGATGCGCTGGGCCACCCACTGGGCCAGGGCCGCCGGGTCGGCCTGCATGCCGGGCTGCATTTCGCAGCGCACCTGGAGCCGGTCCAGGCTGCCATCGCGCGTGACGACCAGCTGGTACTGGCCGGCGAGCTGGGGGTTCTGCAGCACGATCTCCTCGATCTGCGTGGGAAACACGTTCACGCCGCGGATGATCATCATGTCGTCGCTGCGGCCCACGATCTTTCCCATGCGCCGGAAACTGCGCGACGTCGCTCCCAGCA
>JAIRVR010000050.1 GCA_031253795.1 Burkholderiaceae bacterium
TTGTCTCTCAAGGGAGCATTCCCATCCGCCATCCTGGCGCTCGCAGACGGCACGGTCTTTGTTGGCAACTCGATCGGTGCGCAAGGCACCACGGTTGGTGAAGTCGTTTTCAACACGGCGATCACCGGCTACCAGGAAATCCTCACCGACCCCAGCTACTGTCAGCAGATCGTGACGCTCACGTATCCGCACATCGGCAACTATGGCGTCAACGCAGAGGATGTCGAGGCTGGCAAGGTCCATGCAGCGGGCCTGATCATCAAGAACCTGCCCTTGCTGGCCAGCAATTTCCGCCAGGCCGAGACCCTCCCCGACTACCTGCAGCGCAGTGGCACGGTGGCCATCGCCAACATCGACACGCGCAAGCTGACGCGCCTGCTGCGCGACAAGGGTGCGCAAAACGGCGCCATCGTGGGCCTTGCGGCAGGTGAGGACGTGACCCAGGCGCGCATCGACCAGGCACTGGCGGCGGCCAAGGCGGCTCCCAGCATGAAGGGTCTGGATCTGGCCCAGGTGGTGAGCACGGACAAGACCTACGAATGGACCGAGACCGAGTGGAAGCTCGGCGAAGGTTATGGTCAGCAGCAGGCTCCGCGCTTCCATGTGGTGGCTTACGATTTCGGCGTGAAATTCAACATCCTGCGCATGCTGGCAGAGCGCGGCTGCAAGCTGACCGTGGTTCCGGCCAAGACGCCTGCCAAGGATGTGCTGGCCCTCAACCCCGATGGCGTGTTCCTGTCCAACGGTCCTGGCGATCCGGAGCCTTGCGACTACGCCATCGCCGCCACCAGGGAGCTGGTGGAATCGGGCAAGCCCGTGTTCGGCATCTGCCTGGGCCACCAGATCATGGCGCTGGCCGCTGGTGCCAAGACCTTCAAGATGGCCAACAGCCACCATGGCGCCAACCACCCCGTCAAGGACCTGGACAACGGCCGCGTGAGCATCACCAGCCAGAACCACGGCTTTGCCGTCGAGCTGGAATCGCTGCCCGAAACACTGCGCCCCACGCACATCAGCCTGTTCGACGGCACGCTGCAAGGCCTGGAGCACAAGGACAAGCCGGCTTTCTGCTTCCAGGGCCACCCGGAAGCCTCGCCCGGCCCGCACGATATCGCCTACCTGTTTGACCGCTTCACGGCGCTGATGGAGAAACACAAAAATGCCTAAGCGCACCGACCTCAAAAGCATTCTGATCATTGGCGCCGGCCCCATCGTCATCGGCCAGGCCTGTGAATTCGACTACTCCGGCGTGCAGGCCTGCAAGGCGCTGCGCGAAGAGGGGTACAAGGTCATCCTGATCAACAGCAATCCTGCGACGATCATGACCGACCCGGCCACGGCCGACGTCACCTACATCGAGCCCATCACCTGGCAGACGGTCGAGAAGATCATCGCAAAGGAGCGTCCCGATGCGATCCTGCCCACCATGGGCGGCCAGACTGCGCTTAACTGCGCGCTGGACCTGTGGCGCAATGGCGTGCTGCACAAATACAAGGTCGAGCTGATCGGCGCCACGCCCGAAGCCATCGACAAGGCCGAGGACCGCCTGAAGTTCAAGGACGCGATGACGCGCATCGGCCTGGGCTCGGCACGTTCCGGCATTGCCCACAGCATGGACGAGGCCTGGGATGTCCAGAAGAACGTGGGTTTCCCCACTGTGATCCGCCCCAGCTTCACGCTGGGTGGCACGGGTGGCGGCATTGCCTACAACCCCGAAGAGTTCGAGACCATCTGCAAGCGCGGCCTGGAGGCTTCTCCGACCAACGAACTGCTGATCGAAGAATCGCTGCTGGGCTGGAAGGAGTACGAGATGGAAGTGGTCCGCGACAAGGCGGACAACTGCATCATCATCTGCTCCATCGAAAACCTCGACCCCATGGGTGTGCACACCGGTGACTCCATCACCGTGGCCCCTGCGCAGACGCTGACCGACAAGGAATACCAGATCATGCGCAACGCCTCGCTGGCGGTGCTGCGCGAGATCGGCGTGGACACGGGCGGTTCGAACGTGCAGTTCTCGGTCAATCCCAGGGATGGCCGCATGGTCGTCATCGAGATGAACCCGCGCGTGTCGCGTTCCTCGGCGCTGGCTTCCAAGGCCACAGGTTTCCCCATCGCCAAGGTCGCGGCCAAGCTGGCCGTGGGCTATACGCTGGATGAGCTCAAGAACGACATCACCGGCGGCAAGACACCGGCCTCGTTCGAGCCTTCGATCGACTACGTGGTCACCAAGATTCCGCGTTTCGCCTTCGAGAAGTTCCCCGCGGCCGACAACCGCCTGACCACGCAGATGAAGTCCGTGGGCGAGGTCATGGCCATTGGCCGTACCTTCCAGGAGTCCTTCCAGAAGGCCTTGCGCGGCCTGGAAGTCGGCGTGGACGGCATGAACGAAAAGACGCAGGACCGCGAAATCCTCGAAAAGGAACTCGGCGAGCCTGGTCCCGACCGCATCTGGTATGTGGGTGACGCCTTCGCAGCCGGCTGGACGCTGGATGAGGTGCACAACATCACCAAGATCGACAAGTGGTTCCTGGTGCAGATCGAGGAAATCGTCAAGATCGAACTCGAACTCGACCAGCTCTACGAAGGCAAGGGTGAAGGTGCGCTGGCGGCCCTGGATGCGACGACGCTGCGCACTCTCAAGCAAAAGGGCTTCTCGGACCGCCGTCTGGCCAAGCTGCTGCACAGCACCGAAAAGGATGTGCGCGAGGCGCGCAAGGCCCTGGGCGTGCGTCCCGTTTTCAAGCGTGTGGACACCTGCGCGGCCGAGTTCTCGACCAACACCGCCTACATGTACTCGACCTATGACGAGGAATGCGAGGCCGCTCCTTCGGACAAGAAGAAGATCATGGTGCTGGGCGGCGGCCCGAACCGTATCGGCCAGGGCATCGAGTTCGACTACTGCTGCGTGCATGCCGCGCTCGCCATGCGCGAAGACGGCTATGAAACGATCATGGTCAACTGCAATCCCGAGACCGTGTCCACCGACTATGACACCTCGGACCGCCTGTACTTCGAGCCGCTGACGCTGGAAGATGTGCTCGAGGTCGTGGCCGTCGAAAAGCCGGCCGGCGTCATCGTGCAGTACGGCGGTCAGACCCCGCTCAAGCTGGCCCTGGGCCTCGAGAAGGAAGGCGTGCCCATCATCGGCACCACGCCCGACATGATCGATGCGGCCGAAGACCGCGAACGCTTCCAGAAGCTGCTCAACGCGCTGGGTCTGCGCCAGCCGCCCAATGCGACGGCACGCACCGAAGCCGAAGCCCTGGAAAAGGCGGCCGGCCTCGGCTATCCGCTGGTCGTGCGTCCCAGCTATGTGCTGGGTGGCCGCGCCATGGAAATCGTGCATGAGCAACGCGACCTCGAGCGCTACATGCGCGAGGCCGTGAAGGTCAGCAATGACTCTCCCGTACTGCTGGACCACTTCCTGTCCAACGCCATCGAATGCGACGTGGACTGCGTGCGCGACCGCGAAGGCGCCGTCTTCATCGGCGGTGTGATGGAGCACATCGAGCAGGCTGGCGTGCACTCGGGCGACTCCGCCTGCTCTCTGCCCCCTTACTACCTCAAGCCCGAGACCGTGGCCGAGATCAAGCGCCAGACCGCCGCCATGGCCAATGCGCTGAACGTCGTGGGCCTGATGAACGTGCAGTTCGCCATCAAGGAGACGGCCGAGGGCGACGTGATCTACGTGCTGGAAGTCAATCCCCGTGCTTCGCGCACCGTGCCCTTTGTCTCCAAGGCCACGGGCATCCAGCTGGCCAAGGTGGCGGCGCGCTGCATGGCCGGCGACACGCTGGCCCAGCAGGGCGTCACCGAGGAAGTCACTCCGCCTTACTTCAGCGTCAAGGAAGCCGTGTTCCCCTTCGTCAAGTTCCCGGGTGTGGACACCATCCTGGGCCCTGAGATGAAGTCCACGGGCGAGGTCATGGGCGTGGGCAAGACCTTTGGCGAAGCCTTCGTCAAGAGCCAGCTGGGTGCTGGCGTGACCCTGCCCACCCAGGGCAAGGTTTTCCTGACCGTGAAGAACGCCGACAAGCCCCGTGCCGTTGCCGTCGCCAAGGAACTGGCCGCCATGGGCTTCACGCTGTGCGCCACGCGCGGCACGGCCGCGGCCATTGCCGAAGCAGGCATCGAGGTGCAGGTGGTCAACAAGGTCACCGAAGGTCGCCCCCATATCGTGGACATGATCAAGAACGGCGAAATCGCCATGGTCATCAACACGGTGGAAGAGCGCCGCAACGCCATTGCCGACTCGCGTGCCATCCGCACCAGCGCCCTGCTGGCCCGTGTGACCACCTTCACCACCATCTTCGGCGCCGAGGCTGCCGTCGAGGGCATGAAGTCCATGGGGCACATGGACGTGCATTCGGTCCAGGAGCTGCACGCTCAGCTGCAGGCCGCCTGACGGCCCTGCGGCCCGCCGGCACTGTCCGACAGTGCCGGCGGGTTTTCCTTCCCGTTTTCCGCTTCAAACGCGGCATAATGGGACGCAGATTCGATGAAACCGCCGCGCGGCAACGTGCGGCGGTTTGCTTTTGGGGTACAGGCCCTGCCAGATTGCATGCTGGCCCGCCTGTACCGGAAGGCCGCGCAGCGCGCGGCATTTGCTGAACATGGAGACTTTCCTATGGCCACCATTCCCGTCACCAAGCGCGGAGCCGAGAAGCTCAAGGGTGAGCTGCAGCATCTCAAGACTGTGGAACGCCCGGCCATCATCCAGGCCATCGCGGAAGCGCGTGCCCAGGGCGACCTGAGCGAAAACGCCGAGTACGAGGCCGCCAAGGACCGCCAGGGCTTCATCGAAGGCCGCATCGCCGAAGTCGAGGGCAAGCTGTCGGCTGCCCAGATCATCGATCCCTCCGAGGTGGATGCCGGTGGCCGCGTGGTCTTTGGTGCCACGGTGGAACTCGAGGACGAGGACAGCGGCGACAAGGTCCGCTACCAGATCGTGGGCGAGGACGAGGCCGACCTGAAGCTGGGCCTGATCAATGTCTCCAGCCCCATTGCCCGCGCCCTGATCGGCAAGGAAGAGGGTGATACGGCCGAAGTCCAGGCACCGGGCGGCGTGCGCCGCTACGAAGTGGTCTCCGTGCGCTACGTGTAATAGGCTGCCAGGCTTCGGTCGCAGAGTCCGGGAACCGCCCATGTACGAACGTATCCCCTTGCTGGCCGCCGCCCTCTGGTGGGGCAGCCTGTCGGCCATCGGCTTCATGGCCGTCCCCATGCTGTTTTCCCAGCTGCCCACGCCAGCCCTGGCGGGCTTCATGGCCGCCAAGCTGTTCGCGGCCCAGACCTGGGTGTCCATCGCCTGCGCGGCACTGCTGCTGGTGCTGTCGCGCCGCAAGCATTCCACGACCATGGAGGCCTGGGCGCAGTCGGCACTGGTCTTTGTGATCGGCGGCATGCTGCTGGCCCTGATCGTGCAGTATGGCGTTTCGCCACGCATCGTGGCACGGGAGAACCTGCGCCTTTGGCACAGCCTGGGAACGGTGATGTATGCCCTGCAATGGCTGTGCGCGCTGGCCGTTCTCTGGCGCGTGGGCCGGCCGCCGGCCAGCCTGCCCCCCTCCAGGGCGTAAGGTCATCACAGCGCGGCCACGAGGGGCTGCGCCCCCGGATGTCGTTCATGCGCAACGTCCTCGGTGCAAACTGCGGCATGGGGTGATGTATCGAAAGATAATTGATAAGCATTCTTATTATCTTTCGCGCGACGCTTTTTTGCGCCGTGTCTTTTTCGTGCACAGCCTCTACCAGAACCACCATCCCTGGCTGCAAAGCCTGCTGCGCAAGCGCCTGGGCAATCGGGAGGACGCGGCCGACCTGGCCCAGGACGCCTTCATCCGGGTGTTGCGCTCGCCCATGGACCAGCAGGACATCCGTGAGCCGCGGCGCTATCTGGCCACCATTGCGCGTGGGTTGGTGGCCGATCTGTTCCGGCGCCGCAGCCTGGAACAGTCCTATCTGGACTATCTGGCATCCATGCCGGAGTCCCTGGCACCTTCGCCAGAGGAGCAGGCCATGGTCCAGCAGACCTTCGTGGAGCTGGACCGCGTGCTGCAGGGGCTGCCGCCCAAGGTGCGCGAAGCCTTTGTCCTGGCCCAGTTCGAGGAGCTGAGCTACCCCGAGATCGCCGAGCGGCTCGGCGTCTCCCTGCGCACGGTCAGCAACTACCTGACGCGGGCCATGGAGCACTGCTGCCTGGCCCTGGCATGAGCAGCCCGCATGATGGCGACCGCCGCGCCCTGCGCGAGGCTGCGGCATGGCATGTGCGGCTGCGGGATACCATGGCAGGCGCTGAGGTGCAGCAGGCGTGGCAGGGCTGGTACGAGGCCGATCCGGCCCATCGCAGCGCCTGGCAGCGCGTGCTGGCCGTAAGCGCCCAACTGTCGCGTGTGCCTCCGCCGCTGGCGCGCCAGTCCCTGGGCAGACGCGCTTCCGGCCGGCGCGCCGTGCTGCGCAGCCTGGCCCTGGGGGCCGGAACCGGAGCCACGGCCTGGATGGCATGGCAGGGTCTGCCCTGGTCGCAGTGGCAGGCGGGCGAACGCACGGCCACGGGCGAGCGGCGTGATGTCCTCCTGCCCGATGGATCCCTGCTGGCACTGGATACCGCCACAGCCGTGGACGTGGTCTTCGATGAACATGAGCGCCTGCTTCGTCTGCATGGCGGACGCATCCTGGTGGCCACCGAGCCCGATCCTCAGGGGCGCCCTTTCAGCGTGCAGATGCCGCAGGGCAGGGTGCTCGCCCTGGGGACAAGGTTTACGGTACAGCTGGAAGGAAGCCGGGGCTGCTGTGTCCAGGTGCTCGAGAAGGCCGTGCGCCTTCTTCCTGAGGAGGGTGAATCCCTGGACCTGCGTGCCGGTGAGCAAAGCCGTTTCACGGCACGGGCGGCCCAGCCTCCCACGTCGGCCGGGCCGTTTGCCGCGAGCTGGCACCAGGGAGGATTGATTGCCCTGGACATGCCGTTGGGTGAACTGGTCGAGGCCCTGGCCCGCTACCGGCCGGGCTACCTGGGCTGCGCGCCCGAGGTGACGGCCCTGCGGGTCTCCGGTGCCTTTCCCGTGGACGATACGGACCGTGCCCTGGCGGCCCTGGTCAGCCGCTTTCCGCTGCAGCTGCGCAGCCATACCCGCTACTGGGTGCAGGTTGAGGCCCGCCAGGCCTGATCCCAAAAAAGGCGGCCCAGGAGGGTCGCCTTTCAAGTGTACGGGAACGGTCTGTACCCGGAATTACTCGTGCCAGTGTTCGGCCACCCAGGTCGCGGGCCTGATGTAGCGAAAGCGCCGGTTGCGCCGGCCAGCCAGCGCATCGGGCGGATTGCACTCGCCATGGAAGATGACCACGCGAGCGCCCTGCGGAACGAAGGGCGGTTTCCAGTAATTCGTCGGCCAGGCCGGAATGCCGTGGTACTTGAAACTGGGGCACCATTCGGTCGGCCAGTACCTGAGCTTGCCCTGCTTGTGCAGCATATCGGAGAGATAGGCCTGCTCGTTGCGGAAGCTGCGGCGCACTTCCTCGAAATGGGTGCGGAAATACTCCAGCACCTCGGGGTGGGCACCCAGCTCGAAGCGATAGACCGAGGAATTGCCGGTGATGCGCCAGGGGCGCTTGTAGTCATGGATGATCAGGAACTCGCCGGGCTCGGTAAAGAAATCGTCGAGCGGGCCGGTGATCACCACGTCCACGTCCAGGAACAGGGCCGTGCCCTGCAGGCCGTGCAGGTCCGCGCTGAAGGTGGCCAGCTTGTTCCAGCCGCGCTCGGGAATGCCGGAGGGCAGGTTCAGGGCCGGGATCGGCAGGCATTCGACCTCGGAACGTATCCCCACGCCGTCATCGGTCAGGCAGACGAAGCGAAAATCCCCCTTGAGATGCCGGCGCACCATGGCATAGAGCCGGTTGACATACTCCGGGCCATACTTTTTGCCCCACTTCATGCAGATCACGAAGCGCTGGCGCGCGGCGAGGGTGGGCGGGGCGGAGGGCGAGGTCACGTCGTGGGTGAGGGCTTCAGCGGTCATGGATCAGCGGGCCGGGCTTCAGTCGGCCTGGCGCTTCTTGACGGACTTTTGCTTGGGCTTGGCGCGCTTGACCTGGCCACCGGCCGTCAGGCGCTGGTTGCCAAGCACGCGGATCTGCTTGACCTCGGGCTTCTGGCCTGCGCGCTTGCTGAACTTGAGTACCTTGACGTCGCGCGGGCCGGGCTTGCGGTCCTCGTCGATGGCCTTTTCCTTGGCCGGCATGGGGCGCCAGAGCACCAGCAGCTTGCCGATGTGTTGAATGGGCGCGGCGCCGAGCTCGTCGCACAACTGCAGATACATCTGCTCGCGGGCGGCACGGTCGTCATTGAAGACGCGGACCTTGATCAGGCCGTGGGCGTTGAGGGCAGCGTTGACCTCCTTTTGCACGGCGGCCGTCAGGCCGTCGCCGCCGATGAGGACCACGGGGTCCAGGTGGTGTGCGTTGGCGCGGTGTTCCCGGCGCTCGGCGGGAGTCAATTGAATTTGGGGCATGGCCGTATTATCGAGGCTGAAAGAATCCAGCATGAA
>JAIRVR010000062.1 GCA_031253795.1 Burkholderiaceae bacterium
ACCGGCCCCGAAGGCCAGAAGGTCCGCCGCCTGTACATCGAAGACGGCGCCGACATCCAGAAGGAATACTACCTGTCGTGCGTGACCGATCGCGCCACGCAGAAGGTGGCCTTCATCGCCTCCAGCGAAGGCGGCATGGACATCGAGGAAGTGGCCCATTCCACTCCCGAAAAGATCATCACCATCTTCGTGGATCCCCTGGTCGGCCTGACCCAGGCGCAAGGCGAAGAGCTGGCCAAGGGCATCGGCATGCCTGCCGACTCCACAGCCCAGTTCATCGACATCTGCCAGAAGCTCTACAAGTGCTACATGGACACGGATGCTTCGCTGGTCGAAATCAACCCGCTGAACCGTGACAGCAAGGGCAACGTGGTCGCCCTGGACGCCAAGTTCAACTTCGACTCCAACGCCCTGTTCCGCCTGCCCGAAATCGTGGCCCTGCGCGATCTGGACGAAGAAGATCCCGCTGAAGTCGAAGCTTCCAAGTTCGACTTGGCCTATATCTCGCTGGACGGCAACATCGGCTGCCTGGTCAACGGCGCAGGCCTGGCCATGGCCACCATGGACACCATCAAGCTGTTCGGCGGCGAGCCGGCCAACTTCCTGGACGTGGGCGGCGGCGCCACTCCCGAGAAGGTCACCGAAGCCTTCAAGATCATGCTCAAGAACCCCAAGGTCGAGGGCATTCTGGTCAACATCTTCGGCGGCATCATGAAGTGCGACACCATCGCCACCGGCGTGATCACCGCCTGCAAGGCCGTGAACCTGCAAGTGCCCCTGGTGGTGCGCATGAAGGGTACGAACGAAGAGCTGGGCAAGAAGATGCTGGCCGAATCCGGCCTGCCCATCATCAGCGCCGACACCATGGCCGAAGCTGCCACGAAGATCGTCGAAGCCGTCAAGTAAGCAGGCCCGGAGAACACACCATGTCTATCTACATCAACAAAGACACCAAGGTCATCACCCAAGGCATCACGGGCAAGACGGGCCAGTTCCACACTGAAAAGTGCATCGAGTACGCGAACGGCAAGAACTGCTTCGTGGCTGGCGTGAACCCCAAGAAGGCCGGCGAGAAGATCTTCGACGTGCCAATCTATGCCTCCGTCAAGGAAGCAGCCCAGGGCACGGGCGCCACGGTCTCCGTGATCTACGTTCCCCCGGCAGGCGCAGCCGCCGCCATCTGGGAAGCCGTGGAAGCCGACCTGGACCTGGCCATCTGCATCACCGAAGGCATCCCCGTGCGTGACATGCTGGAAGTTCGCAACAAGATGCGCGCCAAGGAAGCCGCCGGCGGCAAGCGCACCCTGCTGCTGGGCCCCAACTGCCCCGGCCTGATCACGCCTGACGAGATCAAGATCGGCATCATGCCCGGCCACATCCACAAGAAGGGCCGCATCGGCGTGGTCAGCCGCTCCGGCACGCTGACCTACGAAGCCGTGGCGCAGCTGACCGAACTGGGCATCGGCCAGTCGTCGGCCGTGGGCATCGGTGGTGACCCGATCAACGGTCTCAAGCACATCGACGTGATGAAGGCCTTCAACGACGATCCCGACACCGACGCCGTGATCATGATCGGCGAAATCGGCGGCCCCGACGAGGCAGAAGCTGCCCGCTGGTGCAAGGACAACATGAAGAAGCCGATCGTCGGCTTCATCGCAGGTGTCACCGCCCCTCCCGGCAAGCGCATGGGCCATGCCGGCGCGCTGATCTCGGGCGGTGCCGACACGGCCGACGCCAAGCTGGCCATCATGGAAGAGTGCGGTTTCACCATCACCCGCAATCCTTCCGAAATGGGCCGCCTGCTCAAGGGCCTGCTGTAATCCGGAACGCGGTTGTGCGTACCATCCCCCGGGCAAGCCCGGGGGGCAAATTACGCAGAATTACGAATCGGTAAGGCGGTCCGCCCGCCCTACACTGTCAGCTCCAAAAAAAGAAAAAGCGCCAGAGGCCACCGCCCTGGCGCTTTTCGATTCATAACAGCGGAGAAACCATGGAATACCTGCAAAGTGCCGATTTCTGGATCGGCCTGGTGAAGATCATCTGGATCAACATCATTCTCTCGGGCGACAACGCCGTCGTCATCGCACTGGCGGCGCGCTCGCTGCCTCCTGACCAGCAAAAGAAGGCCGTCATGTTCGGTTCGGGCGCGGCCGTGGTGCTGCGCATCATCCTGACCGTGGTGGCGGCCAAGCTGCTGGAGCTGTCCTTCCTGCAAATCATCGGCGGCTGCCTGCTGCTGTGGATCGGCCTGCAACTGCTGACCGGCGAGGAAGAGGGCGAAGGCGACTCCAAGGGCCAGGGCAGCATGCTGGTGGCCATTCGCACCATCCTGATCGCCGACCTGGTGATGAGCCTGGACAACGTGATCGCCGTGGCCGCCACGGCCCAGGGCAACATGGTCCTGCTGATTCTGGGCCTGGCCATCAGCATCCCGCTGGTGATCTTCGGCTCCACGCTGATGATCAAGCTCATGGAACGCTTTCCCATCATCGTCACGCTGGGCGCTGCCCTGATTGGCTGGGTGGGCGGCGAAACCATCGTCAACGACCGCCTGCTGCATGACTACGCCGTTGGCCACCCCTGGCTGCACTATGTGGCCGCCGCCGCCGGC
This sequence comes from Burkholderiaceae bacterium, assembly GCA_031253795.1. Taxonomy (GTDB): domain Bacteria; phylum Pseudomonadota; class Gammaproteobacteria; order Burkholderiales; family Burkholderiaceae_C; genus Comamonas. The sequence continues at coordinate 2,612 of JAIRVR010000062.1, forward strand.
GCCGTGCTCGTGGTGGGACTGGGCAAGCTGCTGCAGGCCCGCAGCAGTGCCAGGCACGCCGCGCAGGCCTGAGACACGTCACCCGCACCTGAAAACGCACTGCCCCGGCAGTGCGTTTTTGCTTTGGGGCGCGCGACAAAGCCTCCGACGATGTGGCGCCCAGCCGACGGCACTGCCCCCATCGCCGCTTTTGCTTTACGCTCTATCACCCATCGGCTCTTTCCCAGGCAGGCCCGCACGGTCACCAGCGCCTTCCCAACCTCGCCACCCATGCACCGCGCCTCACCGCCCCCGGTACCCGCCGATCTGGCCGGCCGCCCCCTGCAATGCGCCATGGTGGCGCGCACCGACAAAGGCTTGCGCCGCGCCAATAACGAGGATGCCGTCAGCATCCACCCCGGCTCCCAGCCCTGGCCCATGGCCGTGCTGGCCGATGGCATGGGCGGCTACAACGCCGGAGAAGTGGCCAGCGCCATGGCCACCAGCCTGGTGACGGCCGCCCTGCAAAGCGTGTCCACTTCCAGCACACTGGACAGCCTGCCCCAGGCGCGCCGCCAGCTGCGCCAGGCCCTGGGCGAGGCCCTGGGCCTGGCCAATGCCGCCATCCTCAACGCGGCCCAGGAAACACCGGGCTGCCAGGGCATGGGCACCACGGTCATCGCGGCCGCCCTGCTGCCGGACCTGCTCATGCTGGCCCATCTGGGCGACTCGCGCGCCTACGGCTGGCGCCAGGGCCGGCTGTTGCGCCTGACACGCGACCATACCTGGCTGCAGGAAGAGATCGATGCAGGCCGCCTGCACAGCGAGGACGCCCGCCAGTCGGGCCTCGGGCATCTGCTGACGCAGGCCCTGGGCGTTGCCCAGGAGATCACGCCGGATTTCAACGAATGGCCCCTGCAGTCTGGCGACCGCATCCTGCTGTGCTCCGATGGCCTGACCGACATGCTCGAGGATGAGGAGCTGGCAGCACTGTTCGCGGACACGCCCCCGCTGCCCGTGCTGCTGACCTCGCTGCTCGCGGCCGCCAACGCGGCAGGCGGCCACGACAATATCAGTGCCGTGCTCATCGAGGTGCAGGCACAGGCCTGACATCCCCTGACCAGGGGATGGGGCTGCGGTCACAATTGTCAAAATTTGTCTCCAAAAACAACAATCGATGGGATTTCAGCGATAGTCATTGCCCCATCGGGCCCGGACACGCCGCCAGCTGCGCGCCAGCCCCATAATGTTTGGTAACACCCGCTCCGACCGCTGCCCGACAGCCCCAGGAGCCAGGATGCAGGCCGCCACAAGAACGCGGCAAGGGCATAACACAGGAGCTTTGAGCATGCCGACCCTGGTCATCTCCATCGATGGCGCCGTCATCAAGGAAGTGCAGTTGAGCAAGGAGCGCACGACGCTGGGGCGCCGCCCCTACAACGACATCGTCATCGACAATCTCGCCGTCAGCGGCGAGCATGCCGTGCTCACCATCGCCGAAGACGGCAGCGTGCTCATCGAAGACCTGCGCAGCACCAACGGCACCTATGTCAACGGCCAGCCCGTGCTGCGCCATGCCCTGTCGCATGGCGATCTGCTGGACATAGGCCGCTACAAGATCCGCTTCGTGCAGCAGGAAAGAAGCGCCACGCGCACGGCGCTGGCGGCCATCGCCGCGGCCTCGGCCGCCCTGGCTTCCGCGCCGTCCACCCGGCCCGCTCGCCTGGACGAGGCCGTGGCCTCCTCGCAGTTCGGCATCACCTCCACGGGCTTCGACCACACCCTGCCACCGTCCATGGCGGGCCTGGCCACACGCCATGCCGCCATCCGCATGCTCAACGGCCATGCCGCAGGCCGCGAAGTCCCGCTGGTCAAAATCGTCACCACCCTGGGCAAGCCCGGCGTCGCCGTGGCCGCCATCACGCAAAAGCCCCATGGTTTCGTGCTGGCCCAGCTCGAAGGCGAGGCTCCCAGCCTTACGCTCAATGGCCAGCAAGTAGGCCCTCACCCCACGCCGCTGCAACATGGCGACACTGTGGAGCTGGCGGGCACCCAGATGCAATTTTTGCTGGCCTGAGGGATTCCGGCCTGCGCACGACGCCAGGTCTTGACAAAAATGTCAGCCCAACTGGATCAATTTGTCAGAAAGCATGCAACATTCGTGTAAGTTGCAACAAAAATATACGAATATAGGAGTATTCCGACTTTTTGCCCGCTTGGCATGGCTCTTGCTGAACTACTTACGCAATTAACCCCTATGAGGAGAAGTTCATGAAGCGTTCCATCCAAAAAGGTTTCACCTTGATCGAACTGATGATCGTCGTGGCGATCATCGGTATCCTGGCCGCCGTGGCCCTGCCTGCCTACCAGGACTACACCGTCCGCGCACAGGTCGCCGAAGGCCCGACGCTGGCTGCCGGCCTGAAGGCTGCCGTGTCCGACTACTACTCTGCCAAGGGTGACTTCCCCACCACCAATGCCCTGGCCATCAACGGCACCACCACTGGCACCGCCCTCGCTACCGACAACCAAGGCAGCTATGTGGCCGAAATCGCCGTGGGCAACGGCGGCGCGCTGTCCATCAAGTATGGCAACAAGGTCAACAAGGACATCAAAGACAAGATCCTGACCCTGACCCCCGCCCTGGACCTGGCCAAGAACATCACCTGGATCTGCGGCACGGCATCCGTCCCCTCCGGCGTGACCAAGGCCTCCGGCGCTTCGGCCACCACCGACATCCCCACCAAGTACCTGCCCACCAGCTGCAAGCTGTAATAGCCTAGGACTGCCAAAAACACAGATGCTTTGCATCTGTGTTTTTTTTTTGCCATGAAGAAGCTTTCTTTCGCGCTGCCTCTGCTGTTTGTCGTCCTGGGTGCCTTTCCCAATGTTTTCAGAATTCACCTGCCGGGAGATTTGGGGGACCTGCAATACATCGAAAGCATGGCCTACGGCGTCGCCTTCATGCTGCTATGGCTTGCCGTCTGGAAGCGGGTCTGGCTGGCCTATGCGACGGGAATGGTTTTCTTTTCCTGGTGGCTGCTCGAAATCTACTTGCGCGTCGAATTTCGCAGCGGCCTGAGCAGCGGATTTTTCGGGATGGTCCGTGAAACCAATCCCCAGGAAATCCTCTCCTTCCTGACCACCTATGCCTTCACGCTAGTGCTGCCATGGCTGGCTTCCATGGCGGTCTTCATCGGTCTGACCTATGCCAGCTACAGGAGCGGCATGGCATGGAGGCACCGTTCACGGTACTGGGTCATTACCAGCTTTGTGCTGCTGGGAGCCATGATGCATTTCGCATTTGAAATGCAGGAACCCGAAGGTCTCGAGCCATTGCCCGATGCCTTCCAGGTCCGCCAGCCCGGCTTTTGGGTTTCCAAATGGGGCGATACCTACCCCACCAATGCGATTTTTGCCATACGCCGCAACTACCAGGACCAGGCACTGATCCGGGAATTGAAGTCCAGCATGGCCGGCTACGCCTTCAAGGTCCGACAGACCCAAGCCGAGGCACCTGACACCGTAGTACTCATCATCGGAGAATCGTCACGGCGGGACCGCTGGTCGCTCTTCGGCTACGAGCGCAATACCACGCCACAGCTGCAAAAACGCTCCGACCTGGTTCCCATAGGCAATATGGTGACCGTTTCCACGGCCACGCGCAGCTCGGTGCCGGAGATGATCTCCAGGCACCCCATACAGCGCGCTGACGGCACGCGCCCGCAAAATCCTGAGCCATCCCTGGTCGCTCTATTCAAGCAACTGGGCTACAAGACCTACTGGATTTCCAATCAATCAACTTCGGGCTTCTTCGACACACCGATTTCGTTTTACGCGTCAGAAGCAAATCAGCAGGCATTCCCCAACCCGGCGAATTTCGCAAGCCGCGGCAATATGGACGAAGCCTTGCTCAAGCCATTGAACGCCAGTCTGAAAAGCCATGAGAAGAAATTCATCGTTCTTCATACGATGGGCAGCCATTTCAATTATTCCTACCGCTACCCTCAGAGTTTCGAGTCGTTCCAGCCGGCACTCAAGCCCAACGAGGTCTTCCTGCCATCCGACCCCAGCAAAAAGCAGGAGGCCAATAATGCCTACGACAACAGTATTCTCTACACCGACCATGTGCTCAACGCCATCCTCGATAGCCTGGAGCAGCAAGGCAGCAAGGCTGTGGCCATGTATTTATCGGACCATGGCGAGGACATTTTCGAGCCCGACTGCGTGAGCATGGGCATCACACGGGTTTCGGAGAAATCCTTTGAAATCCCGGCCTTTCTTTGGAGCAGCAGTGCCTACCGCCAACAATGGCCTGCTGAAATCGAGGAGATGCGGCGACTGGCAGCAAGACCCTTGCTTTCCCAGGACACCTTTCCTTTGCTGCTGAATTTTTCCGGCATTACGCTTGAAGATGCGAACTTCCCGCTGTTCTCGGGCCGCGAGCAGCGCAAGGTCTATGCCCAAGGGGCATGGGTTGATTTTGACAAAGAAAAAGAACGCGATGCCTGCGTGATCGGCAGACGCTGAAAACTCGATGACAAAATCCTTCTACCTGCTTCCGGCCACTTTCTTCTTTTCGGGATTCTGTGCCCTGGTCTATCAGATCTGCTGGCAGCGTTATCTGGCCGCAGCACTGGGCGTGGATATCGACTCCACCACCATCGTCGTATCGGTATTCATGGTGGGCATAGGCATCGGGGGGGCACTGGGCGGTTGGCTGGGAGACCGGCTGCCAAGGCATCGCAGCCTGCTGTATGCAGTGTCGGAATTGGCCATCGGTGCCTATGCCTTGTCGAGCCTGGCATTTTTCGACTGGGCAGTGGCCCCCGGAGGCTGGATGGGCTCTTCCGAGCAATGGCATAACGCCGCAGGGGGCTTCGTCATTTTGTTGATACCCACAGTGATGATGGGCATGACCCTGCCCCTGCTGACCCTGATTTTCAACCAGAAGGTGGCCAACATCGGCTATTCCGTGGGCACCCTGTATTTCATCAATACATTCGGCGCCGCCGCAGGAACCTTGGTCACCACCTTTTTCCTCTTTGACCATCTGCCGCTTTCCCGCATTGTCACGATCATGGCTGCCGTCAATTTCCTGATCGCTGCCATCGCCATCTATGTTTTCCGTAAAAAATAGAGAGTCGCAGCCATGATCCCCCTGATCTCTTTTGTCTGTGGACTGCTGAGTCTCGGAGGAGAAATTCTCTGGGTCCGTCTCTTTGGCTTTGCCAATGAATCCACACCGCGGGCCTTTGGTTTTGTGCTTTTTTGCTACCTCATAGGCATTGCCCTGGGTGCAGAATATGGTAAACGCATCTGCAAAACAGCCTCCCACGACCGGCTGCTCAAGCATGTGGCCATGGCCTTTTTCATCTCCTCTTTATCCTGGCTGGCATTTCCGATGGTGTACGGCATGGTGGCACTGACGCCCTGGCATCTTCCCGTGGCCGTGGTACTGATCATTCTCAGCGCAGCCATCATTGCCTATGTGTTTCCCATCGCCCATCACCTGGGCGCCGACTCCGGTGAAAAGCAGGGCAGAAAATTCTCCAAGGTCTATGTATCCAACGTGATGGGGGCAGGACTGGGGCCCCTGATCGTGGGTTGGTACCTGCTCGACCGATTTTCGCTGCACCAGTGCTTTCTCATCATCTGCATTGCGGCGGCGTGCTTTGCTGGCCTGCTGCTGATGCGCAGCAGGCCTATATGGCTGGTACCGATAGCAAGTATCCTGATTGCCACCGTCTGGACTTGGTATGGTGCGGGCCATTGGCTTGTCAAAAATGTGAGCAATCAGTATGCCCACCTGAAGTACGTCAACGAAAACAAGCACGGCATCATCACCATATTCGAGGGCGGGAAGGAAGGCGACATTGTTTATGGCGGCAATGTCTATGATGGGCGAACCAACCTGGACGGGGACCTGAATTCCAATGGCCTGCACCGCGTGCTTGCTGCCCATTTGCTGCAGCCTCATCCCAAAAAGGTATTGATGATCGGCCTGTCCATCGGCAGCTGGCTGGCCCTGGCGCGGGAATTCGAGGGCGTCGAGACCCTGGATATCGTCGAGATCAATCCCGGCTACTCGGCCTTGACCCAGCACTATCCCGCACAGGCCGATGCGCTGAAGGATCCGCGCGTCCATTTGGTGGTGGATGATGCTCGCCGCTGGCTCAGACACCACCCCGAGAAGAAATACGACCTCATCATCATGAATAACACTTGGCATTGGCGCGCCTACGGATCATTGCTGCTGTCCCAGGAGTTCTTTACCCAAATAAAGCAGCATATGGAGCCCGATGCCGTCATGGCCTTCAACTCCACATATTCCCAAGATGCCTTTTTCACAGCCCAAGCCGTGTTTGACCATGCCTATCGGCTGAGCAACTTCATCTATGCCGCTCACCAGCCCCTGGAAGAAAAATTCCGGCAACCAGGCAATGTGCAGGTGCTGGATGACTTCCGAATACAAGGCCGCAGAATATTTGCCGAAGGATCGGAGATGCCCGCCAAAATACTGGACCTGCCGTTCCTGGACTATGTCTCCACCAAGCGGGGGTTCGAGCGCGAGTCCGAGATCATCTCGGACGAGAACATGCTGACCGAGTTCAAGTACGGCAAGCCCTTGTTCCACTGACTCCCACGCCAGCCAGTGGCTCAGTCAGAGGCAACATGCCGTCCTGTCAGGCCACAAAGCTCCCCGACTTGCCCCCGTGCTTTTCCAGCACGCGCACACCTTCCATGACCATGTGCTTGTCCACGGCCTTGCACATGTCATAGATGGTGAGCAGGGCCACCTGCACGGCGGTGAGGGCCTCCATTTCCACGCCCGTGGGGCCCATGGTTTCGACGGTGGCCTGGCAGCGCACGGCGCTGGTGTCGGGCAGCAATTCGAAATCCACGGCCACGCGCGTCAGGGCCAGCGGATGGCACAGGGGGATGAGGTCGCTGGTTTTCTTGGCAGCCATGATGCCGGCAATGCGCGCAATGCCCAGCACATCGCCCTTTTTGGCTGTGCCGCCCTGCACGATGGCCAGGGTTGCGGCCTGCATGGCGATGCGCCCTTCGGCGACGGCGATGCGATGGGTGGCCGGCTTGGCGGCCACATCCACCATATGGGCCTGGCCCTGGGTGTCGAAATGGGTGAGGGAAGACATGGAAACTCCTGCAATGGCACGGGGGCACCGGACATCGGTCACGGACAGGCCATGAACGTTCGGCGAACCGAGGCATCATAGTGGGGTGTTCCACCGCCCTGCACCAGCCCCGCGGGGCCCGGCCCCCTGCCTGCCCATGCGCCCATCACGCCTGAAAACACGTACCGCACTCGGCCTGCAGTTGCTCGCGGCCTGCACCGCCATCGCCCTCCACGCCCCGGTCCAGGCCCAGTTGCGCCTGCCCACCCTGGGGGATGGCGCGGCCACCACGACCAGCGACGAGCGCCGCCTCGGCGACCGCATCATCCGCGAGCTGTACCGGGACCCGGATTACATCGACGACCCCGTGCTGCAGGAATACGTGGAAGGCATATGGCAGCACCTGGTCGATGCCGCGCGCACGCGCGGCGAGCTGTCGCCCGAGCTGGAAGAGCGCTTCGCCTGGGAAATCCTGCTGGGGCGCGACCGCTCGGTCAACGCCTTTGCCCTGCCCGGTGGCTATCTGGGCGTTCACCTGGGGCTGATCGGCGTGGTCAGTTCGCGCGACGAACTGGCCTCGGTCCTGGCCCATGAGCTCAGCCACGTCACGCAGCGCCACATCGCCCGCCTCATCGCCCAGCAGAGCAAGCAAACGCCGCTGATGATCGGCTCCATGATCCTGGGCGCGCTGGCGGCCAGCCGCAGCCCCGATGCGGCCATGGCCATGATGATGGGCGGCCAGGCCCTGGCCGTGCAGAACCAGCTCAATTTCTCGCGCGACATGGAGCGCGAGGCCGACCGCATGGGCTATGGCCTGATGGCGCCGGCCGGGTTCGCGCCCCAGGGCTTCGTCACCATGTTCGACAAGCTGCAGCAGGCCAACCGGCTCAACGACAACGGCAGCTGGCCCTATCTGCGCAGCCACCCGCTGACCACGGAGCGCATGGCCGACATGCATTCGCGCATCCCCTCGGGCACGGCACCCGCGCCGGCCGCCTCGCTGGAGCATGTGATGATGGCGGCGCGCGCGCGCGTGCTGTCGCGCCCCGGCGTGGATGTGCTGCGCCAGTGGGCCGAGCAGCCACGCTCCACCAGCTTCGGCAGCCAGACCCAGAGCCAGCAGGTGGCCCAGTTGTATGCCGCCACGCTGAGCGCCGTACAGCTGCGCGATTGGAAGCCGGCCCGCGAGATGGTCCAGCGCCTGCTGGACGCCACGCCCCAGAATCCCGATGCCCAGCGGCAGGCGCGCCTGCTGCAGGCCGAGCTGGAAATGGCGGCCGGCCAGCCTGCTGCCGCCCTGCAGGTGCTTCCCGCCCTGGGCTCGGCACCCCTGCCCCGGCCCACACCGACCAGCGAACAGCGGGCCGCGGAGAGCGGCAATGCCGCAGGACCCAGCCTGGCCACCGTCAACGTGGTCGAAAGCCGCGCCGTGCGCCGCCCCGAGCTGCTGATGCGCACCCAGGCCCTGTTGCGCGAACGCGATGCCGCCAGCATGTCGGGTCCGCTGCAGACCTGGGTGACGGATCACGCGCGCGACGCCACGGCCTGGCAGCTGCTGGCCCAGGTCTGGCATGCCCAGGGCCAGGAGCTGCGGGCGCTGCGCGCCGAGGCCGAGGCCCAGGTGGCGCACTACGACTACCCTGCGGCCGTGGACCGCTTCAAGGCCGCCCAGGAGATGGCACGCAAGGGCGGCCCCAAGGTGGACTACATCGAGGCGTCCATCGTGGACACGCGGCTGCGCTCCGTGGAAGAGCTGCTAAGGGAACAGGCGCGCGAGAAGTGAGTCGATGGCCAGACCCAGCAGCGAGTAGATGAGGGCCCCCAGCATGGCGGCCCAGAAACCCGCCACGTGAAAGCCGCTGAGGATGCCCGAGGCCGCCCAGAACATCAGCCCATTGACGACGAAGAGGAAGAGGCCGACGGTCAGGATGGTCACCGGCAGCGTCAGCACCACAAGGATGGGGCGCAGCACCGCATTGAGCAGGCCGATGACCAGCGCCGCGATCATGGCCGAGCCAAAGCTGTTGACCTGGACGCCACCATAGAGATAGGCCACGATCAGCAGGGCACCGGCGCTGAGCAGCCATTTGATCAGGAGTTTCATGCGGCCAGCATAGCAGCAGCCGCAGGCAGGGTGTTGCGCTGGCGCACGGCCGGCACGCAGATGCCACGGGACGCCGCCGCAGTGCGGCGGCGCGGGCTTCAGATCATGGCTTCTTCGAACACCAGGCCCATCAGCGCACCGATGGCGGCCAGCGTGCCCGGCAGGTTCCAGCGGCGGCCCAGCGGGGCGGCAGGCGCCGCAGCGGGAGCGGCAGCTTCCTGCTTGGGGCGGCGTGCATCGATGATCTGGGCCGGGCCGTGGCTTTGCTGCAGCTGGGCCACCAGCTCGGCCAGCGGCCCCTTGGCCAGCATGGGAGTGACCTGGCCGCCGCTGGCGCCCAGCAGGGGCACCAGCTGGGCGAACAGTTTGTCAGCCCATTTGCCGCGCCAGCTCTCGCGGGCGCTGTGGCTGACCCATTTGCTCACGCGGTGGGTGATGCGCGGAGCGCAGGCCACCAGCAGCCAGTGGGAAGACTGGGCCTGGGCCGATGCCGAAAGGGCCTGGACCACGGGCAGTGCGTAGGAGGCGTCATCCACGTAGATGATGATGGGATTCAAAGCAAGTCCTTGTCGAACTGGGTTTGCAAAAAGGGGGAAACGGGCGGCCAGGCCACCCGTGTCACGGTATTGTCGCGAAGCCGGTGGGGTGCCCCTCGGGGCCAACCCGCCACCGGCCTCGGGTTTTCAGGCCATCAGGCGCCGTGGGCGCTGCCAGCCTTGGCGGCTTCGCGGCGCGAGGCAATGAACTTGCCCAGGGCCAGGACCAGCAGGGCACCGGCCACGCTGGCGCCGTACTTCAGCAGATCGGACTGGGGCAGCTTGACCATCCACAGCCACTTTTCGGTATTGGCGAAGACCGGGTCGGTGACCAGCATGCCGCCGGCAATCCAGCCCAGCAGCATGCCGCCGGCCACGATGATGATGGGGAAGCGTTCCATCAGCTTGATGACCAGCTGCGAGCCCCAGACGATGATGGGAATGGAGATCAGCAGGCCCAGCACCACGAGCAGCATCTGGTGTTCACCCGAGCTCTGCGCGGCACCGGCGATGGCGATCACGTTGTCCACGCTCATCACCAGGTCGGCGACGATGATGGTCTTGATGGCGGCCAGCAGCTTGTCGCTGCCTTCGATGTTGTCGTGGCCATCCTCATCCGGAGCAATCAGCTTGATGCCGATCCACACCAGCAGCAGGGCGCCGACGAATTTCAGGAAAGGCAGGGCCAGGAGGGTCATCGCGAAGGCGATCAGGATGACGCGCAGGATGATGGCGCCCGCCGTGCCCCAGATGATGCCCTTCTTGCGCTGGGCAGGTGGCAGCTTGCGGCAGGCCAGCGCGATCACGACCGCGTTGTCCCCGCCCAGCAGGATGTCGATGATGATGATTTGGCCCAGGGCCACCCAGAACGGGGCATGAGTCAGAAAGTCCAAGTCCATAAGGTCCTCGCTGTTGATCACAGCCGCAGGAGGGCTTCCCATCCGAGCCCGCCTCGCGGCGCAGAAAGACCGATGCAACGACGCAGCGCCCACCCGGGCAAGGACATGCCTGGCTCAGGGGAGAACACCTTGATCGACCGTCATCGGTCCATCAAAGGTCTTGCTCGGCCGCAGCGTGGCTGCGACCCGGACGGCCGGAAGCTTGCGCTTCGTATTGACGACCATTCCGATGCCGGTGCACGGGCCTCACGGGGCCACGACCGGCAGAGAGCTACTCCCCTTCGAACCTGCGGATTGCAACACAAAGCCCATGGGCAACGCAAGCGAAAAAACCCTCAAATTTCCCAGGCACTTCAAAAGCAATGATCGCAAAACCTTTTGTGAATCTAGATTCTTCGCTTCATTTTTGATAGCAACCCTGATGGCTGCAACGTGTTGAAAGGCGACGCCACGGCAAGGCCCACCGGGTCTTATCATCGCAATCCCTTCCCACCGAACATCCATGACCGCGCTGCACATCACCGATATCGAGGCCTCCATCAACTACTGGCGCGCCCGCGCGCCCTCGCCCGATGGTGTGTTGCTGAGCCCCGAGGTGCGGGCCCTGGCCGAGGTCTATGCGCTGATGATCTTCTGGCATGAGAGCGAGGTGCAGGTTGAGGGCTTTCCCTCGCACGCCATGGCCGCTTGGCTGGCCTGGTACGACACCACGCCGGACACGCCCTGCATCGCCATCTGTTCGACCAGCCAGGGGGACGAGAAATGCAAGGGCTGTGGACGCAGCTTCGATGAGGTCCAGCTGTGGACTGCGCTGGAACCGGCGGAAAAGCGCGCCGTTTGGCGCAGGATCACGACAGAAGGCGACTCCTGGCGCTTTACACGCTATGCCGAGCGGGCCGCCGAACAGCGGCTCAAGCCGAAACCGTCCCACTGAAGGGCGGATACCGCACCGCGCCCGTGCGATTTGCCGGCCCCCTAAGATCGGGCGCCATGTCGCAGACAGGCTTTTCCGGCGTCCAGGGCGCCCCGGTTGTGCCAGGCCTGCCCGCCCTTCGCGGCCGGGTGCCGGCTCGGCGGCGCGTGCGCGTCCCCGGCGCCAGGGCCTGGCCCGCCACGGCGGCGCGCCTGCGCGAGCGCGATGCCGCCCGCCTGAACATCGGCCCCCGACAGGCCGCACGGCCTGCCTGCGCTGCCCTGCGCGGAACCGGGCAGCGCGCTTGCATCGCATCCGCAGCCTTCGCGTGCCGCACTGCGCCCTGAGCGCAGGTGGCAGTGTCTCTCCCTGCCGGACGCCCCTGGGTCCGGCGGTCCCGCGAGCCTTGCCGTGTTCTGCCCTGCCCTGCCCCTTGCCGGATGGCCTCTTGCCCTGCCCCGGCTGCACCTGATCGGTGCCCTGCCCTGGCGCCTGCCCGAACGGCCGCGCGCCATACCCCCCACCGCCGAACTGCGGATCGATGTCATGCTCCCCCTGGTCGCGGGCGAGCTCGAGGCCATTTACGAACGCCTGTACCAACCTGGCAGCCGACTCCACGGCCTGGAGCGCCGGCCGCTGCACGATCCGCAGTTCGAACTGCACTGGCGCGAAGCCGACGGCGAATGGTTTGCCTATGTCGAGGACTGCGCCAACCACTGCCTGGCCGGCTACACCGTGTTCAACCGCCTGGTCGAGGTGGACAGACGCACGGACCGCCGCGTGCGCTCGCCGCATTCGCGTTTCGCGCCCCGCTACCAGCGCCGCGGCCTGGCGAGCGCGGTCTACCGCAGCGTGCTCGATGCCGGAACCAGCCTGGTCAGCGGCGCGCGCCAGTCGCCGGGCGCGCACGGCCTGTGGAACCACCTGGCACGGCGCTATGACAGCCACTACGTGGGCATAGGCCCGAACAAATCCCTGGTCCACCTGGGACGCGAGGTGGACGGCGATGTCATGGACCGCCTGTCCACACGCCGCATGCTGCTGGCCGCGGGCATGGACCTGGAGGACTTCGCACGGGCCGTGCGCATGGACCTGGCGGGCGCCTGAAGCTGCGCCGCCGCGCCTACTTCCAGCGCAGCGGTTCCACGAACACCGTCCCCAGATTGCTGCTCAGGGTGAGCACGCCTTCCTGGATGGTGGCCTGCAGCTGCATGCTGCGCTCGGCGAGGCCGGCGAGGGACTGGGAGGTTTCGGAAGGCAGGCGCCAGACCTCGAGCTTGTCCAGGCGGGCCAGCTTGCCTTCGAGTCCCTTCCACCAGACTTCGGCAGCGTGGTGGAAGGCGTAGAGCACCACGGCATCGGACTTGTTGCAGGCCTTGGCGATGGGCTTTTCCTCGGGCTGGCCCACTTCGATCCACAGGCGCTTGGCCCCCGTGAAATCGGTCAGAGAGACATCGGGATCCTCGGGATCGGACAGGCCTGCGCCGAAGGCCAGGGTGCCGTCGCCGTTGCACATGTCGTTGAGCTGGTGGGCATTGAGCGCCAGCGCGACCAGGCGCACCATCATGCGCTCGTCGGTTTCGCTGGGGTGGCGCGCCAGGGTCAGGGCATGGTCGGCATAGTAGCCATGGTCGATGTCGGCGATGGACAGGTTCGCCTTGAAGATGGTGGATTTGAGGGCCATGAAAGGAAATGCGGGCGGCGCGCGGCCATCAGCCGGCCAGGGGCGTCGCAGAAAGGTTGGGAGCCGTGGAAGCCGGCCTGCCGGGCTTGAAGGCCAGCGCCCTCTTTTCCAGAAGATGCCAGGACAGCACGGCCAGCAGCCCCGTCACGGCCAGGGTCAGCGAAGCGCCATAGCCGAGCCGGTCGGCAAAGCGCCATGCGATCAGCTGCTGCACGGGAAAGGCGTAAATGTACAGGCCATAGGAGAAATCGCCAAAGCGGCCCGCGTGGCGCAGCACCGGCGTGCAGGCCGCGCCACCCACGACAGCCACCACGGCCAGGGCCATCAGGCTGGCCTGGCCGGCCACGATGGACGGGCCTTTGGCATGCAGGACGCCCAGGACCAGCGCCAGCACCGCGAAGGCCGCAAGCTTTCTGGGCATCCACAGGTGGCGCCAGCAGGCCAGCGAAGCGCCCAGCGCGAACACCATTGCATATTGCAGCCCGAAGGACCACGCGGGCATGGACTCGCCAGGCGGTGGGCTGTAGCGCCACTGCATGGCAGCCAGCAAGGCGACCAGGGCCAGGGGCGCTCCAGCACCAGCGCGCCAGACCCAGCAGGCCGGCCAGGGCCAGCACGGCGTAGCAGCCCACTTCCAGGGGAATGGTCCACAACGGGCCATTGACCGACGAGGCCAGCGGATTGGCATCGAACACGCCGGGCAGTGCGAACCGCGTGTCCAGCCATAGATTGCGCAGGTAGTCCCAGGTCAGGGGATGGGCCAGATAGGCCTTGACGGGCGCCGTGGTCGCCACCGGGCCGACAACGAAGGCGCACAGCAGGACGGCGGCCGTCAGTCCTGGCCAGATGCGCAGCGCCCGGCGCCCGGCAAAGCGCCCCAGGTGCGGGTCGGCCAGCCATGACAGCATGACCAGATAGCCGCTGATCGCAAAAAAGATGACGACGCCCAGGGCTCCGGGCTCGTTGCCCATCAGCAGCGGCACGGGCCGCCCCATGGTGGCGAACTGGTGGCTTCAGATGACGAGCAGGGCGGCAAACAGCCGCAACGCATCAAAATTATTGGAACGCGCCAGCTGCCCGGCGCCAGGGGCCGACCCCATGGACTCAGACGCGGCGCGCCAGTTCGGCGGCCTTGCCCACGTAGGAAGCAGGGGTCATGGCCAGCAGGCGGTCCTTGTCGGCCTGGGGAATTTCCAGGCCGTTGATCAGGCGGTGCAGGTCTTCGGCCTGCACGGTCTTGCCACGCGTGACTTCCTTGAGCTTCTCGTAGGCGCCCTGCACGCCATAGCGGCGCATCACGGTCTGGATGGGTTCGGCCAGCACTTCCCAGGCATGGTCCAGGTCTTCCTGGAGGCGCTCCTCGTTGAGTTCGAGCTTGTTCAGGCCCGTCATCAGCGAGCTGTAGGCCAGGGTGGCATAGCCCATGGCCACGCCGATGTTGCGCAGCACGGTGGAATCCGTGAGGTCACGCTGCCAGCGCGAGACGGGCAGCTTTTCGGCCAGGTGCTTGAGCACGGCATTGGCCAGGCCCAGATTGCCTTCCGCGTTCTCGAAGTCGATGGGGTTGACCTTGTGCGGCATGGTCGAGGAGCCGATTTCGCCAGCCTTCAGGCGCTGCTTGAAGTAGCCCAGCGACACATAGCCCCACACATCGCGCGCGAAGTCGATCAGGATGGTGTTGGCGCGCGCAATGGCGTCGAACAGCTCGGCCATGTAGTCATGCGGCTCGATCTGGATCGAATAGGGCTGGAAGCCCAGGCCCAGTCCCTGGGGTTCGGGCGACTCGATCACCTTCTTGCTGAAGGCTTCCCAGTCGAACTCGGGCCAGGCCGACAGGTGGGCGTTGTAATTGCCGACGGCGCCATTCATCTTGCCCAGCACCTTGACCTCGGCGATGCGCGCAGCCGCCTTTTCCAGGCGCACCAGCACGTTGGCGATTTCCTTGCCCACGGTCGTGGGGCTGGCCGTCTGGCCATGCGTGCGGCTGAGCATGGGCACGGCAGCATAGGCATGGGCCATCTCGCGCAGCTTGGCCGTAATGCCAGCCAGGGCCGGCAGCAGCACGCTGTCGCGGCCGGCGCGCAGTTGCAGCGCGTGGCTGGTGTTGTTGATGTCTTCGCTGGTGCAGGCGAAATGCACGAACTCCGCGGCCTTGAGCAGCTCGGGACGGCCATCGAACTTGCCCTTGATCCAGTACTCCACGGCCTTGACGTCGTGGTTGGTGGTCTTTTCGATCTCCTTGATCGCCACCGCATCGGCCTCGCTGAAATGCTTGACGAGGTCCTGCAGATAGACGCGCGCGCCTTCGCTCAGCGGCTTGAATTCCGCAAAACCGGCGTCCGACAGCGCGATGAACCAGGTCACTTCCACCTGCACGCGGCGGTGCATGTAGCCCATCTCGCTCATGATGGGGCGCAGCGGGGAAAGTTTGGCGGCGTAGCGGCCGTCGAGCGGGGACAGGGCGGAGATGTGGGGCAGGTTCATGGGCCGTCATTGTAGGTCTGCGGCGCAAAATGCCTTGCATGGTGGGTATCGGCGGCCAGCGCATAGAATCGGCTGCCTTTGTCCGCCTGCCCCGTCCACGGAAAAAATCCATGAAATTGATAGGTTCCACCACCAGTGCCTATGTGCGCAAGGTGCGCGTCGTCCTTGCCGAAAAAAGGCTCGACTATCAGTTCGTCGAGGAAAACCCCTGGGACAGCGAACTTGCGCCCGGCACCGGCAACCCGCTGGGCAAGGTGCCGCGCCTGGTCATGGACGGCAGCGACGCCATGTTCGACTCGCGCGTCATCGTCGAGTACCTGGACACCTTGTCGCCCGTGGGCAAGCTGATTCCCGGCACGGGCCGCGAACGCGCCGAGATCAAGACCTGGGAAGCCCTGGCCGACGGCCTGCTCGACGCGGGCATGCTGGCACGCCTGGAAGCCACCTGGCCAGGCCGGGACGAGTCCCAACGCAGCCAGGCCTGGGTGGATCGACAGCTGGCCAAGGTGAACGCTGCCCTGCAGGTGATGTCCCAGGGGCTGGGCGACAAGCCCTATTGCTGCGGCATCCATTTCACGCTGGCGGACGTGTGCGTGGGCTGTGCCCTGGAATGGCTGGCCTTCCGCATTCCCGACATCGCCTGGCGTGCCGACCACCCCAACCTCGCGGCGCTGCAGGCCAAGCTCGCCGAGCGGCCGAGCTTTGCGGCCACGCGCCCCCATCAGGCCTGAACGCCGCTGCGGCCAGGCGCCCAAGAAAAAGGCCACCCTGGGGGTGGCCTTTTTGCTGGCATAAAAAAGTTGCGAAGCATCCCGAAACGAATAAAGAGAGGGAGGGAGGAGAAGCGCTTCGGGCGGAACAGTGAAACTGTGGCCCCAGAGGCTTCGCAACGTGAATCCGGTTTCTGCAGTCCTCTCGACGACTGGCTTTCAGTAGATGAGCTACTTTTGCAGAAGTTCCAGAGCTGCGGGCCCTCAAATATGTAACATTTTGAGGACCTCCGCTCACTCGCTGTAGGCCGGTTTCCATCGTTGTTGACGGTGGGCGCTGGCCCGTGCTCCCAAGCACTGTTTCCGGAAGGCTGGCGACCCGCTTCAAGCTGCCCGGTGGCCGTCGAAGACGGCCTGCCACAGGCGATGGACGGCACCGCTCAGCGGCTCGGCCTGGGCCGGGTCGAGCTGGGCCGAGCGCTCGTCCAGCCGGGCCACGTGCTGCAGGCGCCGCAGTTCCCGGTAGGCGCCGGCTGCCTGGCGGCCCACGCCGGACGGCAGCAGGCCGGCCTGCTCGGCGCGCTGCAGCAGAGCGATATTGCCGACGTTGGCGATCAGCTCGGGATGGGACGCTGATTGCGACAGCACGAGGTATTGCACGGCGAATTCCACATCCACCATGCCGCCCACGCTGTACTTGACGTCGAACAGGCCGCCACGCACCGGGTGGGCGGCGCGCACGCGTTCGCGCATGGCCACGATTTCATCGCTCAGGGCGGCGGCGTCGCGCGGCGCCGTGATCACGGCCTCGCGCACGGCGTCGAAGCGCGCCTGCAGGTCATCGCTGCCCAGCACGAAACGCGCACGCGTCATGGCCTGGTGTTCCCAGGTCCAGGCCGTGTTGCTGCCGCGCTGCTGCTGGTAGTTCGCATAAGAGGCGAAGCTGGTCACCAGCAGACCCGAATTGCCGTTGGGCCGCAGGGCGGTATCGATCTCGAACAGATCGCCCTCGCCGGTTTTCACCACCAGCCAGTTGATGAGCTTGCGCACAAAGGCCGCATAGACCTCGGAGGCGCGCTCGTCCTCGTCATCGAATACGAAGACGATGTCCAGATCGCTGCCGTAGCCCAGTTCCTTGCCGCCCAGCTTGCCGTAGCCGATGATGGCGAACTGCGGCGACTCGCGGTGGCGGTTCTTCAGCCGGCTCCAGCACCAGCGCGCCGTCACGCTCAGCACGCTGTCCGCCAGGGCACTCAGATCATCGGCCACCTGCTCGACGGTGATGCGTCCTTCCAGATCGCGCGCCAGCGTGCGGAAGACCTCGGCATGGTGGGCCCGGCGCAGCAGGTTCAGCAGCGTCTCGTCATCGTCCTCGCCCGTGGTCTGCAGCGCGGCCAGCCGCAAGGCAAGCTCGTGCTCGAAATCCATGGGCGAGAAACGTTCGTCCAGCATGGCCTCGTTGGCCAGCTCGTCGATCACGCCCGGGTGCTGCTGCAGATAGCGGGCCGGCCAGCGGGCCGCGCCCAGCAGATGCAGCAGGCGCTCATGCACGGCCGGCCGCTCCAGCAGCAGGGCCAGATAGCTTTCACGGCGCAGCAGCGGCTCCAGCCAGTTCAGAAAGCGCAGAGCTGCCTCTTCCGGCACATTGCGCTCGGACACCCACTGGGAAGTGCGCTGCACCAGCCGGAACAGGCGGCCGCGCGCCTCGTCGCGCAGGCCGGTGATGCGCGCATTGCTGCGCCAGTCGGCCACATGGGAAGCCAGGGCGGGCGGCAGCTGCTCCATCAGGCCGTCGAGTTCGCGGGGCGTGCCCTGGCCCGCTGCACCCGTGCCGCCGCAGCGGCCCGCACCGCACTGCGGCGCGGTGGGACCGCCCAGCAAGGTGTCGAATTCCTCGGCCACCTTCTCGCGGTGGGCGTCCAGCTGGTGCAGGAAGGCGCAGGCATCGGCAAAGCCCATGGTGCGCGCAATCCATTCCAGGTCATCGTCGCGCGTGGGCAGCACATGGGTCTGCTGGTCATCCAGGTACTGGATGCGGTGCTCGACGCGGCGCAGAAAGACATAGGCCTGGGCCAGGGCGTCGGCCACCTCCTGGCTCATGAGGCCGGCGCGCGCCAGGCGGCCCAGGGCCTCCAGCGTGGGCCGGCAGCGCAGCTCGGGGAACTGGCCGCCGCGCACCACCTGCAGCAGCTGCACGGTGAACTCGATCTCGCGTATGCCGCCGCGCGACAGCTTGACATCGTTGGCGCGGCCCGGATGGCCTGCGCTGCGCCGGGCCGCATGCTCGCGGATCTGGCGGTGCAGGGACCGCAGGGCATCGAAGACCGCGTAGTCGAGGTAGCGGCGGAACACAAAGGGCAGGACCACGGCACGCAGGGCCTGGACCTGGGGCGAGCGCACGCAGTCCAGCGGCGCCACGACACGGCTCTTGAGCCAGGCAAAGCGCTCCCACTCGCGGCCATGGGTCTGCAGGTATTCCTCCAGCGAGGCCAGGGACACGGCCGCCGGGCCGGAGTTGCCGTTGGGCCGCAATGCCAGGTCGACGCGGAACACGAAGCCATGTTCGGTGGTATCGCCGACCAGGCTGTAAATGCCCTTGACCACGCGTCCGAAGTATTCGTGGTGCGACAGCACACCGCGGCCGTCGGGCTGTCCCGCCGTGTCGCCGTCATGCTCGTAGACATAGATGAGGTCGATGTCGCTGGAGACATTGAGCTCGCGCGCGCCCAGCTTGCCCATGCCGATGATCCACAGCTGCACGGGCTGGCCCTCGGGGCCCTGGGGCGCACCGTGGCGCGCATCGAGTTCGGCGCGCACCTGCAGACAGGCGCGCTCCAGCGCCAGTTCGGCCAGCTCGGTGACGGCCCGGGTGACCACGTCCAGCGGTGCATGCTGCTCGCAGTCCAGCACCATGACGCGCTCCATCACCAGCTGGCGCAGCACGCGCAGGCAGGCCGACAGGTCCAGGCCCTTGTCCAGCAGGGCGGCCAGCGCCTGCTCCATGCCCGCGCGCTGCGGCGGGCCCGGCGGCAGCAAGGCCAGGTCGTCGGCATAGCGGCGGTGCAGCCGCTGATGGAAGCGGGAATAACCTGCAGAAGCGGGGACATTCATGGCGTTGCCTGCCATTGCGAACACTGAGGATTGCATACGGACCGCGAAGGAAGCGGCCACTGTCGCGGAACTGGACCGCTGCAACCCCTGGTTACTGCACTGCCCCTGAGGGCGCCGGTCATAATTCCCGTCATAGCTGAAGCCGCCGATGATCGAACCGAAACCGCACCCCACACGCCCGACCCATTGGATGGCCGGCCTTGCGCGGTGGACGCTGGGACTGGTCCTCGCCTTCTGGCTGGCCGTCGCCACCGTGTGGGGGGTGCTCCATGGGTGGATTGTGCCGCGAATCGGAGAATGGCGTCCCCAGCTGGAATCCCTGGCCTCACGCACCCTGGGACTTCCCGTTCGCATAGGCAGCATCGAGGCGCACAGCGAAGGGCTGATCCCCCGTTTCGAACTTGGCGACGTGGTCCTGCAAGACCCTGACAGCGGCACGGACGCCCTGCGCCTGCCCCATGTCACCGTGGCGGTTTCGGCACGCTCGCTGATGCGCCTGGGCGTGGAGCAGATCTACATCGACCGGCCCGAGCTGGTGGTCCGGCGTGCGGCCGATGGCCGCATCTTCGTCGCGGGCATTGCCATCAGCCCTTCGGCGGGCCAGGACAACGAGGCCGCCGACTGGCTTTTTTCCCAGACCGAACTGGCGCTGCGCGGCGGCAGCCTGCTGTGGATCGACGAGATGCGCCAGGCGCCGCCCCTGGCCCTCAGCGACGTGGACGTGGTGCTGCGCAACCGGGGCTGGAGCCATGGCATGCGCCTGGACGCCACGCCGCCCCAGGGCTGGGGCGGGCGCTTCACGCTGGCCGGCCAGTTCCGCGAACCGCTGCTTTCCACCCATGAGGGCGACTGGCAGCGCTGGAGCGGCAAGGCCTACGCACTGTTCGGCGACATCGATCTGTCCCAGCTGGGCCGCTATGTCGATACCGGAGCGCTGCGGCTGCAGCAAGGCCATGGCGCCCTGCGTGCCTGGATGGACCTGCGCCAGGGCCAGCCACTGGGTGCCACGGCCGATCTGGCCGTGAAGGCGTTGCAGCTGCAGTGGCGCGACGACCTGCAACCGCTGCAGCTGCAGGCCGTTCAGGGGCGGCTGAGCCTGCAGCGCCAGGAAGACTATCGCTTCACTGCCCAGGGGCTGGAGTTTTCCACGGGCGACGGTCTGCACTGGCCGGCCGGCAATCTGCGCCTGCGCTATGCGCCCACGGGGGCCAGCCCGCAGGGCGCACTCGGCGAACAGGGCGAGCTGCAGGCCGATGCCGTGGACCTGGCCATCCTGGCCCAGTTGCTGCAGCGCCTGCCCCTGCCCGAATCCCTGCAGCAACACATCGCCCAGCTCCAGCCCTCGGGCCGGCTGCGCGACCTGCAGTGGAGCTGGCGCGGCCCTCTCGAAAACCTGCGCCAGTACAAGGCCAGCGGCCAGCTGCAGCAGCTGTCGCTGGCCGGCATCCCCTCGGAACAAGGCCCCACCCACCCAGGCATGCCCGGTGTGCAGGGCCTGAACGCGCAGTTCTCGCTGGACCAGGACGGCGGCCAGGCCCAGCTGGAAATGGACGGCACGCACCAGGGCGCCTTCCTGTCCTTCCCTGGCGTCTTCGAAGAACCCGATATCGCGCTGCAGCGCCTGCAGGCCAGCCTGCGCTGGCAATTGCGTGGCCAGGCCATCAGCGTGCAGGTTCCCAGCCTGCGCTTTGCCAACGGCGACACCGAGGGCGAGGCACGTGCGCAATGGCATACGGGCGATGGCAGCGCGAAGCAGCCGCGCTTTCCGGGCGTGCTCGACCTGCAGGGCCAGTTGCGCGACGCCGACGGCACCAGCGTGCACCGCTATCTGCCGCTGGAGATTCCGGCCGACGCGCGCCATTACGTGCGCGACGCCATCAAGGCAGGGCGCGCCAGCACCGTGGCCTTCAAGGTGCGCGGCGAGCTGGACCATGTGCCCTTCGACAAACCTGGCCAGGGCGAATTCCATATCGCGGCCAAGCTCCACGATGTGCACTACGACTACGTTCCCGCCTCCCTGCTCACGCATGGCGAGGCCCCCTGGCCCGCACTGACCCAGCTGTCGGGCGAGCTGGTCTTCGACAGATCCTCCATGGCCGTGCGCAATGCGCGCGGGCAGTTCGCCGGCTATGGCCAGCTGCAGATGCGCGACATCCAGGCCAGCATCGCCGACCTGTCCCACACCGAGGTGGCCGTCAGCGCCAAGGGCCAGGGCCCGCTGGCCGACATGCTGGGCGTGGTCCAGACCTCGGCACTGTCGGCTCTGACCGAGCATGTGCTGGACACCAGCCAGGCCACGGGACCAGCCCAGCTGGCCCTGCAACTGCAATTGCCCATCAACCACCTGGACCGCAGCAAGGTCGGCGGCCAGGTCACGCTGTCGGGCAATTCCCTGCAGCTCGACGCCGACACGCCCCACCTGAGCCAGCTGCGCGGCGCGGTCAAGTTCTCCGAAACCGGCTTCAGCCTGGTCGGCCTGCAGGGCCGGGCCCTGGGCGGCGAACTCAAGGCCGAGGGAGGCATGCAGGCGCCCCCGCACGGGACGGCCACGCCGGCCTCCGAATCGCCGGTGCGGATCCGCATCCAGGGCACGGCCAGCGCCCAGGGTCTGCGCGACGCCAGGGAGCTGGGCTGGGTTGCCGATCTGGCCCGCCATGCCGAAGGCCAGTCGCCCTACAGCCTGCAGCTCAAGGTCCGGCGCGGCAAGCCCGAAATCCAGGTGCAGACCAGCCTGCAAGGCATGCGCATCCAGCTGCCCGCGCCCCTGGGCAAGCCGGCCGACACCAGCCTGGCGCTGAACGTCAGCCATCAGCTGGCTGCGGCCTCCTTTGCCGCGGCCGATGCCCCGCTCCAGGACCAGATCAGCGTGCGGCTCGGCGACATGGCGTCCGTGGTCTACGAACGCGACATCAGCGACCCCCGGCAGGCGCGCGTCCTGCGCGGAAGCATTGCCCTGGGCCAGGAGGCGGCGGCCACGACCCATTTGCCGGACCGCGGCGTGCACGCGCGCATGCAGCTGCAGGAATTCAGCATCGACGACTGGCTGGCCCTGCTGCCGCGCAGCCCCGCTGCGACCTCCACGGCAACGGCCGACGGTGCCCAGGCCATTGACGAGGTCACGCGCACCTACCTGCCGGACCAGATGGCACTGCGCGTGGGCGTGCTGCAGGCCAAGGGGCGGCAACTGCACGACCTGGTGGCCGGCATTTCGCGCGAGGGCAGCGCCTGGCAGAGCAATCTTTCCTCGCGGGAACTCAACGGCTACGTGGAATACCGCGAAGGCAGCCCCGCCGAGCCGGCAGGCCATCTGATCGCCAAGCTCTCGCGCCTGACCGTGCCCGAGGCCCGCAGCGAGCGCGTCGACGCCCTGCTCAACGACGGTCCCCGCGCCCTGCCCGCGCTGCAGATCAGCGTCGAAGACATGCAACTGGCCGGCCATGCCCTGGGCCGTCTCGAAGTCGAAGCTCGCAACCGCCCCGTGCCCGGCGTGCCCACGGCACGCGAATGGCAACTGTCGCGCTTCAATATCTACACGCCCGAAGCCACGCTCACCGCCAGCGGCCACTGGCGGCTGCAGCAGGACCAGACCGTCCACCCGGGGCGCAGCCAGCTGCAGTTCCAGCTGGATCTGCGTGACGTCGGCAAGCTGCTCACGCGCTTTGACATGCCAGGCGTGGTGGGCAACGGCAAGGGGACGCTCCAGGGCGCGGCCGGCTGGACGGGTTCGCCGATCACGCCGGATTTCCGCAGCCTCTCGGGCAGCATGCGGCTGGATGTGCAAAATGGGCAATTCCTGAAGGCCGAACCCGGGCTGGCCAAACTGCTGAGCGTGCTCAGCCTGCAGGCGCTGCCGCGCCGGCTGACCCTGGACTTCCGCGACGTGTTCAGCAACGGCTTCGCCTTCGACTTCATGCGTGGCGACGTGCAGATCAGCGAAGGCGTGGCGCGCACCAACAACATGCAGATGAAGGGCGTGAACGCCGCCGTGCTGATGGAAGGCTCGGCCGACCTGGACCGCGAAACCCAGAACCTGCATGTGGTGGTCGTGCCCGAAATCAATGCCATGACGGCCTCCCTGGTCGCCACGGCCATCAACCCGGTCGTGGGCCTGGGCAGCTTTTTGGCCCAGGTGCTGCTGCGCGGCCCGCTGATCGCGGCGGCCACCAAGGAATTTCGCATCGACGGCAGCTGGGACGATCCCCAGGTCACGGCCCTGCCGCGCCGCCAGCCGGCAGCCAGCCCCGATGCCTCCGCGGCCACGCCGCCCTCTGTTTCAGGAGACAAGCCATGAAAGTCGCAGCCATCCAGATGGTGTCGGGCACCGATGTGCAGACCAACCTCGACCAGGCCCTGGCCCTGCTGCGCCAGGCGCGCGACCAGGGGGCCGAGCTGGCAGCCGTGCCGGAGTACTTCTGCGGCATGGGCATGAGCGACACCGACAAGCTGGCCTACCGCGAGCGCTTCGGACAGGGTCCCATCCAGGATTTCCTGGCACGCACGGCCCGCGAGCTGCAGCTGTGGCTGGTAGGCGGCACCCTGCCCCTGCAGGCCGACGACGACCAGCATGTGCTCAACAGCTCGCTGCTGTTTTCGCCGGCCGGCGAATGCGTGGCGCGCTACGACAAGATTCACCTGTTCCACTATGACAACGGCCGCGAGCGCTACACGGAGGCGGCCGTGGTCCAGCCCGGCACCGAGCCCGTGGTCTGCGATATCCAGGCACGCGACGGCCAGTCCTGGCGCCTGGGCCTGAGCGTGTGCTACGACCTGCGCTTTCCCGAGCTCTACCGCAAGCTGTCGCGCCTGGGCGCCGATCTGCTGCTCATGCCCGCCGCCTTCACCCACACCACGGGCCGCGCCCACTGGGAAGTGCTGCTGCGTGCGCGCGCCATCGAAAACCAGGCCTACCTGCTGGCACCGGCTCAGGGTGGCGAGCATGAGAACGGCCGCCGCACCTGGGGCCACAGCCTGCTGGCCGACCCCTGGGGCATGCTGCTGGCACAGCAGGCAGAAGGGCCGGGCGTGGTCCTGGGCGAGGTCTCGCGCGAGCGCCTGGCCCAGGTACGGCGCCAGCTGCCGGCCCTGGAGCACCGCGTCCTGTGAATCCGCTGAACCTGTCCCCCACGGCCGCCCTGCCCGCGCGATGGCCCTGGCGCCGCTGGCGCACGGCCTGGCGCCGGTGGTCGCTGTGGAGCCTGCTGGTGGCCCTGGTGGCCAGCATGCTCATCACCATGGTCTGGCTGGCCGGGCGCTACGAGGCTTCCCAGGTACAGGACAAGCTAGAGCGCGACACGGCCAATGCCGTGGCCGACATACGCGCCGCACTCAACCGCAACCTGCAGGACCTGCAGGCGCTCAATGCCTCCGACAACGATCCCGCCGAATGGAAGGCACGCGCGGCCGAGCTGCTGCAGGTGCGGCGCGAGCTGATGCGCGTGGAATCGCGCGATGCCGACCTGCACATACGCGCCCATGCCGAGACGCCTTACCGCAACGTGCAGTGGGAGGACCAGCTGCGCACGCAAAACACCCACCCCGAGGCGGTGCTGACCTGCACCCATGCGCGCCGCCTCAACGGTCCAGCCTATTCGCCCAGCTACTTCCAGCTGCTGGCCGAGGGCATGGGCACGGAAATGATGGAGGTGTGCCTGCCGCTGACCCAAAGCGGCCACATCGTGGGCTTCGTCATCGGCACCTACAGCCTGCAAAGCCTGTTGATCACCCAGGTCAGCAAGAACCTGCCGCGCACCCAGGAAGTTTCGTTCACCGAGCCCGACGGCACGCGCCTGGCCTTGCTGGGCGCCTCCTGGCGCGGCACGCGCATGTTCACGGCCCAGCAGCTGCTGGACCTGCCGGGCAGCACCCTGGTGCTGCGCATGGACAGCTGGCACCGCGCGCCCAGCGTCTTCCCCAATGTGCTCACGGCCCTGGTGACCCTGATGTCCATCGCCCTGGTCTCGGTGGTGGCGGTGCTGGTGCGCGACAACCGCCGCCGGCTGCGCGCCGAGCGCGACCTGGGTGACGCCCTGGCCTTTCGCAAGGCCATGGAGGACTCCCTGGTCACGGGCCTGCGCGCCCGCGATCTGCAAGGCCACATCAGTTATGTGAACCCGGCCTTTTGCACCATGGTGGGCTTCACGGCCGAGGAATTGCTGGGCCAGAGCATCGCGCCCTACTGGCCGCCGGAGCGCGCCGATGTCTATACGCGGCGGCGTGACAGCCGGCTCTCCGGCCATGCACCGCCACCGCGCGAAGGCCATGAAAGCATCTTCATGCGCAAGGACGGCACGCGCTTTCCGGTGCTGATCTTCGAAGCCCCGCTGATCAATGCCCAGGGACAGCACACGGGCTGGATGAGTGCCTTCATCGACATCAGCGAGCAAAAGCGCATGGAGGAAATCTCGCGCGCCTCGCAGGAGCGCCTGCAGGCCACGGCGCGCCTGGCCACCGTGGGCGAAATGGCCTCCCTGCTCAGCCATGAGCTGACCCAGCCCCTGGCCGCCATTTCCAGCTATGCCACGGGCTCGCTGAACATGCTGGCCGATGGCGACACCCCGCCCGCCGCGGGCAGCGAGGCCCGGCTGCACCAGCAACTGCAGGACCTGCGCATGGCCATGGAACGCATCAGCTTCCAGGCCGACCGCGCGGGCCGCGTCATCAAGAGCGTGCGTGACTTCGTGCGCCGGCGCGACCAGTCGCGCGAAGTCGTGCAGGCATCCGAGCTCATCGACGCCGTCCTTCCCCTGGTCAGCCTGCAGGCGCGCAAGCTGGGCGTGCGCGTGGCGACCGAGATCGAGCCCGGCCTGCCGCCCGTTCTCTGTGACCCGACCATGATCGAGCAGGTGCTGCTCAACCTGGCGCGCAACGGCATGCAGGCCATGGATTCGCCCGAGATCGTCGAGCGCGAGCTTCTGCTGCGCGTGCGCCGTGCCGCCGCCAGCACGCGCCGCAGCTGGGTGGAGTTCGCTGTGGTCGATGGCGGCAGCGGTATTCCCCAGCATGTGGCCGAGCAGCTGTTCACGCCCTTTTTCACCACGCGGGACGAGGGCATGGGCCTGGGCCTGAGCCTGTGCCGCACCGTGGTCGAGCAGCATGGCGGTCATCTGCAGCACAGCCCCCACAATCCCAGGGGAACCGTGTTCGCCTTTACCCTGCCGGCCCATGCTCCGGCACAGATGGGACAATAGGCCCATGGAACCCGTACCCGACGCCACCGTCTACATCGTCGACGACGATGCCGATGTCCGCGACGCGCTGGCCTGGCTGCTGCGCTCGCGCCGCCTGCTCAGCGAGTGCTATGACAGCGCCGAAGCCTTCGACGCCATGCTGCAGTCGCACCCGCCCGCGCGCAATCCCTGCTGCCTGCTGCTGGACATGCGCATGGGTGGAATGAGCGGCTTGGCCCTGTTCAACCTCATGCTCGAACGCGGCCAGACCGCAGGCATGCCCGTGATCTTCCTGACCGGCCATGCCGACGTGCCCACGGCCGTGGACACGGTCAAGCGCGGAGCCTTCGACTTCTGCGAAAAGCCTTTCTCGGACAACGCACTGGTGGACCGCATCGAACAGGCGCTGGCACTGTCGGCCCAGCACCAGGGCGAGATGCGCGCCCGCGAAGCCGTGCGCGCACGGCTGGACGAGCTCACCGATCGCGAACGCGATGTCATGCGCCTTGTGGTCGAGGGCATTCCCAACAAGCTCATCGCCGACCAGCTGGACATCAGCGTGCGCACGGTGGAAGTCCACCGCGCGCGCGTCTTCGACAAGATGCAGGTCAAGTCGGCCGTCGAGCTGGCCAACCTGCTGCGCGCGCCCGGCTGAGGCCAGGGTCTCAGAAATAGGTGGGGATGACCTCGACCACGTCGTAGCCGTCATCCACCACGGCAATCTGGCGCCACTTGTCGAAGGTCAGGCAGGGGTGGGAAATGTCGAAGGCCAGCATATCGCCTATGCGCAGGTCCTCGTCGCCAGCGATCTTCACGAAGGCATGCTGATCCATCATGGCCGTCACCTCCCAGTGAACCGGGGCGGCCACGGGCCTGGCGTCGCCGGGGCGGTAGCGCAGCACCGGCCTGGGTGGCACGGCCTCGAAGGCCGTGTCGCGCTTGCCCATGGCCACGATGGCGCGTCCGGGTTCGGGCAGGGACTGCACATAGGCCCAGACCTGCAGCGCAGGCAGCAGGCTGGCCTGCATGCGCTGCGCCACGGGATTCGTGCGGTCGATGCGGGCCTGAGCGGCCTGGTAAATGCCCGCGTCATGGGTCAGATAACAGCCGGGCCGCAGCACCAGATCCAGCGGGCCGCCGATGTCGGCACGCCCGAATTCCTCGGCCACCACGTCGTACCAGGCCGATCCGGCACCCGTGAGCACGGCCGGGCTGCGCCGCAGCCGGCCTTCGCGGGCCAGCCGCTGCAGCCAGTGCACGGCACGTCCCAGCAGGGTACGTATCTCGTCCTCCTGCTTGAGGACTCCCTCGTAGACCTCGATGCCAGCCAGTTGCACCGCGCTGCCGGTCCGTGCCAACGCGTCCAGCAGGGGCTGCATTTGCGCGTCCTCGCGCACGCCCGTGCGCCCGCCGGGTGGTCCCAGCTCGATCAGCACCTGCACGGGCCGCCCCGCCGCTCCGAAGTGGTCCGCAAGCCGCGCCACCTGGTCGGCAGCGTCGACCAGGCAGAAGAATTCGAAGCCCGGATCCTCCAGCAGATCCGCCACCATGGCCATGTTGGCGCGCCCCACCAGCTGGTTGGCCATGAGCACACGGCGCACCCCATGGGCATGGGCCACGCGCGTCTGCTGGGCCGTGGCCAGCGTAATGCCCCAGGCGCCCGCATCGAGCTGGCGGCGGAACAGGCGCGGCGCCATGGTGGTCTTGCCATGGGGTGCCAACTGGGCACCGTAGGCGCGCACGAAATCCTGCATCCAGGCCAGGTTGTGCGCCAGGCGCGATTGCGAAAGCACGGCGGCAGGCAGGGCCAGGTCCTCACGCAGCAGGTTCCAGCCCAGCGACGCAATGTCCTGTGGCGCACAGGGCGCCTGCAGCAGTCCCAATCCCTTGTCCAGCGGACTGACCGTCTCCGTCGCCGCCGCCGCCGCTTCGCCTGCCTGCACCATACATGCCCCCGTGGTTGAAGCTGCCAGCATAGGGCAATCCACGCAAAAACGCCCCGCGGGGCGGGGCGTTTTGCGGACCAACCCGGTCGGTCAGCGGGGCTGCTGGTACTGAGGTTGCTGGTACTGAGGTTGCTGGTACTGAGGCTGCTGGTACTGGGGTTGCTGCTGCTGCACCTCGCCCACGAAGATTTCCACGCGGCGGTTCAGCGCGCGGCCGCTGGCCGAGTCGTTGGAGGCCACCGGCTGGTGGGACCCACGGCCTTCGGTGGCAATGCGTGCACCCGAGACACCGCGCATGGTCAGGTAATTGCGCGTGCTGTTGGCGCGGTCCAGGGACAGCGGGTTGTTGATGGCGTCCGATCCCGTGCTGTCGGTGTGGCCGATGATGCGCACCTCGGCATTCGGGTTGTTGCGCAGGCCTTCGGCGAAGCGGTCCAGGATGGGCGCGAAGTTGCCCTTGATGTCGGAACGGTTGGTGTCGAAGGAAATGTCGCTGGGAATGTCGAGCTTGAGCTGGTTGTCTGGCGTCTGGGTCACGCCCACGCCCGTGCCCTGGGTGGCCTGCTCCATCTCGCGCTTTTGCTTTTCCATGTTCTGCGACCAGATGTAGGTGCCCAGGGCGCCCACGCCGGCACCGATCACGGCGCCCGTGCCGGCCCTGCCCCCGGTGACCGCCCCCAGAACGGCGCCTGCCGCTGCGCCCACGCCGGCGCCCGTGGCCGTGCGGCGCTGGGTGTCGGTCATGTTCGCGCAGCCCGAGATGAACAGTGCGGCCGCGGTGGCGGCGGCCAGGACGATGTGCTTGCGCATAGGAAACTCCTTGTGAATCTGGGGGAATGCCCCGGCGGGGCCACTGGCCCGCGACGGGTCCCATTGTGGAAACCATGGCCTGTTCAGGCTATCAGCCCGGACAGGGCTTACCCGTAGGACTGCGCCCGCTCACAAAGGTTCTTCAGTGCTGTGCACCATCCTTGTCCCGAGGCGCATCCGCTTCGCGGGGTGGACAATGGCCGGGCGTGTCCGTGGGCAACTCGCCCTTGCGGCGCCCCGAGAACATGGTCCACCACACAATAGCGACCAGAATCACCAAGGCCAGCAGTGCTTCGAGCAAAATCAATCCCATGAATTTCCACCTCCTGCGCCATGCCGCGATGGCGCTGATTGTAGGGACGCTGGTCGCCTGCACGACCACCACCCGGCCGGTCTATGATCCCTCCCCCGTGCCCGACCTGCAGCCCCATGGCGGCACGGCTCCGCCCAGCACGCCCAAGCCGCCCCTGGCCACCAATATGCCGACCAAGAGCCGCTGGATTCCCGCCGAGTGGAACGATCTGCCGGGTCTGCAGGGCGATGCGCTGCACGAGGCCTGGAATGCCTGGCTCAAGAACTGCGAGCGGCCCAGCACGGTTTTCGCAGGACTGTGCCGCGACGTGCGCCAGCTCAGCATCGCCAGCGCCGACGAACAGCGCGCCTGGCTGATGGCCACCCTGCAGCCCTACCGCATCGAAGCCCTGGGCGGAGGCCCCGACGGCATGCTCACGGCCTACTACGAGCCGCTGTTCGATGCACGCCGCCTGCCCGGCGACGGTTTCAACGTACCGCTGTACAAGCTGCCGGCAGGCGCCGGCTTCGGCAGCCGCAAGCCCTGGTTCTCGCGCCAGCAGATCGAAACCCAGCCCGAAGCCCAGGCCGCGCTCGCGGGCCGCGCCATCGCCTGGATGCGCGACCCCGTCGACGCCCTGGTGCTGCACATCCAGGGCTCGGGCCGCCTCAACATCACCGAGCCCAACGGCACGCAGCGCATGATCCGCGTGGCCTTTGCCGGCACCAACGACCATCCCTACAAAAGCGTAGGCCGCTGGCTGCTGGACCAGGGGCTGATCCGCGATGCCACCTGGCCCGGCATCAGTGCCTGGGTCTCGGCCAATCCGGGCCGCGTCAACGAAATGCTGTGGAGCAATCCGCGCTATGTCTTCTTCCGCGAAGAGACGCTGGAAGGCCTGGACCTGCAATTCGGCCCCAAGGGCGCCCAGGGCGTGGCCCTGACGCCCGGCCGCTCCATCGCCGTGGACCGGCAAAGCATTCCCTATGGCACGCCGGTCTGGCTGTCCACGCCCGGCCCCACCGTGGCCCTGAACCGCCTGGTCTTTGCCCAGGACACGGGCAGCGCCATCGTCGGCGCCGTGCGAGCCGACTACTTCATGGGCTGGGGCCCCGAAGCCGGCGACCTGGCCGGCCGCGTCAAGCAAAACCTGCGCCTGTGGGCCTTCTGGCCGCGCAGCCTGGCCAGTCAGGCACCGAATATACGGTAACCCCCTGCGCGGCTGACGCCGCTTCCCCCTGGAGGGGGACGGCGCCCCTGGCTTTTAGGCTGCGCCAGAGCAAGTGATGGCGTACAGCGCTTGACGCTGGCGTGGCCTCCCACGGAACATCAAGCAAAGGCCTGCGCCGGGAATGGCTTTGAGAAGCACCCAGCAAGTCCTTGGCGTGGCGTATAAAACCGGCGCGCCCAAAAACGAGGGACACCGAGGAAGGGCCTGGGCCGGCCGCGCCGCCCCGCACCGAGGGTGTCGTCCCCCCCGCGAAGCGAGAGGGGGAAGGCGCGCAGCGCCTCAGGGGGTATCAAAATACCTCGTGACGCGCGGCGGCTCCTTGCCCTGGTGGTAGGCCAGCTTGCGGTCGCGCAGGGCCACGTCGGCGGCGGTGACGCGGTCGAAGCGGCGCAGGTGCTCGGTCCAGGACTCGTCCACGATCTGTTCCACATAGCGCTCGGGGTGGCTCATGCTGTGCAGCAGGCTCCAGGCCAGGGCGCCCTGGCGCATGCGGCTGCGCCGGCTTTCCTGCATGAGCGCACGGAAGGACTCGGCCTGGGTGGGGTCGATCTGGTATTCGATGGTGACGACCACGCGGCCTGCCTCGGGGATGTTGACCTCGGGACGCTGGAAGGCCTTGGAGGGACTGAGATCCTCCTCGATCTGGCGGTCCCGCACCAGGCGCTGCACCAGCAGCATGCAGACCACGCCCGTGGCGGCAGCCACCATCAGGCTGCCGCGCACGCCCACCATGCTGGCCACCTGGCCCCAGAGCGCGGCCCCCGCGGCCGTGCCACCCATGATGGACATCTGGTAGATGGACATGCCCCGCGCGCGCACCCAGTTGGGCAGGGCCATCTGGGCCGACACGCCCAGCACGTTGGCCGTGGAGATCAGCGCCATGCCGGCCAGCATCATGGCGGGCACGGCCACGTAGACATTGGGCGACACGGCCACGGTGAGCGTGGCCAGGGCGTGCACGATCGAGCCCGCACGCACCAGCTTTTCCTTGGACAGGGCCTGGCGCAACCGGGGCAGGAACATGGCCCCCACGATGGCGCCGGCGCCCATGGAAGCCAGCAGCAGGGTGAAGGTTTCGGCGCCGCCACCGTCCTCGGCGGGACCGTGCAGGCGCTGTGCCACCAGGGGCAGCAAGGCCATCACGGCCGTGCACTGCAGGAAAAAGCTCACCGTGCGCGCCAGCACCGCATGCATGCGCGGCGACTCGCGCACGAACTGCAGGCCCACGCGCATGGCCGATGGCAGGCGCTCGCGGCCCAGGGGATTAGCGATGTGGCGCCGCTTCCAGCGGATCAGCACCACGCCGGAGGTGATGGACAGCACGGCGTTGAGCACAAAGACCCAGGCACTGCCCAGGCTGGCGATGATGGCACCGGCCACCAGCGGGCCGATGATGCGCGAGGCGTTCATGGCCACGGCGTTGAGAGCCATGGCCGATGGCAGGTGGTGCTTGGGCACCAGCTCCGGGATCAGGGCCGAGAAAACGGGCCAGCGCATGGCCAGGCCTATGCCGTTGGCAAAGGTGAGCACCAGCAGCCAGTGTGCCGTCATGCGGCCCGACAGCACGAACAGGCACAGCACCAGGGCCACGGCAGCCACCCAGAACTGGGTGACGATGAAGTAGCGGCGCCGGTCGAGGATGTCGGCCAGCGCGCCGCTGGGCAGGCCCAGCAGAAACACGGGCAGGGTGGAGGCCGATTGCACCAGAGCCACGAGCACGGGTGAGGTGGTCAGCGAAGTCATCAGCCAGGCCGCCGCCACGTCGTTCATCCACATGCAGGTGTTGGCCGCCATCCAGATCAGCCACAGCATGCGGAAGGTCGGCCCCGACAGGGGCGCCCACACGCCCTGGGAGACCTGGGCCGCCTTGTGGCTTTCGGCCTCCGCGCCGGCCCGTTCACCGGCCGTCATGCCCGAAGGGTCCTCGATCAGGGTGCCGGGCGCGCCCATGCCGGACGGCTCGGGTGCCGGGCCGTCCGCCGCCCCGGAGTCGG
Organism: Burkholderiaceae bacterium; assembly: GCA_031253795.1. GTDB lineage: Bacteria > Pseudomonadota > Gammaproteobacteria > Burkholderiales > Burkholderiaceae_C > Comamonas. The sequence continues at coordinate 35,610 of JAIRVR010000062.1, forward strand.
GCGGTGGCGGTGCATCGGGCGGGGAAGAAGGCGGATGGGCGGGGGCTTGGTGGGATTGTTCTTCGGCCATGTGCCCCGATTCTCCTGCCAAACGCGGCAGGGTGCCAGAAGCCGCCGCGCGCCCATAAAACACGATGGTCGCCCCTGATTCTCAGCCTCATGCGCTCCTGTTCAAGGAGCACACTGTCGCGCCGGCGCGACCGCAATGCCTGTCAGCGCCGCGTCCCGGCCTGGCCCTGGCCCGCCATGGCTCCCAGGTGGGACAGGGGCAGGGCATGGCTGGACTTGATCTCGCCCAGCGAGAAGCTGGTCTGCATGTCCTTCACATTGGGCAGGTTGAGCAAGGTGTTGCGGGCGAACTGGGCAAAGCTGTCCAGATCGCGCGCCACCACCTGCAGCTCGAAGGTGCCCGTGCCGCTGATGTAGTGGCAGGTCACGACCTCGGGCAGCTTGCGGATGGCGTCTTCCATCTCCAGGGTCAGCGAGCCCGCGGTGCGCACGGCGTCCAGTCGCACGAAGGCCAGCACGCCCAGGCCGATCCTGTGGCGGTCGATGTCGGCGTGGTAGCCGCGGATGAAGCCTGCCTCTTCCAGCGCGCGCACGCGCCGCCAGCAGGGCGCGGCCGACAGGCCCACGCGCTGGGCCAGTTCGGCATTGGTCAGGCGGGCATCGGCCTGGAGCTGCGCCAGGATGGCGATGTCGAATTTATCCAAACTATCCATAAATCACCATCCAAAAGAAATATCCTTTCCCAGGATAGCCGAAACAGCGCAAAGAAAGCAAAGACCTATCGAGCGAGCACGAATACACTGGAAACAGGCGATTTGGTTCAGACAACGAGTGCCGCGCATGCCTCCTTTCCGCTCCGGAAACGACATGACGCAGCGCCGACCTTCGATGGAGACAAGCCATGAATGCCCCACTGCCCGAAGACGTGCGCCGTGCACTCGAAACGGTCACGCTAGACGACAAATACGCGTTGCAGCACGGCCGCGCGTTCATGAGCGGGGTCCAGGCCCTGGTGCGCCTGCCCATGCTGCAGCGCCAGCGCGACGCTGCGGCCGGCCTGAATACGGCCGGCTTCATCAGCGGCTACCGCGGCTCCCCGCTGGGGGGCTACGACCAGGCGCTGTGGGCCGCCAAGAAGCACCTCGAATCCAACCACATCGTCTTTCAGCCCGGCGTCAACGAGGAGTTGGGCGCCACGGCCGTCTGGGGCACGCAGCAGCTGGACCTGTATCCCCAGTCCAGGAAGTTCGACGGCGTCTTCGGCCTCTGGTACGGCAAGGGCCCCGGCGTGGACCGTTGCTCGGACGTGTTCAAGCACGCCAACATGGCCGGCACCTCGCGCCACGGCGGCGTCATCGCCCTGGCCGGTGACGACCACATCAGCAAGAGCAGCACGGCCGCCCACCAGAGCGATCACATCTTCAAGGCCTGCGGCACGCCGGTGTTCTTCCCCAGCAGCGTGCAGGACATCCTGGACATGGGCCTGCACGCCTTCGCCATGAGCCGCTTCTCGGGCCTGTGGTCGGGCATGAAGACCATCCAGGAAGTGGTCGAGTCCTCGGCCAGCGTGCAGGTGGATCCCGACCGCGTCAACATCATCCTGCCCGAGGACTTCCAGATGCCGCCCGGCGGCCTGCACATCCGCTGGCCCGACCCGCCGCTGGAGCAGGAACAGCGGCTGATGAACCACAAGTGGTATGCGGCCCTGGCCTATGTGCGCGCCAACCGCCTCAACCACAATGTCATCGCCGGACCCAACGACCGCTTCGGCCTGATCGCCAGCGGCAAGGCCTACAACGACATGCGCCAGGCCCTGGCCGACCTGGGCCTGGACGACGAAACCTGTCGCCAGCTGGGCATACGCGTGCACAAGGTCAATGTGGTCTGGCCGCTGGAGGCCACGATCACGCGCGACTTCGCCCGCGGCCTGCAGGAAATCCTGGTGGTCGAGGAAAAGCGCCAGGTCATCGAGTACCAGATCAAGGAAGAGCTGTACAACTGGCGCGACGATGTGCGCCCCAACGTGGTCGGCAAGTTCAGCGACGAGCACGGCGGCGAATGGTCGGTGCCCAACCCCAGCCAGGACTGGCTGCTGCGCCCCAACGCCGACCTGACACCGGCCATCATCGCGCGCGCCATCGCCCAGCGCCTGACCAAGCTGGGCGTGCCCGAGCACATCGCACGGCGCATGCACGAGCGCATTGCCGTGCTCGACGCCCGCGAGGCCGCGCTCAAGGCCGCGCAAAGCCAGCCCACGGGCGACCGCGTGCCATGGTTTTGCAGCGGCTGCCCGCACAACACCAGCACCCGCGTGCCCGAGGGCAGCCGCGCCGTGGCCGGCATCGGCTGCCACTACATGACGGTGT
>JAIRVR010000025.1 GCA_031253795.1 Burkholderiaceae bacterium
GATCATGTCATCGCCAACCTGTCGCAAGGCGGCAAGCTGGACATGCAGATCAAGGTGGAGAAGGGCCGCGGCTATGTGCCCGGCAACGTGCGCCGCTATGGCGACGAGTCCACGAAGTCCATCGGCCGTATCGTGCTGGATGCTTCGTTCTCGCCCGTCAAGCGCGTGAGCTATGCCGTCGAATCGGCCCGCGTGGAACAGCGCACCGACCTCGACAAGCTGGTGGTGGAGATCGAAACCAATGGTGCGATCACCGCCGAAGACGCCGTGCGCGCCTCCGCCAAGATCCTGGTGGAACAGCTGGCCGTCTTCGCCCAGCTCGACGGTGGCGACATCGCCAGCGTCTTCGATGCTCCGTCCGGCAGCCGTGGCGCCGCAACCGCGTTCGATCCCATCCTGCTGCGTCCCGTGGACGAGCTGGAACTCACCGTGCGTTCGGCCAACTGCCTCAAGGCAGAGAACATCTACTACATCGGCGATCTCATCCAGCGTACCGAAAACGAGCTGCTCAAGACCCCCAACCTGGGTCGCAAGTCGCTCAACGAGATCAAGGAAGTCCTGGCTTCCCGTGGTCTGACGCTGGGCATGAAGCTCGAGAACTGGCCGCCTGCTGGCCTGGAAAAGCGCTAAGCGCTATAATTGCGGGCTCCGCCTTTGGTGGAGTCCCAGTGCATCGGGCAGTACCTGATACGGCTGCCCGATTTAATTACATATCTTAGGAAGAAAGCACCATGCGTCACGGTCACGGCCTCCGCAAACTGAATCGCACCTCTTCGCACCGCCTGGCGATGCTGAAGAACATGATGAATTCGCTCATCGAGCACGAAGCCATCAAGACCACCCTGCCCAAGGCCAAGGAACTGCGCCGCGTGATCGAGCCCATGATCACTCTGGCCAAGGTCGACACCGTCGCCAACCGCCGCCTGGCATTCGACCGTCTGCGCGACCGCGACAGCGTCACCAAGCTCTTCAACGAGCTGGGCCCGCGTTTCGCCAAGCGCCCCGGTGGCTACACCCGCATCCTGAAGATGGGCTTCCGCGTGGGCGACAACGCCCCCATGGCCTTCGTCGAGCTGGTCGAGCGCGCTGAAGAAGCCGCTGCACCCGCCCAGGCTGCTGAATAATCTGCTATAATTTTGGAATACCGCGCGATGGAGCAGTCTGGTAGCTCGTTGGGCTCATAACCCAAAGGTCGGAGGTTCAAATCCTTCTCGCGCAACCAAATTGAAAAGGCTACGACTCTGTCGTAGCCTTTTTTTTTGCCTGCTTTTTCGGCCAGTCCGGGCCACAGGCTGAACGGGGCTGGCTTTCAGCCCGCCCCGTCCCCCAGCTGCTTGCCCACCCGGTGGCGCAGCCGCTCCCGCACGCGCTGGGCGATGTCGTGCGCAACCTCGGGACTCAGCACCTCGCTGATATGGACCACTTCGTTGAAGTGCATGTACAGGAGACCGCGCAGTGTGCGAAAGGCGTCCTTGTGGCTGGCGCCGCAGATGCTTTCATCATCGTGCAGCACGCGCTCGACCGCGCCGGGCTCCAGCAGGGCGATCTTGCAGATGATGGCCTGGCGGGCGATCTCCAGATCGATCTCCTCCAGGCGGCTTTCCCATTCCTCGGGCAGAAAGCGGTTGGCGGGCATCATGGTGGTACTCCTGTGGGATGCGGGAAAAGGGGTCAGGCCGGCGCGGTGGCCAGCAGGCCTATGGCCAGCTGGGCCAGGATGACCTTGGCGATGGTCATGGACGGAAAAATCGTGGCGTAGCCGAGGTCCACGCGCTCGGACTGCAGCTGGCGCGTGCCATAGGCCGGAATGGCGGGATTGCCCGTGGCCCCCGACATCACGCCGACGACGGCGTCGAACGGAATCCTGAGGACGAAGTAACCCACCAGCAGCACCACCAGCACATTGGTCAGCAGCACAGCCATGCCGGCCAGCAGGATGGGCAGGCCCGTGGCGCTGACGGTGTGCACGAAGGGCGGCCCCGCCTGTAGGGCCACGGCGGCCAGGAACAGGGTCAGGCCCAGGTTGCGCAGCACGAGGTTGGCGGGTGCCGGCATGCGCCAGCAGATGGGCCCGCTGCGTCCCAGCCGGCCCAGGATCAGGGCCATGATCAGCGGGCCGCCGGCCACGCCCAGGCTGAAGCTGCCCAGGCCGGGAACGGGCACGCTGATGGCGCCCAGGGCCAGGCCCAGCACCATCCCCAGGCCCACCGAAACATAGGAAAACTCGGCGCTCGCGCGCACGGAGTCCCCGAAGAAGGCACGGACCTCCTCCTGCTTGCCGGCCGGATGCAGCACGGTGAGGCGGTCACCGCTTTCCAGCACCAGGTCGGGTGAGGGCAGCATCTCCAGGTCGCCACGGCGCACCTGGGCGATGCGGATCATGAAATCGGGCTGAGGCAGCTCGGCCAGCGTGCTGCCCAGCAGCACGGGCTTGGAGACATAGACACGGATCACGTCGTATTCGCTGCGGTCCTTGAAAACCCGCACTTCGGCGTGACCCAGCTGGGCGATGGCGGCCTCCAGCACCGGGGGCCTGCCCATCAGCAACAGGCCGTCGCCGGCCTGCAGCACGGCATTGCCGTCGACGGCCATGCTGTGGTGGTCGCGGCGCAGGGCCAGCACCTGCAGGTCATGGGGATCGAAGGCGGCGAGGGCCTGGGCCACCGTGCGGCCCACCAGCTCGGGCCGGTCGATGGTCACCTCGCCCGAGCGCATGGCGGGCCGGGGGGCCTGCAGGCGCGGCCGCACCAGCAGGGTGAAGAAGTAGATGGCCAGGATGGGGCCGACCACGCCAAAGGGATAGGAAACGCTGTAGCCGATGGCCGGGTCGGCCGAGCCGGAGGCGCTGAGCGCGGCCTGCAGCGCACTCGTGGAGGTGCCGCTGCCGGCGAACAGGCCCACGGCCGTCGGTGTCGACAGGCCCATCACCCGGCCCAGGGCCAGGGCCACCAGCAGCGAGGCCAGGACAGCCACCAGGGACAGCAGGTTCCACACCAGGCCGGGACCGCGCAGGCCGTCGAAGAAGGCGCGGCCGTACTGTATGCCAATGCCATACAGGAACATCAGCAGGCCCAGCGTGCCCACCATGGCCGGCGGGGCCGCGGCCGGTGCAAGAGCGCCTATGGCCAGGCCGCTGAACAGCACGGCACCTGCTCCGAGCGAGAAGCCGCGGATGGATAACTGGCCTATGGCATAGCCCAGGGCAATCGTCAGAAACAGCGTGAACAGGGGTTGGGCTTCTAGGAAATGGCGCACTGCATCCATTGCACTCCCTTTCGTGTCCTGGTGTTCTTGATGTGGGTCAAGCATCCGTGGCGGCAAGGCATCCGGGGATGCTGCGCTGCATCATGATGACAGGACGCCGCACACCGAACCAATGCCCTTTCGGGTCTCTTGGACTTTGGCACCGCACTGCGGAGCCTGCTGCCACCATGGCACAGAGACCTTGGCTTGTGTTGCGACGTTACATTGGTCACAGAAAGGATGACGCGCATGCTCCAGAAAATCGTGGCGATGCTTCGCTACTTCAACGCGGCCGTGCCCTTCCGGCTGGTTCCGGCCCTCATCACCACGGCGGTCCTCGTGGGCATGCTGCTGATTCCCGTGCCTGCGGATCTGACGCCCAAGGCCTGGCAGCTGGTGGCCATCTTCATCACCACCATCGTGGCCATCATCCTGAAGGTCATGCCCATCGGCGTGATGGCCTTGATGGCCATCGTCATCGTCTCCCTGTCACAGGTGACCTCGGATTCGTCCAAGGGAGCCATCGCCGACGCATTGGGCAGCTTTTCCAGTCCGCTGATCTGGCTGATCGTGGTGGCCATCCTGATTTCGCGCGGCCTCAAGAAGACGGGCCTGGGCAATCGCATCGGCCTGATGTTCATCTCCCTGCTCGGCAAACACACGGTGGGCATAGGCTACGGCCTGACCATCTGCGAGCTGGTGCTGGCCCCCTTCACGCCCAGCAACACGGCGCGCGGCGGCGGCATCGTCCACCCGGTCATGAAGTCCATCGCCAATGCCTTCGACTCGGACCCGGCCAAGGGCACGCAGGGCAAGGTTGGGACCTACCTGGCGCTGGTCAACTACCACGCCAATCCCATCACTTCGGCCATGTTCCTCACGGCAACGGCGCCCAATCCGCTGGTGGTGAACTACGTGGCCAAGGCCACCAACCAGGCTTTCCACCTGAGCTGGGGCACCTGGGCACTGTGCATGCTGCTGCCGGGCCTGCTGTGCCTGCTGCTCATGCCCCTGGTCATCTACCTGCTGTCCCCGCCCGAGGTCAAGGCCACGCCCAACGCCGTGGAATATGCGCGCAGCGAAATGGAACGCATGGGCCCCCTGTCGGGCAGCGAACGCGTGATGCTGGGCACCTTTGCCCTGATGCTGCTGCTGTGGGCCAACGTGCCCGCCATGCTGCTGGGCCCGGCCTATACGCTGGACCCCACGGTGGTGGCCTTCCTGGGCCTGTTCGCACTCATCATCACGGGCACCATCGACTGGGATGACGTGCTGTCCGAGAAGAGCGCATGGGATACCCTGGTCTGGTTCGGGGCCCTGGTCATGCTGGCCGAGCAGCTCAACAAGCTGGGCGTGACGGCCTGGTTTTCGCTGGGCATGAAAAATGCCATCGTGGCCAGCGGCCTGGACTGGCTGGCCGTGGCTTCCATCCTGGTGCTGGCCTTCGTCTTCTCGCACTACCTGTTCGCCAGCACCACGGCCCACATCAGCGCCATGATGCTGGCCTTTCTGACCGTGGGCGTGCAGCTGATTCCCTCCGAGTACATCGTGCCCTTCATGCTGATGATGACGGCGGGCTCGGCCATCATGATGACCCTGACCCACTACGCGACCGGCACCTCGCCCATCATCTTCGGCAGCGGCTACGTCACCATGGGCAACTGGTGGCGCGTGGGCTTCATCATGTGCGTGTTCGAGCTGCTGGTCTTTGCCGTGGTCGGCAGTGCCTGGTGGAAGCTGCTGGGTTTCTGGTGAGCGCCACCGTCCATCCCCGAGGAAGGCCTTTCATGAAGACTGCCGTATTCAGTGCCCGCCGCTATGACCAGACCCTGCTGACCGAGGCCAACCGTTGCGCGGGCCACGAACTGGTCTTCATCCAGGACCGCCTGACGGCGGAGACCGCGCCGCTGGCACGCGGCTGCCCGGCCGTCTGCGTGTTCGTCAACGACTGCGTGGACGCCGACGTGCTGCAGCTGCTGGCGGACCAGGGCACGCGCCTGGTGGCCACGCGCTCGACGGGCTACAACCACATCGATGCCGTGGCCGCCGGGCGCCTGGGCATGGCCGTGGTGCGCGTCACCGACTACTCGCCCCATTCGGTGGCCGAGTTCGCGGTGGGGCTGCTGCTGGCCGTCAACCGCAAGATCGCGCGGGCCAGCATGCGCACGCGCGAAGGCAACTTCGAGCTGGAAGGCCTGATGGGCTTCGATCTGCACGGCAAGACCGTGGGTGTCATCGGCACGGGCAAGATCGGCGGCATCTTCGCGCGCATCATGCGGGGGTTCGGCTGCACGGTGCTGGGCCATGACCGCCATCCCTCGGAGGCCTTCGAGCAGATGGGCGGCCAGTACGTGCCGGTGCGCGAGCTGCTGGCGCGGTCGGACGTGATCTCGCTGCACTGCCCACTCACCGAGGAAACCCACCACATCGTCGATGCCGAGTCCCTGTCCCATGTGAAGCGTGGCGCCATTCTGGTGAACACCAGCCGCGGAGGCCTGGTGGACACCGAGGCCACGGTGCAGGCGCTCAAGAGCGGCCAGCTCGGCGGCCTGGCCATCGACGTCTACGAGCAGGAGGCCAGCCTGTTCTTCCAGGACCTGTCGTCCACCATCATCACGGACGACCTCATCCAGCGCCTGGTGTCCTTCCCCAACGTCATCGTCACCGGCCATCAGGCCTTCTTCACCGTCGAAGCCATAGGCCAGATCATGGCCACCACGGTGGACAGCATCACGGCCTTCGAGCGTGGCCAGCCGCTGGACCACCGGGTGCCTGCCGCCTGACTCAGGTGGCGGGGGCCTGCCGCGGCTCGCCCAGCGACAGCATCAGCCGGTTGGCCCAGTTGAAGAAGGCCGCGCCATGCAGCAGGTCGGAGATGGCCTCGTCGTCCAGTCCGGCCGCGCGCAGGGCGTCGATGTGGGCGCTTTCCAGTGCAGGCGGTGTCTGCGTCAGGGCCACGGCCGCCGTGACGATGGCGTTCCAGCGCGGCCCCAGGTCCGTGCCAGGGCCTTCGTCGAGCAGTCGCTGCACATCGTCGCCGCGCCGCGAGAAATGCGTGGCAAAGCGCGCATGGACCGATGCGCAGTAGATGCAGCCGTTGCTGCGCGAGGCCGCCGCCGCGGCCAGCTCACGTTCGGCGCGCGGCAGGCCGGCGTCGGGGTTGTAGAAGATGTCCTTGTCGGTGCGCGTGCGTGCTCCCAGGGTGTCGGGATCGCGTGCCAGCAGGCGGAAATAGGGTGAGCGCGCGCGCGCGGCGTCGACCAGGCCCGCATGGTGGCGCTCGGTCAGCTCGCTCTCGTCCAGCGGTGCGATCCATGGCAGCCAGTCGAGCTGCTCCTGGGTGAAGACCTGGGGGGCTGCGGGGTGGTGTGCTGTCATGGCTGGTGTTGCAGGGAGTGGGCGGACGTGGCCGTGGCGGCCGGCCGCGCGCCAAGCACGCGCAGCCCCGCCACCACGCGGATCTGGAAAGACAGGAAGGCGGCGAGCTGCGACAGGATGACGATGTCGGTTTCGCTCCAGCCGGCCTGTTGCAGGACCTGCAGGTCCGTGCTGCCCGCATCGCGCGGGTGGTAGGCCAGCAGATGGGCATGGGCCAGGGCCGCGGCCAGCCGCGGGCCCAGCAGCCCGGCATGGGCCGGGTCCACGCCGTGGCGGGGGCCGGCCTGGTCCTCGCGGCTCAGCGGTCCGGCAGGGTAGCGGCCATAGGGGCCATGGGGGCCACTGCCTGCCTGCAGGCTGTGGGCGCGGCCGCGCACCACCTCGCAAGCCACGGCCGCGGCCAGTTCGGCGTCCTCGGCGGCCAGGAGCCTGGCGTAGTAGCCGGCACTGCGCGGTTCGCCATGCAGGCCTGCCGTGAAGGCGGCCACGGCCAGGCGCTCGCGCCGCGAGACGGCGCCGGCCACGGGTTCGGCCGGCGTGAAAAGCGCGGCGAAGCTGAGCTGGGCCTGGGCCCGCGCCTCGGGGCGGTGGCGGCGCACGCGGTCCAGTGCGCTGCCGGCGTCGATGCCGGCCAGGTGATCGATCACATCCTCGGGAAACGGGTGCGGGGCGGTGGTGTTCATGGTCATGCAGCCTGCAGCTGCCCGGAACGGGCCGAAGCGGTGGAAGAGGTGTGGCGCCAGCCCAGGGCCGGTGCCACGGCGGAGGCCGTCAGCTCGATGGAACGCAGAATGGCCGCGTGCGGGGGGTCGATGGAGTGCACCTGGAAGACGATGTCGCTCACGCGCGCCAGCGCCGTGTCGGCGCGCAGCGAGGCGATCACGTCGTCCGGCGTGCCCACATGCACGTCGTAGGCGGCGATGAGGGCGCCCAGAGGCGCCTGCGGATCGACGCGCGCAGCCCATTGCGAGGGCTGGGCCGCATGGCGCAGCGCCACGCGACGCAGGCCGGCCTCGGCCAGGCGCAGGGCCTCGTTGCGGTCATCGGCCACGAACAGCGTGCGCGAGCCCAGGATGCGCGGCGTGCGTCCCGCGGGCAGGGCGGCCAGGTAGGCGTCGATGATGGGGTTCTGTATCCCGGACAAGGTGGCCTGCGGCTGGCCCTTTGGCCGGGGCTGGGTGCGTGAAAGCATCAGCCCGTCGCCCTGGGCACCGGCGCGCGCGCCTCCTTCAGCCGAGAACGTGGCCTGCCAGATACGCTGGAGCAGCTGGGGCGCGGCCGGGTACAGGCGCACGCCGCCCGCGAGCTGGCGGCCCGCCCAGGCGTCCTGGAGCACGGCGAAGTGGCGTGCGAACACGGCACCGCGCTCGCTGCCCTGCACGCCGAAGGCCTCGAAGGACTCGGCCGTGCCGCCCGTGCCCAGGCCCAGCTCCAGGCGGCCGCCTGACAGCAGGTCCAGCACGGCGGCGTCCTCGGCCACGCGCAGCGGGTTTTCCAGCGGCAGCGTGACCACGCCTGTTCCCAGGCGTATGCGCTGCGTGCGTGCGGCGATATGGGCCAGGAAGACGAAGGGCGAGGGCAGGCCGCCTTCGCTTTCATGGAAATGGTGCTGGGCGACCCAGGCCGAATCGAAGCCATGGGCCTCTGCATGGGCGATCTGTTCGGTCACGAGCCGGTAGCGCTCGCCGGCCGGCGCGTCGTCGAGCAGGCGGCTGAAAAAGCCCAGGCGCGGGCCGCCCTGCGCGGGCCGGCCGGTGCGTGTCTGCGTGTCAGGCGGAATGGGGGACAAAATCGATGCTCCTTGTGCCGGGAATGGCGTCCATGAGTTCGCGCGTGTAGTCGCTGGTGGGGCGCAGGAACACGTCCTCCACGCTGCCCGCGTCCACCACCCGGCCGGCGCGCAGCACCGACACCGTGTCGGCGATCTGTCGCACCACGGCGAGGTCGTGCGAGATGAAGAGATAGGTCAGCCCCAGCTCCTGCTGCAGCTGGGCGAGCAGGGCCAGGATCTGGGCCTGCACGGTCACGTCCAGGGCCGAGACGGCCTCGTCCAGCACCAGCACCTCGGGCCGCAGTACCAGGGCGCGCGCAATGGCCACGCGCTGGCGCTGGCCGCCCGACAGTGCATGCGGGCGGCGCTGCAGCACCTGCGGTGGCAGGCCCACGCGCGCCAGCATGTCGTGCACGCGCTGGCGGCGCTCCGGCGCCGGCAGCGGGTCGAAGTTGCGCAGCGGCTCTTCGATGATGTCGAAGATGGTCTGGCGCGGATCCAGCGAGCTGAACGGGTTTTGATAGACCAGCTGCACCTTGCGGCGCAGCTGGCGCAGGCTTTCGCCGCGCAGGCCTGTGACATCGACGCCCGCCACGCGGATGCGGCCCGAGCCGGGCCGCCCCAGGCCGACGATGGCGCGGGCGGTCGTGGTCTTGCCCGAGCCCGATTCACCGACGATGGCATGGGTGCTCCCGCGGCGCACCCGCAGCGACACGCCATCCACCGCGCGGAAGATGCCGCGCCCATGGGCCGATGCATGGCCAGCGGCGGGGAAGTCGTGCACCAGGTCTTCGACCTCGATGGCCCAGTCCTGGAGCGTGGCCGGCTGCGCGGCACGGCGCGGTGCGGGTGCCAGCGAAGGCGCGTCCGACAGCAGCCTGCGCGTGTAGGCGCTTTGCGGGTGGCGCAGCAGCTCCAGCGTGGGGCCCTGCTCCTGGATGCGGCCGCCCTGCATGACCACCAGGCGGTGGGCGCGGTCGGCTGCCACGCCCAGGTCATGGGTGACCAGGAGCACGGCCGTGCCGGTTTCGCGGCGCAGGCCGTCGATAAGGTCCAGGATGCGGCGCTGCACGGTCACGTCCAGCGCGCTCGTGGGCTCGTCGGCGATGATGAGGGCAGGCCGCAGCGCGATGGCGATGGCGATCAGCACGCGCTGGCGCATGCCGCCAGACAGCTCGTGCGGATACTGGCGGGCGCGCAGCGCCGGCTGGGACAGGCCCACGCGCGCCAGCAGTTCCAGCACGCGTGCCTCGACGGCTGCGCGGTCGCGCAGGCCATGGATGCGCAGCACCTCGCCCACCTGGTCGCCCACGGTGCGCACGGGGTTGAGCGACAGCGTGGGATCCTGTGGCACCAGGCTTACCACGCGGCCGCGCACACTGTTCCAGCGCGAGGCGGGCCAGTCCGAGACCTCGGTGCCCTGCAGCCGTATGCTGCCGCCTTCCAGCCGGCCGTTGTCGGCCAGCAGGCCGATCACGGCCTGGGCCGTGGTGGTCTTGCCCGAGCCGGACTCCCCGACCAGGGCCAGCACCTCGCCCGCGGCCAGGGAGAACGACAGGCCGTGGACCACGCGCTGTTCCTGGCCCGCGGCATCGCGGTAGGCGATATCCAGGTTCCGCACCTCGAGCACGGGTGCCGCTCCTGCGGCCGCGCTCATGCCGGCCTCCCGAAGGATGCCGCCACGCGGTTGGCCGCCAGCACCACGGCCACCACGACCAGGCCGGGTGCCGTGGTCAGCCACCAGGCGGTAGCGATGTAGTTGCGCCCCTCGGCGATCAGCAGCCCCCATTCGGGCGTGGGCGGTGGCGCACCGTAGCCCAGGAAACCCAGCGTGGAAATGGCCAGGATGGCCGAGCCGAACTGCAGGGCGGCCATGGCCAGCACCGAGGTCAGCGAATTGGGCAGCACATGGCGCCAGAGAACGGCGGCGAAGCGCCCGCCGCTGCCGAAGGCGGCCTCCACATAGTCCGAGCGGCGCACGCGCACCACCTCGGAGCGCACGAGGCGTGCGAAGCTGGCCACCGAGGCCACGCCCACGGCGATGGCGGCGTTGATGGTGCCAAAGCCCAGCAGGATGATGATGGCCAGGGACAGCAGCAGCGAGGGCACGGCCAGCAGCACATCGACGAAGCGCATCAGCGCGTCCTCGGTGCGCCCGCCCGTGGCGCCGGCCAGCAGGCCGATCAGCGTGCCGGCGACCAGACCCACGGCAACGGCCAGAAAGGCACCCGACAGGGAGTGCACGGCGCCATGCACCACGCGCGCCCACAGATCCCGCCCCAAGGCATCCGTGCCCAGCCAGTGCGCGGCGCCGGGCGCCAGCAGCTGCTGGCCGGCCTGGCCGGCCAGGGGGTTCTGGTGGGCGAACCAGCCTGGCGCCAGCGCCCACAGCGCGGCCGTGGCGATCACCAGCCAGGCCAGGACCAGGGTCGGCGGCAGGCGCCGCAGGGCCGGCAGGGGAAGCGCCGGGCGCAAGGCGGCGGAGGGGAGCGGGGCATCGGCCGGCAGCGGCGTGGGCACGGATGCCGCTGCGGGCGTATCCGGGGGCTGGGCAAGAGCGTTCGAGACGGCGGTGTTCATGGCCGGTGGTCTCCGGAGTGGCGCAGGCGTGGATCGAGCAGCGGGTACAGCAGGTCCACGGCGAGATTGATGAGTACGAAGGCGGTGGCCGAGACCACGACCACGGCCTGGAGCACGGCCGTGTCCTGGTTGCCCACGGCCTGCTGGGTCAGGGTGCCCAGGCCGTTGAGGCCGAACACGGCCTCGGTCACCACGGCGCCGGCCAGCAGCTCGCCGAAGAGCACGCCGGCGATGGTCAGGGTGGGCAGCAGGGCATTGCGCGCCACATGCCGCAGCAGCACCCAGGAACGCGTGGCGCCCTTGGCGCGTGCCACGGCCACGAAGGGCTGGGCCAGGACGGCGTCGATATTGCGCAGCAGCACCTGGGCCAGCGGCGCCGAAATGGGCACGGCCAGGGTCAGGGTGGGCAGGACCAGGCCTTCCCAGGGACCGGGATTGATGACGGGAATCCAGCCGAGCCGGAAGGAAACGATCTGGATCAGCATGATGCCCAGCCAGAACACCGGCACGGACACGAAGACCGAGGGCATGGAATGCAGCAAGCGGCGCAGCCATGCCAGGGGCGCCAGGCTGGCCGCGGCCGCCAGCGCAGCCGCCAGCAGGGCGGCCGTGGCCAAGCCCAGGGCCGCCAGGCGCAGCGTGGGCGGCAGGCTGGTGGCCAGGCCCTGGCTCACGGGCACGCCGGCCTGCAGCGAGTAGCCGAAATGTCCCGTGAGGAACTGGCCCAGGGTGTGCAGATACTGCTGCCACACGGGCTGGTCGGCGCCATAGGCGGCACGGATGTCGGCGATCTCCTGCGGGCCCAGGCCCAGCTCGGGGCTGAGGAACTTGATGAGCACGGCGTCGCCCGGCAGCAGCTGCAGCAGGATGAACGAGGCCGTGAAGGCCGCCCACAGCACCACGAGGGCCTGGGCGATGCGGCGCAACAGATAGCGGCTGGACATGGTCTTGCTCGGCGCGGTCCTGGTGCGTGTTCAGCGCGGTGCCAGCCAGGCGCTGTAGAAGCTGGGCCGGCCCACGGCCTCGAAGCCCACGTCGCGCACCCAGGTGGCACCGGCAAAGGCCTGGGGTTCCTCGAAGATGGGAATCACGTAGGCCTGGTCGATCAGGTAGTGCTGGACCTCGCCCGCCAGCGCCAGGCGCCGGGCGGCATCGGTTTCGGCGGCAATGGCATCGAACAGGCCGTTGAGCCGGCCATCCTCGAAGGACCTGACCTTCTGGCTCACGCCGCCCTTTTGCAGCAGCACGTTGCGGTTGGTCGGGTAGTAGTTGCTCTTGATCACGTCGGGGTCGGCGCGGCCCACCATGCCCGGCAGCACGCCGGTCTTGTCGGGGTCCAGCGTGTCCACGGCGCGGCTGCCCGAGTCGCCGGCCAGCACGTTGAGCCGGACCCCGAGCCGGGCCCACTGCTGGGCCACGAGCTGCAGGGTCTCCTTGTTCTGCGGCTGGGGCAGGGACTCATAGGTCGACAGCACCAGGGACTTGCCGTCCCTGTGGCGCACGCCATCGGCGCCCAGGGTCCAGCCCGCGTCTTCCAGCAACTGCCTTGCGCGGGCTTCGTCGTAGGCCAGCTTGTCCGACAGGTCCACGAAGCCCGCGGCCGTCGAGGCGATGACGGAGCGCGCCTGCGGGTAGCGTGGCGAGAACAGGGTCTCGACGATTTCCCGGGTGTTGGTGCCGTGCAGCAGGGCCTGGCGCACGCGCAGGTCGGCCACCAGGGCGTTGTCGGGGCGCAGGGCGATGCTGTTGTTCACGCCACGCGTGGGCGGCGCGTAGATGGCGAACTTCTGCGCTTCCACGCGCTTTTCGTCATAGGCCTGGACCTGGCGTATGAAGCCGGCCTGGCCCGCCAGCAGGGCGCCGATGCGCACGCTGTCCTCGGGCGTGACGATGAACTTCACCTCGTCCAGGCGCGCTCGGCCCTGGTGGGCCAGCCGGGCCGGGCCCCAGGCATAGTCCTTGCGGGCCTTGAGCACCAGCTCCTTGCCCAGGGTTTCGCTGGCCACGACAAAGGGGCCGGAGCCGATGATGCGCGTGGCATCGCCCAGCTCCTCGAATGGGCGGTCCAGCGTGGACGGCGAGACCAGGCCCGATCCGATCACCGACGTGCCCTGCAGAAAGCCCGGCGAAGGTTTCCTGAAGAAGAACTTCACCGTCAGCGGGTCCACCACCTCGCTGCGCTCGTAGTTGTTGATGACCTCGGACACAGGCTGCTTGAGTGCCTTGTTGCCCAGGCCGTAGGTGTCGAAGTTGCGCGCCACGGCGGCAGCGTCCAGCGGCGTTCCGTCCGAGAAGCTCACGCCCGGGCGCAGCTTGAAGCTGTACTCCGTGGCATCGGCGTTCACGGTCCAGGACTCGGCGATCCAGGGCTGTATCTCCAGGGTCTGCGGATCCTGGTAGGTCAGCTTGTCGGTGATCTGGTTGAGCACGCCGCCGTTGGGGTAGAAGCCCCCGGCCGGCGGGTACAGGTTGGTATGGGCCTGCTGCTCCAGATAGACCAGGGTGCCGCCTTGCACCGGACCCGTGGAGGCCGCGGCCTGGGCCGTGTCCGTGGTCCGGGAGCAGCCCGCCAGCGCCAGGGTGCCTGCCAGCACCGCCACGGCGGTGCGCAGCATGGAAGGGAGAGTCGGCCTGGCTGACTTCGATGGGGAAAACACGTTCATACCTCGTCCGCTGAAAACGTCGATCTGCCGGATGCGCCGCCAGGGCGGGCGCAGTGCCGGATCCATGGTTTTCATGCTATCGAGGGCAAATATTCGTGCTCATATATTGAGTAGCATCGATATTTGAAAAACGACTTAGACAAATCGGCGCCGCCCGGGCGCCCATATCCGGCAGGCGCATAAGCGCAGACGGATTCCTTTGTTTGCCGCGTGCGCCGCGGTCCCAACAATGGCCTGGCATGTCTCTTCCAACGAAAGCCAGTCCATGAGTCCACTGAACGAATACCTCGCGCAAAAGCGCGCCGCCGTGCTGGAGCGCAGCGCGGCCGTCGCGGCTGGCACGGCCCAGCCCGCCACCCTCAAGGCCCATGTGCGGGCCGAGGGCCGCAGCGGTGTGCGCCGCCTGCGCATCCGCGAGCACCAGGTCATCAGCGACAGCCCGCCCGACTTCGCGGGCTACAACCTCGGGCCCAGCTCGCCCGAGCTGCAACTGGGCGTGCTGGGCACCTGCGTCACCCACATCTTCCTGATCCAGGCGGCCGAGCGCCAGGTGCCGCTGGAAAGCCTCGAAGTCGAGGTCACGGGCATCATCGATCCGCGCGGCGGCAAGCCCGGCCACGAGGCCACGCCCATCTGGCCGCATGAGATCGGCTACACCGTGCACATCGACTCGCCGGCCAGCCGCGCCGAGATCGATGCCCTGTTCGAGGCCGTGGAGCGCACCTGCCCCATCCTCAACCTGCTGCGCAACCCGCAGTCCATCCGCGCCGAAGTGCGCCACACCGACTCCAGCGCCCCCGAGCGTCTGGCGGCCTGAAGCCGCCAGGGAAAGCACCGCACCATGACCTTGCCACTCGACCACATCGTCATCGCCGTCCAGGACCTCGAACGCACCATCGCCGATTTCAGCGCCCTGGGCTTTCAGGTGCTGCGCGGCGGCGAGCATCCCGGACGCTCCACGCACAACGCCCTGGTCGTCTTTGGCGACGGCGCCTATTTCGAGCTCATCGCCTGGCGCTCCCCCGCGCCCGAGGAGCGCTGGTGGCAGCAGCTGCAGCGCCATGGCGAAGGCATCGTCGACTTTGCCCTGCTGCCATCCGAGACCGGCGCCGTGGTCGCCGCCGCACAGGCGCGCGGTCTGGACTACGAGACACCCTACGAAGGCGGCCGCCTGCGGCTCGACGGTGCCCGGCTGCACTGGCGCAATGCGCGTGCGCGCAGCCAGGACCTGCCCTTTCTCTGCGGCGACCTCACGCCACGCGCCCTGCGCGTGCCCGAGGGCGAGTCGCGCATCCATCCCAACGGCGCGGCCGGCGTGGCGCGCCTGCATGTGGCCGTGCACGACCTGCGCTCCAGCCTGGCGCGCTGGCGTGCGCTGCTGGGCGAGGGCGCGGACATCTCCGAGGCCCGGCGCTCCGGCGATGGCAGCGCCTACCGCGCCTCGCTGAAGCTGGGCTCCACCGAGCTGGTGCTGGCAGCCCCGGCCCAGGGCGTTGCCACGGGCGCGCTGGGCCACTGGCTGGCCACGCGTGGCGAGGGCCCCTATGTCATCGAGCTGGCCGTGCGGGATGCCGCCGCCGTGCGGCCGCTGGACGAGAGCGCCACGCATGGCGCGCGCATCGCCCTGGTCCAGCCCGCCGAGGCCGGGGAAACCGCCGCCGCATAGGCGAAATACGGCGGCGCTAGAATGGCGCCCCCGCTGATCCATCTGCCCACTCCGGTGGGCTTTTTCGTTGCCGCCGCCCCTGGGCGCCGCTGCAGCGCCGCTTGCCATGACGACTGCTCACACGCCCGCCACGCTGGGCATTGATTTCGGAACCTCCAACTCCGCCATGGCCTGGCGCGTTCCAGGCCAGGCTGCACGCCTGCTGCCCCTGGAGGGCGAAGCCTGCGGCATGCCCACGGCCCTGTTCTTCCACAGCGACGAACACAGTACCCACTTCGGGCGCGATGCCATGGCCCAGTACCTGGACGGCGAGCCGGGCCGGCTCATGCGCTCGCTCAAAAGCCTGCTGGGCAGTGCCTTGCTGCAGGAAAAGACCGCCGTGCACGACCAGCTGGTCAGCTACCAGGACATCATCGGCCTGTTCCTGCGCCGCGTGGCCGACCGCGCCCGCGTGGCGCTGGACGGCCGCCTGCCCGAGCGCGTGGTCCTGGGCCGGCCCGTGCACTTCGTGGACGACCATCCCGAGCGCGACCGCCAGGCCCAGCAGGCGCTGGCCGATGCCGCGCGCGCAGCGGGCCTGGGCGAGGTGGATTTCCAGATGGAGCCCATCGCCGCCGCGCTGGACTACGAGCAGCGCCTGACACGCGAGTCCGTTGTCCTGGTGGTGGACATCGGCGGCGGCACCTCGGACTTCACCGTCGTGCGCCTGGGCCCCGAGCAGGCCGGGTGCGGCGACCGCCGCGACGACATCCTGGCCACCAGCGGCGTGCATATCGGCGGCACGGACTTCGACCACCGGCTCAACCTGGCGCAGCTGATGCCGCTGCTGGGCTACCGCCACATCGGCCCCAGCGGCCGCGAAGTGCCCAGCCGCGTGTTCTTCGACCTCTCGACCTGGCATCTGATCCAGTGGCTGTATTCGCCCAAGGCCCTGGCCGAGGCGCGCAGTCTGCGCACAGACTACAGCGACCAGCGCCTGCACAAGCGGCTGATGGATGTGCTGGAGCTGCGCGAAGGCCACCGCCTGGCGGCCGTGGTGGAGCAGGCCAAGATCGAGGCGTCCACGCGCCACGCCGAAGCGCCGATCGAGCTGGCCTGGCTGGAGAGCGGCCTGGCCGCTGCCATTTCGCCCCAGGTGCTGCACGAGCAGCTGCAAGGCCCCCTGCTGCAGGTCGTGGCCTGTGCCCAGGACTGCCTGCGCCTGGCCGGCGTGGCGCCCCAGGCCCTGGACGCCATCTACCTCACGGGCGGCTCCTCGGCCCTGCGCACTTTGCGCGAGGCCCTGCGCGATGCCTTCCCGGACGTGCCCCAGGTCGAGGGCGATCTGTTCGGCGGCGTGGCGACGGGCCTGGCGTACGCCTGACCGCCCCTGACCGGCGTCACCGGGCGCTCCCCTCCCGCTTCACGCGGGAGCGCGGGCGCCGGCACGGCGGCTATGCCTGGGCCGGGTCGTCCTCGGCCGCCTGCCTGATGGCCAGGGCCGCGTCATAAAGCCGGTTGCGCGGCGCTCCCGTGATCTCGGCGGCCAGGCGCACGGCAGTCTTGGTCGGCAGTTCGGCCAGCAGCAGGCGCAGCACGCGCAAGGCATCGCCGTCGTCCTCCTCGGCGGCCACGGGGTGCAGGACCACGGCGAACTCGCCCTTGCTGCGCTGGGGCGAGGCCTGCAGCCAGGCCGGCAGCTCGGCGGCGGCCAGGGTGGCGATTTCCTCGAACTGCTTGGTGATCTCCCGCGCCAGCGTCACGCGGCGCTGGCCCAGGGTGGCCAGCGCCGCGGCCAGGTCGGCGATGCGGTGGGGCGCCTCCAGCAGCACGGTGCAGCGCGGCTGCAGGGCCAGCTGCTGAACGGCGGACAGGCGTTCGGCGGACTTGGTGGGCAGGAAGCCCGCGAACACGAAGCCGCCTTCGCCCTGCGAAGGGGTGACGGCGCCGGCCACGCTGATGGCTGCCGTGATGCTGCTGGCTCCGGGCAGCGGGATGGTGCGCAGGCCTGCCGCCTGCACGGCCGCGCACAGGCGGGCGCCGGGATCGCTGACGCCGGGCGTGCCCGCGTCGCTGACATAGGCGATGCGCTGGCCCTGCTGCAGCCGCGCCACCACCTGCTGGGCAGCCTCGGCCTCGTTGTGCTGGTGCACGGCCAGCAACTGGCTGCCGGGGCGGTCCAGGCCATAGGAGCGCAGCAGGCCCTGGGTGTGGCGCGTGTCCTCGCAGGCCACGCAGTCCACGATCTGCAGCACATGCAGCGCGCGCAGGCTGATATCGGCGAGATTGCCTATGGGCGTGGCCACCACGTAGAGGGCACCCTGCGGATAATGCTGGGATGCGGCGGCATCCTTGGCTGCGCCCAGCGCGGCGGCGAAAGAGGTAGTCAATGGGTTTCCTTGCGAAAAAGCCGGTGGGCACGGCACAGCCTGCACCCAGCACGCGCCAGCAGGGCCAGCGGGCCGAAGCCCTGGCGCTGGCCCATCTGCAGGCGGCGGGCCTGCATCTGGTCGAACGCAATTATCGGACGCCGGGCCGTGGCGGCGGGGAGATCGACCTGATCCTGCGCGACCGCGACGGCACCCTGGTCTTCGTGGAAGTGCGCAGCCGAGCGTCGCAGGCCTTCGGCGGGGCGGCTGCCAGCATAGGCGCCGGCAAGCGCCGGCGCATCGTGCTGGCCGCGCGCCACTACCTGATGCGCTGGCCTGCACCGCCGGCCTGCCGCTTCGATGTGGTGGTGGTCGACGGCGGCACCCGGGCGCCGCAGCTGCAATGGCTGCAGGCCGCCTTCGATGCCTGAGGCGCGGCCCGCGTTACGGCTGCAGCACAAATAACGCCTGGCTACGAAAGACTTCCAGGGCCGCAGTTATCATCGGGCCTCCATGCTTGAGCAACGTATCCAACAGCATTTCATCGACAGCGCCGACCTGAAATACCAGGCCGCCCAGGCGCTGAGCCAGCCCATTGCGGCGGCAGTGCAGGCCATGCTGGCCTGCGTGACCAGTGGCGGCAAGGTGCTGGCCTGCGGCGCAGGCGCATCGGCCAGCGACGCCCAGCTCTTCGCCTCCCTGTGTGTGGCCGGCTTCGAGCGCGACCGGCCCGAACTGGCCGCCGTGGCCCTGGTGTCCGACGGAGGCCTGCTGGGCACGGTGGGCGCCACGGGCTCGGGCGGCAATGCCACGCAGTACCTGGCGCGCCAGGTGCGCGCCCTGGGCCAGCCGGGCGACCTGCTGCTGCTGATGTCGGCCAGCGGCAACGATGCCGCCGTACTGGAGGCCCTGGATGCCGCCCACGAGCGCGACATGATGGCCGTGGTCCTCAGCGGCCGCACGGGAGGCGCCCTGGCGGCGCGCGTGCGCGAAACCGATGTGCTGATCTGCGTGCCCCACGACCGGGCCGCGCGCGTGCGCGAAGCCCATACCCTGGTGCTGCACTGCCTGTGCGATGGCGTGGATGCCCAGTTACTTGGCGAACAGGAGATGCCTCTATGAAGTTCCGTTGGTCCCATGCCGCCTGCACCGTGCTGGCGGTGGCGTCGGTGAGCGCCGTGCTCTCGGGCTGCGTCGCCCTGGTGGGCGGCAGCGCCGTGATGGCCGGCATGTCGGTGGCGGACCGCCGCACCACCGGCACCCAGGTGGAAGACCAGGGCATCGAGCTGCGCTCCAACAACCGCATCAGCGAAACCATGGGCGACAAGGCCCATATCAACGTCACCAGCTACAACCGCCAGGTGCTGCTGACCGGCGAGGCCGGCAACGAGGCTGACCGCCAGGCCATAGAAAGGCTGGTCCGCGAGCAGTCCACGGTGCGCCATGTCTTCAACGAAGTGGTGGTGGCGCCGTTCACCTCCACGCTGAGCCAGCGCTCCAAGGACGCCCTGATCACCACCCAGGTCAAGGCCAGCCTGCTCGACGCCAAGGACATCCAGGCCTCGGCCTTCAAGGTCGTGACCGAGAACAAGGTGGTCTACCTGATGGGCCTGGTCACGCCGCGCGAGGCCAAGCGCGGCGCCGAGATCGCGCGCGGCATCAATGATGTGACCAAGGTGGTGCGCGTGCTCGAAGTCATTTCCGAGGACGAACTGGCGCGCATGCAGCCCCAGAACGCACCCGTGACCACGGACGATTCCAGCGCCGCTGCCGCCGCGGCCAGCCCCTCCGAAAGCAGCCTGGCGCCCCCCGCTGGAGGCGCCACGGCCACGCCGGTGAAGTAGGCCGGGCGCCCTCGATGAAAAAAAGCCGGAACATGTTCCGGCTTTTTTTCATGGTTGCCTGCCACGCCTCCTGCCGGCGCTCCCTGCAGGCCAGGGGCGCAGCGGACAGGGCTGGCGGCTCAGGGCGTGAGCCGCTTGATCAGGCTGGAGGTGTCCCAGCGGCGGCCGCCCATTTGCTGCACATCGGCATAGAACTGGTCGACCAGGGCCGTGACGGGCAGGCGCGCGCCATTGCGCTGTGCCTCGGCCAGGACCAATCCCAGGTCCTTGCGCATCCAGTCCACGGCAAAGCCGAAGTCGAATTTCCCCTGGACCATGGTGGGGCCGCGGTTGTCCATCTGCCAGCTCTGGGCCGCGCCTTTGCCGATGACCTCGAGCACGCGCGGCATGTCCAGGCCCGCGCTCTGTCCGAAGGCGATGGCTTCGGACAGAGCCTGGACGAGGCCGGCGATGCAGATCTGGTTGACCATCTTGGTCAGTTGGCCGGCGCCGCTCTCGCCCATCAGGGTGCAGGCGCGCGAAAACGCCATGGCCACGGGCTGCAGGGTGGCGAAGGCGGCCTCGTCGCCGCCGCACATCACGGTGAGCTGGCCGTTCTGGGCACCCGCCTGGCCGCCCGAGACCGGGGCGTCGATGAATTGCAGGCCCAGGGCCAGGCCGGCCGTGTGCAGCTCGCGGGCCACCTCGGCCGAGGCCGTGGTGTGGTCGGCGAAGATGGCGCCACGCCGCATGCCGGCGAAGGCGCCGTCGGGTCCCAGCACCACGGAGCGCAGATCGTCGTCATTGCCCACGCAGCACAGCACGATGTCGGCGCCGGCCACGGCTTCGCGCGGCGTGGCCGCATGGCCTCCGTTGAACTCCTCGCACCAGGCCCTGGCCTTGGCCGGCGTGCGGTTGTAGACCGTGACGCGGTGGCCGGCCGCAGCCAGGTGGCCGGCCATGGGATAGCCCATGACGCCCAGCCCGAGGAAGGCGACGGAGACAGGTGGGGTGTCCGCATAGCTGCGGGCGGCGATGGAGGAGTCGGACATGGGGGATTCCTGAGGGGTGGTGGGAGCGGGTGGCGCAGGGGCGCGTGCGGCGCGGCCCTGGAAGGAGCCGGTTGCCCGGCTCGCAGCGCGCGAAGTCCGTGGGGGTGCGCGTTCAGACGATGGCGAAATGCTCGGTGCCGGCCGCAAGGTCCAGCGACTTGGCGCGCTGGCTGCCCAGCTTGATCTGCAGCCGCAGGTCGTTGACCGAGTCGGCATTGCGCAGCGCGTCCTCGTAGGTGATGAGATTGGATTCGAAGAGGTCGAACAAGGCCTGGTCGAAGGTCTGCATGCCCAGGTTGCGGCTCTTCTTCATGATTTCCTTGATCTCGGTGACCTCGCCCTTGAAGATCAGGTCGGCGATCAGCGGCGTGTTCAGCATCACCTCGATGGCGGCCACGCGGCCCTTGCTGTCCTGCTTGGGGATGAGGCGCTGGGACACCATGGCACGCAGGTTCAGCGACAGGTCCATGAGCAACTGGGGCCGGCGTTCCTCGGGGAAGAAGTTGACGATGCGGTCCAGCGCCTGGTTGGCGCTGTTGGCGTGCAGCGTGGCCAGGCACAGGTGGCCGGTCTCGGAGAAAACGATGGCGTGCTCCATGGTTTCGCGGTCGCGGATTTCTCCCATGAGGATGACGTCGGGTGCCTGGCGCAGCGAATTCTTGAGCGCGGCCTCCCAGCTGTCGGTGTCCAGTCCCACCTCGCGCTGCGTGACCACGCAGTTCTTGTGGGGGTGGACGAATTCGATGGGGTCCTCCACGGTCACGATGTGGCCCTGGGAGTTTTCATTGCGCCAGTCCACCATGGCGGCCAGGGTGGTGGACTTGCCCGAGCCCGTTGCACCGACCAGGATGCACAGGCCGCGCTTGGTCATGGTCACTTCCTTGAGGATCTGTGGCACGCCCAGGCTGTCGATGGTCGGCAGAGCCACGGGAATGGTCCGCAGCACCATGCCCACGCGGCCTTGCTGGATGAAGGCGTTGACGCGGAATCGCCCTATGCCGGCCGGCGAGATCGCGAAGTTGCACTCCTTGCTGCGTTCGAAGTCGGCGATCTGCCGGTCGCTCATGATAGAGCGCGCCAGCGTCAGCGTGTGCACGGCGGCCAGGGGCTGGGGCGAGACCTTGGTGATCTTGCCGTCGATCTTGATCGCGGGCGGGAATTCCGCGGTGATGAACAGGTCGCTGCCATTGCGGCTGACCATGAGCTTGAGCAAGTCGTTGATGAACTTGCTGGCCTGATCTCTTTCCATTGCTTTTCTCCCGTGCCATGCGCGCTGTGTGCGGCGACGCCAGTGTGGTTGCGGGCGCCTCATCGCCCGGCAGGCGTCCCCTACTGGACGCCCCGCGGGTGCTAAGTATGCTGCTCTTCGCCCAGGCGCACGCTGATGGCGCGCAGCCGGAAGGACAATTTGCGTGCCAGCAGGGCCATCAGCTTGGCGGCCAGCGGGGCATTCTTGACCATCATCTCGTCGAGCGCCTCGGCGCTGAGCACGCCGATCTCGCAGTCGGTGAGCGTGGTGCAGCTGGAAAAGCGCGGGCCGCCATCCAGCAGGGACATCTCGCCCAGCAGGTCGCCGGGGCGGGTCTGGGCCAGCCGCATGCGCTCGCCCCAGGGCTGCTGGCGCTCCACGGCGATCTGGCCCGAGAGCACCACGGCCATGAAGCTGCCGTTCTCGTCCTGGCGTATCACGTCACGCTGCGGGGCGATGGCGGCAAAGCTGAAATACTCGCCCAGCTGCTGCAGGCTGGGGCTTTCGAGCTGGCCCAGGTAGCGGTCACGCTCCCAAAGCTGGGCCAGCTGGGCACCGCCGGCGCGCTGGGGCAGCCGCGTGGCCCCGACCTCGATGGCGCGCGCCTCCCAGGGAACGGGTGGCGTGTGCGGGTCCAGAAAGCCGTGCGCGGCCAGCGTTGTCGTGAAAAAGGCCGATTCCGGCGAGGAGCCCGGAGGCTGTTCGCCGGAGCGCAGCATGCGGAAAAGACTTTTCACACCAGACCCCTCGTGTCCATCAGCCCGGGAAATTGTCGGGAATCTTGGCCTTGCTGCGTGCCTCGGCAGGGCTGATCAGGTTGCGGCGCACCAGGTCGGTGAGGTTCTGGTCCAGTGTCTGCATGCCCACGTTCTGGCTGGTCTGGATGGTGGAATACATCTGGGCCACCTTGGCCTCGCGGATCAGATTGCGGATGGCGCTGGTGCCCAGCATGATCTCGTGGGCCGCGATACGGCTCTGTCCATCCTTGGTCTTGCACAGCGTCTGCGAAATCACGGCCTGCAGCGATTCGGAGAGCATGGCGCGCACCATTTCCTTTTCCTCGGCCGGGAAGACGTCAATGATACGGTCAATGGTCTTGGCCGCGCTGGATGTGTGCAGGGTGCCGAACACCAGGTGGCCGGTTTCGGCGGCCGTCATGGCCAGGCGTATGGTTTCCAGGTCGCGCATTTCACCGACCAGGATGGCGTCCGGGTCCTCGCGCAGCGCCGAGCGCAGGGCTGCCGAGAACGATTGCGTCATCGGCCCGACCTCGCGCTGGTTGATCAGGCATTTCTTGGAGTCGTGCACGAATTCGATGGGGTCTTCCACCGTCAGGATGTGGCCGTACTCGGTTTCGTTGAGATGGTTGACCATGCCGGCCAGGGTGGTGGACTTGCCCGAGCCCGTGGGCCCCGTCACCAAGACCAGGCCGCGCGGCTTGAGGGCCAGGTCACCGAAGATCCTGGGCGCGTTGAGCTGCTCCAGCGTGAGGATCTTGCTGGGAATGGTCCGGAACACGGCGGCCGCGCCGCGGTACTGGTTGAAGGCGTTGACCCGGAAGCGCGCCAGGCCCTCGATCTCGAACGAGAAGTCGACCTCCAGGAATTCCTCGTAGGCCTTGCGCTGGGTGTCGGTCATGATGTCGTAGACCATGGCATGCACCGTCTTGTGGTCCAGCGGATCCACGTTGATGCGGCGCACGTCGCCATGGACGCGGATCATGGGAGGCAGCCCTGCGGACAGGTGCAGGTCGGAGGCCTTGTTCTTGACGCTGAATGCCAGCAGCTGGGTGATGTCCACGGATCCCTCGGTCGTTTGGTACGCTGGCGGTCATTATGACGACGATTGAAAACAAGCTTCAACAGATTCGCGAGCGGATGGCCCATGCCTGCGGCCAGGCCGGTCGCCCGGCTGCGGACGTCCAGCTGCTGGCCGTCTCCAAGACCTTTGGCGCCGATGCCGTGCGCGAGGCCGTGCTGGCCGGCCAGCGCAGCTTCGGCGAGAACTACATCCAGGAGGCGGTGGAAAAGATCGCCGCCGTGCGCGCCATGGGCCTGGCGGGCGGGCAGGACCTGCAGTGGCACTGCATAGGCCCCATCCAGAGCAACAAGACCCGGCTGGTGGCCGAGCATTTCGACTGGGTCCAGACCGTGGACCGCCTGAAGATCGCCGAGCGCCTGTCCGCCCAGCGCCCCGAGGGCCTGGCGCCGCTGCAGGTCTGCATACAGCTGAACGTGGATGGCGGCGAGACCAAGGCCGGCGTGCCCGTGGAACAGGCCCTGGATCTGGCGCGCGCCATCGTGGCCCTGCCGCGACTGGTGCTGCGCGGCGTCATGAGCATTCCCGACGAGGCGGCTGGCTTCGAGGCGCAGCGCGCGTTGCACCGGCGGGCCACCGATGCCTTCGAGGTATTGCGTGCCAGCGGCCTGCCGGGACTGGAGCACCTGGACACGGTATCCATGGGCATGACGGGCGACCTGGAGGCCGCCGTGGCGGCCGGCTCGACCATGGTGCGCGTGGGCAGCGGCATCTTCGGGCAGCGCGAGAAAAGAATCACCCCCTGAGCCGCTGCGCGGCTTCCTCGCATGGCTCGGCGCCTCTCCGGCCGCTGCGCGAGGGAGGGGGGCGTACGGGCTGCCGGCGACACTTCGGTGGGGGCGGCCGGCACAGGCCCTTGCTCGGTGTCGCCGACTGGGGCCGTTGCACCCTGAACGGGCGTTTCCAGGCAGGCCTGCCGACGCTTGCTTCGCTCAGCGTGCATTCGGGCGCTTCATCTGGCATTCGCTGGGCAGTTCCACCTGCTCGGGCGTGTAGACGGCATCGGTGCGAAAGCCGTAGTTCGTGCCCTCCCATCCGGCCTTGACGGCCTTGCCGTCCACGGGTGCGATGGTATTGACCACCTGGGGCAGCAGCAGCTGGTGGTCCCTGGCGCGCATGCGCACGGGGCCGACCACGCTGTCCATCTGCAGGTCTTCGAGGGCCAGGGCGATTTTCACGGGTTCGACCGAGCGGGCCTTGGCCATGGCGGCGGCCAGCATGCGCGGCACCAGGTCCATGCGCGGCGCGAGGAAGTCCTTGCCCATGCGTGCCTTGTATTCGCGGGCGCGCGCATCGGCCTGGGGACGGTCGGCCTGGCCCGGATGCCATTCGGCCACCCAGGTCAGCTGGCCTATGCGGGTCTGGGCGAACGAGGTCACCGTGCCCGGCATGCCGCCCGCGCTGTGGTTGAAATAGCGCAGGTCATAGCCCGCATCGCTGGCAGACTTGAGCAGCAGGGTCAGGTCCTGGCCCCAGTTGCCCGTGATCACCGAGTCCGCGCCGCTTTCCCTGATCTTGGCCACATAGGGCGCGAAGTCCTTGACCCGGCCTATGGGGTGCAGCAGCTCGCCCGTGAACTGGATGTCGGGCCGGGCCGTGCCCACCAGCTGTCGCCCATAGCTGGCCCATTGCTTGCCGTGGGCATAGTCCTGGTTGAGCAGGTAGATCTTCTGGATGGACGGCTGGGTCTTGATGTAGCTGGCGATGGCCTGCATGCGCATGGCCGTGTTGGCATCGAACATGAAATGCCAGAAGCTGCAGGCCTTGCCCGTCAGCTCGGGGTCGATCGAGGAGTGGTTGAGCACCAGCACCTCCTTGCCCGGATTGCGCTGGTTGTGGCGCGAGGCGGCCTGCACCAGGGCCGCCACCACGGACGAGCCCGAGCCGCCCGTGACCACCACGCGCGCGCCCTGGTCGATGGCGGCCTGCAGTGCGGCCTGGCTTTCCTGGGCCGACAGCTTGCTGTCGAACTGCAGCAGCTGCAGCCTGGTGCCGTTGAACAGGCCACCCTTGGCGTTCACGTCCTCGACGGCGTACTGCACATGGTCGCGCATCAGCTCGCCCGTGCTGACGAAGGGACCCGACAGCGGGTCGATGAAGGCGATCTTGAAGGTCTCTCCGCCCTGGGCGTGGGCGGTTTGGCCGCACAGCAGGGCGGCGGCGAGGGCGGCAAGGCCGGGGCGGATGGGCATGTGGTGTCTCCAGTCAGGGGGTCAGGCCGTGCCGGGTGATTCGGCGGCGGGCCGGCTGCGCCGTGCAGGCGTTTTTTTCGGGGGGGATGCGGCCGGGGCCTTGCGCACCCTGGCGGCGGATGCCCTGGCCGGCACCTGCCGCAGGCCGAGCACGCGGCTGGCCAGCGTGGTCAGCTCGGCCACCATCTCGGCCGTGCCCAGGCGCCCTGCGGGCCGGTACCAGTTGTAGAGAAAGCCCGGCAGGCTGCAGGCGGCCTGTGCGGCGATGCGGGTCTCGTGGAAATCGAAGTGGCCGCTGGCGCGGCCCTGTTCCAGCAGCTCGCAGAACTGCCGGTAGAACTGGCGGGTCAACGTGCGCGAGGCCTTCAGGTAGGCCGGGCTGAAGGCCTGGGGTTCGCGGTAGGGAAAGAAGGCCGCCGGGTAGTGGGCAATGGTGGCCGCGATCAGGCGCTGCAGGCCGTCCACGGCCTTTTCGTGGGCGGGGCGCGGGTCGTCGGCCGCGAAGTCCAGCACCGTGAAGCAGGCCTGGGTGGGCGCCCAGCACAGGGTCTCGAAGATCTCCTGCTTGTTGCGGAAGTAGTAGTAGACGAAGGGCTTGGTCACACCCAGGGCCTGGACGATCTGTTCCATCGTGGTGCTGGCATAGCCGTTGCGGTCGAACAGGGTCTCGGCGGCCTTGAGGATGCGCTCGCGCTTTTCGTCGGAGCCTGCCGTGGGAAGGCGCTGGCGGCCGCGCGGGGTGACGGGGGGCTTGGGCATGCGGAAAATCTCGTGTCGCGTCTGTGGCAGCGATGGTTATACCAATGGGTAGCAATGTTCTACCGGCGGGTATATATTTGCAAGACGCCGATCCGGAAAACAGATCAAGGCTATCCCTAGGAACGACGGCACCCCCTGAGTCGCCTCGCGCCTTCCCGTTGCACGGCGCCCCCTCTCTCACTTCGCGGGAGGGGGGCGACACCCTCGGTGCGGGGCGGCGCGGCCGGCCCGGGCCCTTCCTCGGTGTCCCTGGGCTGGGCCGCGCCTGATTGATGGGTTGGAGGCGATATGTCGAGCAACGCGCAATAAATAGAGCCAAGGAGACAAGCATGGCGGATTCCCCAACCCCCATTCCCCTGCATGAGGCCCTGCGCCGCAATGCGCGCAAGCACCCCGACCGCGACGCCTACATCTGGTACGGCCGCCACATCAGCTGGGCGCAGATGGATTCGGCCAGCGATGCCTTCGCGGCGCGTCTGCAGGCGCTGGGCGTCGGCCGGGGCGAACCTGTGGCGCTGTTCATGAACAACTGCCCGCAGTACATCGTGGCCCACTACGGCATCCAGAAGATCGGCGCCATCGTCTGCCCCTGCGGGCCGCTGAACAAGGAGCATGAGCTGGACTACCAGCTCAACGACCTCCAGGCCCGTGTCATCGTCGCGGCCGACGTGCTGCTCCCGGTGGTGGACAAGGTGCGCGCCAGCACGGCGCTGACCCATGTGCTGGCGGTGCGCTATGGCGACTGGCTGCCCGAATCGCCCACGCTGGCACTGCCGGCCGAACTGCAGGCGCCCATGCAGCCGCTGCCGCAGGGCGTCGAATCGTTCTGGGAGGTGATGCACAGCGGGGCCAGGCCCGTTCCCGTCGATGTATCGCTCGACGATGTGGCGCTGATGACCTATACCTCGGGCACGACGGGCCTGCCCAAGGGCGCGATGCTCAGCTATGGCAACGCGGCCAGCAAGACGGCTGGCGCCTCCAGCGCCACGGGCGTGAACGGTGAAGACATGCTGCTGGCCGTGGCGCCGCTCTATCACATCGCCGGCATGTCCATGGGGGTGAACATGCCCGTGCACAGCGGCGCGCCCTGCGTGCTGCTGCACCGCTTCGACCCGCTGGCCGTGGCCCAGGCCCTGGAGCGCTACCGCGTGACCTGGTGGTACAGCATCGCTCCCATGAACGTGGCCGTGATGCAGGTGCCGGGCGTGGAGGCCATGGACTTTTCCGCGCTGCGGCGCAATACCGTGACCAGCTTCGGCATCACCTATACCGAAGAGCTGGCGCGGCAGTGGAAGCGCTTCACGCCGAACTGCGTCTCCAGCGAGGCGGCCTATGGACTGAGCGAAACCCACACCATGGACACCACCATGCCGGGCGACGCCATCCGCTGGGGCACGCATGGCAAGCCGCTGCCCGGCAACGAGGTCCGCATCATCGATCCCGAGACCGGTGCGCCGCTGCCGGCCGATGCCGTGGGCGAAATCACCATCCGCGGCCCCGGCAACTTCAAGGGCTACTGGAACAAGCCCGAGGCCACGGCCAGGACCCTCCGGAACGGCTGGGTCCACACGGGCGACATGGGGCGCATCGATGCCGATGGTTACCTGACCTTCATCGGCCGCTTCAAGGAAATGATCAAGGTCTCGGGCTACAGCGTCTTTCCCGAAGAGGTGGAGACCCTTCTCATCAAGCATCCGGCCGTGGCCCAGGCCGCCGTCATCGGCGTGCCCGACCCGCAAAAGGGCGAGGTCGTGCGTGCCTTCATCGTCGCCCGGCCGGGCCGGCAGGTCGCGGCCGACGAGCTGCTGCTGTGGGCGCGCGAGAACATGGCCAGCTACAAGGCCCCGCGTGAAGTGCGCTTTATCGATGCCCTGCCTTCCACCGGTGCAGGAAAAGTGCTGCGCAGATTGCTGAAGGACATTGCCTGAGCGGCGGCACGCCTGGCGCTCCCGGCGCCGCAAGCCGCCCCCGGCGGACGCTATTGACCCTTGATACCGGACCCGACCCCATGTTCCACAAGATCCTGATTGCCAACCGTGGCGAGATCGCTCTGCGCATCGTGCGGGCCCTGCGCGAGCTGGGCGTGCAAAGCCTCGCGGTGCATGCCGAGGACGATGCGCAGGCACCCCATGTGTCCGCCGCCGATGCGGCCGTCTCCCTGGGGGCCAGCGGCCCGTCGGCCTACCTCGACGGCGCCCGCCTGCTGCGCATTGCGCGCGAGCATGGCTGCGACGGACTCCATCCCGGCTACGGCTTTCTCAGCGAGAACGCGGGCTTTGCCCAGGCCTGTGCCGATGCGGGCCTGCGCTTCATCGGCCCCACACCGGCCCAACTGGCCCTGCTGGGCGACAAGGCGCGCGCCAGGGAACTGGCGCGGCGCTGCGGCGTGCCGCTGATGCCGGGCAGCAGCGAGGCCGTGTCGCTGGAGCAGGCCCAGGCCTTTTTCGCGGCGCAGCAGGCCCAGGGCGCCCCGGGCATCATGGTCAAGGCCATTGGCGGGGGGGGCGGCCGCGGCATGCGCGCCGTGCTGCAGGCCGGCGACCTGCCCGCGGCCTATGAGCGCTGCCGCAGCGAGGCGCGCGCGGCCTTTGGTGTGGACGGTGTCTACGTGGAGCGCCTCATGGTGGGGGCGCGCCACATCGAGGTCCAGGTTCTGGGCGACGGCGGTGCCGCGCCCCTGGCGCTGGGCGAGCGGGAATGCACGCTGCAGCGGCGCTTCCAGAAGCTGGTCGAGATCGCGCCCAGCCCCAGCCTGTCCGCAGCGCTGCGCGAGCACATCACGCGCGACGCGCTGCGCATGGCGGCCGAGATGGGCTACGAAAGCCTGGGAACCTTCGAGTTCCTGGTCGATGCGGCTTCCGAGAGCCTGCCCTATGTGTTCATCGAGGCCAATCCGCGCCTGCAGGTGGAGCACACCATCACCGAGGAAGTCTTTGGCATCGATCTCGTCCAGGCCCAGATCCGTGTGGCGGCCGGCGACCATCTGATCGACCTGGGCCTGGACGCGGCCGCTCCACCGGTGGCGCGCGGCTATGCGCTGCAGTGGCGCATCAACGCCGAAACCCTGGATGCCGACGGCCGCTCGCGCCCCGGCAGCGGCCGGATCGCCGCCCTGTCCTGGCCGGCCGGACCCGGCATGCGCCTGGACACGCATGCCGTGGCGGGTGCCAGCCCCTCGCCCCACTACGACAGCCTGCTGGCCAAGCTGGTGGTGCACAGCGGATCCCCGCATTTCGCCGATGCGCTGCGCCGCTCGCAGCGCGCCCTGGCCGAATGCCGTATCGAGGGCCTGGCCACCAACCTGGCCCTGCTGCGGGCCCTGGCGGCCCGGCCGGAGATGGCATCGCAGGCCGTGCACACGCGCTGGCTGGAAGAGGTGCTGGCCGAGCTGGTGCAGGCGGCCGGTCCGACCGATGCGGCACGCGAAGGCGCACCATCCTGCGCGGCCGAGGGGACGGTGGCCGCGCCCATGCCGGCCCGCGTGGTGCAGTGGAGCGTGGCACCCGGAGATGCCGTGGCCCCGGGCGCCGAACTGGGCGTGCTCGAAGCCATGAAGATGGAGCATGTGCTGCTGGCGCCGCGGGCCGGCACCGTGCAGGCCTTGCTGGCCGAGGCCGGTGCCTACGTGGTCCAGGACCAGCCCCTGCTGGTGGTGGCCGCGGCCGAGGGCGTGGCCGCCGATGCGCGTGCGCCCGAGCAGCGACCGGACCCCGACCATGTCCGCGCCGACCTGCAGCGTGTCATCGACCGCCATGCGTTCACGCTGGACGCGGCGCGGCCCGAGGCCATGGCCAAACGCCATGCCCAGGGCGGGCGCAGCGCGCGCGAGAACATCGCCGACCTCTGCGATGCGGGCAGCTTCATCGAGTATGGCGCCCTGGCCATTGCCGCCCAGACGCGCCGGCGCAGCATCGAGGACCTGGTCGCCAACACGCCGGCCGACGGCATGGTCACGGGCATGGGGTCCATCAATGGAGCACAGTTCGGCGCCGAGCGATCACGCGCCGTCGTCATGTCCTATGACGCCACGGTGCTGGCCGGCACCCAGGGCGCGCGCAACCACGCCAAGACCGATCGCATGCTGGGCATCGCCCTGGCCCAGCAATTGCCCGTGGTGCTGTTCGCCGAAGGCGGCGGCGGGCGTCCCGGCGACACCGATACCCCCGTGGTCGCGGGCCTGCACGTGCATACCTTCGCGGCCTATGCGGCGCTGTCGGGCCAGGTGCCTGTGGTGGGCATCGCCCACGGCCGCTGCTTTGCGGGCAATGCGGCCCTGCTGGGCTGCAGCGACGTCATCATCGCCACGCGCGCCAGCACCATCGGCATGGGAGGTCCCGCCATGGTCGAGGGGGGAGGCCTGGGCGTGTTCCGGCCCGAGCAGATCGGTCCCAGCGCCGTGCAGCATGCCAATGGCGTCATCGACGTGCTGGTCGAGGACGAGGCCCAGGCTGTGGCCGCGGCACGGCACTACCTCTCCTTCTTCCAGGGCCGCGCTGCGGACTGGTCCGCGCCCGACACGCGCGCCCTGCGCCATGTGGTGCCCGAGAACCGTCTGCGCGCCTACGACACGCGCGCGGCCATGGAGCATCTCGTGGATGCCGGCAGCCTGCTGCCGCTGCGCACGGGATTCGGCCTGGGCATCCACACGGCGCTGGCGCGCATCGAAGGGCGTCCCGTGGGCCTGATGGCCAACAACCCCAACCACCTGGGCGGGGCCATCGATGCCGATGCGGCCGACAAGGCTGCGCGTTTCATGCAGCTGTGCAACGCCCATGGCATCGCCCTGGTCAGTCTGGTGGATACGCCCGGATTCATGGTCGGGCCCGACATCGAAAAGACCGCCCAGGTGCGCCATGTCAGCCGGCTGTTCGTCACGGCCGCCAAGCTGCGCGTGCCCTGCTTCAGCGTGGTGCTGCGCAAGGGCTATGGCCTGGGGGCCATGGGCATGACGGCGGGCAGCTTCCATGCGCCCGTGTTCAACGTGGCCTGGCCCACGGGCGAGTTCGGCGCCATGGGCCTGGAAGGCGCGGTGCGCCTGGGCTTTCGCAAGGAGCTGGAGGCCCTGCCCGAAGGCGCCGAGCGCGATGCGCTGTTCGCCCGGCTGCTGGCCCAGCAGTACCAGCATGGCGAGGCCATGCACATGGCCAGCACGCTGGAAATCGATGCCGTCATCGACCCTGCCGACACCCGCACCTGGCTGGCCCAGGGCCTGGCGGGGGCGCGCATCGCACCGCCGCGGCCGGGATTCGTGGACACCTGGTAGGCCATGAAAACGGCACGGGCGGCATGCTAAGCTGGCCCTCCTTTTGACGAACACGATGGCGGGCCCGCATTGCGGGCCCCGCGCCTTTGGAGACTTTCCATGCCCGGACTTCTGCCCGATATCGATCCCGACGGCCTGCTCGAATTTTCGGTGGTCTACACCGACCGCGCGCTCAACCACATGTCCAAGCGCTTTGCGGGCGTGATGCAGGACATCCTGTCCACCCTGCAGGAGGTCTACCACGCGCACACGGCCGTGCTGGTGCCGGGCAGCGGCACCTTCGGCATGGAAGCCGTGGCGCGCCAGTTCGCCAACCGCGAAAAGGTGCTGATCGTGCGCAACGGCTGGTTCAGCTACCGCTGGACCCAGATCTTCGATGAGGGCGGACTGGGCGGCGGCGCCGTGGTCTGCAAGGCGCGCCGCCAGGGCGGCGGCAGCCAGGACCCCTGGGCACCGTGCCCGGCCGGCGAAGTGGCTGCCACCATCCGTGCCGAAAAGCCCAAGGTCGTCTTCGCTCCCCACGTGGAGACGGCCAGCGGCATCCTGCTCAGCGACGACTACCTGCGCACCGTGGCCGAGGCCGCACACGAGGTGGGCGCGCTTTTCGTGCTGGACTGCGTGGCCTCGGGCGCCATGTGGGTGGACATGGAAAAGACCGGCGTGGACGTGCTGATCAGTGCGCCGCAAAAGGGCTGGAGCAGCTCGCCCTGCTGCGCCATGGTCATGCTGTCGGCGCGTGCGCGCGAAGCCATCGAGCATACGAAAAGCTCCAGCTTCTCCTGCGATCTCAAGAAGTGGATGCAGATCGCCGAGGGCTATGAAAAAGGCCAGCACGCCTACCACACGACCATGCCCACCGACGCCCTGGTGCGCCTGCGCGATGTGATGCTGGAGACGCGCGCCTACGGCTTTGCCAAGGTGCGCGAAGAGCAGATGGCCCTGGGTGCCAAGGTGCGCGCCCTGCTGGAGTCGCGCGGCTTTCCCAGCGTCGCGGCCGAAGGTTGGAAGGCTCCTGGCGTGGTGGTCAGCTACACCACGGACCCCGGCATACAAAGTGGCAAGAAATTCCTGGAGGTGGGTCTGCAGACCGCCTCGGGCGTGCCGCTGCAGTGCGACGAAGGCCCGGACTTCAAGACTTTCCGCATCGGCCTGTTCGGCCTGGAGAAATGGCACAACGTGGACCGCACGGTCGGCCATGTGGCCAAGGCGCTCGACGACATGGGCGTGCAGGCGGCCTGAGCGGCCACGGCCGATTTCACTTTCGCAATCAGGAACACCATGATGAACAAGATCCTCACCCCCCTGGTCGCCGCCTGCGGCCTGGCACTGGCTGCCTTCGGCGGCGTGGCTGCCCATGCGGCCCAGCCCGTGACCACGGCCAGCGGCCTGGTCTACGAAAGCCTCAAGGAAGGCACGGGCGCCAGCCCCAAGGCCAGCGACACGGTGCGCGTGCACTATCGCGGCTACTTCCCCGACACGGGCAAGGACTTCGACAGCTCCATCGCACGCGGCGAGCCCATCGAATTCCCGCTGAGCGGCGTCATCCCCTGCTGGACCGAGGGCGTGCAGAAAATGAAGGTCGGCGGCAAGGCCAAGCTCACCTGCCCGCCGTCCATCGCCTACGGCAGCCGCGGCGCGGGCCGTGTCATCCCTCCCAATGCCACGCTGAACTTCGAAGTGGAGCTGCTGGGCATCAAGTAATGCCCGGGGGCCCGCTGGCCGGGCCCCCTGCCCAACCGGTGCCAAGGAGCTGCCGTGGACCATCGCCAACCCCTGGATGCGCGCGCCACGGTGCTGATGCTCGCGCTGTGCCTGACCTGGAGCCTGCAGCAAATCCTGCTCAAGGCCACGGCCGACGCCATTGCGCCCACCCTGCAGATCGCGCTGCGCTCGGGTGTGGCGGCCCTGCTGGTCTGGCTTTTCATGCGCTGGCGCGGCCTGCGCCTGCCCCGGGGAGATGGCAGCTGGCGGCCGGGCCTGGTGGTGGGCGCGCTGTTCGCCTTCGAGTACCTGCTGGTCGGTGAAAGCCTGCACCGCACCTCGGCCGCCCATGTGGTGGTCTTTCTGTATTCGGCGCCCGTGTTCGCCGCTCTGGGCCTGCACTGGAAACTGCCATCGGAACGCCTGGCACCGCTGCAGTGGCTGGGCATCGCCCTGGCCTTCGCGGGCATTGCCATCGCCTTTCTGGGCAGCGGCGCGGCGCCTTCCCCGGGTGCGACGGCCACGCTGCTGGGCGACTTTCTGGCGCTGGCGGCCGGGGCCGCCTGGGGTGCGACCACGGTGGCCATACGCACCACGCGCCTGGCCACGCTGCCGGCCGCGCAAACCCTGTTCTACCAGCTGGTGGTGGCCTTTGCCCTGCTCATGCCGGCCGCCCTGCTGCTGGGCCAGACCCGCTTCGAGCCCACTCCCCTGGCCTGGGCCGGGCTGGCCTTCCAGTCGGTGCTGGTCTGCTTCGTGAGCTTTCTGGTCTGGTTCTGGCTGCTGACCCGTTACCTGGCCTCGCGCCTGGGGGTATTCACTTTTCTCACACCCCTGTTCGGCGTGGTCTTCGGCGCCTGGCTGCTGGGCGAAGCCATCGAGCCGGGCTTTCTGGCCGGTGCGCTCACCGTGCTGGCCGGGGTGCTGCTGGTCAGCAGCCACGGCTGGCTGCGCGCGCTAAGACCCTAAATTCCCAGCCGACGCGCCAGCCGCTGCAGGTTGGCGCGGTCCAGGTGCAGTTCGCGCGCGGCGGCGGCCCAACTGCCCTGGTGGCGCTGCAGGCTGGCCTGGATCTGCTGGCGCTGGTAGGTCTCCGTGGCCTGGCGCAGGCCCTGGGCAGGGGCTTCGGGGGCCGGGCCGGTCCCAGAGGGGGGCGCGTTGCCGGCCACGGGCGCTGGCGCATCCCAGAGGTCGGCCGGAGTCAGCGTGACGATGCGCGGGCGCCGGCCCTGCTGGGCCGTCTGGGAGGCCGGTGCCGGCGTGCGGCTCAGGGCCTTGAGCACACCGCGGCTGAGCAGGTGCTCCAGCTCGCGCACATTGCCCGGCCAGGCCTGGGTCAGCAGGGCCGATTGCGCGGCCGCATCCAGGCGCAGGCCGCCGAGGTCCAGGCGGGCACGGTGGTCCTCCAGGAAAAAGCCCGCCAGCAGCAGCGCGTCGCTGTCGCGCTCGCGCAGTGGCGGCACGCGCAGCGGATACACGCTGAGGCGGTGGAAGAAGTCGGCGCGCATGCGGCCCGCGGCGACCTCGGCCGCCAGGTCGCGGTTGGTGGCCGCGATCACGCGCACATCGACATGGTGCTCGCGGTCCGAGCCCAGGCGCTGCAGCTGGCCGCTTTGCAGGACACGCAGCAGCTTGGCCTGCACGGCCAGGGACAGCTCGCCCACTTCATCCAGAAACAGCGTGCCCTGGTGGGCCTGCTCGAACTTGCCGCTGCGCTCGGACAGGGCGCCCGTGAAGGCTCCGCGCACATGGCCGAACAGCTCGCTCTCGACCAGGTTGTCGGGCAGGGCTGCGCAGTTGATGCTGACCAGGGGCCGCCCCGCCCGCGCCGACTGCGCATGCACGGCCTGCGCCACCAGCTCCTTGCCCGTGCCGGTCTCCCCCGTGATCAGTACATTCAGTCCGCTGGCCGCCACCAGGGCGATGTCCTTTTGCAGGGCGCGCAGGGCCGGGCTCTGGCCGGTCAGCGGGCGCGGGCCGGCGCTGCCTCCCATGCCCTGGGACAGGGCCCGCGCCGAGGCCGCGGGCGCGAGCCGGCGCAGGCGCTCGGCCGTGGTCACGGTGGCGCAAGCGAGATTGCTGAAGGCCTGCAGCGCGGCCAGGGACGAATCGTCGGCGAAGCGACCCGCGTCCAGGGCGTCCAGCGTCAGCAGGCCCCAGGTCCGTCCGCCGGATTGCAGCACGCAGCCCATGCAGTCATGCACGGCCAAGGGGCCATGGGCCTGGGCGATCAGGCCGTCATAGGGGTCGGGCAGGGTGCTGTCGGGCGCAAAGCGCATGGCCCGGCCAGCGGCCAGCAACTGGGCCAGGCGCGGGTGGTCGGCGATGCGAAAGCGCCGGCCCAGGGTGTCGGGCACCAGGCCGTCGATGGCCACGGGCCGCAGCCACTCGCCCTCCAGGCGCAGCAGGGCTGCGGCATCGCCCGGCAGCACGGCACGAAGGGCAGCCAGCAGGCGGCGCAGGCGCTCGTGCTCGGGCAGGTCCTCGGCCAGGTCGGCGACCAGGGGAATAAGGGCGTGCAGGGTGGAGGATGTTGTCATTCGGACGGCGATCCGTGTCAGAAAGACACGATTTGATCGATGTCATATTGACGCATACAAGCGCAATCCCTTGTTTTGCAAGGGATGTGGACATGGCATGGCACTTGCCTTGCACAAGCGAGGGTGGCTAAAGGCCACCCCTGCCTGTTCCCGTACCCAAGGAGTCCTACGTGCTGACCGACCGCCAACGTGCCATTGTCCAATCCACTGTTCCGCTGCTCGAAACCGGTGGCGAAGCGCTGATCACGCATTTCTACCAGACCCTGCTGGGCGAGCACCCCGAGGTGCGCGCGCTGTTCAACATGGCCCACCAGCACAGCGGTGCCCAGCCGCGCGCCCTGGCCTACAGCGTGCTCATGTATGCCAGGCACATCGACCGGCTCGAGGCCCTGGGCGACCTGCCTGCGCGCATCGTCCACAAGCATGTGGCCCTGCAGGTGCAGGCCGGGCACTACCCCATCGTGGGCCGCTGCCTGCTGCGTGCCATCCGCGAGGTGCTGGGCGCCGAAGTCGCCACCGACGAGGTCATCGATGCCTGGGGCGCGGCCTACCAGCAACTGGCCGATCTGCTGATCGCGGCCGAGCGCCAGGCCTATGACGAGGCCGCGGCCGCGCCCGGCGGCTGGCGTGGGGAGCGCGCCTTCGTGGTCGAGGACCGCGTGGAGGAAAGTGCCGAGATCGTCTCCCTGTACCTGGTGCCGGCCGACGGCGGCGCCGTCATCGCCCACCAGCCCGGCCAGTACATCGGCCTGCGCCTGGTGGTCGATGGCCAGGAACAGCGGCGCAACTATTCGCTGTCGGCCCCGGCCGATGGCCGCAGCCTGCGCATCAGCGTCAAGCGCGAACCCGGCGGCAAGGTGTCCAACTTCCTGCACGACCAGGTACGGGTGGGCGACCGGCTGCAGCTGTTTCCGCCGGCCGGCCATTTCACGCTGCGGCCCGGCCAGCGGCCCCTGGTGCTGATCAGCGGCGGTGTGGGCATCACGCCCACCCTGCCCATGCTGGATGCGGCCCTGCCCAGCCGGCGCCCCGTGGTCTTCATCCATTGCGCGCGCGAGCGTGGCGTCCATGCCTTTCGCGAGCGCATCGACGCGCTGGCCGCCGTGCATCCGCAGCTCACGCGCTATTACTGCTATGACCGTGTGCAGGAAGGCGACGCGGTGGATGCCCAGGGCCTGCTGACGCCGCAGCTTCTGGGCCGGTGGCTGCCGTCCGCGGATGCCGATGTGTACTTTCTGGGGCCGCGTCCGTTCATGCAGTCGGTGCGCCAGTCGTTGCGCTCTCTCGGCGTGCCGGATGCGCAGGTGCACTGCGAGTTCTTCGGGCCGGCACAGGTGCTGGCCTGATGCCCTGCGGGCCGCAGCGGCCCGCCAAGGCGGGTTGCATCAGCGGTAGAAGGCTTCCACGGAGCCCTTGAGCTTGATCAGCAGGGGGCGACCCTTGCGGTCCACCGTCTTGCCCGCGGGCACCTTGATCCAGCCTTCGCTCACGCAGTATTCCTCGACGTCGGAGCGCTCCTTGCCGTTGAAGCGTATGCCGATGTCGTGCTCGAACACGGCGGCCACATGGTGGGGGCTGCGGGGGTCGATGGACAGGTGGTCCGGCAGGGCGGGGCGGTCGGCGGA
Source organism: Burkholderiaceae bacterium (assembly GCA_031253795.1). Classification (GTDB taxonomy): domain Bacteria; phylum Pseudomonadota; class Gammaproteobacteria; order Burkholderiales; family Burkholderiaceae_C; genus Comamonas. The sequence continues at coordinate 37,672 of JAIRVR010000025.1, forward strand.
AGCGTTGGCGTCGGTCATGGTCTTGTTCTCGCAAGAGGGTTCTGAAGAAAGCCGGTATTGTCCCCGCAATCGCGCAGCAGGCGCCGGCTGACAGGCATTGGCGCCGTGGCCGTCATGCGGCCCCGGGCGTCGGGCGCTATGCTGCGGCCCATGCTGTCGCCAGAGCAACGCCAAACGCTGAAGTCGGCCAAGCGCCTGCCGCTGGCCCTGCTGCTGTGCGTGGCCCTGGGTTTTGCCGCGTCCTCGCTGGCCGTGGCCCAGTGGCAGCCGGTACCGCTGTGGCTGGCCTGCATCAAGGCCGTGACCGAAGCTTCCATGGTCGGCGCCCTGGCCGACTGGTTCGCCGTGTCGGCGCTGTTCCGCCGCATTCCCCTGCCCCTGGTGGGCCGGCACACGGCCATCATTCCGCGCAACAAGGACCGCATAGGCCAGAATCTGGCGAACTTCGTGCGCGACAAATTCCTCGACGGTCCTTCGCTGGTGGCCCTGATCGAGCGCCATGATCCGGCGCGCGTGCTGGCCGGCTGGCTGACCACGCCGGCCAACAGCGCCCTGCTGGGGCACCAGGTGGCCAGGCTGGCGCTGGCGGCACTGGAGATGGTGCAGGACCGGCAGGTCGAGCGCTTTCTGTCCCAGTCGTTCAAGGCCTTGCTGGCACAGGTGGACCTGCCGCGCACGGCGGCGTCGCTGCTGTCGGGGCTGACGCGCGATGGCCGCCACCAGGCCGTGCTCGACGACGTGCTGGCGCGCATCAGCGGCGTGCTGCGCGAGGCCGAGACCCATGTGCTGATCGCCCAGACCATCGTGCTGTGGCTCAAGCGCGAGCATCCGCTCAAGGAAAAAATGCTGCCCACGGACTGGCTTGGCGAAAAGGGTGCCAGCGTGATCGCGGGCGCGCTCGACAGCCTGCTGCAGGACATTGCCAGCAACCCCGAGCACCGCGTGCGCGAGGCCTTCGACGCCGCTGTCCAGCGGCTGATCGCACGCCTGCAATCCGATCCCCGGATGGCGCAGCGTGCGGAGCGCCTGCGCCACTATCTGCTGCACGACGAGAAGCTGGCAGGCTACCTGCGCGAACTGTGGCTGGGCCTGCGCGCCAGGCTGCAGGCCGATCTGGCCGACGAGCATTCCCAGGTGGCGCGCAAGACCGCCGCCATGGGCCGCTGGCTGGGCCAGTCGCTGGCCCACGACCAGGCCTTGCGCTCGTCCATGAACGAGCGCCTCAAGCGCTGGGCCCAGGCCCTGGCGCCCGATGTATCGCAGTTCCTCGCCCAGCACATCGCCGACACCGTGCGCCGCTGGGATGCCGCCGAGCTGTCCGAGCTGATCGAGCTGCACATCGGCAAGGACCTGCAGTACATCCGCATCAACGGCACCGTGGTGGGCGGTGCCGTGGGCCTGGTGCTGTTCCTTATCTCCCACATCGGCCTGCTCTGGCCTTGAGCGATCTGTGGCCCACGGGCGGCTCCTGCCGTCCTTGCAAAGCCCTGGCAGGCCCCGGAGGGGGCAGGCCGCCGCGCTGCCCGTGCCACATGCGGGGGCGCCCATCCCCTCGCAACAGGTCCTCGGCAATGGACGGATACGCGGCACGGCGGCCGCAAGAAAGGGGCAGATCGCCTTCTTCGATCCCGGGGGCTGGCACCTGATGGCAGGCGCCGGGCCTAGGGCGCGGCGCCTGCGCCCTGATCGCGGCCCCAGCGCGCGATGGCGCGCACATAGGCCAGCTCGGCCAGCAGCTCGACCAGGGTCTGGCTGACGATGATGGCCGGCAGCACGGGCATGGCGCCCGGAACGGCCAGGGCCAGCGGCAGCACCACCAGCGAGTTGCGCGTGCCGGCGCTGAAGGCCACGGCCCGTCCCGCGGGCGCGGCCAGGCCGAAGGCGCGCGCCACCAGCCAGCCCAGCAGGGGGGCGGCCACGGCAAAGGCCGCATACACGGGCAGCACGCTCCAGGCGGCCTGCCTGGCGCCACCCAGCTGGGGCAGCACGGCGGCAATGACCACGAACAGCACCAGGGCCGTGGCTGGCACGGGCAGCAGGCCCAGGCGGGCGGCGGCGCGCGCACCCGCCGCGCTGCGCCCGGCCCAGGCCTGTGTGGCCGCGGCCAGGCCCAGGGGCACGGCGATCAGCCACACGAAGGCATGGAGGAAGGGGCCCGCCTCCACCAGGCGCGCCGCATCCCGGCCCAGGAACAGGCCCAGGTAGGCGGGCAGGGCCAGCATCTGCACGATCAGCAGCACGGGCGTGGCCGCCAGCAGCAGGCGGGCGTCGGCACGGCCCAGATGGCTGAAGGTGACCACGTAGTCGATGCACGGGGCCAGCAGCACCAGGGCCACGCCCAGGCGCAGCAGCGGATCGTCGGGCAGGCATTGCGCCAGCCCCCAGACCAGCATGGGGATGGCGATGAAGTTGGCCACCAGCAGGGCAGCCAGGAAGCGGACCTGGCCCAGGGCGCCGCGCAGCTCGGCCACCGGCACCTGCAAAAAGGTCACGTACAGCATCAGGGCCAGCGCGGGGTTGATGGCGGACTGCAGCAAGGCCGTGCCCGGCAGGGCCCAGGCCGCCGCGCAGGCCAGGGCCACGGTGGCGAAGTAGATCGGGATCTGGCGCTGCTCCAGCGCGTCTCGGGTATCTTGCATTCAGGGAGTGGCCGGTCCGGCGGGTCAAGGGATGTCGCGGCGGAGTATCTCAATGCCGCCGGCATCGCGCCAGGCCAATCCCCTGCCGCGCGCGGGCCGATGGCCCGCGGGCTTCAGATGTCGCCTCCCCGGCCCAGGACCTTGTACAGATAGGAGCGGGAGATGCCCAGTTCCTGCGCGGCCCGCTTTTTGTTGCCGCCGCAGCGCGCGATGGCGCCCAGGATGGCGTCGCGCTCCTGGTCCCTGAGCGGTGCCACCGAGGCGTTCCCTGCGGGCCGCATGGTGGCGGCGGGCGCGGCCTGAACGGCGGCCAGCGGATCCTCGTGGCGCGTGAAATTTTCCACGCGCAGCAGCTGGCCGTCGCAAAACACCAGGGCCTCCTCCACACGCTGGCGCAGCTGGCGCACGTTGCCGGGCCAGGCCTGTTGGGCCAGGTAGGGCATGACGCCGGGCGCGATGCGGGGCAGGGCGATGGCATTGCGTTCGCAGAACGATTGCGCGAAGCGCTGCACCAGCGCGGGGATGTCCTCCAGGCGCTGGCGCAGCGCGGGAACGTTCAGCACCACGCCGCTGAGGCGGTAGAACAGGTCCAGCCGGAAGCGTCCGCCGTCGATCAGGCCGCGCAGGTCGCGGTGCGTGGCGGCCACGATGCGGAAGTTCACCTGGCGGCCGCTGTGCGCGCCCAGCCGCTGTACCCGGCGGTCTTCGAGCACGCGCAGCAGCTTGACCTGGATTTCCATCGGGATGTCGGCCACCTCGTCGAGGAAGAGGGTGCCGCCCTCGGCCTGCTCCAGCTTGCCGGGCTGGCCCTGCCTTCTGCCGCCCGTGAAGGCGCCGGCCTCGTAGCCGAACAGCTCGGATTCGATCAGCGTGGCGGGCAGGGCCGCGAGGTTGAGGCTGACCAGCGGCGCACCGGCATCGCGGCCGCGCGCATGCAGGGCCTGGGCCACCCGTTCCTTGCCGCTGCCGCTGTCGCCCCGGATGAGCCCGGGCACGGCCAGGCGCGCCACGGCGTCGATCTCGCGCGACAGCCTCTGCAAGGGCGCGCTGCTGCCGACGATCTGGGCCGTCGGCGAGGCACCGCGCAGCTGGCTCAGCTCGCGCTTGTAGTGCTGGACCTCGTCATGCAACTGGTGCAGGCGCTGCTGCATGCGATCGAGTGCTTCCACGCCGCTGAAGCTGACCTGGCCCACGGCCCCCACCACGGCGCCGCCCTCGAAGACCGGCATGCGGTTGACGATGCGGCTGACGCCCGGACCCAGTTGCTGCAGGTCGCCGATCTCGGCCTTGCCGCTGCGCGCGACGTGGGGGAGCCGGGAGTTGGGTATCACGTCTTCGGCGCGCCGCCCCACGGCCGTTCCCGGCGCCAGGCCGAAGAATTTCTCGTGCACGGGGCTGATGTAGCGCATCAGCCCTTCATGGTCTGCCACCGTGATCGCCTGGTACGGGTTGGTCAGGAACATGTTGAGGATGGCGAAGGCGAAGGGCACGCTGGCCACCATGTCGAACAGCGCGGCCGCTTCGTCGGCGGGGCGCAGCAGGGCGACCTCGCCGGCGTCATCGGACAGCACGATGGCCACGTGGCGCGCCATCGTGCCGCGCGGACCGGGCGTCTCCACATGCAGCAGCTGCCCATGGCCCTCCGCATGCGCGCCGCCGGCGCGAGACCGCCGCAGCGCCTGGACCACGGCGGCGCGCAGCAGCGGCTCATGGGCCAGCCCCAGGCGGGCCACGGGCTCGGGCGCGCCGCGCTGCCAGACGAGAACGCCGAAGCGGTGGTCGGGGGAACTGGACATGGACATGTGCGGAGCCGGGATCGGTGTGCCTGGGTTGGCCGCACTCTAGCAGCGGGGCGCGGGGACACATGTCCCGCCGGTGTCTTCGATGAGGACAGTGTCCCGGGTGTGTCCATGGAATGTCCTCATGAAGGACATCTGGCCCGTGCGCTGGATGAATTTCCTTTGGAATCAATGGCCTGCGAACTGGCATGCCTCGTGCATCTCCTTCGGAAAAGGAGGCATGAACCGATGAGCTGGCAACCCGAAGTGGACGAGATCGCATACCGCCGCGCGCTGGCGGCGAAGCTGGGAGGCGAGGACAAGGTGGCGCGGCACAAGGCCGCGGGCAAGCTCACGGTGCGGGAGCGCATCGAGGCCTGCACGGATGCCCGGTCCTTCGTGGAGGTGGGATCGCTCACCGGCTCCGGCCAGTACGACAGCCTGGGCCGGCTGGTGGACTTCACGCCCTCCAACCTCATCATGGGGCGGGCGCGCATGGGCGGAAGGCCCGTGGTCGTGGTCGGCGACGACTTCACGGTGCGTGGCGGCGCCAACGACGGCGCCGTGGGCGACAAGCTGATCTTCGCCGAGAAGATGGCGCACGACCTGCGCCTGCCCATGGTGCGCCTGGTCGATGGCACGGGCGGCGGCGGCTCGGTGCGCAACATCGAGACCAAGGGCTATACCAGCGTGCCCACCATGAAGGTCTGGAGCCAGGTGGTGGAGAACCTCTCCACCGTGCCCGTGGTCTCGCTGGCGCTGGGCTCGGTGGCCGGCATGGGCGCGGCGCGGGTGGCCTCCAGCCACTATTCGGTGATGGTCCGGGACACGGCGCAGCTGTTCAACGCCGGCCCGCCCGTGGTGGCCCGCATCGGACAGAACGTGACCAAGAACGAGCTGGGCGGCAGCCAGGTGCACACGCGCAACGGCGTGGTCGACGACGAGGTGGCCACCGAGCAGGAGGCCTTCGAGCGCGTGCGCCGCTTCCTGTCCTACCTGCCCTCCTCGGTATATGAACTGCCCGCGCGCACCGCCCCGCGGGACGACCCCAGGCGCCGCGATGAATGGCTGCTGTCGGCCATCCCGCGCGACGGGCGCAAGGTCTACAAGATCCGGCCCATCGTCGAATGCCTGGTGGACGAGGGCTCGTTCCTGGAAACAGGTCGCCAGTGGGGACGGGCCATCGTCACCGGCCTGGCGCGCATCGACGGCTGGCCCGTTGCCGTCGTGGCCAGCGATCCGTATTTCTATGGCGGCGGCTGGGACGGCCCCTCGGCCGAGAAGTTCACGCGCTTCGTGGACATGGCCCAGGCCTTCCACCTGCCCGTGGTGAACCTGGTGGACATCGCGGGCTTCCAGATCGGGGTCGAGGCCGAGAAGGCCGGCATCATGCGCTACGGCGTGCGTGCCCTGGCCGCCGTCTACCAGGCCACCGTGCCCTGGTGCAGCATCCTCATCCGCCGCGCCTATGGCGTGGCGGCAGCCGGCCACCAGCACATGGGCCGCTTCAATTTCCGCTATGCCTGGCCCTCGGCCAACTGGGGTTCGCTGCCCATCGAGGGCGGCCTGGAGGTGGCCTACAAGGCCGAGATCGAAGGCGCCGACAACCCCGAACAAAAGCGCGCCGAGATCGAACAGCGCGTGCGCAGCCTGACTTCGCCCTTCCGTACGGCCGAGGCCTTCGGCATCGACGAGGTCATCGATCCGCGCGACACGCGCGCCCTGCTCAGCGAGTTCGTGGAACTGGCCGCGCCGCTGCGCGAGGCGGGGGCGCCCCGCTTCGGGCTGCGGCCCTGATGGCACAAGAAACCCAAGGAGACAAAAGATGACATCAAGACAATCGCGCGCGCCTTCGCGGCGCGCTGCCCTGGCGCTGTGCCTGGGCCTGTCCGCCGTGGCGGCGGCCCAGGCACAGGAGGACAGGTGGCCCACGCGCCCCGTGCGCATCGTGGTCGGATTTCCGGCCGGCTCGTTCACCGACACCATCGCGCGCGCGCTGTCCGAGCCGTTGAGCAAGTCGCTGGGACAGCCGGTGGTGGTGGAGAACAAGCCCGGTGCCAATGGCGCCATCGGCGTGGGCGAGGTGGCGCGCGCCGCACCCGACGGCTACACGCTGCTGGTGACCAACTCCAGCAGCATCACCATCAACCCCCAGCTCTACAGGAAGATCACCTACCGCGCCAAGGACTTCGCGCCGGTGACCATGGTGCTGGACGCGCCCTTCATCCTGACCGTCAATCCCGAGTGGGCGGTGCGCAACCAGGTGCGCACCGCCCAGGATGTGGTCGCCTTCGCCAAGGCCCATCCCGACAAGCTCAGCTACGGATCGGCCGGTCCCGGCAACATCGCCCACCTGGCCTATGCGGCCTGGAGCAACCGCACGGGGGTGAAGACCGCGCACGTGCCCTACAAGAGCGCATCCCAGGCCCAGATGGCCGTTCTCAGCGGCGAACTGGACACCCAGTTCGACACCTGGAGCGCGCTGCCCCAGATCGCCAGCGGCAAGCTCAAGGCCCTGGCCGTCACCGCGCCCCGCCGCATGCAGCAGCTGCCCGAGGTGCCGACCATGGCCGAGGCCGGCTACGAAGATTTCAACGTGACCTTCTGGGCCGGGCTGCTGGCGCCGGCCGGCACGCCGCCGGCCATCGTCAACCGGCTCTACGAGGCATCCAGGGGCGTGCTGCAGGATGCGCGCATCCGCGCCGTGCTGAGCAGCCAGGGCGAGCCCGTGATGCTGGCGCCCGCGGCGTTCGGGCAGCGCATCGCCAAGGAGGTGGCCGACTGGGGCCAGGTCATCCAGCGTGAAGCGCTGGTACTGGATTGAAGGCCCCCTGAGTCGCTTTGCGCCTTCCCTCTCTCGCTGCGCGGGGGGGCGTACGGGCAACCGGCGACACCCTCGGTGCGGGCGGCGCTGCCGGCCCGGGCCCTTCCTCGGTGTCCCTGGGCCGCGCCGGTTGCACGTGCCGCAGACCTGTCTGGCACCCTGATTTCCTGAAAGAACTTTCCGCATGTCTCTCTTGCAAGCACTGAACCCCCGCTCCGTCGCCATCCTCGGCGCGTCCGACAACCCCATCAAGGCGGGTGGCCGGCCCATCGACTACATGCTTCGCCATGGCTTCGCGGGCCGCATCCTGCCGGTCAATCCCAAGCGGTCCGAGGTCCAGGGCCTGGCCGCCCATGCCTCGCTTCTTGCGTTGCCGCAGGCGCCCGACGCCGTGGTCATCAGCCTGCCCGGAGAGGAGGTGGGTGCCGCCATCGACGATTGCGTGGCCGTGGGCGCACGCCTGGCCGTGATCTATTCCTCGGGATTTGCCGAGCTGGGCGAGGAAGGACGCGCGCGCCAGGCCGATCTGGTGGCGCGCGCCCGCAGGGCCGCGGGCGGGGGGCTGCGGCTGTTCGGCCCCAACTGCCAGGGCGTGGCGAACTTCGCCACCGGCGCCATCCTCAACTTCTCGACCATGATCAACGAGAACACGCCGGCCGACGGCCCCGTCGCCATCGTCAGCCAGAGCGGGGCGGGCGCCGCCATCCTCTATGGCGGGCTGCGCCGCGCGGGCATCGGCGTGCGCTACATGCTGTCCACCGGCAACGAGGCGGACGTGTGCGCCTCCGAGGCCGTGCGTGCCGTGGTCGAGGACGAAGGCATACGCCTGGTCGTGCTCTACATCGAGACGCTGCGCCAGGGCGCCTGGCTGGCCGAGGCCGCGCGCCTGGCCCATGCGCGCGGCGTGGCCATCCTGGCCGTGAAGGCCGGGCGCACCAGCGCCGGTCAGGCGACGGCCAGTTCGCACACCGGGGCGCTGGCCGCCGAGGACGCATTGGCCGATGCCTTCCTGCGCCAGCACGGCATACCGCGCCTGGCGGACTTCCGCGAGCTGATCGACTACGCGCCCCTGTTCCTGTCCCAGCCCGCGCCACGGGGCCGTCGCGTGGTCAGCATCAGCAACTCGGGCGCCACCTGCGTACTGTCCGCGGACGCGGCCGAGGAATGCGGCCTGGCCATGGAGCCCTTCGACGAAGCCACGCTCGCCGGCCTGTCGCGGGCACTGCCCTCCTATGTGACGGCGCGCAATCCCATCGACATGACCACCGCCCTGCTGGGCAAGCCCCAGACCTTTGGCGATACCTTGCAGGCGCTGTCGGGCGGTGCCGCGGCCGACCTGGTGCATGTGGGATTTCCCATTGGTGGCGAGGGCTATGACTTCGGCGCTTTCGCGGACCAGGCCAGCCGCTTCGCGCGCGATACCGGCGTGCCCATCGCCGTGAGCGTGAACCAGGACTGGGTGGCCCGAGCCTTCCAGGCGCAGGGCGTGCCCACGTTCTGGAGCGAGCGCGCCGCCATGCGGGGCCTGGCCCTGCTGGCCGAGCAGGCGCAATGCCGGCCGCAGACGGAGTCCGCGGGCAAGCACGCCGGCCCCCCGCCGGCAGCCTCGCACTCCACCGCGCTGGACGAGCCGTCCAGCCTGGACGAGCTGGCCCGTGCGGGACTGCCGGTGATGCGCCACCTGGTGTGCCGTGACGCGGACCAGGTGCGTTCCGCCATCGGCACCTTGCCGACGCCGCTGGTGGCCAAGGGCGTGTCCGCCGAGGTCTCGCACAAATCCGACCATGGCCTGGTGCGCCTGAACATCCGCGAGCCGGCCCAGGCGCTGCAGGCCTTCGTGGACTTCGCGGCCACGCTGCGCCGGCTGGAGGCCGAGGATGGCGGCATGCTGCTGGGCGTGCAGCACAAGGCCGATTTCGAGCTGGCGCTGGGGGCGCATGTCGATGCCGAATTCGGCGTGGCCGTGATGGTGGGGCAGGGCGGGGTGCTGGTGGAGGCGCTCAGGGACGTGCAGTTCCTCGTGGCGCCGTTCACCCGCGTGCAGGCCCGCCAGGCCCTGGGCCGTCTGGCGATTGCCCCGGCCTTCGCGCCAGTGCGCGGCCTGCCGGCGGTGGACCTCGACGCGGTGGCGGGCATGATGGTGGCGCTGGGCGACTGGATGCTGGAACAGGGCGGGCGCGTGCAGTCGGTCGATGCCAATCCGGTCCTCGTGGCGCGCGGCGGTGCGGCGCCTGTCATCGTCGATGCCGTGGTCTGCCTGGCCCGGGAGGACGCATGAGCGACGTCATCCATCCGATCCGCCGCGTGCTGGTCGCCAATCGCGGCGCCGTGGCCGCGCGCGTGATCCGCACGCTGCGCCGCATGGGCATCGCGTCCGTGGCCGTGTATTCGCAAGCCGATGCCGGCCTGCCCTATGTGGGTGCCGCGGACCAGGCCGTGTGCATCGGGCCCGCGCCCGCCGCGCAAAGCTACCTGAACCAGGCGCGGCTTCTGGAGGTGGCGCGCGAGTGCGGTGCCGATGCCGTGCATCCGGGCTATGGCTTTCTGTCGGAGAACGCCGATTTCGCCGAGGCCGTGCAAAAGCAGGGACTGTGCTTCATCGGCCCTTCGCCGCACTGGATCCGCACGCTGGGCCACAAGACCCAGGCGCGTGCCTTCATGGCCGACCAGGGCATGCCCCAGGCAGCCAGCTCGGCCGTGCTGCACGGCGTGCCGCAGGCGCAGGCCGAGGCGGCGCGCATCGGCTATCCGGTGCTGGTCAAGCCGGCCGGGGGCGGTGGCGGCATCGGCATGCTGCCGGCGCGCGACGCACAGGAACTGCAAGCCGCCTGGGCCCAGGCCAGCGGCATCGCCACCAAGTTCTTCGGAACCGCCGAGCTGTACCTGGAAAAGCTCATCGAGGCGCCGCGCCACATCGAGTTCCAGGTGCTGGCCGACCGCCATGGCGAGGTGCGCGTGCTGTTCGAGCGCGACTGCTCGGTACAGCGGCGCCACCAGAAAGTGGTCGAGGAGGCGCGCCCCGAAGGCATCCCCGCCGACGTCCTGGCCGACATGCGCCTGCTCCTGGCCGGTCTGCTCTCGCGCATCGGCTATGACGTGATCGGCACGGTGGAGATGCTCTACACCCCGCAGGGCGGCTTCGTCTTCCTGGAGATGAACACGCGGCTGCAGGTGGAGCATGCGGTGACCGAGGAAATCACCGGCGTCGACATCGTCGAGGCGCAGATCCGCCTGGCGGCCGGCGAGCGCATGCGCGATGTACTGCCCGCCGTTCCCCTGGCCAGCGGCCATGCCGTCGAAGCGCGCATCTATGCCGAAGACCCCGTGCGCTTCCTGCCGTCACCGGGCCGTCTCGACCGCTTCGAACTGCCCTCGGGCGAAGGCATCCGCGTGGAGACGGGCTATGCCGAAGGCTGCAGCGTCACGCCCTTCTACGACCCCATGGTCGCCAAGATCGTGGCGCGCGGCGGCGACCGCGCGCAGGCCATTGCGCGGCTGCGCCTGGCCCTGGCCGAGACACGCATCGAAGGCGTCAGAACCAACATCGCCTTCATCGACCGGATTCTGGGCCATGCCGACTTCCTCCAGCAACGCATCGACACGGGCATCGCGCGCCGCGTGCTCGACAACCTTTGAAAGACCCGACTGACATGACCACTCTCATCGAAAGCCCCATCGCCGGACTCGTCGCAGCCGTTGAAACGACCCAGGGCGCGCCCGTCGCCCGCGGCGACACCCTGATCATCGTGGAGTCCATGAAGATGGAAATCCCCGTGGAAAGCGAGGTGCAGGGACAGGTGCTGAGGCTGCTCGTTGCCGTGGGCGAACAGGTGGCCGAAGGGCAGGCCATCGCGGAGATCGGATGAGCGCGGTGCGGGACGGCCTTTCGCACGATGCATCCGGCCCGGCCCTGGCGCATGGCTACTTCGGCATCGATGTGCCCTTCATGGCGCACATCGGCCTGGAGCCCGTCAGCCTGGCGCCGGGTCTGGCGCGCACCCGGTTGCCGATGCGTTCAGAACTTGCCAACAGCCGTGGGCATGGACATGGCGGCGCGCTCATGAGCGCGCTGGACTTCACGCTGAGCGCGGCCGCGCGCTCGTCCAACCCGCTGGGCCTGGGCGTGGTCACGATCGAGATGAGCACGCATTTCCTCGCGTCGGCCACCACCGACCTGCTGATCGAGGCCCGGGTGCTGCGCGGTGGCGCGCGCACCGTCTTTTGCGAGGGCGATGTGCTGGACAGCGCGGGGCGGGCCGTTTGCACGGCCCGCGCGGTATTCAAGCTGATCGCGCTGGATACCTAGGCGTTTTCATCCGCGCCTTCGCCGGCCGGCGCATTCTGCGGCAGCAGCTGCCGGCCGATCTGCTGCCAGGCCTTGGCGGCGTCGTGCTGGCCCGCGAACAGGTGGCAGCTGGCGGCCGTCATGGCCAGGCGGCCGTTGTCGGGCTCCAGGTCGAAGGCCAGCTCGCACTGGGCGGCCGCGTTGCGCCACATCACGGCGGCATGGGGCGAGTCCTCCTTTTGCAGGGCATGGGCCTCGGCCATCCAGGCCTGGGCCAGGCGGAAGGCGGCCTCGGCCTGGCCGAGGTCGGCCTGGTGGGCCAGGTAGAACTGCTTGCCGGCCTGCTGCCACAGGGCCCGGGCCTGGTCGAAGTCCTGCGTGGCCAGGCGCTGCGCCTGGGCCACCAGGGCATTGCCCTGGGCCAGGAGGTCGTCGTAGGAAGAGGGGGCGTCTTGCGTCATGGGGCGCCATTGTGCCGTTGCGGCGCCTGGCCTTCAGGCGGCGGGCGAATCCCCGGGCCCGCCGTCGGGCAGTTCCAGGCCGATGCGCGTGAAGCCGCCTTCGCACTCGGCGAAGCAGCGACCGCCATGCATGCGCGCGATCGCCGCGACGATGGCCAGGCCCAGGCCGTGGTTGCGATTGGCCTGGCTGCGCGCGGCATCGGCACGGTAGAAGCGGTCAAACAGGCGCGGCAGGTGCTGGGCATCGATGGGCGGCCCCTGGTTGACCACGGCCAGGGCCACGTCGCCGGCGCCGCCGTGGTGCGCGCAGGGGCGGGCGCCGATCTGGACCACGATGGTCGAGCCCGGCGCGGCATAGCGCGTGGCATTGCCCAGCAGATTGGACAGGGCGCGGCGCAGCAGGCGTGCATCGACCTGGGCTGCGGCGTCGCCCTGCACAGCCACCTGCAGGTCGGCTTCCTGCAGCGCCGCTTCGTGAAATTCCGCGACTTCGTGGGCCAGTTCCGCCAGGCTGGGCACGCGGGCCAGGCGCGCGCCCTGGCCGCGGTCGGCCTGGGAGAGAAACAGCATGTCGGCCACGATGCCGGCCATGCGCCGCAGGTCCTCCAGATTGGACGCCAGCACCTCGCGCAGCTCGGCTTCGTCGCGGGGCTTGCGCAGGGCCAGCTCGCAGCTGCTGATCAGCGTGGTCAGCGGGGTATTGAGCTCATGGGCCACATCGGCGTTGAAGGCCTCCATCTGGCGGTAGGCCACGGTCAGGCGCTCGAGCAGGGCGTTGAACTGATCGACCAGGGGGCGCAGTTCCTGGGGCTGGCCGCTGGGGTCCAGCCGCCGCTGCAGCTCGTGGGCCGACAGCTGGCGCGTCTGTTCGGTCAGCTCGTGCAGCGGCGCCAGGCCCTTGCGCACCAGCCAGATTCCCGACAGCGACACGGCCAGCGAGCCGCCCACGGCCGCCAGGGCCAGGGTCCAGGCCAGCAGGGACAGGCGCTTGTCGTCACCGCTGCGGTCCAGCGTCAGCACGGCGAAGGCGGTCTGCCCCGTGTCCGCCAGTACGAGGTCGAAGCCGCGCTGCAGCGTGCGGCCCTGGTCGTGGGCGCGCGTGCGCTGGTAGATGACCTGGCCCCGGTAGTCGGTGATGCGCAGCGACAGTTCGTCCAGCCCGGTCAGGAAGTCGTCCAGCATATGGGCCAGGCCCGCAGGCTCGTGGGCGCTGCGGCTTTCGGTCACCAGATGCAGCACGGCCTGCTGCTTGATGTCCAGGGTTTCGCGCTGGTGCTGGTCGAAGGTCATGGCGGCCACCACGTAGACGGCCGCGCAGACCAGGCCCAGGCCCAGCATGGTCTGCAGGGCCAGCCAGCGCGACAGGCGCCGGCCCAGGTGGGGAATGTCCGGGGCCGGGCCTGTGCTCACGGCGCGCGCGATTCCAGCACATAGCCCATGCCGCGCACCGTGTGCAGCAGGGGCTGGTCGAAGGGCTGGTCCAGCTTCAGGCGCAGGCGGCGTATGGCGACCTCGACCACATTGGTCTCGCTGTCGAAGTTCATGTCCCAGACCTGGGAGGCCAGCTCGGTGCGCGACAGCACCTCGCCCTGGCGGCGCAGCAGCAGGCTCAGCAGGTTGAACTCCTTGGCCGTGAGGTCCAGCCGCTGGCCGGCGCGCGTCGCCCGGCGCCGGATCAGGTCCAGCTCCAGATCGGCCATGCGCAGCGTGGTGGTTTCCGGCGCTGCCTGGGCCGCGGCACCGCGGCGCAGCAGCACATGGATGCGCGCCACGAGTTCGGAGAAGGCAAAGGGCTTGACCAGATAGTCGTCTGCGCCGCCCTGCAGGCCCTTGACCCTGTCTTCCACCTGGCCGCGTGCCGTGAGCATGAGAACCGGGGTCTGCTTGGACTGGCGCAAAGCCGCGAGCACGGCCAGGCCGTCGATGCCGGGCAGCATGCCGTCGAGCACGATGAGGTCGTAGGCCAGCTCGCTGGCCAGGTGCAGGCCATCGATGCCGTTGTGGGCCAGATCCACCACGAAGCCCTCTTCGGTCAGGCCCTTGCGCAGATAGTCGGCCAGCTTGGTCTCGTCTTCCACTACCAGGAGTTTCATGGCCGCATTGTCGGTGAACGGCGTGCTCAATGGAGATGACAAATTTGTCATCTTCGGGTCAGCAATGGGTTGTGTGGCCTGCCTAGACTCGCGGCCATGGGAACGCTGCGGTTGTGGTCAAGCGCAATGCCCCACAATCTCCCGCTGCCCATCCCATCCACCTGCTCCATGAACCGGCCCCGTCTCGCCACCCTCGCCGTCCTCGTGATCGCACTGCTGTTCCAGTGGAGCTGGGCGGCGGCGGCCGCGGTGTGCCGGCATGATGGCCACGAGACGCCGCATTTCGGACACCATGTGCATGGCGTGAGCCTGCATGGCATGGGTGCCGAGCGCCCGGCCGGCCAGGCTGGCGCCCATGCGCCCGACGCCTCGGGGCAGAAGGCCGACCCCGGCCTGCAGTCCTCCTCCACGGTGGATTGCTCCATGTGCCATGCCTGGGCCGCTGCCGCCACGCGCGAATGGCAGGCCGCGGCGGCTGCGCCGCCGCCCATGCAGTTCACCGAGCCGCTGCGGCGCTTCGCCTCGGTGGCGGAACTGCCCCCGGAACGGCCCCGCTGGCAGGACTGAGCTTCCTGCAGCCGCCGGCCGCAGCGGGCACAAGCCCCTGACGGACCGGTTCCTTCCCGTATCCCCCTGCGTGCGCCGCCCGGCGGCGCGGTGTGTCCGCGGCCAGTGCGCCGCGGGCCAGGAGTCCGTGTATGTCTTTCCCTTCGTCCTTGCCACCGGGGGCGGCCCTGTCCGTGTCCGCGCGGGCTGGCCGTCCGTTCCATGGGCTGGTGGCGCTGCTGGCCCTGGCCATGGTGGCCGCTGGCGCCCGCGCGGCCGAGCCCCTGTCCCCGTCGTCCGAACCCCAGGCGTCCCAGGTGTCCGAATCCGCTGCACAGGCGGCCGGGCCTGCGCTGACGCTGTCACAGGCCCTGGCCCTGGCGCTCGACGGCAACCCCGGCCTGCGCGCCGCGCGCCAGGCCCTGGCGGCCACCGAGGGTGCCGTTCTGCAAAGCCAGGCCCGGCCCAATCCCGAGATCGGCTACTCGCAGGAGGACACGCGCCGCAGCACGCGCACCCTTACCGTGCAGTTGAACCAGACCCTGGAGGTCGGTGGCAAGCGCGAGGCCCGCATGCGCGTGGCCGAGCGCGGCCGTGATGTGGCGCGCGCCGAGCTGGCCTCGGCCGAGGCCGCGCTGCGCGCCGACGTGGCCACGGCCTTCTTCGGCCTGCTGGCGGCGCAGCAGCGCGTGGTCCTGGCGGGCCAGACGCTGGACATCGCCCGCAGCGCGCGCGAGGCCGCGGCCAAGCGCGTGGCGGCCGGCAAGATCGCGCCGCTGGAGGAAACCAAGGCCCGGGTGGCCGAGTCGGGTGCGCTGCTCGAGCAGTCCCAGGCGCAGTCGGCGCTGCGCGTGGCGCGCGGTCAGCTGCGCGCCCTGTGGGGCGAGCGCGTGCAACCCTTCGGCGAGGCCGAGGGCGAAGTCGATGACCTGCCCGAGGTGCCACCGCTGCAGGCCCTGCAGCAGCGCATACAGGAGGCGCCGGCCATCCTGCGCGCGCGCCAGGTGCTGGAGCAAAGCCGTGCCACGGCCGAGCTGGAGCGTGCGCGCCGCCTGCCCGACCCCACGGTGAGCCTGGGCGTCAAGCGGGCCCAGGAAGTGGGGCGCAACCAGTTGGTGGTGGGCATCTCCGTGCCCCTGCCCGTTCTCGACAGCAACCGTGGCAACCAGCTGCAGGCCCTGCGCCTGGCCGACCAGGCCGAAGAGGAACTGCAGGCCGCGCGCGTGCAGCTGCAGGCCCAGCTGTTCGAGGCCCGCGAGCTGCTGCAGGCCAGCCGCCAGCAGGCCCGGCAGCTGGCCGACGAGGTGCTGCCCGCGGCCCGATCGGCCTACGAGCTGGCAGCGCGCGGATTCGCGCTGGGCAAGTTCGCCTACCTCGACGTGCTGGATGCGCAGCGCACCTGGTCCGAGGCCCGGGTCCAGTACCTGGACCGCCTGCTGGCCACGCACCGCGCGGCAGCCGACATCGACCGCCTGCTGGGCAACTCATCCGGCCTCTGAACCCGATACGTCCCTATCATGAACACCCCTCAAACAACTTCCTCCATGCCATCGCGCCGCACCGTGGTGGCGGTGGCCGCCATCCTGGCCCTGGGCGCCCTGGCCGCCGTACTCATCCTGCGCAGCGGGCCCCAGGGCAGCACGGCGCAGCCCCGGGCCGAGGCCCACGGCCATGGCCACAGCGAGGCCGCCGGCCACGCCGATGGCGAACACCACGGCAGCGCCGCCGCCAGCGGACACCAGCATGACGAAGGCCATGCCGACGGTGAGCACCACGAGGAGGGGACCCCCGCTTCCAGGCCCGCCCCACCTGGGGCCCAGACCGGCCACGACGAGGACGAAGGCCTGATCGCCATGGACGCTCCGCGCATGCAGGCGGCCGGCGTGCAGCTGGCCCAGGCCGGCGCCGCCACCGTGCGCAGCGTGCTCCAGCTGCCCGGCGAGATCCGCTTCAACGAGGACCGCACGGCCCACGTGGTGCCCCGCCTGTCGGGCGTGGCCGAAAGCGTGTCGGCGAATCTGGGCCAGGCCGTCAAGAAGGGGCAGTTGCTGGCCGTGCTCAGCAGCGCCGCCGTTTCCGAGCAGCGCAGCGAGCTGCTGGCCGCGCAAAAGCGGATGGCGCTGGCGCGCACCACCTACACGCGAGAAAAGCAGCTGTGGGAGGAAAAGGTCTCGGCCGAGCAGGATTATCTGCAGGCCCAGCAGGCACTGCGCGAGGCCGAGATCGCCGTTGCCAATGCCCAGCAGAAGCTGGCCGCCAACGGTGCGGGCCCGGGCTCGGGCGCAGGTCTGAACCGATTCGAACTGCGCGCGCCCTTTGATGGCGTGGTGGTGGAAAAGCACCTGGCCGTGGGCGAGGCCGTGCAGGAGACCACCCAGGTCTTCACCATCTCCGACCTGCGCACGGTCTGGGCCGAGATGCGCGTGGCGGCCTCCGACCTGCCGGCCGTGCGGGTGGGCGAGACGGCCACGGTGCGCGCCACGGCCTTCGACTCATCGGCCACGGGCCAGGTGGCCTATGTGGGCGCGCTGATAGGCCAGGACACGCGCACCGCGCCGGCACGCATCACCCTGCCCAACCCCGAGGGCGTCTGGCGCCCCGGCCTGTTCGTGGACGTCGAGCTGACCTCCTCGTCCAGCCAGGTGCCTCTGGCCGTGGCCACCCAGGCCATCCAGAAACTGGAGCAGCAGTCCGTGGTCTTCGTGCCCGTGGCCGGTGGCTTCCGCGCCCAGCCCGTGCGCCTGGGCCGCTCCGACGCGCGGACCACCGAAGTCCTCGAAGGCCTCAAGCCGGGCCAGTCCTATGTGACCGAGGGCAGCTTCATGCTCAAGGCCGAGCTGGGCAAGGCCTCGGCCGAGCACGCCCACTGAACGGAGGACCGCATGTTTGAACGCATCATCCGCTTCGCCATCGAGCAGCGGTGGCTGGTCCTGCTGGCTGTGCTGGGCATGGCCGGCCTCGGCCTGTTCAGCTACCAGCGCCTGGCCATCGACGCCGTGCCCGACATCACCAATGTCCAGGTCCAGATCAATACCCAGGCGCCCGGCTATTCGCCGCTGGAAACCGAGCAGCGCGTCACCTATCCCATCGAAACCGTGATGGCCGGCCTGCCCCATCTGGAGCAGACGCGCTCGCTGTCGCGCTATGGCCTGTCCCAGGTCACCGTGGTCTTCAAGGACGGCACGGACATCTATTTCGCGCGGCAGCTGGTCAACGAGCGCATGCAGCAGGCCCGCGACAGCCTGCCTGCGGGCGTGACGCCCACGCTGGGACCGATTTCCACGGGCCTGGGTGAAATCTACCTGTGGACCGTGGAGGCCGAGGATGGCGCCAGAAAGCCCGACGGCTCGCCCTACACGCCCATGGACCTGCGCGAAATCCAGGACTGGGTCATCAAGCCCCAGCTGCGCAACGTGCCCGGCGTGACCGAGATCAACTCCATCGGTGGCTTCGCCAAGGAGTATCTGGTCGCGCCTGCGCCCGAGAAGCTGGCTGCCTATGGCTTCACCCTGGCCGATATCGTCACGGCGCTGTCGCGCAACAACGCCAACGTGGGCGCTGGCTACATCGAGCGCCAGGGCGAGCAGTACCTGATCCGCGCGCCGGGCCAGGTCACGGGCATTGCCGACATCCGCGAGGTCATCGTGGGCACGGCCCAGGGCCAGCCCATACGCATACGCGACCTGGCCCAGGTGGAGCTGGGCCGCGAGCTGCGCACGGGTGCGGCCACGGACAACGGCCGCGAGGTGTTGCTGGGCACGGTGTTCATGCTCATCGGCGAGAACAGCCGCACGGTGTCGCGCGCCGTGGACCAGCGCATGGGCGAAATCAACCGCAGCCTGCCGCCGGGCGTGAAGGCCATCACCGTCTACGACCGCACCCACCTGGTGGACAAGGCCATCGCCACGGTCAAGAAGAACCTGATCGAGGGCGCCACCCTGGTGGTGGTCATCCTCTTCCTGTTCCTGGGCAATCTGCGCGCGGCCCTGATCACGGCGCTGATCATCCCGCTGTCCATGCTGTTCACCTTTTCGGGCATGGTGTACTACAAGGTCAGCGCCAACCTCATGAGCCTGGGGGCACTGGACTTCGGCATCATCATCGATGGCGCCGTGGTCATCGTGGAGAACTGCGTGCGCCGCCTGGCACACGCTCAGCAGGCCCACGGGCGGCCGCTGAGCCGCAGCGAACGCTTCCACGAGGTCTTCGCCGCCGCTCGGGAGGCGCGCCGCCCCCTGCTGTTCGGCCAGCTCATCATCATGGTGGTCTACCTGCCCATCTTTGCGCTCACGGGCGTGGAGGGCAAGATGTTCCATCCCATGGCGCTGACGGTGGTCATCGCCCTGGCCGGCGCCATGCTGCTGTCCATCACCTTCATTCCGGCCGCCATCGCGCTGTGCATGGGCAGCAAGGTGTCCGAGAAGGAAAACCGCCTCATGGGCTGGGCACGCCGCGCCTACGCGCCCGTGCTCGAGCGCGTGATGCAGGCGCCGGCCGTGGTGCTGACGGCCGCCGCCGTGGCCGTGGCGCTGAGCCTGCTGCTGGCCTCGCGCATGGGCAGCGAGTTCGCGCCCAACCTCAACGAGGGCGACTTCGCCATCCAGGCGCTGCGCATCCCGGGCACCAGCCTGACGCAGTCGCTGCAGATGCAGATGCAGATCGAGAGCACACTCAAGAAGGAATTTCCAGAGATCGACCGCGTGTTCGCACGCACCGGTACCGCCGAGATTGCGTCCGACCCCATGCCGCCCAATATCTCGGACGGCTACATCATGCTCAAGCCGCGTGAGCAATGGCCCGACCCGGCGCGCACGCGCGAGGACCTGCTGGCCGCCGTCCAGGCCACGGTGGAGCGCATTCCGGGCAACAACTACGAGTTCTCCCAGCCCATACAGCTGCGCTTCAACGAGCTGATCTCGGGCGTGCGCAGCGACGTGGCCGTGAAGATCTTCGGCGACGACATGGCCGTGCTCGAGAAGAACGCGCAGACCGTGGCCGGCATGCTGCAGCGCATTGCCGGGGCCTCCGAGGTCAAGGTCGAGCAGACCACGGGCCTGCCCATGCTCACCGTGCACGTGGACCGCGAGAAGGCCTCGCGCTACGGCCTGAACATGGGTGACGTGCAGGACACCATCAGCACGGCCCTGGGAGGCAGCGAGGCCGGCACGGTCTTCGAGGGGGACAAGCGCTTCGACATCCAGGTACGCCTGCCCGAGGGCGTGCGCAGCGACATGCAGGCCCTGGCGCGCCTGCCCATCGCCCTGCCGCGCGGCACCGATGGCCGTGTGGGCTTCGTGCCGCTGTCGGCCGTGGCCCGCTTCGAGACGGCGCCCGGCCCCAACCAGGTCAGCCGCGAGGACGGCAAGCGCCGCATCGTCGTCAGCGCCAATGTGCGCGGGCGCGACATCGGCTCCTTCGTGGCCGAGGCCCAGCAAAGCCTGGAAGGCCTGCAGCTGCCGCCCGGCTACTGGACGCGCTGGGGCGGGACCTTCGAGAACCTGCAGTCGGCTACCCAGCGCCTGCAGATCGTCGTGCCCGTGGCCCTGCTGCTGGTCTTCGTGCTGCTGTTCGCCATGTTCGGCAATGTGCGCGACGGCCTCATCGTCTTCACCGGTATTCCCTTTGCGCTCACGGGAGGCATCCTCGCGCTGTGGCTGCGCGATATCCCGCTGTCCATCTCGGCGGCCGTGGGCTTCATCGCGCTGTCGGGCGTGGCCGTGCTCAACGGGCTGGTGATGATCTCCTGCATACGCGGCCTGCGCGAGGAGGGGCGCAGCGTGGCCGATGCCGTGCAGGAGGGCGCGCTGACACGCCTGCGTCCCGTGCTGATGACGGCCCTGGTGGCCTCGCTGGGCTTCGTGCCCATGGCCATCGCCACGGGCACGGGCGCCGAGGTGCAGCGGCCGCTGGCCACCGTGGTCATCGGCGGCATTCTGTCGTCCACCATGCTGACCCTGCTGGTCCTGCCCCTGCTGTACCGCCTGGTGCACCGCAGGGACCCGTCCGAGGAGGAGGCCCTGCCGGCCGGCGGTCCGCTGCACGCGCCGGCCTAGTGCCACCACCGCGTGACCAGGCCACGGCATGGCGCCGTGGCTTTTTTTTGGAGCCTGTGACGTTCAGATGACAGGAATGTCACTCTGCTGTGGGCTTGCCGTGGGGGGGCGGTTTCTACATTGGAGTCCTCTCCCCGGCGTTCCGCACCGCGGGGCGTGGGGAGAACGAATCACCCACCGTTCTTGAAAGGAACCACAGCATGACGCAACGCCGCTTTACCCCCGCTTCCCTGATCGCCGGTCTGGCCGCAGCGACGGCCCTGGCCCTGCCCGGTGTCGCCATGGCGTCGGGTTACATCCACCCCGCCAACAACGAGGCCGGTGCCACGGTCCATCCCTCGCACTTCCAGAGCAGCACCACGCGCGCCCAGGTCATCGCCGATGCCGAGGCCGCCGTGCGCGAAGGTGGCAGCTCGCGCTTCAACACCGGCAAGTACCCGGCGCCCAAGGCCCAGGCCAGCCAGGGCAAATCGCGCCAGGACGTGATCAACGAGCTGATGCAGGAAACGCCGGCCCAGCGCGAGGCGCGCCAGCGCGCCATGGGCGGCTGAGCGCCCATCCCGCCTAGAACCGGGGCAGGTCGGGGTGGCTGATCTGCCCGCCGCGCACCAGCATCCTGCCGTACTCGGCGCAGCGGTTGAGCGTGGGAACGACCTTGCCCGGGTTGAGCAGGGCCAGGGGGTCGAAGGCCTCCTTGAGCGCGAACATCTGGGCGTTTTCGGCCGTGGTGAACTGGGTGCACATGGAGTTGAGCTTTTCCACGCCCACGCCATGCTCTCCCGTCACCGTGCCCCCCATGGCCACGCTGGTTTCCAGGATGTCGGCCCCGAACAGTTCGCAGCGGTGCAGCTCGTCGGCATCGTTGGCATCGAACAGGATCAGCGGGTGCAGGTTGCCGTCGCCCGCGTGAAAGACGTTGGCGCAGCGCAACCCGTACTTCTTCTCCATCTCCTGGATGGCCAGCAGGATGTCGGCCAGGCGCTTGCGTGGAATCGTCGAGTCCATGCACATGTAGTCGGGGCTGATGCGGCCGCTGGCGGGGAAGGCGTTCTTGCGGCCGCTCCAGAAGCGCAGCCGTTCGGCCTCGCTGCCGCTGACGGTGATGGCCGTGGCGCCTGCGGCGCGCAGTACCTCGCTCATGTGGGCGATTTCTTCCTCGACCTCCTCGGGTGTGCCATCGCTTTCGCACAGCAGGATGGCTTCGGCCGACAGGTCGTAGCCGGCCTTGACGAAGTCCTCGACGGCGGCCGTCATGGGCTTGTCCATCATCTCCAGCCCGGCCGGAATGATGCCGGCCGCGATGACGGCAGCCACGGCATCGCCTGCCTTGCGCACGTCGTCGAAGCTGGCCATGATGCAGCGCGCCAGCTGGGGGCGGGGGATCAGCCGCACCGTGACCTCGGTGGTCACGGCCAGCATGCCCTCGCTGCCGACCAGGATGGCCAGCAGGTCGAAGCCCGGCGTGTCGAGCGCCGCGGTGCCGAACTCCACGGGCTCGCCTTCCACCGTGAAGCCCCGCACCTTGAGCACGTTGTGCACCGTGAGCCCGTATTTCAGGCAGTGCACGCCGCCGGAATTCTCGGCCACGTTGCCGCCGATGGTGCAGGCGATCTGGCTGCTGGGGTCGGGCGCGTAGTACAGGCCATGGGGCGCGGCGGCTTCGCTGATGGCCAGGTTGCGCACGCCGCACTGGACCACGGCCGTGCGGCTGGCCGCATCGACCCTGAGGATTCTGTTGAACTTGGCCAGGGACAGGGTCACGCCCATGGGATGGGGCAGAGCACCGCCCGACAGGCCCGTGCCCGCGCCGCGCGCGATCACGGGTACCTGCAGCGCATGGCAGGCGCGCAGCACGGCCTGGACCTGGGCCTCGGTCTCGGGCAGGCAGACCACCAGGGGCCGCTGTCGGTAGGCCGTGAGGCCGTCGCATTCATAGGGCGTGGTGTCCTCGGCATGCCACAACAGGGCATGGGCGGGCACATGGGCGGACAGCGCCGCCACGACCTCGGCCTGGCGGCGCGCGCGCTCGGAGGCGGTGGGCTGGCGGTGGGCGGCATCGGCGGCGGCCGAGGCGGCCTCGGGGCCGTTGGTCAGGCTGGCGGGTGGGCTGGCATTGCTCATGGTCGCTGACTGTAGGCCATGCGGCGGGGCGGCGGTACTGATGTTTATTGCAGGCATGCGTGAAATCCGCGCACCCGGGTTCAGTCCACGAACTGGCCGCGCTGGCCTATCAGGGCCAGCCCCACATAGGTCGAGGCCTCGCGCCGGCCGGGGCCGAAGCGCAGCGTCATGGGGCCGTACTGCAGTTCGCCCAACTGTTCCATGCCGGCGACCAGGGCCTCCCGGCCCGGCGTCGCCCCGCTTTTGCGCAGGCCTTCGAACAGGGTGCGCGTGTTCAGGAACACTTCCATGCCCAGGTAGGAGGGCTCGGGGGCACCGGGCAGGCCGGCCAGCAGCTGCTGGTATTCCTTGACCACGGCGATGCTGGCACGCCAGGGGCTGGGTACGAGGGTGGCGAAGACAATGCCCTTGGTGTTCGGCCCCAGGGCCTGGACCACGGCCTGGTTGGCCTGGGCCGCGAGGTTGTAGAACTGGGCGCCCAGGTGGCGCTGGCGAGCTTCGGTGATCAGGGCCACGGTGGCGGGGCCGGAGGCCAGCACGATGACGCCGTGCAGCGTGGGCAGGCGGGACAGCTCCTGGGCGATCGCCGCGGCGTCGCCGCCGCCGGGCGCAATGGCCAGTTCGGCCACGGGGCGGGCCTGGCGCTGCTGCAGCGCCGCATGGGCGGACTGCAGGCTGCTGCGCCCGAACCCATCCTGCTGATAGACCACGGCGAAACGGTGCTGGCCCAGGGTGGCCATTTGCTGCAGCATGGCCGCGACTTCGGCATGGGTGCTGGCGCGCAGATTGAAGGCGAAGCGCCCTGGCTGCTCGCGCAGCGCTCCGCTGCCCGAAATGCCGCCCACCAGGGGAATGCCGGTTTGCTGCACCACGGGCAGCATCGCCGCGCAACTGGCCGTACCCCAGCAGTTGAGCAGGGCCACGGCCCCGGCTTCGGCCAGCTGCCGCGCGTTGGCGGCGGCGCGTCCGGGCTCGAAGCCGTCGTCCAGCACTTGCAGGCGCAGCCGGCGCCCGGCGATGCCGCCCGACTGGTTGAGCCGTTCCACCTGGCCTTGCATGATGGCCAGGCCTTCCTGGCCCATGGCCTGCAGGGCGCCGCTCAGCGGCAGGCTGGCGCCCAGCAGCCATTCGGCGCCTTCGCGTGCGTGCACGGGCTTGATGGCAAGGGCTGGCAGCAGGCTCAGCGCCAGGCGGCGCGTCATGGGCAGGGTCAAGGCGGTCTCCGCAGGGTGCCCGGGTGCGGGCGGGTGCGGCGATGCTGCCACCGCACGGGGCGCGCGCCCTGCCGGCGTCTGGCGCCGGCAACGGTTACAGAGTTTTGACTGGGCCTTGCGGCCTGGAGCTGATAGGGATCAACCCATGGCCTTGCGCAGCCATTCGGCGAAGGCCGCGCATTCCCAGCGGTCCATGATGCCGGTCTTCCAGCACAGGTAGTGCGCATGGGGGCTGGCCGTGTCCATTTCGAACAGACGCACCAGGGTGCCGTTGTCCAGCCAGGGCGCGCCCAGCTTGTGGCGCACCAGGGCAATGCCCATGCTGGCGGCGGCCGCGTCGCACATCAGGCCGATATCGTTGAACTGCGATCCCTCCGAGGGTTCGGCCCAGTCCAGGCCGGCCGCGGAAAACCAGGTGCGCCAGGGTTCGAGCGGGCTGCGCAGCAGCGGCATGCCGTCGAGGTCCTCGGGGCGCTCGAAGGGACCATGCTCGCGGATGAAGGCCGGGGAGGCCAGGGGCGTGACATGGTCGCGCGCCAGCTCGATGTGCTCCACGTCGGCGTAGTGGCCGGGACCGAAGCGCACCATGAGGTCGGCATCCTCGGCCACCACGTCGAGCAGGGGAATGGACACCTGCAGGGCGATGTCGATCTCGGGATAGGTTTCGGTGAACTGGCGCAGGCGCGGGATCAGGATCACGCGCGCGAAGGTGGGGGTGACGGCCAGCTTGAGCCGGCGCCGGCCCGGTGCCGTGGAGGCACCGGGAAAGCGCTGCAGGGCGCCCAGCCCTTCGCGCACATGGGCCAGGTAGGCGCTGCCGTCGGTGGTCAGCGAGAAATCCGAGCGGCCGAACAGCCGCGCGCCCAGAATCTGCTCCAGCTGCTTGACGCGGTGGCTGACGGCGCTGGGCGTGACGCACAGCTCCTCGGCCGTCTGCGTCACGCTGCGCAGCCGCGCCAGCGCCTCGAAGGTGAGCAGGCACTGTATGGGCGGGATGCGGCGGGCGGCGCCTGCGGACGCGGGGGGAACGCTCGCCATGGGCGGTCGCTCGCCGGGCTCAGCGGAAGACCACGGTCTTGTGGCCGTTGAGGATGACGCGGTGCTCGCTGTGCCACTTCACGGCGCGGGCCAGCACCTGGCTCTCGGTGTCGCGGCCGCGGGCCGTCAGGTCCTCGACGGTGTCGGTGTGGTCGGCGCGGGCCACGTCCTGCTCGATGATGGGGCCTTCGTCCAGATCGGCCGTCACATAGTGGGCGGTGGCGCCGATCAGCTTGACGCCGCGGTCATGGGCCTGGTAGTAGGGCTTGGCACCCTTGAAGCTGGGCAGGAAGCTGTGGTGGATGTTGATGGCACGGCCCGACAGCTTGGTGCACAGGTCGTTGGACAGCACCTGCATGTAGCGCGCCAGCACCACGAGTTCGGCGCCTTCGGCCTCGATGATCTCGAATTGCCGGGCTTCGGCCTGGGCCTTGGTCGCCGCCGTCACCGGGATGTGGTGGAAGGGGATGTTGTAGCTGGCGGCCAGCTGGTAGAACTCGCGGTGGTTGCTGATAATGGCGCGGATGTCCACGGGCAGCAGGCCGCTTTTCCAGCGGAACAGCAGGTCGTTGAGGCAGTGGCCTTCCTTGCTGACCATGAGCACGGTCCTCATGGCCTCGTTCTTGGCATGCAGGCGCCATTGCATCTGGTGCCGGGCGCCCAGTTCGGCCAGGGCGGCCTTGAGCGCCGCGGGATCGCAGCCGTTGCATGCGAACTGCACGCGCATGAAGAACAGTCCGGTGGCCTGGTCGTTATACTGCGCGGCCTCTTCGATGTTGCCGCCCTGCTCGAGCAGAAAGCCAGAGACGGCATGTACCAGACCGAGCCGGTCGGGGCACGAAAGGGTAAGAATATAGGCTTGGGTCATAGCGGCGCCATTGTCGCAGCATGGACGAGACCCTGCGGACACGGAACAGGAACCACATGCGAGAACAGGGTGAGCACCCCCGAATACCACCCTGGGGTGCGATGGCCCTGTATGCCGGCGTGGCCCTGCCCTGGCTGGGCGCCACGCTGTGGCTGCCAGAGCGGCTGCAGCTGCCGTCCCTGACCCTGTGGATTCTGGTTTCGGGTCTTTTGCTGGCCCGTAGTGTGCGCAATCTCCATCAAGATGAGAGTGTGCGCTCGCATTCCGTGCGCGGGATGGAGTTGCTGCTGCAGCATGCGCCCGCCGGCATGGCCCGGGTGCACCTGGGTGGCGCGCGCATCGGCTGGGCCAACGACCGGCTTGCGCAGTGGCTGGGCCGCAGCCCGGCCTCGCTGCAGGGGCAGGACTTCCGTGCCCTGGTCCCGCCCGACGACCCGCAGGAGACGCTGCGCCTGTTCGACGCGCTGATGGCGGGCCGCATCGACAGCTTCCAGGTGCAGCGCCGCTGCATCCACGCGGACACGGGCCACGAAACGCCGGTGCTGTGCACGGCCAGCCTGGTGGAGCCGGGCGGCCAGGGGCCCGCCACCATGGTCTGCGTGCTGCAGGACCTGGGCGACATCCTGGTGGCGCGGGCCGCCCTGGCCGACGAGCGCCAGCGCCTGGCGGCCACCGTGGTGGACAACACCATCGAAGGCGTGGTGGTCACGGACGCCCACAGCCGCATTCTCTCGGTCAACAGCGCCTTCACGCGCATGCTGGGCTATACCGAGGAGGAGATGCTGGGCAAGACGCCGCGCATGTTCAAGTCCGGGCGCCATGACCAGGCCTTCTACGACGCCATGTGGTCCGGTCTGAACACCACGGGCCACTGGCAGGGCGAGATCTGGAACCGGCGCAAGAACGGCGAGGTCTTTCCCGAATACATGTCGCTGAGTGCCGTCAAGGACGCGGCGGGCCGGGTCACCCACTACGTGTGCATGTTCACCGACATCTCGGCCGAAAAGGCGCGCGAGGCGCAGCTGGATTTCCTGTCCCATCGCGACATGCTGACCGGCCTGCCCAATCGCGCCCGCTTCACCAGCCTGCTGGACGAGGCCGTGGCCGAGGCCGCTGCCGCGCAGGCGCCGCTGGCCGTGATGCTGCTGAACATCGACCGCTTCAAGGATGTGAACGACAGCTATGGCCACGCCATCGGCGACCAGGTGCTGCGCCATATCGCGGGGCGCGTCCACGCCTCGCTGGGAGAGGACGGCCTGATAGGGCGCATGGCCGGCGACGAGCTGGCTGTGGTCTTCAAGGGTCTGGGCGATCGCAGCGAGGCCATTGCGCGTGCGCGCCAGCTGATCGCGGCCGCGGGCCAGCCCTGGAGTTCGCCCGACGGGTTGTCCGTGGTGGCTGGCGTCAGCGTGGGCATTTGCATGTACCCTGCCCATGCCGACAATGCGCAGGACCTGCTGCAGGGTGCGCACGCGGCCGTTTACGGCGCCAAGTCGCGCAGCGGCCGCGCCTGGTGCTTTTTCCAGGAGGACATGACCCAGGCCGCACGCGAGCGCCTGGGCATGGAGGCACGGCTGCGCCAGGCCATTGCGCTGGACCATCTGCGCCTGTATTTCCAGCCCCAGATCGACCTGGCCACGGGTTGCCTGGTGGGGGCGGAGGCCCTGGTGCGCTGGCTGGACCCCGAGGAAGGCCTGATCTCGCCGGCACGTTTCATTCCCGTGGCCGAAAGCTCGGGCGTCATCGGACCCCTGGGCCTGTGGGTGCTGCGCGAGGCCTGTGCCCAGGGCCAGCGCTGGCGCGAGCAGGGCCTGGCCGAGATGACCATCGCCGTCAATGTCTCGCTGCACCAGTTCCTTCTGACCGACATCGCGGGCGCCACGGCCGATGCGCTGGCAGCCACGGGCTTTCCGCCGCAGTGCCTGGAGCTGGAGATCACCGAAAGTGCCCTGGCCGAACGTCCCGAGGAAGCCCTGGGCGTGATGCGGCGCCTGCGCGCCCAGGGACTGCGGCTGGCCATCGACGACTTCGGTACCGGCTATTCGTCGCTGGCCCACCTCAAGCGCTTTCCGCTGGACCTGCTCAAGATCGACCAGGGCTTCATCCGCGACATTCCCCACAGCAGCGACGATATGGCCATCAGTGGCTCGGTCATCGCCCTGGGCCATGCCATGGGCCTGAAGGTGCTGGCCGAAGGCGTGGAGACCCGGGAGCAGCTGGACTTTTTGCGCGGCAAGGGCTGCGATTTCTTCCAGGGCTATCTGTGCAGCAAGCCCCTGCCGGCCGATGAGTTCGGCCAGTGGGTGCAGGCCCACCAGGGACGCTGCCCCGCCGTGTCCTGAAGCCGGGGCCTTGTCGGTTCAGCTGGCGTCGGCGCGTGGCGCGGGCGGATTCTTGAAGCGTTCGCGCAGCTCGGCGCAGTGGTCCTGGGCCGGCAGGGCGTCGGTGCGCTGCAGCCAGTCGGCGTCCGAGGGCAGGGCTGCGGTCTGCGGGCCGGCCTGGGCCACGGCCACCCTGGCGCCCAGGCCCTCGGGCAGCCAGGTCGGAATGCCCACACCGCGCAGCACATGGCCACGGCCGGCGACCAGCAGCACGGTCTGGCCCGGCTTGCGCGCGGCCTGGGCAGCCTGGGCCATGCTGGCGTCGCGGGCCAGCTGAACGCGCACCATGGGCGGCAGCTGGGCATCGGGCAGCAGGCCGCAATGGCCCTCACGCATGGCCTCGATCTGGCGCTGCCAGCCCGCGGCCGGCAGGTGCTGGTCCAGGCTTTCGTCGTGCATGGCCTCGCGCATGGCGGCGCGCGGCAGATTGCCGCCCAGCACGGGCACGCCGGCGCGCACGGCCGCCATCACCACGCCACGGTAGCGCGCCCAGGGCCAGGCCGCCTCCTGCCAGTGCAGGGCCTGCTGCACCCGCTGTTCGTCGGCATCGCGCTCCAGCGCTGCCGTGGACCCCGTGCGCGGGGCCATTTCCATCACCAGGGCGGCCAGCCGGTCCTGGCGCACCAGTTCCTGCACCGTGGCCTGCTGCCAGGCCTGGTGGGCGGCGGCATCGTGCTGCTCGCCCAGCAGCACGATGGGTGCTCCGGCCCAGTCGCGCAGTTGCTGGGACCAATCCTGCGGGGCCTGGGGCCGGCTGGCGCAGCCGGACAGCGCGACCGCCAGGGTGAGGGCGGCCAGGGCTGGCAGCCGCCACGGGAAGGAAGTGGGTTGGGCTTGCATCCTGCCATGCTAAACACTGGCCCTGGAGCGCGGCAATAGGCCATGCGCGCATTGGGGGCAGACCTTGCTTGACATGGGTCAAGGCGCACTTCGGCCAGGCCGCTACAGTGCGGCCCATGCATGGCAAGCCCTCGCTGTCGACCAAGCTGCTGCTCATGGGGGTGGCCTGCTTGCTCGCGGCCGTGGCCTCCATCGGCTTCACGCTGTGGGTGGCCTGGCAGCTCGAAGGCGGCGCGGCCGCCGTCAACGAGGCCGGGCGCCTGCGCATGAGCATGGTGCGCATGGCCATGGCGCGGCAGCACGAGGCCCCCGACGAGTGGCGGCGGCGGGCGCAGCAATTCGATGCCAGCCTGGACCTGCTGCGCCACGGTGACATGTCGCGCCCCCTGTTCGTACCCTGGAACGACGAGGTCCGGGCGCGCTATGCACGCGTGCGCGCCGACTGGCAGGCGCTGCATGCGCAGTGGCAGGCCGATTCCCTGCCCGATGCGGCCACCATCATGGCCAGCAGCGATGGCTTCGTCCACGAGGTCGATGGCTTCGTCGAGGCCATCGAGTCCCGCCTGTCGCGCTGGACGGCCATCCTGCATTTGTTCCAGCTGTGCCTGATGGCCCTGGCCATCATCGCTGCCGTGAGCTTCATGGCCACCAGCTACTGGCTGGTCCTGCACCCCGTGGGACAGCTCAGGTCGGCCCTCGAGCGCATGCGCCGCGGTCATCTGGACACGCGCATGCCCGTGGAAGTGAACGACGAGTTCGGCCAGCTCGCGGCGGGCTTCAACCTCATGGCCCAGTCGCTGCAGAGCTCGCACGGGGAGCTGGAGGACAAGGTGCGGGAGAAGACCGCCAGCCTCAACGAACAGCACCTGCGGCTGCAGGCCCTGTACGCGGTCAGCGTGCAGGCGTCCGAGGCGGGCGAGCTGCAGGCCCTGGCCCAGGGCTTTGTGCGCCAGATCCGCATGGCCGTCCATGCCGACGCCGCCACCGTGCGCTGGTCCGACGAGGCCAATGAGCGCTATGTGCTGCTGGCAGGCGACGGTCTGCCGCAATCCCTGTCGGTGCAGGAGCACTGCCTGCACACGGGCGCCTGCCTGTGCGGCCAACCGCGCGAGCAGGCGCGGCTGCGCGTCATCCCGATCACGCCGGCCTCGGACATCCAGCTGCCCCATTGCCGCGAGGCCGGTTTCGAGACCGTGGTCAGCATCCCCGTGCAGCAGCAGCAGCGCCTGCTGGGCGAGGTCAACCTGTTCTTTCGCGGCGCCGTGGTGCTGACCGATGACCTGCGCGACCTGCTGTCCGCCATGGCGCGCCACCTGGCCAGCGCCATGGAAAGCCTGCGCGCCACGGCCCTGGAGCGCGAGGCGGCCGTGGCCGAGGAGCGTGGCCTGATCGCGCGCGAGCTGCACGACTCCATTGCCCAGTCGCTGGCCTTTCTCAAGATACAGACCCAGCTGCTGCGCGATGCCGTGTCCAGGGGCAATGCGGACGCGCGCGAGCGCAGCCTGTCGGAGCTGGAGGTCGGCGTGCGCGAATGCTATGCCGATGTGCGCGAGCTGCTGGTGCACTTTCGCACCCGCACGCGGGCCGAGGACATCGAGGCCGCGCTGCGTGCCACGCTGTCCAAGTTCGAGCACCAGACCGGCATTTCCACCTGCCTGGCCATGAGCGGCCAGGGCCTGCCGCTGGCGCCCGACGTACAGATCCAGGTGCTGCACATGGTGCAGGAGGCCTTGTCCAACGTGCGCAAGCATGCGGGCGCCACGCGCGTGGACCTGCGCGTGGGGCGCCACCCCTGGCGCTTCGAGGTCTGCGACGACGGCTGCGGCTTCGACCCCGGCGGCGTGGTGCCCGACTCGCTGCACGTGGGCCTGGGCATCATGCGCGAGCGGGCCCTGCTGGTCGATGCCCTGGTCCATGTGCATTCGCGCCCCGGCGCGGGAACCCGCGTGCTCATCGAGCTGCCGCCCTCGGCCCCCGCCTGCACGTCCCTCTGAGAGAGCCCCATGTCCTTTGCCCATCCCATCACGGTCTTCGTCGTTGACGACCACACGCTGTTCCGGCGCGGCCTGATCGCCCTCATCGGCCAGGACGCGGGGCTGCGCGTGGTCGGCGAGGCGGCCGATGCCGTCGAGGCCCTGCGCCTGCTGCCCGCGCTGGCCCCCCAGGTCATCCTGCTGGACAACCATCTGCCCGGCGTGCGTGGCGTGGACGCCATCGCGGACCTGCGCCAGGCCTCGTCCGCCAGCCGGGTGGTCATGCTCACCGTCAGCGAGGACGGCCAGGACCTGGCCACGGCCCTGCGCCATGGTGCCCAGGGCTATCTGCTCAAGACCATCGACGGCGACCTGCTGTTCGATGCCATACGCCGCGCCGCCCGCGGCGAGCCCGTGGTCAGCCCCGAGATGATGGGCAAGCTGGTCCAGGCCTTCCAGGCCCAGGGCGGACCCGCCGACGAGCCCGATGTGGCGGAGCAGGCGCCACCCTCGCCGCTGTCGCCGCGCGAGGAAGAGGTGCTGGGCCAGATCGCGCGGGGTGCCAGCAACAAGGAGATCGCGCGCACGCTGGACATCGCCGAGACCACGGTCAAGATCCACGTGCAGCACATCCTGCGCAAGCTGGGCCTGAATTCGCGCGTGCAGGCAGCGGTTTACGCGTCGGAGCGCCTGCGCGATTAGCGGGCCCAGTCCTCGCGTGCGCAGCGCAGCGTCCACCCCCAGGCCAGGGCCGCTGCCAGGGCCAGGCCGGCCAGCATGGCGGGGGCACCCGCCGCGTCCAGCGCCACGCCTGCGGCCAGCGGCACCAGCATGCGGCTGGCCGCGAAGAGGCTGGCCTGCAGGCCGTAGTCGAAGGCCTGCCAGCGCGGCCGCGCGAACTGCATCATGAGGCCGAATACACAGGCCGATGATGCACCCATGGCTGCCGCCACGCAGGCCACGGCAAGCACCAGACCCGCGAACGTTCCGCCCGCCGCGACGACGACCGCCAGCAGGGCCAGCGCGGCCACGTTGAGGCCCGCATACAGCGGCAGGGCGCGCGCCATGCCCAGGCGCCGCGTGAGCATGGGCGAGAGGGCGCCCGCCAGTGCGGCGGCCACGCCGCCGCCGATGCCGGCGACCAGGGCGGCCTGGGCCGGTGCGAATCCATGGTCCAGCATCAGCGGCTTGAGGTAGAACCAGGCGGCGCCGATGAAGGGGAAATAGCTGACCAGCACCAGGGTCCAGCGCCAGACGCCGGGTTGTGCCCCATAGCCGCGCACCATGGCGGCCAGGCTGGCGTCCGCGGGGCGCATGGGCTGAGGTGCCTGGCCATCGGCGGGCTCGGTGTCCACCACCCAGGCCAGCAGGGCGGTGCCTAGCGCCAGCGCGCCCGCCAGGCACAGAAAGGGCGCGCGCCAGCCCCAGCGCGCCTGCACCAGCAGCATCAGGCCGCCGCCGGCGATCGCACCCAGGGACAGTGCCGCCGCACGCACGCCGCCGGCGCGCATGCGCTCTGCGGGTGGCAGCAGGCGTATGGCCAGGGCGCTGACGGGAATGTCGGCCCAGGTCGCGGCCAGGGCGGCGGCGAAGGCCAGACCGAACAGCCACAGGCGCTGGGCCAGCAACTGCTGCCAGCCCAGGGCCAGCAGCAGGACCACATAGGCCAGGCACAGGGCCAGGGCCCAGGCCCGGTAGCGCGACCGGCCGCTGGCACCGCGCAGGTCCACGGGCGTGGCCAGGGCGAACTTGAACAGGGCAGGCAGGCCCGCGAGCTGGAACAGGCCGATGGCCGTGCCCGACCAGCCCTGCTCGCGCATGAGCAGGGGCAGACCCAGCCACAGGTAGACGCTGGGCGCCGTCAGTGCCAGATGCAGCCAGCCGAACAGGGCCTGCAGCATCCAGACGGGGCGGTGGCGGGGCGGGTTCATGCGGTGGCCTTGCGTGCCACCAGCACGGTCAGGGGTGCCAGCGGGAAGCCGCAGGACTCCAGGCGTTCGACCCGGGCAAAGCCGGCCTGGCGCAGCAAGGCCTCGATCACGCCACGCCGCGTCACGCTGCGGCCCATCAGGCGCATGGGCAGGTAATAGGGCAGGGTGCGCAGGGCGGCCTCGGGCGCGTCGTCCACCTCGGCATGGGCGCACACGAAGACGCCGCCATCCTCCAGTGCCGCGAACACCTTGGCGACGACGGCGGCCGCGTCGGGCACGAAGTGCAGCACCGACGAGCACCAGACCAGATCGTAGCCTTCGCCTATGCCGTCGCAGGCCAGGTCGCCGCCCAGGGCGGTGAAGCGTGCCGCCAGGCCCGATTCGGCCGCGTTGTGGGCCGCCACGGCCACGGCTTCGGGCCAGTCGAAGACGCTGGCCTGCAGCGTGGGCAGGGCCCGCAGCAGGGCCAGGGCGATCCAGCCCGGGCCGCCGCCCAGGTCCAGCATGCGGCGCGCGGCCACGGTTTCGGGCAGCCGGCCCAGCACGGCCAGGGCGGCCGGAACGCTGACGGCACGCTGCTCCTGGCCGATCTGGGCGCGTGCAGCCGCAGCCCAGCCTTCGGCATTGCCCTGTGCCCAGGGCGCGCTGGCGCCGTTGCCCGCGGGGCCGTGCTCCACCAGGCCGGGCAGCAGGGTGGCAGAGTGGCGCAGGGAGCGCAGGCGGAACAGCCAGGCCGCGCCGCAGGACTCGGGCGACAGGCTGTGCAGGTAGCGCATGGCGCCGGTCTCCAGCAGGTAGGCCGGGTCCGCGCCGCCGGTGCGCCGCAGCAGGCCCATGGCCCACAGCAGTTCCAGCCAGTGCGCGGTATTGGCCGTGTGCCAGCCCTGGACCTGGGCCAGGGCGGCGGCCGTGTGCGGGCTGGACAGGCGGTCCAGGGCGCCGGATTCCAGGGCCAGGGCCAGGGCCTCGGCCTGGATGGCCGCGGCCGCGAGGTTCCACAGCGGCTGCAGCGCATGCGCGCCACCGGATGCCATGGGAGTGAGGGAGGAGGGCATATCCATGTTCGAAGTCCTTGTCACATGCGCCAGGTCAGCCGCAGGCCGAACTCGCGCGGCGGGCTGTAGACCACGACCTGGCCGTTGAGGTAGCCCACGGCGTCGTAGCGCCGGTCGGCCGCATTGCGCAGGTAGGCGGCGATTTCCCAGGCGCCCTTGGCATACCCGGTCGAAAGATGGACCAGTCCGTAGCCGGGGCGCCGGTAGGCGTTGGCGGCGTCCAGGTAGACCTTGCCCGTGCCCTGCAAGGCGGCCTGGGCCCACCAGCCCCGGGGCGCGTCGTAGCGCAGGGCCACGTGCAGATTGGCGTCGGGCGCGAAGGGGTTGCGGCGGCCGTCGTAGACGGCGCTCCCGTCGCTGAAGCGGCCAAAGCGCGTGCGGTTCAGGCCCAGGGCCGTCTGCAGCTGCCAGCCGCCGCCGAACACATAGTCCAGCTCCAGGTCCAGGCCCGTGGAGCGTGCCCGTGCGGCATTGCTGATGTAGACCACGCCCGGCAGGCCCATCTGCTGCACCTGCATGTCGCGCACCTGCTGGGTGTAGAGCGATGCCGCATAGCGCAGCCGCTGGCCCGGCAGCCGGCCCTTGGCGCCGATTTCCCAGGCGCGCACGGTCTCGGGTTCGTAGGCCGCGTAGCCCATGGCCGGCGAGAACACGTTGAAACCGCCCGCGCGGTAGCCCTCGCTGAGGCTGGTGTAGACCTGGTCCTGGGGCGACCACTGGTATTGCAGCGAGAGCTTGGGGCTGAAGCGCGACCAGTCGTCGCTGCGCGCCGCCGCGCCCACGGGCGCGAGTTCCACGCGGTTGCGCTCGACGCGCGCCCCGGCGGCCAGCGTCCAGCGCTCGGCCAGGGGAATCGTCCAGTGGGTGAACAGCGCCGCCGTGCTGCCCGCAAGCCCGGCCGTGGGCCGCATCAGCGCGGCGGGCAGCTTTTGCTCGTAGCGCAGGTCGTGGTCGTCCCGGTCCAGGTACAGGCCCGCCAGCCAGCGGGCTCCGCCCAGGGCCTGCGATTCGCCTTCCAGGCGCAGCTCCTGCGAAGTGGTGGCCAGCCGGTAGTCGCGGCCCACATGCAGCAGGTCGGCCGGCTGGAAGTCCGTGTCCTGCAGCACGCGGTCGTCGAAAACATTGCGCGCGGTGATGGAGCGCAGCTTCAGCCCCGAGGCGAAGCGGTGCGATACATCGAGCGACAGCGTCTGCCCGCGCGAGCGGTTCCAGCTGTCCGTGCCCGAGTTCACCGTGGCGCGCGGCGCGGCGATGCTGCCCCATTGCGCGGCGCCGTCGTCCCAGCGCTGCCGGGCATGGCGCAGCGTGGCCTCGGTGTCGGCCGTGGGCGTCCAGCGCAGGGTCAGGCGGCTGCTTTGGCGCTCGCGGTCATCCACGCGGTCGCCCGTGCCCTGGTGGCGGATGAAGCCGTCCTGTGCGCGCCATTCGCCCGACAGGCCGATGTAGAGCCGGCCCGGCACCAGGGCACGGCCCAGCTCGAAGCTGCCCGCGCGCCGGCCGTGGTTGCCGGCCTCGGCGCTGATCGACGCGTAGGGCGTTTCGCCGGGCTGGCGCGTGGCGATGCTGACCACGCCGGCCTCGGCGTTGCGGCCGTACAGGGTGGACTGCGGGCCGCGCAGCACCTCCACGCGGTCCACGCCCTGCAGGCTGTGCTCGAAGCCCTGGGCCATCAGCGTGGGCACGCCATCGACCAGCAGCAGGGTGGAGGATGAAAAAGATACGAAGTTGGCCGTGAGCCCGCGCATCACGGGCGGCTGCACGCCCGACTGGCCGAAGGCCTGGAAGCTGAAGCCCGGCACCTGGGCCGACAAGGCGTCCAGCCCGTGCACGCCCGCCGATTCCAGGGCCGTACCCTCGATGACCGAGACACTGGCGGGCACGGTGTCCAGGTTCTCGGCCTGCTTGTTCACGGTGACCGTGATCTCGGGCAAGGTGGCATCGGGCGCCGGGTCCTGGGCGGCGGCCGCCACGCAAGGGGGCAGGGCCAGCACCAACGCCGCAGGCCAGCGAAGGGGAAATGTCATGGTGTTCTCGTCCTCTCCAAAGGGCATCTCGTCGGTCACCGATGCTAGGGAAGATGAGAATGAATATCATTTGAAAATCTATGCGCGCCGGAGCATTTCGTATGCGCAGCGCATCCACACCCGCCTGCCATGCCTTCCCGCACCCCGTCCACATTGGCCCTGCCACAGCCCTGCGCGCCGGGCTGGACGCGCCATGCACTGCCGCCCGAACTGGGCGACTGCCACTCCGAACGCTTCACGCTGGGCGACGGCATCGTGCTGGCGCGCTCGCACTACTGCCCGCTGCGCGACCTGGTGGAGGAAAGCGTCAACACCGACCGCTCCGACCAGGGCCGCACCCTGGTCATCACGCTGGGGCTGGCAGGTGGTTCCGGCTTCGTGGCCCGCAGCGGCGCCGCACTGCGCTTCGGCGCGGGGCAGACCACCCTGGCCGCCTTTCGCGGCAGCCAGGGCGAACGCCACTACGGGGCGGGTCAGACGGTGCGCCAGCTGCGCCTGCTACTCAGCGGCGCGGCGCTGGACCGCTACCTGGGGCCCGAGCTGTCGCGGCGGATCACGCAGGTGGACGGCGTGCGCCAGCTGGACCACCGCGCCAGTCTGCCGGCCAGCCTGGCGCTGGCGCGGCGCCTGGCCCAGCCGCCCGGCCCTCAGCCTACCGACGCGCTGGACCGCCATATCGCCATGCTGAGCCTGGCCGCGCTGGAGCTGCGCCACCTAGCACCCACACCGCAGCCCGCCGGCACGGCGCCGCGCTGGTCGGCCGATGAACTGTCCCGGCTGGAGCGGGCACGCGAGTTGCTGGCCTCGCAAATGGACCGCGACCTGACCCTGGCCTACCTGAGCGCCGCCGTGGGCATGAACGAGCACCGCCTCAAGCAGGGCTTTCGCACGGTCTTCGGCAGCACGCCCCAGGCCCTGCTGCTGGAGCTGCGCATGCGCCGCGCCTGGGCACTGCTGGAGACCGGTTGCCAGGTGGCCCAGGCGGGCTGGCAGGTGGGCTATGCCCACCCCTCCAACTTCAGCGCCGCGTTTTCGCGCTTCTTCGGGCGCAGCCCGAAATCCGTCTTCGGCCGGCGCTCCTGAAGTCCTGCACTCAACGGCCGGCTGCGCATAGTTCTTTGGAACAGGGTGCGCCTGCACCCGGCTAGTTCTTCCGCCTTGTCCGAGCGTACGCCTGGCGGATATGCGGCGCGCCCCTCGCGCGGGACCATGGATGCCATAGCCCCCACGAGGAACAAAGATGGCATACAACGCGCCCGCCGCACAGGGCGACCCCCTCCACGAACGCCAGGCCTGGTCGGTCCTGGCCGTCAGCACCCTGGCCTTCACGGTCTGCTTCATGGTCTGGATGATGTTCGGCATCATCGGCATCCCCATCCAGAAGATGCTGGGCCTCAACGCCACGCAGTTCGGCCTGCTCACGGCCATGCCCGTGCTCACGGGCTCGCTGGTGCGCGTGCCGCTGGGCATCTGGACCGACCGCTATGGCGGGCGCATCGTGATGGCCGTGCTCATGGCCGTCACCGTGCCCGCGATCTGGATGATGGGCTATGCCACCGCGTACTGGCACTTCCTCGTGATCGGCCTGTTCGTGGGGCTGGCCGGTGGCTCCTTCTCGGTGGGAACGCCCTATGTGGCGCGCTGGTTTCCCAAGGCGCGCCAGGGCATGGCCATGGGCGTCTATGGCGCGGGCAACTCGGGCGCGGCCGTCAACAAGTTCGTGGCGCCCGTCATTCTGGTGGCCTTCGGCTGGGCCGCCGTGCCCCATGCCTACGCGGCCATCATGCTCGGCGCCCTGGTGCTGTTCTGGTTCTTCAGCCACAGCGACCCGGCCCACCTCGTGCCCAGCCATGTGCGCTTTCGCGACCAGCTCAAGGCGCTCAGGGACCCGCGCGTTCTCAAGTACTGCCAGTACTACAGCATCGTATTCGGTGGCTATGTGGCCCTGAGCCTTTGGATGGTGCAGTACTACGTGGGCGAGTACGGCCTGGACATCCGCCTGGCGGCCCTGCTGGCGGCCTGCTTTTCGCTGCCGGGCGGCGTGCTGCGCGCCATCGGCGGCTGGCTGTCTGACAGGTACGGCGCGCACAGCGTGACCTGGTGGGTGCTGTGGGTGTGCTGGATCTGCCTGTTCCTGCTGTCGTACCCGCAGACCTCGTTCAGCATCGCCACGGTGGACGGCGACAGGAGTTTCCACCTGGGCCTGAATGTCTACCTGTTCACCGCGCTGATGTTCGTGCTGGGCATTGCCATGGCCTTCGGCAAGGCCAGCGTCTTCAAGTACATCAGCGACGACTACCCCGACAACATCGGCGCCATCAGCGGCATCGTGGGCCTGGCCGGCGGCCTGGGCGGCTTCATCCTGCCCATCCTGTTCGGCCTGCTGCTGGACTGGAGCGGCATCCGTTCCAGCGCCTTCATGCTGCTGTACGGCGTGGTCTGGGTGTCCCTGATCTGGATGTATTTCACCGAGGTGCGCCGCACCGACGTGCTCAAGGGCCAGGCCCTGCAAGGGAGGACGGCATGAACGACCGCACACGGCGCCCCGGCCGACCCGGCCGCGTGCTCACCCTCTGGCATCCCGAGGACCGGCAATTCTGGGAGCGCGAGGGCGAGGCCATCGCCCGCATCAATCTCTGGATCTCCGTGCCCGCGCTGTTCCTGGCCTTTGCCATCTGGCAGGTCTGGAGCGTGGTCGCCGTCCATTTGCCGGCCCTGGGCTTTTCCTATTCCACCAACCAGCTGTTCTGGCTGGCGGCCGCGCCCGCGCTGTCGGGCGCCACGCTGCGCATCTTCTACTCCTTCATGGTGCCGCTGCTGGGCGGGCGCCGCTGGACGGCGCTGTCCACGGCCTCGCTGCTGATCCCGGCCATCGGCATCGGCCATGCGGTGCAGGACCCCGCCACCAGCTACCCGACCATGCTGGTCCTGGCCCTGCTGTGCGGCCTGGGCGGTGGCAACTTCAGCTCCAGCATGGCCAACATCAGCTTCTTCTTTCCCAGGGAGCGCAAGGGGTCGGCGCTGGGCGTGAACGCCGGCCTGGGCAACCTGGGCGTGTCGGTGGTGCAGTTCCTGAGCCCGCTGGTGATCACGGCCGGCATCTTCGGGGTCTTCGGCGGCGAGGCGCAGACCATCACCAAGGCCGGCGAGAGCACGCGCGTCTGGGCGCAGAACGCGGCCTTCATCTGGGTACCGTGGATCGCCATCGCCTCGCTGGCCGCCTGGTTCGGCATGAACGACATCGCCGACGCCAAGGCCAGCTTCGCAGCCCAAGCCGCCATCTTCCGGCGCAAGCACAACTGGGTGATGTGCCTGCTGTACCTGGGCACCTTCGGCTCCTTCATCGGCTTTGCCGCGGGATTTCCGCTGCTGATCAAGAGCCAGTTCCCGGCCGTCAACCCGCTGGCCTATGCCTGGCTGGGGCCGCTGCTGGGCGCGCTGTCGCGGCCCTTCGGCGGCTGGCTGGCCGACAAGGCCGGCGGCGCCCGCGTGACCTTCTGGAACTTCCTCGTCATGGCCGCGGCCGTGGTCGGCGTGCTGTATTTCCTGCCCAAGGGCACGGGCGGCTATGCCCTGGCCATGGGGCCGGCCGAT
Organism: Burkholderiaceae bacterium; assembly: GCA_031253795.1. GTDB lineage: Bacteria > Pseudomonadota > Gammaproteobacteria > Burkholderiales > Burkholderiaceae_C > Comamonas. The sequence goes on from JAIRVR010000025.1 coordinate 77,390, forward strand.
GGCAGTTTCGCGGGCTTCTTCCTGATGTTCCTGGTGCTCTTCCTGACCACGGGCATAGGCAACGGATCGACCTTCAGCATGATCCCGGCGATCTTCCTGCAGCTCAAGCAACGCGGCCTGGACGCACAGGCCGGCGAGGAAGACCGGGCCCAGGCTCTCAAGGAGGGCAATACCGAGGGCGCGGCCGCGCTGGGCTTTGCCGGCGCCCTGGGCGCCTACGGCGGCTTCTTCATTCCCAAGAGCTACGGCAGCTCCATCGCCGCCACAGGCGGGCCCGAGCTGGCGCTGTGGATGTTCGCGCTGTTCTACCTGCTGTGCCTGGGCGTGACCTGGTGGTACTACGCGCGCCGCAACGCCGAGATGCCCTGCTGAGGCCCCCTGCAACGAATACCAAGGAGTTCCACGATGAGCCATTTCCTGGACAAGCTTTCGTACTTCTCCCTGCCCCGGGAGCAGTTTTCCAACGGCCACGGCCAGACCACGGGCGAGGACCGCACCTGGGAGGACGCCTACCGCGACCGCTGGGCGCATGACAGGGTCGTGCGTTCCACCCACGGCGTGAACTGCACGGGCTCGTGCTCGTGGAAGATCTACGTCAAGGGCGGCATCGTGACCTGGGAGACCCAGCAGACCGACTACCCGCGCACGCGCGACGACCTGCCCAACCACGAGCCGCGCGGCTGCGCGCGCGGGGCCAGCTACAGCTGGTACCTGTACAGCGCCAACCGCGTCAAATACCCCATGGTGCGCGGCAGCCTGCTCAGGCACTGGCGCGCGGCCCTGGCCGTGGCGAAGAGCCCGGTCGACGCCTGGGCCGCGATCGTCGAGAACGCGGATGCGCGCAGCGAGTGGCAAAAGCAGCGCGGCCTGGGCGGCTTCGTGCGCAGCAGCTGGGACGAGGTCAACCGAATGATTGCGGCGGCCAATGTCTACACCATCAGGCAGCACGGGCCGGATCGCATCATCGGCTTCTCGCCGATCCCCGCCATGTCCATGATCTCTTACGCGGCGGGCAGCCGCTACCTGAGCCTGATCGGCGGCGTGTGCATGAGTTTCTACGACTGGTACTGCGACCTGCCGCCGGCCAGCCCCCAGACCTGGGGCGAGCAGACCGACGTACCCGAGAGCGCCGACTGGTACAACTCCAACTTCATCATCGCCTGGGGCTCCAACGTACCCCAGACGCGCACCCCCGACGCCCACTTCTTCACCGAGGTGCGCTACAAGGGCGCCAAGGTCGTGGCCGTCACGCCCGACTACTCCGAGGTCGCCAAGCTGGCCGACCTGTGGATGCACCCCAAGCAGGGCACGGACGCCGCCGTGGCCATGGCCATGGGCCATGTCATCCTCAAGGAGTTCTACTTCGGCGAGCGCGGCCGCGTCGGCTACTTCGAGGACTATGCGCGCCGCTACACCGACCTGCCGCTGCTGGTCCGCCTGAGGCGCCAGCAATTGCCTGACGGCCGCACGGCCCTGGTGCCCGAGCGTTATGTGCGCGCCAGCGACTTCGCAGGCCACCTGGGCCAGGACAGCAACCCCGAGTGGAAGACCGTGGGCTACGGCGAGGACGGCGGCGTGGCCCTGCCCAACGGCTCCATCGGCTTTCGCTGGGGCGAGGCCGGCCGCGCCGACGAAGGGCTGTGGAACCTCGAATCCAGGGAGGCACGCACGGGCAACGACGTGCAGCTCAAACTCTCGGTGCTCGACGGCCAGGGCGTGGACAGCGTTGTCGAGGACGTGGCCTTTCCCTACTTCGGGGGTCTGCAGTCGCCGGGCTTCGACGCCAACGAGCAGGGCACGGATGTGATGCTGCGCCGTGTTCCCGTCTCGCGCCTGGTGCTGGGCGGCGAGGAGGCGCTAGTGGCCACGGTGTTCGACCTGCTGGCCGGCAACTACGGCATCCACCGGGGCCTGGAAGGGGAGGGCGCCGACGGCGGCTATGACGCCGATGCGCCCTACACCCCGGCCTGGCAGGAAAGGATTACCGGCGTGCCGCGCGACCAGGTGATCGCCATCGCACGCCAGTTCGCCGACAACGCCGAGAAGACGCGCGGCAAGTCCATGGTCATCATCGGCGCGGCCATGAACCACTGGTACCACTGCGACATGAACTACCGCGGCATCATCAACATGCTGAT
>JAIRVR010000067.1 GCA_031253795.1 Burkholderiaceae bacterium
CGACGATGAGAACCGCCCAGCACCTTGATGCACTGAACAGACTTCGCGCCGGTGTTGTCGGCAACCTCTAACCGAGATTCTGTTTGGATCATTTCAATATTCCCAACTTGCTCCAGCAACGCTCGACAGCCCCAGAGTCTTCTCAAGGGCCGCGAGCAGCCAGTCAGTCTTGGGCCCGTCGTCCACGCCGCGAACCATTTCTCGGCGCTTCCACTGGGCAGATAACTTCACGCAGTAAAACGTGAAGGATGGGATTGTCTCAGGAAATCCCTTGCGCGTCAAACCCTTAGCAGCTTTTTCCAGGCCCGTGGACCTCCCGCACGGCGCCCCCGCCCTCCGGGCTGTGCGCAGCATGTGAAAAACAATCACAACCCTTTGAAAACAAAGGAATATTTTTATTTTCATCGCCGCGCGATTGGTCCCCCGTGCCCGTGACGGGCTGTTGCATGGCCGCCAATGCAAAAGCGCCCCGGCGGGGGCGCTTTCACCATGCGGAAATCCTCTCAGCCCGGCAGGTACTGGGCGGCCAGCAGGCGGAAGCTGTCCAGGCCCGCGTCCCGGCCCAGCTCCTGTTCGAGCAGGGCCGCTACGCGGGGCGCCACTTCGGCGGCCTTGCGCGCGTCCAGGAACAGCAGGCGGCTGCGCCGCGCCAGCACGTCTTCCACGGTGCGCGCATATTCGAAGCGTGCGGCAAAGCGCACCATGGCCTCGCTCAGGCCATCGGCCAGCCATTCGTCCGCACCCGGCAGCGCGGCCACGGCGGGCGCGTCCGTGCCATAGGAGTGCAGGCCCTGGACCTGGTTCATGCGATGGTGCACGGCTGTCTCGGCCGGTGCACCGGCCAGCGGCAGGCGCGCCGTGACACCGCCGGGGCGGTGCGGCAGCCGGCCGATGGCAAAGCACTCGGAGAGCACGTCCTCGGCCATGGCGCGGTAGGTGGTCCATTTGCCGCCCGTGACGGTGACCAGGCCCGAGCGGCTGGACATCACCGTGTGTTCGCGGCTGATCTTCTTGGTGTTCTCGCCGTCGTCGTCCTGGGGCTTGACCAGGGGACGCAGGCCCACCCACATGCTGCGCACGTCCGCCAGCGTGGGCTGGCGCGTGAGGTAGCGACCGGCCTCGGTGAGGATGAAGTCCAGCTCCTCCGGGAACGGCAGGGGCTCGCGCGCCAGGTCATGGCGCGGCGTGTCCGTGGTGCCCAGGATCACCTTGCCCAGCCAGGGCACGGCGAACAGCACGCGGCCATCGGCCGTCTTGGGCACGAGCAGGGCATGGTCGCTGGGCAGGAAGTCGCGGTCCACCACCACGTGCACGCCCTGGCTGGGCGCCACCATGGGCTTGACGGGGCGGCCCAGGGCCTCGGCGTCCTGCTGGCGGAACAGGTCCACCCATGGACCTGTGGCATTGACCACGCACTTGGCACGCAGTGTGTGGCGCGTGCCGGTTTCCACGTCTTCGCAAACCAGGCCGGTCACCTTGCCATCCTCGTGCAGCAGTTCGCGCGCCGGGCAGTAATTGACCAGCAGGGCGCCCTTGGCCGCGGCCGTGCGCGCCAGCGCCAGCGCAAGGCGCGCATCGTCGAACTGGCCGTCCCAGTACTTGACGCCGCCCTTGAGGCCTTGCTGGCGCACGGTGGGCAGGCATTTGACGGTGCTGGAACGCGACAGGAATTCGGTGGCACCCAGGCCGGCCTTGCCGGCCAGGGCGTCATACATCTTCAGGCCGACACCGTAGAAAGGGGTGTCCAGCAGGCGGTAGGAGGGCATGACGAAGGCCAGGGGCTGGGCCAGGTGCGGCGCGTTGTGCAGCAGCGTGGTGCGCTCGTGCAGGGCTTCGCGCACCAGGGCGATGTTGCCCTGGGCCAGATAGCGCACGCCACCATGGACCAGCTTGGTGGCACGCGAGGACGTGCCCTTGGCAAAGTCATGCGATTCGACCAGCACGACCTTGAAGCCGCGCGCCGCCGCGTCCACGGCCACACCCAGGCCCGTGGCGCCGCCGCCGATGATGGCCAGGTCATAGGTTTCGGGCTGGGCCAGGCGCTCCAGCAGGGCGGCGCGACCGGTGGACAAGGGGGAAGCTGCGAGGGACATGGATCTTCAACGGAGGAGGTGGGACCAAGTTAACAAGGCGCCATGTAGCCGCCATGTCAGCACCCGCGCACCACGCCTGCGCCCAATGCGAAGGGGACGGAACCGGGTTTTCCGCTATTTTCGCTCGTTTTTGTATTTTTTTCTTCGCTATCTTTCGTTTTGTGTTTTTGACAGTCAACGAATCTGGCGATTGGCTGGGATGCCAGCACAGGGCAAACCATCCAAAACCGACGCGGCCCAGCTCAGGGACGCCGAGCAAGAGCCGCCTCGCGGCGGGGGCACCCAGCCGAGGGCGTCGTCCCCCTCCCCCGCGAAGCGGGTAGAGAGGGGAACCCACGCGGCGGCTCAGGGGGGTGTCACCTCACCTTCCCGTTTTTCCAGGCGTTCAGCAGCGAGTCATAGGCAATGGTCTCACCCTTGGGCTTTTCGTTGGCCAGCTTCTTCCATGGCGCCTGCTTGTCGCTCAGCCACTTGGCGGGATCGCCCTTGGGATTGAGCTTGGGCGCGCACTGGGCCATGCCGGCGCGCTGCAGGCGGGCCATGACCTGGTCCATTTCCTCGGCCAGGTTGTCCATGGCGCCCTGGGGCGTCTTCTCGCCCGTGACGGCCTGGGCCACGTTCTTCCACCACAGCTGGGCCAGCTTGGGGTAGTCGGGCACGTTGTTGCCGGTGGGTGTCCAGGCCACGCGCGCGGGGCTGCGGTAGAACTCGACCAGGCCGCCCAGCTTGGGCGCCATGTCGGTCATGGCCTTGGAGCGGATGTCGCTTTCACGGATGGGCGTCAGGCCGACGATGGTCTTCTTGAGGCTGGTGGTCTTGGCCGTGACGAACTGGGCGTAGAGCCAGGCGGCGGCGGTGCGGTTGGCGTCATGGTCCTTGAAGAAGGTCCAGCTGCCCACGTCCTGGTAGCCGTTTTGCATGCCGTCCTTCCAGTAGGGACCGTTGGGACCGGGCGCCATGCGCCACTTGGGCGTGCCATCGGCATTGACCACGGGCAGGCCGGGCTTGGTCATGTCGGCGGTGAAGGCGGTGTACCAGAAGATCTGCTGCGCGATATGGCCCTGTGCCGGCACGGGACCGGACTCGCCGAAGGTCATGCCCATGGCTTCCTTGGGCGCGTACTTCTTCATCCAGTCCACGTACTTGGTCAGGGCGAAGACCGCGGCAGGCGAATTGGTCGCGCCGCCGCGCGAGACCGAGGCTCCCACGGGCGTGCACTTGTCGTCGGCCACGCGGATGCCCCACTCATCGACGGGCATGCCGTTGGGAATGCCCTTGTCGGCCGCGCCGGCCATGGACAGCCAGGCATCGGTGAAGCGCCAGCCCAGGGACGGGTCCTTCTTGCCGTAGTCCATGTGGCCGTAGATGGGCTTGCCGTCGATCTGCTTGACGTCATTGGTGAAGAACTCGGCAATGTCCTCGTAGGCGCTCCAGTTCAGCGGCACGCCCAGCTCGTAGCCGTACTTGGCCTTGAACTTGTCCTTGAGGTCCTTGCGTTCGAACAAGTCGGCACGGAACCAGTACAGGTTGGCGAACTGCTGGTCGGGCAGCTGGTAGAGCTTGCCGTCGGGCGCCGTGGTGAAGCTGGTGCCGATGAAGTCCTTGATGTCCAGGCCCGGATTGGTGAACTCCTTGCCCGCGCCCGCCATGTAGTCGGTCAGGCTCATGATGCGGCCATAGCGGTAGTGCGTGCCGATCAGGTCGGAGTCGGAAATCCAGCCGTCGTAGATGGACTTGCCCGACTGCATGGAAGTCTGCAGCTTTTCGACCACGTCACCTTCCTGGATCAGATCGTGCTTGACCGTGATGCCCGTGATCTCGGTGAACGCCTTGGCCAGCGTCTTGCTTTCGTATTCGTGCGTGGTGATGGTTTCGGACACCACGGCGATCTCCTTGACGCCCTTGGCCTGCAGCTTCTTGGCCGCGTCGATGAACCATTTCATCTCGGCCATCTGCTGGTCCTTGCTCAGGGTGCTGGGCTGGAACTCGGCATCGATCCACTTCTTGGCTTCGGCCTCTCCTGCCCAGGCCGCATGGCCCATGGCCAGCAGGGTCGCCGCCAGGGCAATGGTGTGAAGTCGCTGTTTCATCTGCTGTCTCCTAGATTCTTGCCATCTCCCCGACATGCACATGCATCAGCGGGCCCCCGGGGGAGCTTCGGGCCCGGCTGTTGAAAAAATGGGTATCAGCCTTTGCGCAGCACCAGGGCGAGCACCAGCATGGACAGTGCGAAGCTGATCCAGACCGAGGGCTCGGCCTCGAGCGAGAACCACTGCACCATCTTCTCGCCCAGGCCCACCCAGGCCAGGTTGATATAGGCCGCCAGCAGCAGCCCGATGAACAGCCGGTCGCCGCGCGTCGTCGCCATCGGCAGCCAGCCCTTGCGCAGCACCGTGGGGCTGCGCAGCTCCCACAGCGTCATGCCCGCCAGCATCAGCACGATGCAGCTGAAAAACACCGCCACCGGCAGCGTCCAGGCCATCCAGGAAAACATGGTGCTTGTCCTTTCAGCAATCCAACATCAACGTCGCCGCGCTGCTTGCCAGTGGCGCGACCCAAAGCGAGGGACACCGAGCAAGGGCCGCCCCTCCGCGAGGGTGTCGCCGGCTGCCCGTACGCCCCCTCCCTTGCGAAGCAAGCAGAGAGGGGTAAGCCGCAAAGCGGCTCAGGGGGTACCTCAAACTCTTCCCATCGCAAAGCCCTTGGCGATGTAATGCCGCACGAACCAGATGACGATGGCGCCCGGCACGATGGTCAGCACACCGGCCGCGGCCAGCGTGGCCCAGTCCATTCCGGAAGCCGAGACCGTGCGTGTCATGGTGGCCACGATGGGCTTGGCGTTGACGCTGGTCAGCGTGCGCGCCAGCAGCAGTTCCACCCAGCTGAACATGAAGCAGAAGAAGGCCGCCACACCCACCCCCGCCTTGATCAGCGGCAGGAAGATGGTCAGGAAAAAGCGCGGGAAGGAATAGCCGTCGATATAGGCGGTCTCGTCGATCTCGCGCGGAATGCCGCTCATGAAGCCCTCCAGGATCCAGACGGCCAGCGGCACGTTGAACAGCAGATGGGCCAGGGCCACGGCGATGTGCGTGTCCATCAGGCCCACCGTGGTGTACAGCTGGAAGAAAGGCAGCAGAAAGACGGCCGGCGGCGTCATGCGGTTGGTCAGCAGCCAGAAGAACACATGCTTGTCGCCCAGGAACTGGTAGCGCGAGAAGGCATAGGCGGCCGGCAGGGCCACGGTCAGCGAGATCACGGTGTTGATGGCCACGTAGATCAGGCTGTTGATGTAGCCCGAGTACCAGGACGCATCGGTGAAGATGGTCTTGTAGTTGCCCCAGGTGAAATGCTGGGGCCACAGCGAGAAGCTCGACAGGATTTCCTCGTTGGTCTTGAAGCTCATGTTCACCATCCAGTAGATGGGCAGCACGGCGAACAGCAGGTAGGCAACGAGGAACAGCGTGCGCTTGTGAAAGCGGCTCTCATGCATGGCACACCTCCGGCAGGGCCACGCCACGGGTGGTGGACGATGCGGGCATGGGGTTCATTTCGCTTCCTCCTGGTCGGCCGTTCCCACGCGCTGCATCCAGTTGTAGAGGATGAAGCACAGCAGCAGGATGATGAGAAAGTAGATCAGCGAGAAGGCGGCCGCCGGCCCCAGGTCGAACTGGCCCACGGCCTTTTGCGTGAGGTATTGCGACAGGAATGTGGTGGCATTGCCGGGTCCGCCACCCGTGAGCACGAAGGGCTCGGTATAGATCATGAAACTGTCCATGAAGCGCAGCAGCACGGCAATCATCAGCACGCCGCGCATCTTGGGCAGCTGGATGTAGCGGAACACCGCGAACTTGCTGGCCCCGTCGATGCGGGCGGCCTGGTAGTAGGCATCGGGAATGGAGCGCAGACCCGCATAGCACAGCAGGGCCACCAGGGGCGTCCAGTGCCAGACGTCCATGACCAGCACCGTGACCCAGGCATCCGTGGCATTGCCCGTGTAGTTGTAGTCCACACCCAGGGTGTTGAGGGCCGCGCCCAGCAGGCCGATGTCGGCGCGGCCGTAGATCTGCCAGATGGTGCCCACGACGTTCCAGGGAATCAGCAGCGACAGCGAGACCACGACCAGCACGGCCGAGGCCTTCCACCCCTGGGCCGGCATGGACAGCGCCAGTGCGATGCCCAGCGGTATCTCGACCAGCAGCACGGCCAGCGAAAATCCGATCTGTCGCAACAGGGCCGAATGCAGCTCCTCGTCGCGCATGACCTGGGCAAACCATTCCGTACCCACGAAGACGCGGCGATCGGGACTGATGATGTCCTGCACCGAGTAGTTCACCACGGTCATCAGGGGAATGATGGCCGAGAAGGCCACGCAGACGATGACCGGCAGGATCAGCCACCAGGCCTTCTGGTTGACGGGCTTGATCGCAGTCATCCCTGCCTCCTCGCGCGCTTGCGCAAACTGCGGTCCGGGCCGGGGACACCGGGCAAGGCGGACACCCTGCCCCGCCGCAAAGATGCCGCGGCCATGCACACAGGGAAAGCGGCGCAGCCGCCCAGGGGGAGCTTCATACCAGTTCCTCGTTGACGTAGTAGCAGGTATGGGGGCCCTGCAATTGCACCCAGGCGCTCTCGCCCTGTGCAGGCAGCAAGGCATCGGCACCGCAGCGCAGCCTGAGCAGGCGCTCGCCCAGGCGGGCGACCAGCAGCTGGTGCGTGCCCACGTCCTGCACGCGCTCCACGGTGCAGGCCACGGCGCCCGGCGTGTCGGCTGCGGCCAGGGCCAGGTATTCTGGCCGTATGCCCAGGCTCAGCGCCTGTCCGGGCGCCACGCCGGCCAGCGCATCGGGCAGGGGCAGCCACTGGCCCTCTGCCTGCAGCCGCCCGCCCTCGCGCAGCACGGGCACGAAGTTCATGCCTGGCGAACCGATGAAGTGGCCCACGAAGGCATGGCTGGGCCGCTCGAACAGCTGTGCCGGCGTACCCATCTGCACGGCACGGCCGCGCGTCATCACCACCACCTGGTCGGCAAAGGTCAGGGCCTCGACCTGGTCGTGGGTGACATAGATCAGCGTGAGCCTCAGCTCGTGGTGTATCTGCTTGAGCTTGCGGCGCAGCTGCCACTTGAGCTGGGGATCGATCACGGTCAGCGGCTCGTCGAACAGCACGGCCGCCACATCGGGGCGCACCAGGCCACGGCCCAGGGAGATCTTCTGCTTGGCATCGGCCGACAGGCCGGCGGCACGCTGGTCGAGCTGGCCGCTCATCTCCAGCATTTCGGCGATCTGGCCTACGCGCGCCCGGATGCGGTCTTCGGGCATGCGGCGGTTGCGCAGCGGAAAGGCCAGGTTCTGGGCCACGGTCATGGTGTCGTAGATCACCGGGAACTGGAACACCTGGGCGATGTTGCGCTCCTGAGGGCTGGCCCGCGTCACATCGCGGCCGTCGAACAGCACGCGCCCCTGGGAAGGCACGAGCAGGCCCGACATGATGTTGAGCATGGTGGTCTTGCCGCAGCCCGACGGGCCCAGCAGGGCGTAGGCGCCGCCATCCTCGAAGACCATGTCCAGCGGCAGCAGGGCATAGTCGGCGTCCTGCTGCGGATGGGGCTTGTAGGCGTGGGCGAGATCGAGTTCGATGCGTGCCATGTCAGCGCCCTCCCGGGCGCCGGGGCGCCATCACCAGCGCACCATCGGCGCCGAAGACATAGGCCTGGGCCGGGTCCAGGTGCAGGCTGACCGTGCTGCCCAGCTCCAGGTGGTGCACGCCCGTGACCTGGGCCACCATCTCGCCCCAGGAGGTGGCCACGTGCACAAAGGTGTCAGATCCCGAGATCTCGGCCAGTTCGACCACGCCCTGCAGCGCCAGATCGCCGGGCCGCGCGTGCAGGCGCAGCGCGCTGGCGCGCAGGCCCAGGGTAAGGCGCTCGTCGGCCGGCATCCCCGTGGGCCGGCCCAGCGGCAGTTCGGTGCCATCCGGCAGGGCCAGGCCGCCGGCCGTGGCCCTGGTGGCCACGAGGTTCATGGGAGGGTCGCTGAAGGCACGTGCCACGCGCAGCGAGTTGGGGGCGTGGAAGACTTCGGCCGTGGGACCGTACTGCAGCAGCTCGCCCTCGTGCAGCACGGCCGTGAAGCCCCCCAGCAGCAAGGCCTCGCCGGGCTCGGTGGTGGCATAGACCACGGTGGAATCGCCCGTGGCGAACAGCTGGCTCAGCTCCTCGCGCAGTTCCTCGCGCAGCTTGTAGTCCAGGTTGACCAGGGGCTCGTCCAGCAGCATCAGCGGCGCGCCCTTGGCCAGGGCCCGGGCCAGGGCCACGCGCTGCTGCTGGCCCCCCGACAGCTCGGCCGGATGGCGGCCCAGAAACATCTCGATGTGCAGGCGCCGGGCCAGGCCACGCACCCGCTCGTCCACATCGCGGTCGCCACGCAGCCTCAGCGGCGAGGCGATGTTCTCGGTCACCGTCATGGACGGATAGTTGATGAACTGCTGGTAGACCATGGCCACGTTGCGCTGGCGCACGGGCAGGCCGGTCACATCGGCGCCATCGACGCGCACCCGCCCCTCGCTGGGCACGTCCAGGCCGGCCATGATGCGCATCAGGCTGGTCTTGCCGGCCTGGGTGGCACCCAGCAGCACGGTGACCGCGCCGCTTTCCAGTTCCAGGTGCATGGGGTGCAGCCAGGTCTGGCCACCCACGCGCTTGCTGATTCTCTCCAACACCAGTTCCACAACGGCTCTCTTTCAGCGAGACCGCCCCGAAGGCAGTATTTGGACAAGGAGAAACCCAGGGATTCGAACCGAATTCGAACACTTGAGCGCCTTCATTTTTGTTCTTTCCGGATCGCAGCCCATCAACACATACCCTAGGTGCTGTTCCTTTTTCTTCGTTTTAAAGTTCCCAAGCCCAGGGCTTGCCTCGTCAAATGCGCTATAAACCGGTCGCCCAGCCCCTTCGCCCCATCGACTGAACGACCGCCTTGCCATGGATTTGCCGTGAATACCAACCCCCGACAACTACTGCTGCTCGATGAAGTCCGCAGCCGCCAATCCACCACGGTGGAGCAGCTGGCCGACATCCTGGGCGTGACGCTTCAGACCGTGCGCCGCGACATCCAGAAGCTGGCCGACGCGGGGCTGCTGGCCCGCTTCCATGGCGGCGTGCGCGTGCCCAGCGCCACCGTGGAAAACCTGGGCCATCCGCAGCGCCAGGTACTGCATGCCGAGGGCAAGTCGCGCATCGCGCGCGCCGTGGCCGAAGCCATCCCCAACGGCTGCTCGCTCATCCTGAACATCGGCACGACCACCGAGGCCGTGGCCCAGGCCCTGCTCAAGCACCGCGGCCTGCGCGTCATCACCAACAACCTCAACGTGGCGGCCATCCTGAGCTCCAACGCCGACTGCGAAGTCATCGTCGCGGGCGGCGTGGTGCGCACGCGCGACCGCGGCATCGTGGGCGAGGCCGCCGTGGATTTCATTCGCCAGTTCAAGGTGGACATCGCCCTGATCGGCATCTCGGCCATCGAGCCCGATGGCAGCCTGCGCGACTTCGACATGCGCGAGGTGAAGGTGGCCCAGACCATCATCGCCCAGTCGCGCGAGGTCTGGCTGGCGGCCGACCACAGCAAGTTCCACCGCCAGGCCATGGTGGAGCTGGCGCGCCTGGACCAGATCGACCGCCTCTTCACCGACGCCACCCCGCCCTCGCCCTTCGACACGCTGCTGCGCGAAGCCGAGGTGCAGTGCGTGGTGGCCCAGTAAGCCCGTGGCCGGCGCACTGACTGTCCGCCCGGCGCAGGCCGGCGACGCGGCGGACCTGGCAGCCCTGCTCGGGGCCATGGGCTGGTTCAAGGCCTATGCGGCCACCACGCCGGCGCAAGCGGCCGCACACCTGCAGGCCCTGGTGGCGGCCGCTCCCGATCGCAGCCTGCTGCTCGTGGCCGAGGATGACCAGCACCGGCTGTGCGGCTATTGCGCCGTGCACTGGCTGCCCGTGGCTATCCTGCAGGGCTGGGAAGCCTATGTCAGCGAACTGTTCGTGGCCGAGATGGCCCGGGGCTCGGGCGCCGGCAGCCAGCTGCTCGACGCCGCCGTGCAGGCGGCGCGCGAGCGCCGATGCCAGCGCATCTGGCTGATCAACAACCGCGAGCGCCCGTCCTATGCCCGGGGCTTTTACCCCCGGCACGGCTGGACGGAGCAGGCCGAGATGGCCCGCTTCGTGCTGCCGCTGGCGCCGCTGCCTTCCGACAACGCAAGCACATGACCACTTATCTGCTCGCCCTGGACCAGGGCACTTCCAGCTCCCGCAGCATCGTTTTCGACACCCAGGGCCGCATCGTGGCCTCGGCCCAGCTGGAGCTGCCGCAGATCTATCCGCGCCCGGGCTGGGTGGAACACGACCCGCGCGAGATCTGGCGCACCCAGCTGGCCACGGCACGCGAGGCCCTGGCCAAGGCCGGCCTGACCGCCGGCGACATCCGCGCCCTGGGCATCACCAACCAGCGCGAGACCACCGTGGTCTGGAACCGTGCCACCGGCCAGCCCGTGCACCATGCCATCGTCTGGCAGGACCGCCGCGCCGAGCCGCTGTGCGCCGAGCTGCGCGAGGCCGGCCAGGGCGACACCATCCAGCGCAAGACCGGCCTGCTCATCGATGCCTATTTCTCGGGCAGCAAGCTGCGCTGGATCCTGGACAACGTCAAGGGCGCGCGTGCCGCCGCCGAGCGCGGCGAGCTGGCATTCGGCACCGTGGACAGCTGGCTGATCTGGCAGCTCACGGGCGGGCGCCGCCACGTGACCGACGTGTCCAATGCCAGCCGCACCATGCTGTTCAACGTCCACACCAACCAGTGGGACGATGAGCTGCTGGCCCTGCTCGGCATTCCGCGCGCCCTGATGCCCGAAGTCCTGCCTTCGGCCGCCGACTTCGGCCGCACGGCGGCCGAGGTGCTGGGTGGCGAGATCGCCATCGGCGGCGTGGCCGGCGACCAGCAAAGCGCCCTCTTCGGCCAGGCCTGCTTTTCGGCCGGCATGGCCAAGAACACCTATGGCACGGGCTGTTTCATGCTGATGCATACGGGCGGCGTGTTCCAGACCTCGGCCAACGGCCTGTTGACGACTGCTGCTGCCCAGCCCACGCAGGCGCCAGCCTATGCGCTGGAAGGCAGCGTCTTCGTGGGCGGCGCCGTGGTCCAGTGGCTGCGCGACGGCCTGCGCGCCATCGAGCACAGCGGCCAGGTGCAGCAACTCGCCGAAAGCGTGCCCGACTCGGGGGGCGTGATGATGGTGCCGGCCTTCACCGGCCTGGGCGCGCCCTACTGGAAGCCCGATGCGCGCGGCACCATCACGGGCCTGACGCGCGGCACGACCATGGCCCACATCGCGCGCGCGGCGCTGGAGTCCATCGCCTTCCAGAGCGCGGCCCTGCTGCTGGCCATGAGCCGCGACGCCGTGGCCAGCGGCGGCGCCCCGGTCAGCGAGTTGCGCGTGGACGGCGGTGCCTGCGTCAACAACCTGCTCATGCAGTTCCAGGCCGACCTGCTGGGCATTCCCGTCGTGCGGCCGGCATGCGTGGAAACCACGGCGCTGGGAGCGGCCTACCTCGCCGGACTGTCCTGCGGCGTCTACCAGAGCACCGAGGAACTCTCGGCACTGTGGAAGGCCGAGCGCCGCTTCGTGCCCACGCTGGACAAGTCCCGCGCCGACGAACTCATGGCACGCTGGGAACATGCGGTGGCACAGACCGCGCTGGCGGCCTGAGGCCTTGTACCGGGCTGCCGGCCTGGTCCTTGCCGGCCTTGCGCTGGCCGGCTGCACGGCGCCCCTGCCCACGGCCTGCGTGCGCCTGCAGTGGCTGGGCAGCACGACGGTGGCACGCGACGATCCCGTGGATGGAAGCACCATCGGCGGCATCTCGGGCCTGGACTACGACGCACGGCGCGGCGATTACGTGGCCATCAGCGACGACCGCTCGACCCATGGCCCGGCGCGCTGGCTGCGGCTGCGCATAGAGCAGGTGCCCGCGCAGCGGCGCGCCGGCCCCAACCCCTGGCAGGCGCAGGTCACCGAAGTGCATCCGCTGCGCGACGCCGAAGGCCGGTGGCTGCGCCCGCGCCATGCCGCCCCGGCCACCCAGCCCGTACCCGACCCCGAGGCCATCCGCCTGTTGCCGGACGGTGGCCTGCTGTGGACCGACGAAGGCGATCCGGGCCGCGGCTTCGGTACCTCGCTGGTGAAAGCCGATGCCATGGGCCGCCAGCTCGCACGCTGGTTCTACACGTTCCAGGATGAGGACGGCAGGCCGGGCCTGCGCCCGAATTTCGGCTTCGAAGGACTGGCCGTCACGCCGGACGGCCGCCAGGCCTGGCTGGCCCTGGAGGCGCCGCTGCGCCAGGATGGCCCGCGCGCCAGCGCGGGCAGGCCGGGCGCCGCCGTGCGCATCAGCCTGGTCGATCTGGCGGACGGCCGGCTGCTGCGCCAGATCGCCTACCGGCCTGATGCCGTGCCGTCCGCCAGCTGGGCCTTTGCCCAGCGGGAAGTCAACGGCATCAGCGAAATCCTGCTGGACGGCCCGGACCACCTGCTGGTGCTGGAGCGCTCGTACAGCCCCGGCCACGGCTTCGGTGCGCGGCTGTACCGCATGGCCCTCGACGGACCCGACACCCTGCATCTGGCCAGCTTCGCGCACACCCCGCCCCCCACCGCGACCAAGCAGTTGATCGCCGACCTGGCGACGCTGCAGCCCGGACGGCTTGACAATATGGAGGCCATGGCCTGGGGCCCGCCGCTGCCCGACGGCCGCCGCCTGCTGGTCTTCGCCAGCGACGACAATTTCAATCCCGCCCAGGCCAACCAGGTTCTGATCACCGCCTATCTTCCGCAAGAGCGCTGCGCACCATGACTGTCAACACCACCTCCCCTGCTTCCAACTCCCTGGGAACCATCGCCTTCATCGGCGGCGGCAACATGGCCAGCGCCATCATCGGCGGCCTGATCGCCCAGGGCCAGCCCAAGGACCGCATCGTCGTGGTCGAGCCCTTCGAGGCCGCGCGCGACGCGCTGCGCTCGAACTTCGGCATCGAGGCCCATGCCGACGCGGCGGCGGCAGCCACCGCGCTGGACAGCGCCGGCATCGTGGTCTGGGCCGTCAAGCCCCAGACTTTCAAGGACGCGGCGCTGGCCGTGGCACCGCACACGGCCAGCGCCCTGCACCTGAGCGTGGCCGCCGGCATTCCCACGGACAGCATCTCCCGCTGGCTGGGCACGGGCCGCATCGTGCGCGCCATGCCCAATACACCGGCCCTGGTCGGCAAGGGCATGACGGGTCTGTTCGCGCGCGCCGAAGTCGATGCCGCGGGCCGCAGTGCCATCGAGCAAGTGGTGGCGACCACGGGCCAGTTCGTCTGGGTGGACCAGGAAGCCCACCTGGATGCCGTGACCGCGCTGTCGGGCTCGGGTCCGGCCTATGTCTTTCTGTTCCTCGAAGCCATGACACAGGCCGGCCTGGACATGGGCCTGACGGCCGAGCAGTCCTACCGCCTGGGCGTGGCCACCTTCCAGGGCGCCTCCGAACTGGCCGCGCGCTCCACCGAGCCCGCCGAAGTGCTGCGCGAGCGCGTGACCAGCAAGGGCGGCACCACCCATGCGGCCATCACCCACATGCAGGCCCAGCAGGTGCCCGCGCACTTCGTGGCCGCCATGCGCGCGGCCGAGGCCCGGGCCAAGGAGCTGGCGGCAGAGTTCGGAAAGTGACGGAGAGTGCACCATGAAAGAAGGAGGCCCAGGCCTCCTTCTTCTTTTGCGGCGCGGCAGTGAAGCTCAGCGCAAGGCAAAGCCCAGGGCCACGCCCGCGAACAGGCTGGCGCCTATCCAGTGGCTCTTGCTGAACGCCACGAAACAGCCCTCGCGCGTGCGGTGATGGATCAGGCTGAAATGCCAGACCACCTGCGCCCCGGCCGCAGCCAGGCCCAGCCAGAAGGGCCAGCCCAGGCCATAGGGGAGAACGGCCCAGACCGTCAGCAGGCCGCAGAGCAGGAAAAAGCCCATGATGGCCGCCACGTCGAAGCGGCCCAGGGTGATGGCCGAGGTCTTCATGCCGATCCGCAGGTCGTCGTCGCGGTCCACCATGGCGTATTCGGTGTCGTAGGCCAGGACCAGGAACATGTTGGCGAACCACAGAATCCAGGCCGTGACCGGTACCTGCCCCTGCACCGCCGCAAAGGCGATGACGATGCCGAAGTTGAAGGCAATGCCCAGAAAGGCCTGGGGCATGGCAAAGAAGCGCTTGGTGAATGGGTAGAGGACGGTGAACATCACGGCCGGCACCGACCAGGCCACGGCCTCCCGGCGCGTGGTCAGCACCAGTCCCAGCGACACCAGGGCCAGGGCCGCGCCCAGCAGGGCTGCCTCCCTGACCGACACCTGGCCCGAGGTGATGGGCCGCTGCGTGGTGCGCTTGACATGGCGGTCGAAGTCGCGGTCGGCGATGTCGTTGATGCAGCAGCCCGCGCTGCGCATCAGCACCGTGCCCAGCACGAAGACCGCCAGCAGATGCCATCCCGGGAAACCGCCCGCCGCCAGCCACAGCGCGGCCAGCGTAGGCCAGACCAGGACCAGCCAGCCGGCCGGGCGGTTGAAGCGGATCAGGTCAAGGTACAGCGACAGCCGGCTGCGCCTGGGCAAGGTCGGGGAGGAGGTGGACATGGCGGCGAGGGCGGATGGCCGGGACGGGCCCGGCCATCGCGCAAGATGCGTAAAACCGCATTGTCGCCGCTCAGGCGCGGCCCCTGGCCGCGCGCACCTGCGCCCACTCCACGGTGCAGACCACCAGGGCCATCCAGGCCAGGCCCAGCAGCCAGCCCGCCAGCACATCGCTGGCGAAATGCACACGAAGCACCACGCGGCTGGCCCCCACGCCCAGGGCCACCAGCAGCGCGGCCAGGCCGACGGGCCAGCGCCAGGCGCGCCGCAGATGGGGCAGCAGCAGCCAGGCCAGCATGCAGTACAGCACGAAGGTGCCTGCGCTGTGGCCGCTGGGGAAGCTGAACCCGCCTTCGGGCACCCACCCACCCACGGGGCGCGGGCGCGCCACACTGGTCTTGATGGCGCGTATCCACAGGCCCACGCCGGCCGTGGCCAACAGCCAGGCCCCGGCATGCAGCCAGTCGCGCCGCCACAAAAGCAGGAGCAGCACGGCCGAGGACAGGCCGACCATCCAGCCCACATGGCCCAGCTGGGTGAAGGCGACCACGGGGCGCACCCAGGCGTCGGTGGCATGGCCGGCCAGCCATTGGTGCAAGGCCTCGTCCAGGGCAGGCCAGTCGGTACAGCGTGCGCAGCCTGCGGCGTCGGCCAGGTCCAGCATGTCACGCGCCATGAGGGCCAGCGCCAGCACCGAAGCCAGGCCGGCCACGGCCAAGCCGCGCCAGGCGGCCACAGGCATGCGCAGGCCGGTCACGGCCACGCCAGGCCGGCGCAGGTGGAAAAAAAGGCCGCCCAGGGCGGCCAGTACCAGACACATGCCGCCCTGGGCGGCATGTGCATCAATCCAGGTCCAGAGCATGCAGTGCGTACACGGTCGACACCCGGACCTTCCGGAAGACGTCCATCACTCTTCCAGCAGCGCCCGCAGCATCCAGGCCGTCTGCTCATGCACGGTCAGGCGCTGGGTCAGCAGATCGGCCGTGGGCTCGTCGTTGGCCTTGTCGGCCAGCGGGAACAGGCCGCGCGCCGTGCGCGCCACGGCCTCATGGCCGGCCACCAGGATGCGCACCATTTCCAGGGCCTTGGGCGGATCGTGGGGCACGTCGGCCAGGCTGGTGAGCTTGCCGAAATCGGCATAGGAACCCGGCGCGAAGTGGCCCAGGGCGCGGATGCGTTCGGCGATGGGATCAACGGCGTTCCACAGCTCCGTGTACTGCCCCATGAACATGGTGTGCAGCGTATTGAACATGGGACCCGTCACGTTCCAGTGGAAGTTGTGCGTGGTCAGGTACAGCGTGTAGGTGTCGGCCAGCAGGGCCGACAGGCCCTTGGCGATGGCGGCACGGTCCTTGTCGCTGATGCCGATATGGATGGCGGTGGCGGCACGCACGGTCGCGGGCGCCGCAGCGGCCGCTGCGGTCGGAGCGGCCTCGGGCTTTTTTGCACCGGACTTGTCTTTGCTGGCGTTCTTGGCCATGGAATCCCTTTCTGCTTCGTACGAACGGATGGACCCCGGGCGCGCAAAGCCCGAGGGCAGTTGCAACGATACCGCAAGTGCCGGACCGCCAGGGCGGCGACCCTGGCATGACCCGCTTTTTCAGGACAGTCGGTTGACGCCCGGCAAGGCGCAGGCGTAGACGGCGTTGCGCAGCGCGGCGATGGCCTCGTAGCGCGTGAAGCTGCGTCGCCAGGCCAGGACCACCCGGCGCGAGGGCGGCGCCGAGCCATCGTCCTCGTGGATGGGCAGGTAGCGGATATGGGGCTCGTCGGTCTTGCGACGGCGTGCCGTGGTTTCCAGCGCGTCGGCGGGCACGGACAGGCGCGGCACCAGAGTCACGCCCATGCCCGCGGCCACCATGTGCTTGATGGTCTCCAGCGATGAGCCTTCGAAGGTGCGGCGAATGCCTTCGGCATTGCTGGCGTAGCGCGCGAACTCGGGGCAGACCTCAAGCACATGGTCGCGGAAACAGTGGCCCGTGCCCAGCAGCAGCATGGTCTCGTTCTTGAGGTCGCTGGTGGAGACATGGCTTTTCTGGGCCAGCGGATGGTTGCTGGGCACGGCGGCCATGAAAGGCTCGTCGTACAGCGGCGCCAGCGCGAGCCCGGTGTCGGGAAAGGGCTCGGCGACGATGGCGCAGTCGATCTCGCCCGTGCGCAGCATCTCCAGCAGGCGGACGGTGAAGTTCTCCTGCAGCATCAGCGGCATCTGCGGTGTGCGCATGATGGAGTTGCGCACCAGGTCGGGCAGCAGATAGGGACCGATGGTGTAGATCACACCCAGGGTCAGCACGCCGGACAGCGGGTCCTTGCCGCGCTTGGCGATCTCCTTGATCTCGGCAGCCTGCTCCAGCACGCTTTGTGCCTGACGGATGATCTCCTCGCCCAACGACGTGACCGAAACCTCCCCGGCACTGCGCTCGAAGAGCTTGACATCCAGCTCTTCCTCGAGCTTCTTGATGGCCACGGACAACGTGGGCTGGGAGACGTAACAGGCTTCGGCGGCGCGGCCGAAATGCTTTTCACGCGCCACGGCCACGATGTATTTGAGTTCGGTGAGTGTCATTGGCGAGCTGGGTCGGGGGTAAGCCTCGAAGAAGGATAAATTGTCGTCAGAACGAGCATCTGGTTACGATTGTGCCAGTCCACGCCCGTCCTTGGACGCTGCACGCCTCAGCCCCCCCTGAGGGTCTGGCGCATCTGGTCGCGCTGCTGGATCAACTGGTCCACGCCTATCAATGCTGCCAGGCCGATGGCCACGATCACGGTGAAGACCGGCAGGTCCAAGGCGCTTATCACGGCAAAGCCCTGGGGCCGCGCAAAGCGCTGCGCCTCCGAAACACAGACAAAGTCCGCCGCTGCCATGCCCGTGTAGTGCATGGAGCAGACCGCCGCTCCCATCACGGCTGCGGCCACCGCCCGCAATCCTGGCGAACTCGTTCGAAACGACAGCCACAGTGCGGCGCTCGCCGCCGCGACGGCGATGAACACCGACAGCGCGACGACCGGCACCGACCAGACAATGTAGCCGGGAAAGCGCATGCCGTACATGCCCAGGTAATGCATGAAGGCCACGCCCAGGCCCAGCAATACGCCCGCACCCAGCAACCGGCCCGTGCTGTCGGGCCGCCGCGCCACGAAGGCCAGGGCCAGCGAGGTCGCGGCGATGGCCGCCAGCAGGGAGATCAGGGTCTCCACCATGGAGTAGCCCGAACCCATGCCCAGGTTGAGGGCCAGCATGCCCGTGAAATGCATGGACCACACGCCTATGCCGCCCAGCGCCGTGCCGGCGGCCACCAGGTTGAGCCAGCTGATGCCCCTGCGCCCGCGTATGCGCTGGGCCGCCGTCAAGGCCACGAAGGACCCCAGAACGGCAATGCCATAGGACAGGACCACCAGACCCGTGCGGTAGGAGGTCTCGACAATCTCATTCGCTGCAACGGCTTCATTCATGTTGACGACTCCTTGGACGAAGACAGACTGACAACACAACAGTGACCGTGACCGCCCTCGCCGAGCGCGGAAGGTGGCGAGGGGGTGGGAGACCGCAGCACGGCGCGCGCGAGCGGACTACCCTGTTTAATGTGACTCAATGTACCAAAAAGTCACTTTTTTACAATCGTCTTGCGTCATGGACGCGACATAAGCCTTGCAGGGTACGGTTTCAGGCCTTCAGGAATTCGGCCTTGCCGCCCAGCCAGCGGCCCACATGGCGCCGGGCCAGCTGGGGGTGCTGTTCCAGCATGCGCGGCGCCAGCTCGCGCGCCCAGTCCAGCAGCATCACGTCCTGTTCGAGGTCCGCGAAGCGCAGCATGGGCGCGCCCGACTGGCGCGCGCCCAGGAATTCGCCGGGACCGCGGATCTCGAGATCACGGCGCGCGATTTCGAAGCCGTCATGGGTTTCGGCCATGGCGCGCAGCCGGTCCTTGGCGGTTTCGCCCAGGCGGCCGCTGTCGCCCACCGAGTACAGCAGCACGCAGGCCGAGGCCGCGGCGCCTCGCCCGACGCGGCCGCGCAGCTGGTGCAGCTGGGACAGGCCGAAGCGCTCGGCATGCTCGATGACCATGAGCGAGGCATTGGGCACGTCGACACCCACCTCGATGACCGTGGTCGAGACCAGCACACCCATGACGCCGGCCGTGAACAGTTCCATCACGGCCTTTTTCTCGGCCGTGGGCATGCGCGAATGCAGCAGGCCGACCATGACGCCAGGCAGCATTTCGCTGAGATCGGCATGGGTGGCCGTGGCATTGGACAGGTCCAGGGCCTCGCTTTCCTCGATCAGCGGACAGACCCAGTAGACCTGTCGCCCGGCCGCGACCTGGGCACCTATGCGTTCTATGACCTCGTCCTTGCGGCTGTCGGCGATGAGCTTGGTGACGATGGGCGTACGCCCCGGCGGCAGCTCGTCAATGGTGGAGACGTCGAGGTCGGCGTAGTAGCTCATGGCCAGGGTCCGCGGGATCGGCGTGGCGCTCATCATCAGCAGATGCGGCTCCATGCCCGTGGCCGCCAGCTTCTGGCGCAGCGCCAGGCGCTGGGCCACGCCAAAGCGGTGCTGCTCGTCGATGACGGCCAGGGCGAGGTTCCTGAACTGCACCTGGTCCTGGATCACGGCGTGCGTGCCTATGACCAGGGCGGCCTCGCCGCTCTCGACCAGGGCCAGCATCTGGGCACGCTCCTTTTTCTTCTGCGCGCCGGCCAGCCAGGCCACGCGCTTGCCCAGCGGTGCCAGCAGCGGCTCCAGCCAGCCGACCAGCTTGCCGAAATGCTGCTCGGCCAGGATTTCCGTGGGAGCCATCAGCGCGCACTGCCAGCCCGCTTCGATGCAGGCCACCGCCGACAGCGCCGCGACCACGGTCTTGCCCGAGCCCACGTCGCCCTGCAGCAGCCTGTGCATGGGCACGCTGCGCGCCATGTCGCCCCGGATCTCGGCCACCACGCGCTGCTGCGCCCCTGTCAGGCCAAAGGGCAGCTGGTCCAGGAACTGCTGTGCCAGCCCCTGGCCGGCGGGCGCCGTGCCCAGCACCGGGGCGCGCAGGCGCGCGCGCTCGCGCTTGGCTTCGTACTGGGACAGCTGCTGCGCCAGCAATTCCTCGGCCTTGAGCCTCTGCCATGCGGGATGGGAGTGGTCTTCCAGGGTGGCCAGCGCCACGTCCGGCGTGGGGTGGTGCAGGAACTGCAGCGCCTCGCGCAGGCCCAGCAGGGATGGCAGACCCGCCGCGCCCAGATTGCGGACCACGGGCGGGCATTCGCCCGGTGGCAGGGTGTCGGACAGGTCGGCGCGCAGCAGGGCGGTGGCCGTGGCGCGGCGGATATAGGCCTGGGGCAGGCCCGCCACCGTGGGGTAGACGGGCGTCAGCGCCGTGGGCAGTTCGCCCCCGGCCGCACGAAAGGCCGGATGCAGCATCTGCCGCCCCCAGAAGCCACCCTTGACCTCGCCGCGGATGCGCAGGCGCGCGCCCACGGCCAGCGTTTTCTGGTGCGAAGGGTAGAAGCTGAAAAAAGTCAGCACGCACTCGGCCGTTCCGTCGTCCACCGTGACCTTGAGCATGCGGCGCGGGCGCAGCTGCACCTCGCTGTGGGTGACCTCGGCCTCGATCTGCACGGTATCGCCCTCGCGCGCATTGCGCAGCAGCGTGATGCGGGTCTCGTCCTCGTAGCGCAGCGGCAGGTGAAGGGCCAGGTCGATGTCGCGCACCAGGCCCATCTTCTGCAGCGCCTTCTGCGCGGCACTGGCCGTCGCGCCCGGCTTGGCGGCGGGCTTGCCCCCACCCTTGCCCGCGCGCGCCGGCTTGCCACCGGCGGCATCGCGCCCGAGATCGGGAAAGGCGGCGGAGGCATTCAAGGGCATGGGCAATCCTGGTCGAGGCATGGGCGCTGCATACCCGCATAGTGTATGCATATACAGGTGTCAGCGGCACACCACGTTCTGCACGCATCCAGGGCAACAAAGTACCTTTCCCATCCCAGGTCTCTGGCGAAGCCGCTACCATGCCGCCAGACGTTACGTCGTGTTACCGGCATCGAATCCATGTTGAAGCGCATCAATGTCCAGCACGTCACGCTGGGCATGTTCCTGCACGAGTTTTGCGGCTCCTGGATGGAGCATCCTTTCTGGCGAACCCGCTTCCTGTTGAGCACGGAGGCCGATCTGCAGCGCCTGCGCGCCACCACCATCCAGGAAGTCTGGATCGACGTGCGCAAGGGCCTGGACATCGGCGTGCAAGTGCCCTGCATGCACTTCGACCCCCAGGACGAGCTGCGCCACCAGATCCCCGACCATGCACGCCCGGCCTCCGAGCAAAGCACCACCCCGATTGCCACGGCCATCGAACTGCGCCGCGCCGCGCAGACCTGCGCCCAGGCCCGCCAGCTGCTGGGCCGGCTGTTCAGCGATGCGCGCCTGGGCCACCCCGTGGACGCCACGTCCGCCGGCCGGCTGGTGGACGATGTCACGGCCTCGGTGGCGCGCAACCCGCATGCGCTGATCGGCCTGGCACGGCTGAAATCGGCCGACGACTACACCTACATGCACAGCCTGGCCGTGTGCGCGCTGATGGTGGCCCTGGCGCGGCGCATGGGCATGGACGACCACAGCGTGCGCAAGGCCGGCATGGCCGGCCTCATGCACGACCTGGGCAAGACCGCCATCCCGGCCCAGGTGCTGAACAAGCCCGGTCCCCTCGATGATGCCGAATGGGCCCTGATGCGCACCCATCCGCGCCATGGCGCCCAGCTGCTGCGGCCGCTGGGCCTGGACGACGAGGTCATCGATGCCTGTCTGCACCACCATGAAAAAATCGATGGCAGCGGCTATCCCGACGGCCTGCACCGGGCCGACATCGGCCTGCTGGCGCGCATGACGGCCATCTGCGATGTCTACGACGCCATCACCTCGGACCGGCCCTACAAAAAGGGATGGCCGCCGTCGGAGGCCCTGCGGCGCATGGCCGAATGGAGCCCGGGGCACTTCGACAAGCGGCTGTTCGAGATGTTCGTGCAGACCGTGGGCATTTATCCGCTGGGCACCCTGGTGCGGCTGAACTCCCAGCGCCTGGCCGTGGTCATCGACGCTTCGCCCACCAGCCTGCTGGCACCGCGCGTCAAGGTGTTCTATTCACTGCGCCAGCAATGCCGCATCACGCCCGAGGTGGAAGACCTTTCGGAAAACCAGGGCAACGACCGTATCGTTTCGCGCGAAGACCCGGCCGACTGGGACTTCCCTGACCTCGATTCGCTGTGGCTGGAGTTCGAACGCCAGACGCACTGAGCGGCACGCGGGTGCCTCTACCCGGGCGGCCCCACCTTGGCGGCCCCACCTCGGCGGCCCCACCTTGTTGCGGCCAGGGCCTGGGGTTTGCGACAATTGCGGATTGAGTTTTCTTCATTCACTTCCTTGGAACGGGCCCGTCCGGCCCTCAAGCACCGCATGTCCTCCCTGCCCCGCGTGTTTTCGCTCAGCGACTTCGATTTCGAACTTCCCGAGGCCTTGATCGCCCAGCATCCGGCCCCCCAGCGCAGCGCCTCGCGCCTGCTCGACGGCCGCGATGCCGGCAGCCCGGCCCACGACCGCATCTTCAACGAACTGCCCGACCTGCTGCAGCCCGGTGACCTGCTGGTCTTCAACGACACGCGCGTGCTCAAGGCGCGCATCTTCGGTGAAAAAGCCAGTGGCGGACGGCTGGAGCTGCTGGTCGAACGCGTGCTGGCCGGCAACGAGGTCGTGGCCCACATGCGCGTCAGCAAGAAGCCCCTGCCGGGCTCGCGCATCCATCTGTGCGGCGGCAAGAACCGCGGCGGCTTCGACGCCGTGCTGCTGGGCCGCTGGCCCGACGAGAACGGCCCGTTGTTCCGCCTGTCCTTCGAAGGCCCGCGCGGCGAAACGCCCCACGAGCTGATGGAGCGCTTCGGCCACCTGCCGCTGCCGCCCTATATCGAGCGCAAGCAGGAAGGCGGCAACGACCCCAGCGCGGCCGAGGACAGCGAACGCTACCAGACCGTGTTCGCGGCCCGGCCCGGCGCCGTGGCGGCGCCCACGGCGGCCCTGCACTTCGACGAACAGGTGCTGTCCCGCCTGGCCGAGCGCGGCGTGGAGCGCGCCAGCGTCACCCTGCACGTGGGTGCGGGCACCTTCCAGCCCGTGAAGACGGAGAACCTCGCCGACCACCAGATGCACAGCGAGTGGTACGACATTCCCCTGCCCACGCTGGCCGCCATGGAGCGCTGCCGCCAGCGCGGCGGCCGCATCATCGCCGTGGGCACGACCACGGTGCGCACGCTGGAGTCCTGGGCCCAGACGGGACAACTGTCGGGCGACACGCAGATCTTCATCACCCCGGGCTTCCAGTACCAGGTGGTGGACCTGCTGATCACCAACTTCCACCTGCCCAAAAGCACGCTGATGATGCTGGTCAGCGCGTTCGCGGGCTACGAGCATGTCATGGGCCTGTACCGCCATGCCATCGCCGGGCAGTACCGCTTCTTCAGCTACGGCGATTCGATGATCCTGGAGAAGAAGAAGGGCACCCCCTGAGGCGCTGACGCGCCTGCGCCTCTCTGCCCGCTGCGCGGGGGAGGGAAGCGTACGGGCAGCCGGCGACAACCTCGCGGCGGGGCGGCGCGGCCGGCACAGGCCCTTGCTCGGTGTCCCTGGCCTTTGGCCGCGCCAGTTGCAAGCGCCGCGCCCCCAGCCGCGGGGGTCAGCCGAAGTAGTGGCAGAGCCGGCGGCCCTGGACCTCGTGGACGCTGACGGGGATGCCGTAGAGGCCGCTGAGAACCTCGTCCTGCACGACCTCGGCGGGCGTTCCCGCGATGGCCAGGCGGCCGTTCTTGAGCGCAATGATGTGGTCGGCGTAGCAGGAGGCGAAGTTGATGTCGTGCAGCACCATGACCACGGTCTTGCCGCGCTCGGTCACGGCACGGCGCAACAGGCCCATCATGTTGACGGCATGGGCCATGTCCAGGTTGTTCAGCGGCTCGTCCAGCAGGATGCAGGGCGTGCCCTGGCACAGCACCATGGCGATGTAGGCTCGCTGGCGCTGGCCGCCCGACAGCTCGTCGAGGAAGCGCTCGGCCAGCCCCTCCAGCTGCAGATAGGCCAGGGCCTCGTCCACATGGCGCAGATCCTCCGCATGGAGCCGGCCCTTGCTGTGGGGAAAGCGCCCGAAGCCGACCAGATCGCGCACGGTCAGCCGCAGCGCGCTCTGGTTGTCCTGGCGCAGTATGGCCATGCGCCGCGCCAGTGCATCGCTGGGCGTGGTGGCCACGTCGCAGCCGCCCACCAGCACCTGGCCGGCACTCATGGGCATGAGCCGGCTGACCAGGGACAGCAGGGTGGACTTGCCGGCCCCGTTGGGACCGATGATGGCGGTGAGCGCCTTCTCGGGCACGGTGAGGCTGAGTTGCTCCAGCACCGTCGTGCCGCCGTGGCGCTTGAGCAGGTCGCGTGTTTCTATCATGAGCGGGTCTTTCGCATGAGCAGCACGATAAAGGCGATCCCTCCGAGGAACTCCACCACGATGCTCAGCACGGTATTGAATTTGAACAACTGCTCCAGCAGCACCTGGCCCCCCAGCAGCAGCACGCAGCCCCAGAGCACGGCCGCAGGCAGCACCCAGGCATGGCGGCGCGTGCCCATGGACTGGTAGGCCATGTTGCTGACCAGCAGTCCGAAGAAGACCACGGGGCCGACCAGGGCCGTGGACACCGCCACCAGGCCGGCGACCACGGCCAGCAGCAGCAGGACCCGGCGTTCGTAGTCCACCCCCAGGCTGACGGCCGCATCGCGTCCCAGCGCGATCACGTCCAGCAAACGGCGCTGGCGCCAGACCCAGCCGCTGCCCAGCACGATCAGCAGCAGCGAGGGGCCCAGCAGTTGCATGTTCACGGCGTTGAAGTTGGCAAACATGCGGTCCTGCAGCACGGTGAACTCGTTGGGGTCGAGCACGCGCATGGCCAGGCCCGCCAGGCTGCGAAAGAAAATGCCGCCCACCATGCCCACCAGCAGCATCATGTGCAGGCTGTTCGCATGGCCGACGAAAAGCCAGCGCATCAGCAGCATGGCAAAGCCCACCATCAGCACGATGTTGAGCGCATAGCGCCCCACCTCGCCCAGGGCGGACACGCCCGCCGCCCCCAGCGCCAGCACCATGGCCGCCTGCACGAACAGGTACAGCGCATCCAGCCCCATGACCGATGGCGTGAGAATGGTGTTGTGGGAGACGGTCTGGAAGACCACGGTGGACAGACCGATGGCCGCCGCCACGAGCAGCATGGTCAGCACCTTGGCGCCGCGGTGCTCCAGCACGAAGGCCCAGTCGGTCCGCACGCCCACGGTCATGAAAGCCAGCAGGCACAGCAGCGCCAGCCCGGCCAGCAGGGCCAGGCGCCGGCCATGGCCGGTGAATGGCCGCGGGGCCGTCGCCGCATGCGCTGGAAGCCGCCCGTTCATGCACGCTCCCGGCCGCGGTGCAGGATGAGCGCGATGAACAGGGCACTGCCCAGCACGCCCAGCACCGTGCCCACGGGGATTTCATAGGGCGCGATCAGCAGGCGGCCGACCAGATCGCAGGCCAGGGTCAGGCCCGCGCCGATCAGGGCCACCCACAGCACGCTGCGGCGCACGTTGTCCCCCAGGACCAGGCGCACCAGATTGGGCACGATCAGGCCCACGAAGGGCAGGCTGCCGGCCGTGACCACCACGGCCGCGGTCGCCACGGCCACCACGACCAGGCCCTGCCAGACCAGGCGCCGGTAATGCAGGCCCAGGTTGGTGGCAAAGCTCTCGCCCAGGCCGGCCACGGTGAAGCGGTCGGCTGCCAGGCAGGCCAGGGCCGTCATGCCCAGCGACAGCCACAGCAGCTCGTAGCGCCCCTGCACGACCAGGGAAAAATCGCCCTGGGACCAGGATTTCAGGGCCTGCATCATGTCGAATTGCAAGGCCACGAAGCTGCCCGCAGCCTCCAGCACGCCGGACAGCACCAGACCGACCAGGGGCACCATCCACGACGAGCGCAGCCGTATGCGCGACAGCACGGCCAGGAACAGGGCCGTGCCCAGCAGGGCCGCCACGGCCGCAATGCCCATCTTGGCGACCACGGGCCAGTGCGGCACGAACAGGAAAGAGGCCAGCATGCCCAGGCTGGCCGACTCCACTGTGCCCACGGTGGAAGGCTCGACGAAATGGTTGCGCGCCAGCATCTGCACGAGCAGGCCGCAGACTGCCATGGATGCACCGGCCAGCAACAGGGCCAGGGTGCGCGGCACACGGCTGTAGACAAGGACCTGGGCCGCGAGATCGTCCTCGCTGCGCGACCACAGCACGCTCCAGTGCATGTCACCTGCACCGACCAGCAGGCTGGCCATGGACAGCGCCAGCAGCAGCCCCAGCGCCAGCAGCCAGGCCATGGCCCGGTGCTGCCTGCGTCCGGGCCGGCCGTGCCCGGCCTCAAGCGCGGTCGAAGGCATCCGACAGCTGCTGGATATTGGCCTTGAGCGCCCCGGGGCCGGCATTGGACAGCACGTACCAGTTGGCCGCATTCAGGTAGACGATGTGCCTGGCACGCCAGGCCTTGGTCGCACGGACCAGGGGGTTGTCCAGCAGTTGCTGGGCGGTCCTGCCATCCTGGCCTATGGCGGCGTCCCGGTCGATGACGAACAGCCAGTCGGGATTGGTCTTGAGCAGGAACTCGAAGGACACGACCTGGCCATGGCGCGCCGCCGTGAGCGGTGCCGTGGCCGGCTGCACGCCGAACACATCGTGCAGCATGCCGAAGCGCGAGCCCGGCCCGTAGGCACTGAGCTTGCCGCCCGATGTCAGCAGGACCAGGCCCTTGCCGGCCGGCTGTGCCTTGGCGTGCAGGGCCGCGATGGCCTGCTCGATGGAGCGCACCTCGGCCTCGGCCTTGTCCTGCAGGCCCCAGACCGCGCCCAGCGTGCGGATGTTGCGGTAGATGTCGGCCATCTGGTGCTGGTCGCTGACGCTGAGGTCGAGCACGGGCGCGAAGCGCGACAGTTCCCTGGACTTGGCCTCGGAGCGGCCGCCGACGATGATGAGGTCCGGCGCCAGCGCCTTCACGGCCTCGTAGTCGGGCTCGAACAAGCTGCCGATGCGCGCATAGCGTGCATCGGCATAGCGCGCCAGCAGGGGCGGCATCTTGAAATCGGGCACGCCCTGCACCTCGGCGCCCAGGGCCTGCAGCGCATCCAGCGCGGCCAGCTCGAACACCAGCACACGCCCCGGCTTGAAGGGAAGCTGGATCTCGCCCTTGGCATGGGCCACGGTCACCGTCCTGCCCGATGCCGCGCCCTGCGCGTGGGCCACGGACAGGCGGGCTGTCATCGGCAGCGCGACCAGGATTCCGGCACCGCGGCCGAGCTGGGCCAGGATGCGGCGGCGGGAAAGACTTGCGTTCATGGTGTTCATCCTTTGAATGATGGCGCCGCTGCCCGAAAGTTCGGCCATGGCCTAGCGGCGCAGGTCAGGCGTGTGGTCGGGCATGCGCTCGCAGGCCGGCAGGCCCTGGGCGAAGCGCGCCGGATTCAGCAGGGCCACCAGGCCGCAGCCCAGGGAGCCCTGCCACTGCAGGTAGTCGTGGCTGGTCTCGTGCTCGGCATGCGTGACCTCGTAGCCCTTGGCGCGCAGCACATCGGCCAGGTGGCGATTGGTTTCCAGGATGCCGTCCTGGCCACCGCGCGAGCGCTCCATGCGGCCGGCGTCCAGGTAAAAGCGCAGGCCCTCGCGGCGCGGTGCCTCGGCATAGCGACGCTGCACCCAGCCAGCCACCTCGCCAGGCGGCGCCCACCAGAACGAGCCCGACATGCTCAGCACGTTGCCGAACCAGCGCGCATTGACCAGGCCCGCATAGGCCGAGGCCAGGCCGCCATAGCTGGAGCCCGCGATCACCGTGCGTGCCGCGGGCTGGCCCAGACCCTGGGCGCCTATCCACGGCATCAACTCCTCATCCAGGAAGCGCGCAAAGACCGTATTCGGCGGCAGTTCCCTGCCGCGCGCCTGCGGGCTGGCGTTGTCCAGCAGGACCACGGCCGTGGACGGAATCAGGCCATCGGCCATGAGGTTGTCGATGATGGTCGGCGTGGGCACCTGCCGGGCATAGGCATTGCCGTCGAACAGCAGCAGCAAGGCCTGGGGCGCCGCGCCGGCCGGCCGGTAGACCCAGACATCGCGGTCATTGCCCAGCAGCGGGCTGGAAAGGCGGTGTTGCTCCAGCCGGCCCTGGGCCACACCGGGGCGCGGCGCCACCCAGGGCTGGGGCGGCGCCTGGGGCAGCTCCAGCACCGAAGCCCCCTGGAAGGCGTCGATGAAGCCGCCCTGCGGCGGCGGAAACGCCCTGGTGTTGAGCGGATCGCGCTGCGCCGTGGCGAGCAGGGCACGCCGCTGGTCCATGGCCGATCCCTGGATCAGCGGCACGTCGGGGGCCAGGCGGTAACTGAGCCGCGCGGTGTCGGGCATGCGGAAGCTGGCCCACCAGACATCGCTGCCCGGCAGGTGCTGCAGCGGATCGTGGTTGCCCGCGGGGCTGCCGAACAGCCGCACGCCCTGGAAACCCGCGCGCGGCTGGCCGCGCCAGACAAAGGTCACAAGGGATTGCCCGTCGGACAGTGGCTCGACCAGGGGCGTGCCTTGCTGCCGCAGCTGCTGCCAGAACGCTTCGGTGGCCGCTTGCGCGCCCTGCGTCTCCTGGCCTTTGCCGCCACGTGCCTTCGCATCGGCCAGCGCCTGGGCCAGGGCGCGCAGCCGGGGGCTTTGCAGCGCGGATGGCTCCGAAGCGTCCGGTGCCTGGCCCTGCAGGGGCGCCAGGCTGGCCGTCAGCCGCAGCGAAAAATGCCCGGCGCCGGCCACCGCGTCGGACGCCAGATTTCCGGTCCCGGGGCCATCGCCAGGGATGCGATGGGCCACCAGCCTTTGTCGACCCGCGGCCGCCGTCACCCACATCAGCGACTGCGAGCCCCCATCGGGGCGCGCGAGCCGGCGCAGATGTCGGCCCTGCCCGTCCTGCAGGTCCAGGGCCACGTCCAGGCCCTCGAATTCGCCCTGGACCACATGGCCGGCCGGCAAGTCGACCTGCCAGGTCTGCAGCGCCCCGGCAGCCAGCCGCCCCTCCACGGCCTGGCCCGGGGCCAGCCGGGCCGGCCCGGACACCGGGGCCGCGCTCACCGCAACGCCCACGGCCGGCGTGGCAGGCGCGGGCCCGCCCAGCAGGCAGAGCCAGGAAACGGCCAGGCACAGGCCCCGTCGTGCAGCACCCGCCATGGCCTCAGAAGTCCACGGTGGCCGACACGCGCACGGTGCGCGGACCACCCGTGGTGGCGAAGTTGTCGTTGAAGCTGCCGGCCCAGTAGGACTTGTCGAACAGGTTCTCCACCGTGGCGCGGAAGGTCACGGGCCTGGCCGCGATGCGCGTGGCGTAACGCGCTCCCACGTCCACCCGCGTCCAGCTGGGCATCTTCAGCGTGTTGGCCGAGTTCACCCATTGCGCGCCCGTGTAGATCAGGCGACCCGTCAGCGTGGCGCCGGGCAGGGCCGGCACATCCCACTCGCCGCCCAGATTGGCCGTCCAGCGCGGCACGCCATACACGCCGTAGCCATCGCGCGCACCGCCCTGGGTCTTGCTCTGCACGGCCTGGGTGTAGGCCAGGCCGCCCAGCAGGCGGGTGCCGCGCAGCGGTTCGCCGAACACATTCCATTCCACGCCGCGGTTGCGCTGCTCGCCGTCCATCAGCAGGCGATTGGTCGCGGTCTCGACCACGGACGAGGGCCGCTCGATCTGGAACAGGGAAACGGTCTGCGTGAAGTCGCCCATTCTCCACTTGGCACCGATCTCGAACTGCTTGGTCTTGTAGGGGCTGAACACCTCGCCGGCATTGGCGTAGGTGGCGCCCACGATGGAACCTGCGCTCAGGCCCTGGACATGGTTGGCATACAGCGACACCGCGTCGCCCCAGGGCTTGACCACCAGGCCCAGGGCCGGGGAGATGGCCTGCTCGTCATAGCCGGCCATTTTCTGGTTCACGCGCTGCAGGCGTGCGCCCACGGTCAGTTGCACGGCATCGCCGGCCCAGCTCAGCGTATCGGCCAGGGCCAGGCTGCTGAGCACGTCGTCGCGCTCCTGCTTGATGGCGCCGTAGGGGCCGGCCAGGGTCACGGGCGCGGGGTTGTAGATGTTGGTGATGTAGCTGGCGCTGGTGGCCACGGCGGCTCGGCCGCCCTTCTGGTTCATCCAGTTGACGGAAGCCACCAGCAGATGGTTCACGCCACCTGTGCGCAGGCGGCCTCGCACGCCGAATTCGGCGGCCGTGGTGTCGGTGTAGCCGTACTGGTTGTAGGTCTGGCCCACCGCCGAGCCATCGCCCTGGGCACGCAGGACCACGCGCGTGCCGTTGAGCATGCCGTCATAGGCGTGTTCGGCCGTGCCCACCGAGCCGAACAGGGTCCAGTCGCGGCCCAGGTCCACCGAACCACGCAGCATCAGGGCATCGCTTTGCTGCTTGGCATGTATGCCCTTGAACAGGTTGGTCGTGGCGTCCGGCGCCGCGATCATCTGCTTGAGGTTCTGGAAACTCACCATCATCGGGCTGCCGTCACGGATGGTGGAGCGGTAGCTGTAGGCATCGAGGCCCAGGGTGAAGCCATCGCCCTGGTAGTCCAGGGCCAGCGCGCCCAGGCCATGGCGGCGGTTCTGGCCATCGACCTCGGTATCCCCGCCCGAGGTGCTGCCGTTGATGCGGATGCCAAGGCGGCGTTCGGGCCCGAAGCGGCGCGAGACATCGGCCTGCAGACCCAGCTGGGAAGAGCTGCTGACCATGGTGGTGACCCGCGTCAGGTCCTGGGCCAACGGGCGCTTGGTCACCAGGTTGATGGTGCCGCCCACGGCACCGCCCGGCGTCATGCCGCTCATCAGTGCGCCCGGGCCCTTGAGCACTTCGACGCGCTCGAGCATCTCGGTGGGTACATGGCCGTCCGGCGCCAGGCCGTACAGGCCGTTGAAGCTCAGCTCCGAGGAATTCACGCCCAGTCCGCGGATGGTGAAGTTCTCGTAGGCATGGCCGGTATTGGTGGTGAAGCGCACCGAAGGATCGTTCTCCAGCACCGACATCAGCGTGGTCGCGTTCTGGTCGGCCATGCCTTCGGCCGTGTAGGAGGTGATGTTGAAGGGCGTGTCCATCACGTCGCGCTGACCCAGCACGCCCAGCCCTGCTCCCTTGGCCACCTGGCCGCCAGGCGCCACCGCGGGCAGCGCCTGGGGATCGGTGGCACTGCGCACCGTGACTTCGCCGAGCTCGGCATCGGCGGCCAGGCACGCCGCTGGCAAGGCCGCAGCGGCCACCATGGCGCAGACTGCGGCAACGGTGCCGAGGCGGTGGGACGGGGGAACGGAGGCAGGCAGGAGGGACAGGCCTGTGCGCAGGCCAGGGCGGTGGCGTTGGGACATCCGGGAGGGCTTTCGAGACGGAAATGAAGACGCGCAAGAAGCCGAAAACCGGTTCTTACCGCGTTAACCCGGATTATAAAAAATGAGAATTATTCTTATTCATCGAGACAAAACAATGCCTCGGGCGCAAACATGGGCGCACGGAGCGCAAACAACTGCGGCTCCGGAAGTTGGCGGACCGCAACAGCCGGCCCACGCAGAGGGGCGCTAGAAGCTGTCGCCGCGTTCCATGGCGCGGCGGTGGCGCTGCACGAATTCCTGGTAGGTGTCGATGCCGCGCAGCTGAAGGATGGCATTGCGCACGGCCGCCTCGACCAGCACGGCGATGTTGCGGCCAGCCACCACCTGGATCACCACCTTGCGCACGGGCACGCCCAGCACGTCCTGGGTCAGCGGCTCGGCCGGCAGGCGCTCGTACTCGCGTTCCATGGTTTCCTTGCGCACCAGGTGGACGATGAGCTTGAGGCGCATCTTGCGGCGCACGGCCGTCTCGCCAAAGATGGCCCGTATGTCGAGCAGGCCGATACCGCGCACCTCCAGCAGGTTCTGCAGCAGATCGGGGCATTTGCCCTCGATGGTGGTCTGGTTGATGCGGTACAGGTCCACGGCATCGTCGGCCACCAGGCCATTGCCGCGCGTCACCAGTTCCAGGCCCAGCTCGCTCTTGCCCAGGCCCGACTCGCCCGTGATCAGCACACCCATGCCCAGGATGTCCATGAAGACGCCGTGCATGGTCGTGCGGTCGGCGAAATGCTTGGCCAGATAGGCGCGCAGCACGTCGATGACGAAGGCCGACTGCTCGCGCGTGGAGAACATGGGAATGTGCGCGCGCTCGCACATGGACAGCAACTCCTCGGGAGCGGTCTGGCCATCGGCCAGCACCAGCACTGGCGGCTCCAGCGTCACGATGCGCGCCACGCGCCGCTGGCAGTCCTGGGAGGTGGCGTTGGTGAGGTAGGCGATCTCGCGCTCGCCCAGCACCTGCAGCCGGTAGGGGTGGATGTAATTCAGGTAGCCGACCAGGTCGGCCCCTGAGCGCGCCGAGCGCACCGCCATTTCATCGAAGCGGCGTTCCGAGGCGCCCAGGCCGGCCACCCATTCCCAGCGCAGGCTGGCACGGAATTCCTCGAAGAGGACATCGGCGCTGATGGCACTGGGTCTCATGGCAAGGCCCGCGAAAGGGAAAGGATCAGACCAGGGGAGCGGCCGAGGACTGCCAGCCGGCGATCATGCCGTGCAACTGGGCGGCGTCGCCGCAGGACTTCAGGCGCTCACGCAACTGGCTGTCGCTGAGCAGCTCGGCGATTTCCGACAGGATTTCCAGGTGTTTCTGGGTCGCTGCCTCGGGCACGAGCAGGAAGATCAGCAGTCCCACGGGCTGCTCGTCGGGCGCATCGAAGCCGATGGGGCGGTCGAGCTGGAACACGGCCGCCATGGGAGCGGTCAGTCCCTTGATGCGTCCGTGGGGAATGGCCACGCCGTGGCCCAGCCCGGTCGAGCCCAGGCGTTCACGCGCAAACAGGCTGTCGGTGATCAGTGCGCGGGACAGGCCATGCAGGCTTTCAAAAAGCAGGCCAGCTTCTTCGAAGGCGCGCTTTTTGCTGGTGACATCGACGCTCACGAGCACTTGAGCGGCGGGCAGGATGGAGGCAAGACGGTTCATGGTTCGAGAAACAATTATGCACCTCAGGGCAGAAAACCGTGGGGAAACCCTGAGCACCATCAAAAACCGCCCCGAAGGGCGGTGCTTTGCCGTGGCGCTCGAGCCACAAAACAGGGAATGACAGGGCACCCACCGCTGGGCAGGCACCCCGACTGTCATCAGGCTGACACCATGGCCAGTCCTTCGTCGCCCAACCGCTTGGCCGTGCCGTAGCGGCTGCCCTGCTGGCGGGTTTTATAGCGCACCACCACACGATCCAGCTTGTCGGCCAGGGCGTCGACGGCGGCGTAGAGATCGAAATGCGAGGTTTCGACGAACAGATCCTGCCCCTTCACGCGCAGCGTGCAGCCGGCGCGTTGGCGCTTCTCCTTCTCCTTTTGCTTGTGTACGGTCAGCAAGACCTTGACATCCACCACCTGGTCAAAGTGCCGAAGAATGCGTTCGAGCTTGGCCATGACGTAGTTGCGCAGCGAGGGAGTGACCTCCAGGTGATGCCCGCTAATCGTCAGATTCATATCTAAACACTCCTGTGCTCTGGATGAAAACAGCCCGTTTCCAGCGAAATTCGCCAGGAAAGGTGCTTGCAGGCCGGAATGCGCATTCGTTTGCTTGCGAACCCACTATGCGCCCGTGCCCCGCCAAAAGCAACGCTGCAAAGCGATGGCGCAGGCCCACGCAGGGCCTTGGAGCGGCGTTTGGCGGACCACGGGATTGGGCGCACAATGGACAGGTTTGCCGAGCGCGCCCGGCCGGGACACGCCGCTTCGGCGCCCGCCGCACCCGCGCGCCTGAGCACCGCTAAAATCGCGCTCCTGCGCGCCGCTTTCCGCTTCGAGCCCCTGCGGCGGCTGCGGACCCTCTGCCCGATTGCCTCTTGCCTCACATGACCACCCAGTCCCGCCCCTCTGCCCTGCACACCTCCAACATCGCCTCGCTGCCGCTGCTCGCGCGCGGCAAGGTGCGCGACAACTATGCCGTGGGTGACGACCGCATCCTGATGGTGGCCTCGGACCGCCTGTCCGCCTTCGACGTGATCATGGGCGAGCCGATCCCCGGCAAGGGCGAGCTGCTGACGCAGATGGCACTGTTCTGGTTCGACAAGCTGGGCCACATCTGCCCCAACCACCTGACCGGCGAGGCGCCCGAATCCGTGGTCACACCCGAAGAGGTGCCCCAGGTGCGCGGCCGCTCCATGCTGGTCAAGCGCCTCAAGCCCGTGCTGATCGAGGCCGGGGTGCGCGGCTACCTGGCCGGCAGCGGCTGGAAGGAATACCAGGAATCGCAGTCCGTCTGCGGCGTGCCCCTGCCCGCCGGCCTGACCAATGCCGCCAAGCTGCCCGAGCCCATCTATACGCCGGCCGCCAAGGCCGAGATGGGCGACCACGACGAAAACATCACCTACGAGCGCACCGTGGAGATGGTGGGCGAGAAACTGGCCGCCCAGATCCGTGACACGGCCATCCGCATCTACAAGGAAGCGGCCGCCATTGCCCTCGAAAAGGGCATGATCATCGCCGACACCAAGTTCGAGTTCGGCCTCGATGAAAAGGGTGAACTGGTGCTGATGGACGAGGTGCTGACACCCGACAGCTCGCGCTACTGGCCCGTGGAAGGCTATGCCCAGGCCCTGGCCCGCGGCGAAAACCCGCCCAGCTACGACAAGCAGTTCGTGCGCGACTGGCTGGAGCAGGCCAGCGTCAACGGCAAGCCCTGGGACAAGAAGGCACCCGCGCCGCGCCTGCCCCAGGAAGTGACCGAAAAGACGGCGGCCAAGTACCGCGAGGCCCTGGAGCGCCTCAAGGCCTGAGCCCAGGCCCGGCCCCGACAAAAGAGAGCCTGCGGCTCTCTTTTTTTTGCCGGACCCGCCACGCCGGGCCGCGGTCACGCACCCGTCACCGACACTGCCACAATGCCTGTTCCCTCTGACCTTTTTTGAAGGAGCAAGCACATGGCTGGCAAGAAGATTCTGATGATCTGCGGCGACTATTGCGAGGACTACGAAACCATGGTTCCCTTCCAGGCCCTGCAGGCCGTGGGCCATACGGTGCACGCGGTCTGCCCCGACAAGAAGGCGGGCGACCACATCAAGACGGCCATCCACGACTTCGAGGGCGCACAGACCTACAGCGAAAAGCCGGGCCACAACTTCACCCTCAACGCCAGCTTCTCCGACATCAAGCCCGAGCAGTACGATGCCCTGGTCATCCCCGGCGGCCGCGGCCCCGAGTACCTGCGCAACTACGACGCCGTGCGCGCGGCCGTGCGCCACTTCTTCGACAACGACAAGCCCGTGGCCGCCGTCTGCCATGGCGCCCAGCTGCTGGCCGGCGCCGGCGTGCTCAAGGGCCGCACCTGCTCGGCCTACCCCGCCTGCCGCGCCGAGGTCGAGCTGGCGGGTGGCACCTATGCCGACATCGGCGTGGACCAGGCCCACACCGAGGGCAACCTGGTCAGCGCACCGGCCTGGCCGGCCCACCCGGCCTGGATCGCCCAGTTCCTGACCCTGCTCGGCACGCGCATCAGCCACGGCTGAGAGCCGCGGCGGTGGCTCAACTGCCCCAGCGCACGAGAACGATGCCGCCGAAGACCAGGGCCGAGGCCAGCATGCGCAGGCGGCCCAGGCGCTCGCGCATCAGCCAGGCCGCGATCCAGCCCGCGAACAGCACGCTGCTTTCGCGCAGCGCCGACACCAGGCCCATGGGGGCCTGGGACAGGGCCCAGGTCGCCATCCAGCTCGCGCTCACCTGCATGGCCGCCGCCAGCGCACACAGCCGCCAGGTGCGCGCATCGGCGCGCAGCACACTGGCGCCGCGGCGTGCCGCGAGGATGAGCACCGTGGCCACGCCATCGCCCAGGGTGAGCAGGGCCGCATAGACCAGGGCCGCGCCCGAGGCACGCGCACCCAGGCCGTCGATGACGGTGTAACAGGCAATCATGGCCCCCGCCGCCAGCGCATAGCCGCTGCCGCGAAAGCCGCTGGCCACGCCCATGCGCGCCGACAGCGCCAGCACGCCCAGCGACAGGCACAGTACGCCGACCAGGCCCAGGGGCGCCGGCCATTCGCCGGCCAGCAGCGCCGCCCCCAGGGTGACGAACAGTGGCGCACTGCCGCGCGCCACGGGATAGACCACGCCGAACTCGCCATGCTGGTAGGCGCGCGGCAGCACGAAGTGGTAGAGCGTGTGCACGGCCACCGAGCCGGCCAGCCACCACCAGACGGCCGCATCCCAGACCGCCACGGACCGCCAGTCCAGCCAGGGCAGCAGGCCCAGCGACCACAGGCTGGCCAGCCCCGTGGTCAACGCCATGGTCACCATCTTGTCCCCGCCCAGCTTGACCGCGCTGTTCCATCCCGCATTCATCAGCGCCGCGCCCAGTGCCGCCGCCATCACGCCATTGCCCAATTCCATGCCTGTCCTCCTTGTGGCTACGGCGCGCATGGTGGCCC
Organism: Burkholderiaceae bacterium; assembly: GCA_031253795.1. Lineage (GTDB taxonomy): Bacteria > Pseudomonadota > Gammaproteobacteria > Burkholderiales > Burkholderiaceae_C > Comamonas. Next base: position 36,352 of record JAIRVR010000067.1, read on the forward strand.
GGTGAATAAATTAGATAAAGTCGAATCTTCGGAACATCATCTTCAGAAAAACTGATGCGACGCCTGAACCTGGACCAGATCCAGACCCTGGTGGCCGTGGCCGACCTGGGCACGCTGGCGGCCGCGGCCCAGGCCCTGCATTTGTCGCCGCCGGCCGTCAGCCTGCACATCCAGGAGCTGGAAACGCGCCTGGGCACGCCCCTGCTGGTGCGCGGCAGGCGCCAGGCCCGGCTGACACCGGCGGGCGAGCTGCTGGCCGATGGCGGGCGCCGCCTGCTGGCCGACAGCGATGCCCTGCTGCGCGAGGTCGCCAGGCGTGCCCAGGGCTTTGGCGCCAGCGTGCGCCTGGGCGCCTCGGCGGGTGTCAGCCCCCTGTTGCTGCCGCAATTGCTGCAGTGGCTTGCCGAAGAAGCGCCCGGTCTGGAGCTGCGCGTGGAGGTGGTGAGTTCGGCCCAGGCCCTGCAGCGCCTGGCCGCCGGCAGCCTGGACCTGGCCCTGGTCGGACTGCCCCAGGCCGAGGTGCCGGGCCTGGAGATGCGGGCCTGGCGCAACGATCCCATGCTGCTGTTCGCCCCACCGCACTGGCCCCTGCCGGAGCACGTGACGGCGGCCTGGCTCGATACCCAGCCCTGGATAGGCTTTGCCGCCGGCACGCACATGCACCGCCTGCTGGCCCAGTGGTTTGCCCAGGCCGGGCTGCTGCCCCGGCCGCGCATGGAAATGAGCTTTCCCGAAGGCCTGCGCGCCCTGGTCGCAGCCGGCCACGGGCCCACGGTGCTGCCGCGCGAAGAGCCCATGGACGCCATCAGCCGCTCGCTGCAGCAGCGCGCACTCAGCCCGGCCCTGGTCCGGCCGCTGGGCCTGGCACAGCGGAGCGCGTCCCGCGACGATCCGGCCGTGCAGGTGGTGGTGCGGGGGCTGATGCGCTTTGCCGATCCACCCCCGGCCTGAGCGGGTGCCCCGCTTCGGCCAGCAGCCAGGTGCGCAGCGACTCGATCGCCGGCCGGCCCTGGCTGCGCAGCGGATAGACGAAGTGGTAGGCATAGGCGGGACCCAGGCCCACGCCGATGTCGAACAGCCGCAGCAGGCGGCCGCGGGCCAGGTCTTCGGACACCAGGTCCTGCTCGACCAGGCCCACGGCCCCCCCGTCCATCACGGCCTGCACGACGTGGCTGGAATCCGTGAAGGCGATGCAGCGGGACTCGTCCAGGCCCGACACGCCGGCTGCCGCCATCCACGCGGACCATTGGGGCCAGACCTGGCCATCCACCATGCAGTCGACATGGCACAGCGTGTGCTCCAGCAGATCGCGCGGCTGCGTGATCGGCGGGCCGGCTGCCAGCAGCGCCGGGCTGCAGACGGGCACCACGGTGGCGTCGAACAGGCGCTCGGACAGGGTCTGCGCGTACTGCCCCGTGCCAAAGCGGATGGCGGCGTCCACGTCGTCGGCCTCGAAATCACGCAACTCGTCGCAGATGTCGAAGCGCAGCTCGATCTCCGGGTGGGCCGCGCGAAAACGCGGCAACCTGGGCAGCAGCCAGTGCGTGGCAAAGCGCGCACCCAGCGACAGCCGCAGCCGGGCCTCGCCACGCGACAGCTGGCGCGCACGGCCCGTGGCGCGGCGCAGCAGTTCCAGGGCCTCGGCCGCCGCCTCCAGCAGCACGGCGCCCGCCGCGGTGGGCTGCATGCTGCGGCTGCTGCGCGTGAACAGCACCAGGCCCAGTTGCTCTTCCATCTCCTTGATCTGGTGGCTGACCGCAGCGGGGGTCAGGCCCAGCTCGTCGGCGGCACGGGTGAAGTTCAGGTGGCGCCCCGCGGCCTCCAGGCAGCGCAGGGCACGGGTACCGGGTGGGAGCTGGCGCATGGATCTTCAAATTTTCCTTGATGAATCCATCAATACTATTCACTTCACCTGGAGGTCAGGCAATTGAACAATCAAAGAAACTTTGATGGATTGCCGCATGAACACCCCTGTCTTCTTCACCCGCCTCATCGACGGCCACCCTGCCAGCGCCAGTGAACTGGCCGCCCTGGCCTTTGCCGGGCACGCCCATTTCACGGCCATGCAGGTGCGCGGCGGCCGGGTGCGTGGGCTGGATTTGCACTTGCAGCGCCTGCGCCAGGCCTCGCTGGAGCTTTTCGGCCAGGCACTGCCGGACAGCCAGGTGCGCGACCAGTGGCGGACCGCGCTGGCCCAGGGACCCCAGGACGTGTCGCTGACGGCCACCGTGTACTCGCCGGCCGGGGAGTTCACCGCCGCAGATGCCGCGCCGCGCATGCTGGTGCGTACCTCGGCCCCCGCCTCCGGGCCGGAGGGCCCATTGCGCCTGGCACTGTTCGAGCATGAGCGCATGCTGCCCCACATCAAGCATGTGGGCGAGATCGCCAAGACGCACCTGCTGCGCCGTGCCGTCGCCCAGGGCTTCGACGACGCCGCCTTTGCCGACCGCCATGGCCGCATCTCCGAGGCCAGCATCTGGAACCTGGCCTTCTGGGATGGCGAGGCCGTGGTCTGGCCCCGGGCCCGGGTGCTGGAAGGCACGACCATGGCCATGGTGCGGCGCCAACTGCAGGGCCTGGGCATGGCCCAGCGCGAATCCGTGCTGACCCGGGATGACCTGCCCTCCATGGCCGGCGCCGTGGTCATGAACTCCTGGACGGCGGCCGTGCCGGTCCTGGCCATCGGCGATCAGGCCCTGCCCGAGGCACCGGACTTCGTTCGCCTGCTGCAGCACGCCCTGGCCACCGAAGAGGCCGTGGCCCCATGACAAAGGGGAGCCGCAAGGCTCCCCTGGCCGGACGGGCCTGGGCCCAGGCTCAGTTCAGCGCCATGCTGAGCTTGCGGCGGTAGCCATTGACCAGCTGCGTGGCCTCGTCCTGTTCGGCACCGGCCTTGCCCAGCAGCTCGATGCCGCCGCTGCTCTTGCCGGGAATGGCGTCCTGCTTCTTGGGCTTGGGCGGCGTGAGCAGCTCCAGGATGCCCACATAGAGCTTGCGCGCGGCCTGGCCGTTCCACTCCTTGTCGCGCATGATGATTTCCAGCAGCTCGTCCATGCTGGCAGCCCACTGGCCTTCGGCAGCCAGGGCCTGGGCCTTGCCGAAGCGCGTGTCGAAGTCGCGCCGGTTCTGGGCGATGGCCGCGTCGAACTGGGCGAACTCCCAGTTGCCACGCTCGTCGTTCTGCACGAACAGCATGCATTGCAGCCACTGGTTGAGCGCCTCGAAACGCGTGGGCTGGGGAATGCGCTTGAGCGGCTCGGCCAGCAGGGCGCCGGCCTCCTCGTAGCCACCCGTGGCGATCAGCAGGCGCACATAGTCGAAGCGCGCGTCGTCGTTGTTGGGGTCGGCGGCCAGGGCATCGGCCAGCTTCTGCAGGGCCGCATGCGTGTCGCCAGCCTCCAGCAACTGGTGGGCCTCGTCGGTTTCGGCCTCGGCGGCCAGCTCACCCTCGGAGGGCAGGTGCTTGTCGAGGAACTCGCGCAGCTTGCCTTCGGGCTGGGCGCCCATGAAGCCGTCCACGGGGCGGCCGCCCATCATCAGAATGCAGGTCGGTATGGAGCGGATGCCGAACATGCCGGCCAGCTGCTGCTCCTGGTCCGAATCGATCTTGACCAACTTGAAGCGGCCTTCGTAGGCGATCTCCAGCTTTTCGAGAATGGGGCCCAGCGTCTTGCACGGGCCGCACCAGGGCGCCCAGAAGTCGACGAGCACCGGCACCTGCATGGAGGCGGCGACGACTTCGGCTTCGAAATTCTCAATGGTGACATCAATCAT
>JAIRVR010000068.1 GCA_031253795.1 Burkholderiaceae bacterium
GTCAGCATGTCGTTGATGGTGTAGTTGCGCACATGGCCCATGTGCAGCTTGCCGCTGGGGTAGGGCAGCATGGAGCAGGCGTAGAACTTGGGCTTGGCCTGGTCTTCGGTCACGCGGTAGGCGTCGCGGGCGGACCAGTGGTCTTGCGCTGCGCGCTCAACGTCGATGTGGTTGTATTTGTCTTGCATGGTGCTGCGGCCCCCCGGGGGCCGGACAAGGTGGATAGCCGGGATCAACCGGTCATTTTAGGCCCCCTGCCCCGCCGCCCGCCAGGCGGTCCGCAAGCCCGCAGGCCGCAGTGCGCCATAGCCGGCCGGCGAAACCGCGCTTGCCCAGCCTCCACACTGGGAAAAGCCCGGCTGCGTATGCTTGTGCCCCCGTGCGGCGCCAGGCCGCCGGGGCCCCTCCATCGCCAGCCCGGGCTTGCGCAGGGGTCCGTACAGACAGGCCCCTTGCGGTCCTCGGGCATGCTGGCGCCGTCCTTCCGCGCTCAGCCCCCTGCTCCCAGGAGTTGTCTTTGCTGAACTGGTCTTTGCCTTCCGATTGGGACCCCGTCATGCAGGCGCTGGTCGCTCTGTGCGCGCTGGTGCTGCTGGCCCGCTCCGCGGGTTTCGTCGTGCAGTGGCTGCTGCTGCGCATCCTGCCCCGCATGCGCCGCTCGCTGGACATGGAGTGGGCCCAGATCCTGCTGCACGACAGCGTGCTGCGGCGGCTGGCCAAGGCCGTGCCCTCCCTGGTCATGCAGTCGGGCATACAGGCCGTGCCCCATCTGCAGCCGCAATGGGCCACCCTGCTCCTGAACCTGGCCATCGCCTGCACCATCTACCACCTGGCCCGTGTCATCAGCGCCCTGCTCAACGCCATGAACGAGGCCCATGAGCTGAAGGAAGAGCGCAAGGCCACCCAGACCCACTCCATCAAGAGCTATGTGCAGCTGGGCAAGCTGCTGGTCTTCCTGCTGGCCATCGTACTCATCGTGGCCACCCTGGTGGACCGCTCCCCCCTGCTGCTGCTGTCGGGCCTGGGAGCAGCCTCGGCCGTGCTGATGCTGATCTTCAAGGACACCATCATGTCCTTCGTCGCCGGCGTGCAGCTCGGCTCCAACGACATGCTGCGCGTGGGCGACTGGATAGAAATGCCCCAGGTGGGAGCCGATGGATTCGTCATCGACATCGCCCTGCATACCGTCAAGGTCCAGAACTGGGACAAGACCATCACCACCATTCCCACCTGGCGGCTGATGAGCGACAGCTACAAGAACTGGCGCGGCATGTTCGAGTCGGGCGGCCGCCGGATACGCCGGTCGCTGCACATCGACGCCCACACCATCCGCCTGCTGACGCCCGAGCAGCACGGCAAGCTATCGTCCATCGACCTTCTCAAGGGCTATCTGACACAGGATGGCGGCCTGCGCGCACCCGAAGCCCCCGCGGGTGCCGAGGTGCAGGCTGGCCAGGTCAGCAATCTCGCGGCCTTCAAGGCCTACGCCTATGCCTACCTGGTGCGCCACCCCCACATCCACAAGACACCGAACATGTTCCTGCTGGTGCGCACCATGGAGCCCTCGCCCATGGGCGTGCCGCTGGAGCTGTTCTGCTACACCAGCACCACGGTGTGGGTGGAATACGAAGCCATACAGGGCGCCATCTTCGACCACTTGATCGGCATGCTGCCACGCTTCGGATTGAGCCTGTACCAGCGCTCGTCGGACCATGTGCCGCACCGGCAGGCCCGGTTCGGGGAAGCGGGAGAAGACTGAGGGCCCAGGCCTGCAGCCTTCCTCGGCTCAGGGCCTGGCGCCGGAAGGACCGAGAACGGGGCTGCCCAGGCCGCCGGCCTCCCGGGAGGGTGGCACGGACGCAGGGGCCGGCTCGGCCACGAAGCCTATGCGCGTCAGCCCTGCGGCATGGGCCCAGCCCATGAGCTCGGCCACGCGGCCGTAGGGCACGGCCTGGTCGGCGCGCAGCTGCAGCTCGGCCTGGGGATTGCGCAGGCCCAGCTCGGCCAGGCGCTGGCGCAGGTCCTCGGCAGAGGTCATCTGGCCCTGGACCCAGAGCGCGCCGTTGGCATCGACCTCCAGCAGCAGGGCATCGCCGGCATCGGCGGCCGCGATGGGCTGGGTGCCCTGGGCCTGGGGCAGCTGTACGCGCAGCGAGGAAGCGAGCATGGGCGCCGCGAGAATGAAGATGACCACCAGCACCAGCATCACGTCCACCAGCGGCGTGACATTGATGGCATGCAGGGGCTGGCCCTGGGCCTCCTTGCTGGAAAGCCGTCCGAACGCCATGTGCGCCTTGCCGGCCGCCCTCTCAGGGCGCCTCCATGGGACCGGCCGGAGGCAGGGCCATGCCGTCGTCCACGTCCCGCTCCGGCTCGGTGCCGAACATGGCCTGCAGATCGTGGGCAAAGCCCTCGAGCAGGGCTTCGAGCTGGGCCGCTGCGCGGCCCATGAGGTTGTAGGCCAGCACGGCCGGCAAGGCCACGGCCAGGCCGGCGGCCGTCATCACCAGAGCCTCGCCCACGGGGCCGGCCAGTTGCTCTATGCCGATCTGGCCGCTGCCGGCCAGGGTGGCCAGCGCATGGTGTATGCCCCAGACCGTGCCCAGCAGACCCACGAAGGGCGCCGTGGCGCCCACGGTGGCCAGCAGGGTCTGGCCCCACTGCAGCTGCTGGCTGGCGACCTGCAGGGCCTGGCGCAGGCCGCGCGTCAGGCGCACGGAGCGCGCAGCGCGGCCCGCCAGCGCGGCGGCCTCGGCCGGCGAGGACAGGGCCTGGCCCACGGCATCGGCCATGGGCGCCACCAGCTGGCGCCGGTCGATGGCTCCGGCGCGCGCGCAGCCTTCGGCCAGGTCGCGGGCCTGCCAGAAGGCCGCCATGGCCCGCGTGGCCTGGCGGCGGCCGCTGGCCATGAACCACAGCTTCCAGACGATGACCACCCAGCTGGCCACGGACAGCGCCAGCAGCAGCACGGCCGTGCCGCGCGCCACCGCGTCGCCTTGCTGCCACCAGAGCCAGAGTGCGCCGTTCATGGCCGGGAGCGGGTCAGCGCAGGTTCAGCACGTCGTACATGTCGTACTGGCCGCTGGCCTTGCCGGCCAGAAAGCGCACGGCACGCAGACTGCCCTCGGCATAGCCGGCACGGCTGCTGGACTTGTGGGAAATCTCGATGCGCTCGCCCGTGCCCGCGAAGATGACGGTGTGGTCGCCGATGATGTCGCCGCCGCGCACGGTGGCAAAACCGATGGTGTTGTCGGCCCGCGCACCCGTGTGGCCAAAGCGCTCGTAGACGGCGCGGTCGGCCAGCTCGGTGCCCTGGGCTTCGGCGATGACCTCGCCCATCTTCAGTGCCGTGCCCGAAGGGGCATCCACCTTGTGGCGGTGGTGGGCTTCGACGATTTCGATGTCATAGCCGCTGGACAGGGCCTTGGCCGCCATTTCCAGCAGCTTGAAGGTGACGTTCACACCCACGCTCATGTTGGGCGAGAGCATGACGGCCGTGCGCTGCGCGTACTCGGCGATGCGCGCCTTTTCCTCTTCGCTGAAGCCCGTGGTGCCGATGACCAGCTTGACGCCCAGTTCGGCACAGACGGCCAGGTGGGCCAGCGTGCCTTCGGGGCGCGTGAAGTCGATGAGGCAGTCGGCCTTGGACAGCGCAGAGCGCACATCGCTTTCGATGACGATGCCGCTGGGCTGGCCCAGAAAGGCCGAGGGGTCCATGCCCAGGGCCGGACTGTCCGGACGGTCCAGCGCGGCGGCCAGCACCAGATCCTGGCTTTGCAGGATGGACTCGATCAGCATGCGGCCCATGCGGCCGGAGGCGCCGGCCACGGCCACGCGCAGGCGCTGGGAGTTGCTGGGAGAAGTGGCGGGGTGAGCGGTCATGGGAAGGCAGGTATTCGGAAACAGAGAGCAATCCTGCCGCACGCCGGGACTTCATGCCCGCGGCACCGCGGCAGCCGCAACTCGAAAAAACGCCGGCGGGCCGGCGCGGGACTCATCGGGCGCCGGACTCGAGCGGCGGGTAGCTGGCGGCGGCCGGCGGCAACTCCGCAGCGGTATCGGGTGCCTGCACGGGCTTGGCGGCCGGGAACTTGGCCAGCTGTTCCTCGCTGGCCTCCAGCGGCGGCACCTTGCCCAGCTTCTTCTTGGTGCCCAGGCTGGCCACGAACTCGGCCTCGGTAGGCATCTCGTCGCCTTCCGAGCGTGCGAACAGGTCGCCATCGAAGAACACGGTCAGCTTGCGCACCTGGGATTCGACACCCGGGCGCTTGATGGTGAACACATATTCCCATCGATCGGAATGGAACACGCTGGTCACCAGGGGGGTGCCCAGGATATCGCGCACCTGCTGGCGGCTCATTCCCGGCTGCAGGGCCTCGACCTGCTCGCGCGAGACGAAATTGCCTTGAACCACCTCCACCTTGTAGGGGGTGACGACATTGGCAACGCGGTGTGCAGCGCCATCGATGCTGCTGCAGCCTGCCAGCACCACCCCGGCCAACAATGTCAGGGCCACGCCAGCGCGGCAACGGGCTTGAATATGCATTGGTATTCGCATAGGGATATGATCTCAGTCATTGTAGCGGCTGGTCCCTCAGGCATGCGATCAGCCAGACGCCCCTGGCACCAGGGCCATTGTTCGCCGTCCCGAGCCCGCCGTGCTGGCAGGCAAGCGGGCAGTCTCCGCCAAAGACAACGCCATGAAGAACATCGACGAACTCAAGAGTACCGGCCTCAAGGCCACGCTTCCCCGCCTGAAGATCCTCGAGATCTTCCAGAAGGGCTCGCAACGCCACATGACGGCCGAGGACGTGTTCCGCGTGCTGCTCGACGAGCGTTCCGACATCGGCCTGGCCACGGTGTACCGCGTGCTCACGCAGTTCGAGCAGGCCGGCATCCTGATCCGCAGCAACTTCGAGAGCGGCAAGGCCGTCTACGAGCTCAACGAGGGCCAGCACCACGACCACTTCGTCTGCACCAGCTGCGGCAAGGTCGAGGAGTTCTACGACCCCGAGATCGAAAAGCGCCAGGGTCTGATCGCCAAGTCCAAGGGCTGGGTCATACAGGACCACTCGATGGCCTTGTACGGCCAGTGCGCCGACTGCGCCAGCCGGGCCCACAAATAAGGTCGGCCGGCGGCCAAGCATCACGGAGCGGAGTGTTTCACACTCCGCTTTTTTTTGCCTTTTGCTACAGCGCTTTACACGGCGAGGCAGGCAAACGGAGCCCCGCGGGCGTCCAATGGGCCTGTTCCATCGCCAGAACAAGACCATGCGACGCCTTTTGCCGACTGCCCTCGCCCTCGCCTTCCTGGCCACGGCCTGCGCGCCCACGCCACCCCGGCCGGGCGCACCGGCCACACTCCAGGCCCTGCCGGACACCCCGTTGACGGCCCCGCAGCGCCAGCAATGGCTGGATCGCGTTACCTGGGGCGCCAACGACGGCACCGATGCCGAACTGCAGCGCCTGGGCCTGAAGGACTGGCTGGCGCGCCAGTTGCGGCCCCAGTCCCTTCCCGCGCTGCCGGCCCAGGCCCAGCAGCTGGTGGACGCACTGGACATCAGCCACACGCCCATGGACACCCTGGTCCGCGACCTCGAAGCCCAGCGCAAGGCCTCCCAGGATGCCGCAACGCCCGAGCAAAGGATCGAGCTGCGCCAGGCCTACCAGCGCCGGCTGAACCAGCTGGGCACCGAGGCCCAGAAGCGCTTCGTGGTGCGCGCCCTGTACTCGCCGGCCCAGTTGCAGGAGCAGATGACCTGGTTCTGGATGAACCATTTCAGCGTCAGCCTGCGCAAGGCCGACATCCGGGCGTGGGTGGGCGACTACGAGGAACAGGCCATACGACCCCATGCCCTGGGGCGATTCCGCGACCTGCTGCAGGCCTCGCTGCGCCATCCGGCCATGCTGCGCTACCTGGACAATGCCAGCAATGCCGCGGGCCGCATCAACGAGAACTACGCGCGCGAGCTGCTGGAACTGCACACCATGGGCGTGGGCAGCGGCTACACCCAGGCCGATGTGCAGGAGATGGCCCGTGTCCTCACGGGCGTGGGCATCAGCCTGCAGCCCGCCGATGCGCCGCCACCGCGCCTGCGCCCCGAGCGCCGCGCCGACTATGTGCGCGCCGGATTTTTCGAGTTCAACCCCAACCGCCACGACTACGGGCCCAAGAGCTTTCTGGGCCAGCCCCTGCATGCCCGGGGCCTGGCCGAGGTGGATGAGGCACTGGACCGTATCGTGGCTTCGCCCGCCACGGCGCGCTTCATTGCGCGCAAGCTGGCTGTGTTCTTCATCGCCGACGAGCCACCGCCCGCCCTGGTCGAGCGCACGGCCCAGGCCTTTGCGCGCAGCCATGGCGACATCGCGGCCACCGTGTCGGCCCTGCTGACGGCGCCTGAAGCCGCCGATTTCGGCCGCAAGTTCCGCGACCCGATGCACTATGTGCTCGCCGCCACGCGGCTGTCGGTGGACCAGCGCGTGGCCGCCGACGTGACGCCGGTCCTGGGCTGGATCAACCGCCTGGGCCAGAACCTGTATGCCCACGAAACACCGGACGGCTACCCGCAGACGCAGTCGGACTGGGCCGGATCGGGCCAGATGGCCGCGCGCTTCGAAGTCGCGCGCCAGATCGCAACGCGCAGCGCCGTGCTGTTCCGGGTCGACCCCAAGGCCCCGCTGGAGCAGCCGCCCTATGCCCGGCTGTCCGAGCTGGCCAGCGTGCGCGCGCGGCTGCCGCAGTGGAGCGCGGCCACCCAGGCCGCCCTGGCCCAGGCGCGCCAGCCCGCCGACTGGAATACCTACTTCCTGTCGGCCCCCGAGATGATGTTCCGCTGAACCGCCGGAGAAACGCCATGCAGCGACGCCACTTTCTGTCCCTGGCATCCACCCTGCCCTTCACCGGCCATCTGGGCCGGCTGCACGCCGCCGCCCCGCAGGCCGCCACGCCGCGCCTGCTGCTGGTCTTCCTGCGCGGCGCCTATGACTGCAACAGCCTGCTCGTGCCCACGCACAGCGACTTTTACTATGCGGCACGGCCCAACATCGCCATACCCCGACCCGGCGAGGCCCAGGGCGCGCTGGAGCTGGACGGCCAATGGGGGCTGCATCCGGCGCTGCAAGCCAGCATCCTGCCGCTGTTCCAGGCCGGCCAGGCCTGCTTCCTGCCTTTTGCAGGCACACATGACCTGTCGCGCAGCCACTTCGAGACCCAGGACTCCATCGAACTGGGGCAGGACCTCGAAGGACGGCGCAATCTGCGCTCGGGCTTTCTGAACCGCCTGGCCGCCGTGCTGTCGCAGGATGGCCAGGCGGGCGCGCGTGTAGCGCCCATGGCCTTCACCAGCCAGTTGCCGCTGATGATGCGCGGCGACCTGCCCACGGCCAACATGGCGCTGGCCTCGGTGGGCCGCAGCGGCGTGGACGGGCGGCACAGCCAGGTCATTGCCTCCATGTACCAGGGCTCGGCCCTGGGCACGGCCGTCAGCGAGGGCTTTGCCGTGCGCGACGCCGTGCAGCGCAGCGTGCAGGAGGAGATGGACAGGGCAGGACGCGACGCCATCAGCGCCCGGGGCTTTTCCCTGGTGGCACGGCGCATGGCGGCCCTGATGCGCGAGCGTTTCGACCTGGGCTTTGTCGATGTCGGCGGCTGGGACACCCATGTCAACCAGGGCGGCGCCACCGGCGCCCTGGCCAACCGGCTCGACGAGCTGGGCCAGGGCCTGGCCGGCTTTGCCGAGGAAATCGGGCCCGAGGCCTGGCGCCATACCGTGGTGGTGGTGATCAGCGAGTTCGGCCGCACTTTCCGAGAAAACGGCAACCGTGGCACGGACCATGGCCATGGCACGACCTATTGGCTGCTGGGTGGCGGCCTGTCATCGCGGGCGGGCGGCCATGTGGTGGGCGAGCAGATCGAGCTCAGCGAAAAAAACCTGTTCCAGAACCGCGACCACCCCGTGCTCAACGAATACCGCGCCGTCCTGGGCGGCCTGTTCCAGCGCATGTACGGACTGGGGCCGGCCCAGATGCAGCGCGTGTTCGCCGGTGTGGCGCCGCGCGAGCTGCGGCTGGTCTGAGGCGCCGGTCAGGACAGGGGCGGTGGCAGGGCCACGCCAGCCAGCTTGTCCGGATTGCGCAGGGTGTAGATGCGGCGGATCAGGCCGTCCTCGACCAGCAGCGTCTGCACGGATTCCAGCCGCCCGTCGATGCAGCGCAGCAGGCCCGGCAGGCCATTGACGCGGGCCAGGTGCAGGGTCTGGCGCTGGCCATCGCGGCGCACGCGCCGCGTGGTGGCGAAGTACAGCAGGGCCAGACGCCGGCCGGTCTCGAGCACGCGGCCGAACGATGGCACCTTGCCGCCACCATCGCTGATGAGTTCGGCATCGGGCGCGAACAGCGCCTGGATCTGCGCGAAATCCCCGCCCTGCACGGCCTGGGCGAAGCGGCGCAGCAGGGCCGCATGGGCTTCGGGCGGCGCCGCAAAGCGCGGCCGCCCGGCCTGGACATGGCCGCGGGCTCGATGCACCAGCTGGCGGCACGAGGCCTCGCTGCGCCCCAAGGCCTGGGCCAGTTCCGCATAGTCGGCATCGAAGACCTCGCGCAGCAAAAAGGCCGCGCGCTCGTCGGGCGTGAGCTGTTCGAGCACGAACATCAGGGCCGTGGAGATATCGCTGGCGCGTTCGAGCAGGTCTTCGGCCGAAGGCGCGGCCTCCTCGGTCCAGGGCTGTACCAGGGGCTCGGGCAGCCAAAATCCCTGGTAATGCTCGCGCTCGGCGCGCAGGCGGCGCAGCCGGTCTATGGCCAGCCGCGTGGTGACGGCGACCAGCCAGGCCTCGGGCTGTGCGATGTCGCGGCGATCGCTGGCATGCCAGCGCAGCCAGGCCTCCTGGACCAGGTCCTCGGCGTCGGCACGCTGGCCCAGCATGCGATAGGCCAGGCCGAACAGGCGCGGACGGTGGCGCTCGAACAGCGCCAGGCCGTCATCGATGGGGTCGGATGGGGTCATGTCTACAAGACGCAGAACAGCGGTGCTTTGTGACGACGGCCCCTCACCGGGCCTTCAGGGAACCGGCACGCTCAACACGCTGGGGTCGGTATGGATCAGCTCCAGCGGATAGCGCCTGCCGGCCAGGTAATCCCCTATGCTTTGCATCACCAGGGGGCTGCGGTGCAGGGCCGCGCAGGCCTGCAGCTCCTCCAGCGTCATCCAGACGGTACGGATGATGCCTTCGTCCAGTGCCTGGGCGGCGCGAAAGGCCCCCAGCTCGCCCGTGAAGGCAAAGCGCAGATAGGTGATGTCCGAGCCTGTGCGCGTACGCACGAAGCGGTTCAGGTAGATACCTACCAGGGCGGTGGGCACGAAGTCATGCGCCGTTTCCTCGTCCACTTCGCGCACGCAGGCGGCGACCGGCGATTCGGCGGGGTCGAGATGGCCGGCGGGCGTGTTGTAGCGCACGCCATCGGCCGTGTCTTCCTCTACCAGCAGGAAGCGGCCATCGCGCTCAATGATGGCGGCCACGGTGACATTGGGTTTCCAGCGATCGGGCATGGCGCGCATTATGACCAGAGGCGATGAACCCCGGCTGCGCCATACCCCGGCTCGGCAGCCCGGTGTCAGGAATGCGGCGCCGGTGCCGGCCTGAGCACCAGCCATAGCGCCAGGGCGATCAGGCCGCCACCCATGGCATGGGCCGCTGTCGCCGGCTCGTCCAGCAGCAGCCAGCCCCAGGCCACGCCGAACAGCGGGATCAGAAAGGTGACGGTCAGTGCCTTCAGCGGCCCCACGTCGGCGATGAGCCGGAAATACAGCACATAGGCCAGCGCCGTGCACAGCAGGCCCAGGGCCAGCAGGGCGGACCACACCTCCAGGGGCGCGTCCCACCAGGCGGCCACCGCGCCCGGCGCGGTGGCCAGTTCCCAGAGCAGCAGGGGCAGCAGCACCAGCACGGCCCCCCACTGGCTGCCCAGGGCCAGGATGCGGCTGTCCAGGCCGCCGCGGTCGGTGATCCAGCGGCGCGTCAGAAAGCCCGCTCCGCCGTAGCAGGCCGTGGCCACCAGGCAGGCCGCAATGCCCAAGGCCACCTCGGCCGTCAGCGCCATGGGGCCGGTCCGGGCCAGCACGGCCACGCCCGCCAGGCCCACGAAGACCCCCGCCAGGCGCGCCGCCGTGACACGCTCGCCAAAGGCCAGGGCACCGATGACCACGCCCATCAGCGGCGTGGTGGCATTGAGGATGGCGCTGTAGCCGGCCGGCAGGCTGCGCGCAGCCAGCGCATACATGAGAAAGGGCAGGCCCGAGTTCACCACGCCCAGCGCCATGGCTGCGCCCAGCTTGCCATCGAAGCGTGGGCGCAGCCGCAGCACGGCCAGCAGCAGGGCCAGGCCCGCGGCCCCGAGCAGCACGCGCACAAAGCCCGTGGGCCCGGCGCCCAGGGCGGGAACGATCACACGCAGCAGCACAAAGCTGCCGCCCCACAGGGCGGCAAGAAGCAGAAGGCGCACCAGACTGGGCAAGGGCATGACGGGTCCTGGGACGGAATGGGGCTTTGAGCTTGTCGGAGCCCGCGCGCCCCGTCAATCACCGGCATGCCTGCCGCACAGCGGACTCAGAGCGCACGCGCCATGTATACGGCGTCCTCGCCGTAGCCGCGCAGGTGGCGGCACTGCAGCGGGTCCACCAGTTCCTGGACCGCATAGCCATGGCGCGCCCAGAACCCGCTGGATCCCTGGACGGAGACGAGGGCCGTATGCCGCAGGCCCTGGGCACGTGCCATGTCCCACAGCGCAGCGATCAAGACCTGTGCCAGGCCCTGGCCGGCGGCATCGGGATGCACGGCCATGTCGTGCAGGTACAGCGTGTCGGCCCCGGCCACGGCCTCGAAGTCGCCGTGCAGCGGCGTGACCTTGGCGCGCAGGCTGCGGTAGGCGGCCAGATAGGCCCGCACCTGGCCGGCCTGCGACAGGACCAGGGAGCAGTTGGCCCGGCTGGCCAGCCGCCGTGCGAAGACCTCGCCGCTTTCGGCGAAGTCCGCGCCGTAGCAGGCCAGCTGGACCTGCAGCAGGCCGGGCAGATCGGCGGCCTCCAGGGCACGGACCTCAGTCGTTCCAGCGTTCACGGATGTCCTCGAGCTGGGGCCGCAGGCCCACGAACAGGGGCACGAGCCGGGGGTCGAAATGCGCGCCGGCCTGCTGCTCTATGTGCTCCATGGCCTCGTCCATGGACCATGCGTGCTTGTAGGGGCGTTCCGTGGTCAGCGCATCGAACACATCGGCGACGGCGACGATGCGCGAGGCCAGGGGAATGTCCTCGCCCGCCAGGCCCTGGGGATAGCCGCTGCCGTTCCATTTCTCGTGATGGGTGAGGGCGATGCTGTAGGCCATCTGCAGCACCTGGGAATCGTGCTCGCCGATGATTTCGGCACCGATCTCGGGATGCCTGCGCATGACGGTCCACTCCTCGGCGGTCAGAGGGCCGTTCTTGAGCAGGATGGCGTCGGGAATGCCGATCTTGCCCACGTCGTGCATGGGCGCGGCGTTGAGCAGGTCGTCGGCCCATTCGTCGGAGCAGCCGGCCGCCAGCGCCAGCGTCTTGGCGTAGTGGCTCATGCGGATCACGTGCATGCCGGTCTCGTTGTCGCGGTACTCGGCGGCGCGGCCCAGACGCTGCACGATCTGCAGCCGCGTGCTGCGCAGCTCGTCGAGCTTGACCAGGGACAGGTGATTGCGCACGCGCGCGCGCACCACGGGAGCGCGCACGGGCTTGACGATGTAGTCCACGGCACCCGAGGCAAAGCCCAGGGCCTCGTCCTGGCCGTCGGACAGGGCGGTGATGAAGATCACGGGAATGCGCGCCGTGTCGGCCTGGGCCTTGAGCTGGCGGCAGACGGCATAGCCGTCCAGCTCGGGCATCATGATGTCCAGCAGGATCAGGTCGGGCTGGTGCTGGGCCAATTGCAGCGCCCGCCGCCCATCGGTGGCAAAGGAAAGCCGGTAATCCTCGCCGAGGATCTGCCGCAGCACGTGCAGATTCGTCGGGTCGTCATCGACCAGCAGCAGGCGCGGACGCTTGTCCGTTGCCATGAGATTGGGCGCATTCATGCTCTGACTCCATCGACCGAGGGCAGCTGCCTCTGCAGCTGCTGGGCGCAGTCCTGCGCCCTCTCGAAGTCGAAATTATCCAGGGCTTGCTGCAAGCCCTGGAGCTGGGCACCGGGCACGATGCGCAACATCGCCTGCATGGCCTGTGTGTCGAGCTCGCCGCTTTGCAGGGCAGCGACGATGCGATCCAGCCAGGGCCGCGCCTCCTCGGGCAATTCCGCGGCCACCGCGGAGGCCGGCGCCCGGCCCGTGGCCGCGGAGGGAACCGGCGCGGCCAGGCCCTGGCCATCCACGGCCTGCAGGGCCGCCGGATAGCGCTGGCGCAGTTCCTGGGTCACGGCGTCCAGCGCCTGCTGCAGCTGGTCGATGGCCGCCAGCAGGACCTGCGGCTCGGCTTCCTCCTGGGCCTGCGTCTCCAGGCCCGAGGCCAGGCGGTAGACGGCCTGCAGCCCCAGGTTGCCGGCCGCGCCGCGCACGCGGTGGGCCAGGCCCACCAGGGCTTCAGGGCCGGGCCGCTGCTGGGCGCGGCGCAGCCTGTCGGCCAGGTCGAGCTGCTCGTTGAGGAAACGCCGTATGGCGGCCACCAGCGGCTCCACGCGGCCCCACAGGGCCAGGCCCGAGGCCCAGTCCACCGTGACATCGGGCAGGCCGGCCTGGGAGCCGGCCGGTACCGGCGGCTTGGCGTCCTTGAGCGCCACCTGCAGGGACAGCAGGCGCGCGATTTCCGCCTGCAGCCTCACCATGTCCAGGGGCTTGGCGGCAAAGCCGTCCATGCCGGCCGCGCTGGCATCGCTGCGGTCCTTTTCGAGCACGCTGGCCGACAGGGCGACGATGGGCACGGGCCTGCGCTGCAGCTGGCGCTCCCAGACCCGGATGGCGCGTGCCGCGGCCAGTCCGTCCATGCCGGGCATCTGCAGGTCCATCAGCACCACGTCGAAGGGCGGTTCCTGGGCCTGCACGCAGCGCAGCGCCTCGGCGCCATCGTGGGCCAGCACGATCCGGTGCTGCTGGCTGGAGAAGTTGATCTGCAGCAGCTCCAGGTTCTCGGGCACGTCGTCCACGGCCAGGATGATGAGCGGAGGCAGGCCGCGCGAGGCGGCACCGCGCTCGGGCAGCACGGCCTCGCCAGGGGGCAGGGGCAGGCGCACCTCGAACACCGTGCCAACGCCCACGGTGCTGTGCAGCTGGATGCTGCCGCCCATGAGCTCGGCCAGCTGGCGCGAGATGGTCGTGCCCAGCCCCGTGCCGCCAAAGCGCCGCGTGGTCGATGCATCGGCCTGGGCGAAGGGGTCGAAGATGCGCTGGATCTTCTCGGGCGCGATGCCGATGCCCGTGTCGTGCACGTCCAGCAGGAGCACGCCCTGTTCGTAGCGCACGCGCAGCAGCACATGGCCGCGCTCGGTGAACTTGACGGCGTTGCCCAGCAGGTTGACCAGGATCTGCTGCACGCGCATGCCGTCGCCGCGCAGCGCCGCCGGCGTGTGGGGGTCGTAGTCCAGGCGCAGGTCCAGCCCCTTGCGGTCGGCCGTGATGCGCAGCGAGGCCAGGATCTGCTGGCACAGCTCGCGCACCGAGAAGTCCTCGATCTCCAGCTCCACGGCGCCCTTGTCGAGCTTGGCCGTGTCCAGGATATCGTTGAGCAGGCGCAGCATGGAACGGGCCGCATAGTGCACGGTGTCCAGGTAGCGCGCCTGCGTGGGCTGCAGCGCCGTCTCGCGCAGCGCCTCGGTGAAGCCGATGATGGCATTCATGGGCGTGCGGATCTCATGGCTCATATTGGCCAGGAAAGTGCTGCGCGCGGCGGCCGCGGCCTCGGCATGTTCCTTGGCCAGCACCAGCTCCTGGGCCATCTTGCGCTGGGCGCTGATGTCGGTCAGCAGCTTGACGATCTTATAGGGCCGGCCATGGGCATCGAGGATGGGGTTGTAGGTGGCCTGCACCCAGATGCGCCGGCCCTCGCGCCCGCAGCGCAGGAATTCGCCGGCCTGGAACTCGCCATCGGCCAGGCGCCGCCAGAACTGCAGGTGCTCGGGCGTGTGGGCATAGTCGGGCTCGCAGAACATGCCGTGGTGGTGGCCCACGACCTCGTCGAGCCGGTAGCCGAACAGGTCCAGGAAGTTGCGGTTGGCGCGCAGCACATGGCCCTGCGGGTCGTACTCGATGGTGGCCAGCGACAGATCGATGGCGCGCACCGTGCCCTCGAACTCGGCATTGCGGGCACGGGCCGCCGTCTGGTCCATGATGACGCCATCCACCCAGGTCAGCTCGCCACGCTCGTTGAACACGCCCCGGCCCGTTTCCGACACCCAGCGGATGCTGCCGTCGCGGTGCTGCAACCGGTATTCGGCCTCATAGGTCTGGCGCCGGCCCAAAGCGTGGGCCACGGCGGTTTCGAGGTGCTCGCGGTCTTCGGTGTGGATGAGCCGGTCCCAGCCCGTCCGGTCTTCCAGGAAGTCCTGCTCGGTCCAGCCGGTCAGCGCCTCGACCGAGCGGCTGAGCAGCAGCGGCGACCATTTGCCGTCGTGCAGGCAGCGGAAGGTGGTTCCCGGCACGTTGTTGATCAGGGTGCGGTACTGCTCCTCGCTGTCTCGCAGCGACTGCAGCATCTGGCGGCGCTCGCGGATGTCGGTCAGAAAGCCCACGAACAGCGGATTGCCGGGATGGTTCACGCGGCCTACGGCCAGACGCACGGCGATCTGCGAGCCATTCTTGTGCAGGGCCTGGACATCGCGGCCCGAACCGATGACGCTGGTCATGCCGGTGCGCAGATGGTGCTCCAGATAGCCGTCGTGGGCACCGCGGTCGGGCTCGGGCATGAGCATGCTGACGTTGCGGCCCATCACCTCCTCGGCGGACCAGCCCAGCAGGCGCTCGGCGGCCCCATTGAAGGAGACGATGCGGCCCTGGCCGTCGATGGTGATGATGCCGTCCACCGCCGTCTCGACCACGGCGCGCAGGCGCGACTCGCTGCCCAGCACCTGCTGGTAGATCTGGCGGTAGCGCAGCGTCATGTTGAGGGCGAACACCAGGCCGAAGATCAGCGCCACCACGCCGACGATGGAAAACACCAGCAGGCCCTGCGTGGGCGATTCCAGCTGGGCCAGGACGTCGATTTCAGGCTTGAGCCGCAGCGCATACAGCCCCGCGTAGTGCATGCAGGAAATGGCCAGGCCCATGACGCTGCCGGCCACCAGGGTGGGCCACAGGCGCCGGCCCGTCTGGCCGATGTGAAAGCGCACCCACAGCGACAGCATGGCCATCGTCGCGGCCACGCCCACCGACAGCAGCACGCCCCAGGGGTCGTAGAGCATCCAGGCCCAGGTCTGGGCCGCCGCCATGCCGATGTAGTGCATGGAGCCGATGCCCAGACCCATGAGCACGCCGCCGCCCACCAGCCCCTTGCGCGACAGCTGCGGACGCACCATCAGCGTCAGCGCCAGCCATGACGCCAGCATGCTGGGCAGCATGGACAGGGCCGTGATCCAGGGGTCGTACTCGCCGAAGGTGCAGGGCAGGAAGGCCAGCATGCCGATGAAGTGCATGGCCCAGATGCCGGCGCCCAGGCAAAAGGCCCCCGTCAGCACGCCGATGCTGCGCACCCGGGGCGATGCGGCGTCCCGTGCCAGGCCTGCGATCTGCATGGCCATCATCGAGGTGGCCACGGCCACGCCCACCGACAGCGCCACCAGGCCCGGGTTCAGCCACTGGAACCATTGGGGGTGTGGCGCCCAGCCCAGGACGAACCAGCGGTCCCAGCTCATGGAGGGCCCTCGCCCAGGCCGCAGCCCGTTCCGACCGGAGCGCATCGCTCGATAGTCACTATGCTCATGGTAATCATTATCAATTGGATTGAGCTATCGATACGCCCTAGCATGAAGCCTCACTCCAAGGAAAACAAGATGCGCCGCATTCGCCAGACCCTGAAACAACACCGGACCACGCTGATGAAGACCATGAGCTACTACGTCATCCACGTGACCGTGGCTGCGGCCGTGGCCTATGCGGTCACCGGCAACCTCTGGGCCGCACTGACGCTGAGCCTGCTGGAGCCCACGGTGCAGGCGGTGGCCTTCTTCTTCCACGAAAAGCTGTGGGAGCGCGGGCTGCGCCGCCGCGCCGCGTCCAACGGGGCGGAGGCATCCACGGTCGGCACAGCCGCCGCCTGACCCGAAGGCGAGGCGGGCGATGCGCGCATGGCATGACACGGCGGCCCTATTCGGGCAATGGCTGACCGAGGCCCTGGCCGGGCTGGTCGATGGCGGCACGGACTGAGCCAGAAACTGGCCCGTGCGGCGGGAGGTGTGGACGAAGCGGCGCATGGTGGCTCGGACGCGGAAAAGGCGGAATCGGCGGGGTCGGGAATGTCAAAGCGCTGCAGAAACGGCACAGGCCGTCAAAAAGTCCATGCCTGGTTTTCGACAGCCGCCGCACGGACTGAAGCACCCATACAGCCGCAATTGCCAAAGATTGTCCGCAGGATGTTCTGGATAAGCCTGTAAACAATCTGTGCATAAGGCTGTTTCAAATCTGTAGAAAACCTTTTGGACAAACTCTGGGAAACACCATGGAAAAACTGATCACTCCCGGTGCATATCCACCAGCGCATCGATGAAGCCCTGGGCGGCACGGCCCGGCACCACGGCATTGCGCCAGACGGCAAAGAAATCGCAGAGGTAGAAGAAGCGCTCGGGCGCCACGGCCTGCAGCAGGCCCTGGTCCTGCATGGACCGGGCGTAGTGGTCGGGCAGAAAGCCCAGGTAGCGGCCCGAGCGCACCAGCATGGCAATCGCCTCCTGGTCGAAGCCGGTGGCCTGGCGCTGCAGGCCGGCCTGGTGGCTGAGCGCCATATTGGGTGACTGGTAGCCCAGGCCGGCGAAGGCATGGGTGCCCAGGTCGGCCCAGTCCAGCGTGGCGTGCGGCGCCCCGTGCAGGGCATGGCCGGGAGCGCAGTACAGCTGCATGCGCTCGCCGAACAGCCGGTGGCCGTGCAGTGCGCCGGAACTGGGGGCCGAGGGCAGGATGCCCACCTGCCAGCGGCCCTCCATGAGGCCACGCTCTATGGCCTGAATGGAAGCCACGTGCAGGCGCAGGTGCAACTGGGGCGCCTGGCGGTGCAGGGCCGCGATGGCCTCGGGGATGCGGGACTGCGGATTGCTGACGGTCTTGTCGAACAGCGCCACATCGAGCGTGCCGGCAAGACGGCCATGGACATCGTCCACCTGGCCCAGAAAGCGTTCCACACCGCCCAGCAGCTGCAGCGTGGCCTCGTAGATGCGGTGGCCCTCGGGCGTGAGCGCAAAGCCGGCACGGCCACGCCGGCACAGCGTCATGCCCAGGCGCTGCTCCAGGTCCTTCATGTGGCGACTCAGCGTGGAGCTGCCGATATTGAGCTCCAGCTCGGCCGCAGCCATGCCTCCGCACTCCACCACGGTCTTGAAAACGCGCAGCAGGCGCAGGTCCATGTCACTGAGCTGGCCCAGCACGGCCCTTGCACGCCCGGCGCGCGCCACCGGCCCGGGAGCATCCGCAGAAAAATCCGTCATCGCCATTCCTCTCCCAGCGAGGCAGCCACTATAGGGGAGTCCGCGGCCCGCTTGACGCCAGCGGGCCCTGCAGCGCCACAATGCCCTCCCCTTCCCGTTACCGCCACGCCCATGCTGCCCCTCCATGATCTGCTGATTTTTGCCGGCGCCTCCCTGCTGCTGGTGCTCACGCCCGGCCCCAACATGCTCTACCTGATCTCGCGCTCGCTGTGCCAGGGCCGCCAGGCGGGTGTGGTATCGCTGGCCGGCGTGGTGCTGGGCTTTTTCGTGCACATGCTGTGCGCCAGCCTGGGGCTGACCGCCCTGTTCATGGCCGTCCCCCTGGCTTTCGAGCTGCTCAAGTGGGCTGGTGCCCTGTACCTGCTGTACATGGCCTGGCAGGCCATACAGCCCCGGGGCCGTTCGCCCTTCGAGGCCTCGGACCTGCCGCCCGAATCGCCGCGCCGGCTTTTCACCATGGGCCTGGTCACCAGCATCCTCAACCCCAAGGTGGCCATCTTCTACCTGTCCATCTTTCCGCAGTTCGTCTCGCCCGAGCATGGCTCGGTCCTGATCCAGAGCCTGGTGCTGGGCATGGTCCAGATCACCACCAGTTTCAGCGTCAACCTGCTCATCACCCTGTTCGCGGCGCGCATCGCAGCCTGGTTCGCCCACAACCCCCACTGGCTGCGCGTCCAGAAATGGGTGATGGCCACGGTGCTGGCGGGCCTGGCCCTGCGCCTGGCGGCCGAGCAGCGCAAGGCCTTGTAGGCCCTGGGGTTTACTTGCATAAATTCGCAAGTGAACCTTGATAAGTCGCACTTCGAGAAATCAAATGCCGCGATCACAATGGGCCATCGACCGACACCCCCAAGGCCCGAGGAGATCGCCATGACCCTGGTTCCCACCGCAGACAGCGCAGCCACCGCCCCACGCACCGACGCAGCCTGGCTGGATGCCCACTGGATGCCCTTCACCGGCAACCGCGAATTCAAGGCGCGCCCGCGCATGATCACGGCGGCCCAGGGGGCCTACTACACCGACGGCGACGGCCGCAAGATCTTCGACGGCCTGTCGGGCCTGTGGTGCACGGGCCTGGGCCATGGGCGCCGCGAGATCGCCGATGCCATTGCGCGTGCAGCCCAGCAACTGGACTATGCGCCGGCCTTCCAGTTCGGCCACCCGGCCTCGTTCGCCCTGGCCAACAAGATCAAGGAGCTGACACCTGCGGGGCTGGACCATGTGTTCTTCACGGGCTCGGGTTCGGAAGCCGCCGACACGGCGCTGAAGATGGCACGCGCCTACTGGCGCGCCAAGGGCCAGGGCGGCAAGACCCGGCTGATCGGGCGCGAAAAGGGCTACCACGGCGTGAACTTCGGTGGCATTTCGGTGGGTGGCATGGTGGGCAACCGCAAGACCTTCGGCCAGGGCGTGGAAGCCGATCACCTGCCCCATACCCAGCCCCCGCTGGGGTCCTTTCACCGCGGCATGCCGGCCACCGATGGCCGTGCGCTGGCCGACCGGCTGCTGGACCTGATCGCCCTGCATGACGCCAGCAACATCGCTGCGGTCATCGTCGAACCCTTCTCGGGCTCGGCCGGCGTGGTGATCCCGCCTGCGGGCTACCTGCAGCGCCTGCGTGAAATCTGCACGCAGAACAACATCCTGCTGATCTTCGACGAGGTCATCACGGGCTTCGGCCGCTGCGGCGCCATGACGGCGGCCGAAGCCTTCGGTGTCACGCCCGACATCATGAACATCGCCAAGCAGGTGACCAACGGTGCCCAGCCGCTGGGCGCCGTGGTGGCCAGCAAGGACATCTACGACACCTTCATGGCCGCGGGCGGCCCCGAATACATGCTGGAGTTCCCGCATGGCTACACCTACTCGGCCCACCCCATCGCCTGCGCGGCCGGCGTGGCCGCGCTCGACCTGCTGCAGCGCGAGGACGGACCGGGCCGCGTGCGCGCCCTGGCGCCCTTCTTCGAGCAGGCCGTGCACAGCCTCCAGGGCGCCAGGCATGTGGCCGACATCCGCAACTTCGGCCTGGCAGCGGGCTTCACCATCGAGGCCCTGCCCGGCGAGCCCGCACGCAGGCCCTACGAAATCGCCATGAAGTGCTGGGACAAGGGCTTTTACGTGCGCTACGGCGGCGACACCATCCAGATCGCGCCGCCCTTCATCAGTGAAAAGGCGGAGATCGAACGCCTCATCGCCGCGCTCGGCGATGCGCTCGCGGAAACGAACTGAGTCTTCTGCTTCCATGCAAAAGGCCCCGGGTCCTTGCGGACCCGGGGCCTTTTTTTCGAAGCGCGGCGGTCTCAGTCCAGCGTGATGCCGGCGTTCTTGATCACCTCGCGCCACTTGTCGACTTCCACGCGCAGGAACTGGGCCGAGGCCTCGGGCCTGAGGCCCGAGGGCAGAACGCCCATGGCATCCAGCTTGTCCTTGACTTCGGGCGCGGGCAGGGCCTTGGCGATTTCGGCATACAGGCGGTCCACGATGGGCTTGGGCGTGCCCGCCGGCACGGCGGCCAGGAACCAGGCATCGGCCGTGAAGTCCTTGAGGCCGGCCTCGGACATGGTGGGCACGTCGGGCATGGATTGCAGGCGTTCGTTGTGGGCCACGGCCAGGGCGCGCACCTTGCCGGCCTTGAGCTGGGCCGCAATGGTCACGGCCGTGAGGAAGCCGAAATCGGTTTCGCCAGCGGCCAGCGACACCACCGAAGGCGCGCTGCCCTTGTAGGGCACGTGGCCGACCTTGACCTTGGCCTGCATGGCATACAGCTCGGCGCCCAGATGGTTGGGGCCGCCTGTGCCCGACGAGGGATAGTTGAGCTTGCCAGGCTGGGCCTGCGCCGCCGCCGTCAGGTCCTTGAGCGAGTGGAACGGGCTTTGCGCGCCCACGGTCAGCACCAGCGGACTGCGCGCCACCAGGCTGACGGGCGCGAAGTCGCGCAGCGGATCGTAGGGCAGCTTGGTGTACAGGCCCTTGGCCATGGCCATGCAGCCCACATCGCCCAGGACCACGGTATAGCCGTCGGGCGGGGCCTTGGCCACCAGGTCGCAGCCTATGGTGCCGTTGGCGCCGGGCTTGTTGTCCACCACCACGGTGGCATGCATGCTCTCGCCGAGCTTCTGTGCCAGCAGGCGCCCCAGGATGTCGGTGGAGCCACCGGGTGCGAAGGGCACGACCAGGCGAATGGTCTTGGTGGGGTAGCTGCCCGCGCCCTGGGCCTGGACCGCGGGGGCTGCCAGCGTGGCCGCGAGAGCCAGGCCGCCGGCCAGGGTACGCCACAGCGCCGTGCGGCGGACCGGGGAAGATGCGAAAGAATGTTGTCTCATGGTGAAGTCTTGTAGATGCCAGCGCGCGGCAGCATAACAGCAGAGCGCAATCACCAGGGCCTTGCGCTGACAGGAGCGGGACAGTTCAGGAAGGCTTGCGCGCACGCACATTGGCGGAACGCGCGGCGGGCGTCCTCGCGGCTGCCGGGCCGGGGGCGGGCCGGGCAGCCGCCCCCGCCTTGGCGGGTAGCTTGGCGGGTGCCGGTGCGGCACGGCGCGGACGCGCGCTGCGCAGGCTGTCGGCATCGAGGATGAGCCGGCCCTGAATGCGGCCCTTCATGCGCTTGACGCTGCTGGCCGCGTCGCGCATGTGCTCCTGCATCAGCGTGCGCACCTTGTCCGCATCCCGGGCGCGCGCTGCCTGCACGATGTCGCGGTGGAACTGTGCATTGGCCTCGCCGAAGCGCCGGTGCTCGGACTGGGGCGTGCGGTTGGCGAAGACGATGAGCTGGCGGATCATTTCATTGATCAACTCGCAGCTGAAGCGCAGAAAGGGATTGGGATTGGCCGCGGCAAGGATGTCGTGAAAGTTCACGTCCTCCCGGCGCTGGCTCACCAGGTCCTCGCTGCTTTGCGTGGGATCGCAGCAGGCGATGCTGTGCTCCAGCGCCTCGAAATCGGCATCGGTCAGATGGGGCACGGCACCCGCCGCCAGTTCGGGTTCAAGCATCTGGCGCACCGTGTAGATGTCGTCGATGCTCACCTCCTGGAAGAACAGGTAGTTCTGCATGAACTGCAGGGTGCGATCCAGCGGCACTTCGACGACGGTGCCCCCGCCCGAGGGGCCGGTACTGATGGTGATCAGGCCCTGCACCTCCAGCGACTTGAGGGCCTCGCGAATCGTGCCCTTGCTGACCTGGAACTGCGCCTGCAGCTCGCTTTCGCGCGGCAGGCGGTCGCCGGGGCTGAGGTTTTTCTCGGTGATGAGGCGCTTGATCTCCTGGGCCACGAGGTCCGGACGCTTGAGCTGCCGGATCGCCAGGGGAGTCGACTTCTGTGTTGCCATTGTGGTGTGTTCTCCAAAAGGCGGCGGCTGTCCGCGCCCTTGCTGCATGCGGGTCTGGTGCGGCGTGCACCGCCATGGCGCCTGCGTGCCCCGGCTAGGGTTAGCACGTGCCCTGGGCCCACTATTTATCACTATAAATATGAATGAGGGGCACTGCACGCAAGTGCCTGCAATAGGCCTGCCACCTGCGCGCTGCGTGCCATCCCGTGCCGTCTGCGGCATGGCCGCCCCGCCGGACCGCGCGAGGCACGCTACTTGCTTTGTGCATCGCGCATGAATTGCAGGCCCGTTTTTGTGCCGCTTTTCCATTCACCGAAAGGAAGTGCCCGATGAAGTCCTCCTCCCGCCGCAGCGCGCTGGCCGCCGCCGGCCTCGCCGCCCTTGCCTGCCTTGGCGCCGGCTCCGCCTCGGCCGCCGACAAGCTCAAGGTCGCGGGCATCTACACCGTGCCGTTCGAGCAGCAATGGGTCAGCCGCATCCATCTGGCGCTCAAGGCCGCGGAGGCCCGTGGCGACATCGAGTACAAGGCCACCGAAAACGTCGCCAACCCGGACTATGAGCGCGTGATGCGCGAATACGCGAACGGCGGCGCGCAACTGATCTTCGGCGAGGTATTCGGGGTGGAAGCGGCGGCGCGCAAGGTCGCCAGGGATTTCTCCAAGGTGGCCTTTGTTGTCGGCTCCTCGGGCAAGCCCACGGGCGGCAATTTCGCGGTGTTCGACAACTACATCCAGGAGCCCAGCTACCTGTCGGGCATGATCGCGGGCGGCATGACCCGCTCCAACAAGATCGGCCTGGTCGGCGGCTTCCCCATCCCCGAGGTCAACCGGCTCATGAACGCCTTCATGGAGGGTGCGCGCTCGGTCAATCCTCAGGTCAGTTTCAGTATCAGCTTCATCAACAGCTGGTTCGACCCGCCCAAGGCCAAGGAAGCCGCCTTCGCCATGGTGGACAAGGGGGCCGACGTGCTCTACGCCGAGCGTTTCGGTGTCAGCGATGCAGCCAAGGAGCGCAAGGTGCTGGCCATAGGCAACGTGATCAACACCCAGGCGCAGTACCCCGACACGGTGGTCGCCTCGGCGCTGTGGAACATGCAGCCCACCGTGGACGAGGCCATCCGGCAGGTGAAGGCCGGCAGCTTCAAGGCTGCGGATTTC
Source organism: Burkholderiaceae bacterium (assembly GCA_031253795.1). GTDB lineage: Bacteria > Pseudomonadota > Gammaproteobacteria > Burkholderiales > Burkholderiaceae_C > Comamonas. The sequence continues at coordinate 23,126 of JAIRVR010000068.1, forward strand.
GGCCCCTATTCGATGATGAAGCATGGCGGCTCCTCGCTGGCGCCGCTGGGCACGTTCGAGGCCAAGGTGCCCGCCGACCTGAAGAAGAGGGTAGCCGACAGGCAGGCCGAGATCCTGGCCGGCAAGTTCACCGTGAAGGTCAACGACGCACAGCCCAAGCCCTGAGACCGCAGGCAGACCCGATGGACACGATCCATGGTCCGGCGCCGGTGCTGGAGCTCAGCCACATCACCAAGCGCTTCGGCGCCCTGACGGCCAACGACGACATCTCGCTGACGCTCGGTGCAGGTGAGGTACTGGCCCTGCTGGGCGAGAACGGTGCCGGCAAATCGACGCTGATGGCCATCCTGTTCGGCCACTACGTGGCCGACGGCGGCCATATCCGCGTGCACGGACGGCCCCTGCCGCCCGGCCATCCGCGCGCGGCGCTGGCCGCGGGCATCGGCATGGTGCACCAGCACTTCGCGCTGGCCGACAACCTCAGCGTGCTCGACAACATTCTGCTGGGCACGGAGCCGCTGTGGTCGCCGCGCTCACGCCGCGCCGCTGCGCGCGATCGGCTGATGGCCGTGTCGCGGCAGTTCGGCCTCGTGGTCGATCCCGACGCCCGCGTGGCCACGCTCGGCGTGGGCGAGCGCCAGCGCGTGGAAATCCTCAAGGCGCTGTACCGTGGCGCGCGCATCCTGATCCTGGACGAACCCACGGCCGTGCTCACCCCCCAGGAAAGCGAGGCCTTGTTCGGCACGCTCGCCCAGATGGTGGCCCAGGGTCTGTCGATCATCTTCATCAGCCACAAGCTCCCGGAGGTACTGCGCGTTTCGCATCGCATCGCGGTGCTGCGCCACGGCCGGCTGGTGGCCGAGCTGGACAGCCGGGGCGCAACCCAGGCCGACCTGGCATCGGCCATGGTGGGCCGCAGCGTGCAGGCCGGCGTGCGCCAGCCCACGGCCCGGCGTGGCGGCCTGGTCTGCCGGCTGGACCAGGTGCATACCGCGGCAGGGCGTGACGCGCTGCGCGGAGCGTCTCTGGACATCGCATCCGGCGAGATCGTGGCCGTGGCAGGTGTCTCCGGCAACGGGCAGGCGGCGCTGGCAGGCGTGCTCAGTGGCATGGTGGCCATCACCCGGGGCAGCGTCAGCCTGCAGGGCCGGCCCTTGCCACGGCAGCCCGCGCAGTTGGTGGCGCAAGGCGTGGCGCGCATCCCCGAGGACCGGCATGGCACAGGCGTCGTGGGCGATCTGCCGGTCTGGGAAAACGCCGTGTCGGAGTACCTGCGCCAGCCGGGCAAGGCGCTTGCGCGCTGGGGCCTGGTGAAGCGGGCGGCGGCGCGCGCAAAGGCACGCACCCTCTGCGAGGACTTCGACGTGCGCGGCGGCGGACCCGATGCGCAGGCGCGCTCCCTGTCCGGCGGCAACATGCAAAAGCTGGTGCTGGGCCGCGCCCTGGGCGTGTCGGACACGCACACGCCCCGCCTGATCGTCGCCCACCAGCCCACCTGGGGGCTGGACATCGGCGCGGTCGACTACGTGCAGCAGCGCCTGCTGGCGGCCCGCGACGCCGGCGCGGCCGTGCTGCTGATTTCCGATGATCTCGACGAAGTGATGCTCATGGGCGACCGCATTGCCGTGATGCACGAAGGCCATCTCACACCGGCACGCGATGCCGGCGAATGGACGCGCCAAAGCATAGGACTCGCGATGGCGGGCGCAGGGGCCGGGACATGAGGCTGGAAAAAAGACCGTCGCTGTCGCGCACGGCGCTGCTGGCGGCGCCGCTGTGCGCGCTCGCGGCCACCCTGGTGGTGGCCGCGCTGCTGGTGATGTGGGCCGGCAAGCCCGTGGGTCAGACCTTTGCGCTGCTGGTCCAGGGCGGCTTCGGCTCGAAGTTCGCCTGGAGCGAGACGCTGACGCGGGCCATTCCGCTGGTGCTCACGGGCCTGGCCGTGGCCGTGGCGTTCCGCGCGCGGCTGTTCAACATCGGGGCGGAAGGCCAGCTCTACGCCGGCGCGCTGGCCGCCGTGGCGGTGGGTGGCATGCATGGCGGCACGGGCCTGGACTGGCCCATGCCCCTGCTGTTCGTGCTGACCATGCTGGCGGCTGCCGTGGCTGGCGCACTCATGCTGCTGGGCCCCGCCCTGCTCAAGGCCAGGCTGGGCGTGGACGAGGTGGTGACCACCCTGCTGCTGAACTTCATTGCGGCGCTGGCGGTTTCCGCGCTGCTGGACGGCCCGATGAAGGACCCGACGGCCTTGGGCTGGCCCCAGAGCGTGGCACTGCTGCCGGACCTCGAACTGTCGCGCCTGCTCGAAGGCACACGCCTGCACACGGGCCTGGTCTGGGCCGCGGCCCTGGCCGTACTGCTGTGGCTGGTGCTGGAGCGTACGGTGCTGGGCTTCGACATCCGCGCCACGGGCGCCAACCCGAAGGCTGCCCGTTTCGCGGGAGTGGGCACCCTGGGAACCATCGTGGTGACGGCACTGATCTCGGGCGGCATCGCGGGCCTGGCAGGCGCCATCGAGGTCGCGGGCCGCGCGGGCTATGTGACGCTGGACCTCTCGCCCGGCTATGGCTATACGGGCATCGTGATCGCCATGCTCGCCGGGCTCAGGCCGCTGGGCGTGCTGGCCTCGGCCGTTCTGGTCGCCGGCATCCAGGTGGGGGCCGACAGCATGAGCCGCAGCGTTGGCGTGCCCACCTACATCGCGGATGTGATCGTGGCGGCGGCGCTGGTCGCGGTGCTGGTGGCATCGCTCATGGCGCAGTACCGCATCCAGTGGAGGACCCGCTGATGCAGGAGCTCATGGACACCCTGGCCAGCCTGCCCTTCTGGGTGGCCGTTCTGCGCGTGGCAACGCCGCTGATCCTGGGCACACTCGGCGTGCTGCTGTGCGAGCGCGCGGGCGTGCTCAACCTCGGCATAGAAGGCATCATGGTGGCCGGCGCCTTCGTGGGCTGGCTGACGGTCTACAGCGGCCATGGCCTGTGGGCCGGCGTCTTCGCAGCCCTTCTCGCGGGAGCCCTGCTGGGCCTGCTGCATGCCCTGCTCACGGTGGGGCTGGCGCTGTCCCAGCATGTCTGCGGCCTGGGCATCACCATGCTGGCCACCGCCCTGTCCTACTATGCCTACCGCGTGAAATTTCCCAAGGTGGATACGCCGCCCACCATCGAGCCGTTCGCGGCCATGGACTGGCTGCCGATCCCGGCGCTGAACGCACAGACGCCGCTGACGCTGGTCGCCCTGCTGCTGGTGCCCCTGCTGTACTGGGTGCTGGCGCGCACGCCCCTGGGCCTGGCGATTCGCATGGTGGGCGAAAGCCCGCAGGCGGCGGAAAGCCAGGGCATCCATGTGGCCTGGGTGCGCACGGGCGCCATCGTGGCCGGCTCGGCCCTCATGGGCCTGGCCGGCGCGTTCCTGACACTCTCGGCCTTCAACGCCTTTTTCTTCAACATGGTCAACGGGCGCGGCTGGATCTGCGTGGCATTGGTGGTCTTCGCCTCCTGGCGACCCGGCAAGGCTTTGCTGGGTGCGCTGCTGTTTGCCTTTTTCGATGCCCTGCAACTGCGCCTGCAGCAGGGAGAAAGCGGTGCCCTGCTGCCGTACCAGGTCTATCTGATGCTGCCCTATCTGCTGTCCATCCTTGCCCTGGTGGTGATGGCGCGCCGCGCCAGCTACCCTCAGGCACTGATGAAGCCCTACCGCAAGGGAGAGCGTTGATATGGAACATCCCCTGAGTCGCTGCGCGCCTTCCCCCTGGAAGGGGGACGACAGCCTTGCTGCGGGGCGGCCCTTGCTCGCTGTCCCTGGCCTGGGGATGCAGCGGTTTCAAACGCAATGCCATGGAAGACTGACATGCTGCTGGATCTGATCGTTTGCCACTGCACGCTGCCCGATGGGCGGGACAACATCGACATCGGCGTGCAGGACGGCCGCATCGTGGCGCTGCAGCCCGCGCTGCCGGCGCATGCTGCACAGGTCGTCGATGCCGGCGGCCTGCTGGTCTCGCCGCCCTTTGTGGACGCGCATTTCCACATGGACTCCACGCTGAGCTATGGCCTGCCACGCGTGAACGAAAGCGGCACGCTGCTCGAAGGCATCGCGCTGTGGGGCGAGCTCAAGCCCCTGCTCACCCAGGAGGCCATCGTCGAGCGCGCCCTGGCCTACTGCGACTGGGCGGTGGCACGCGGCCTGCTGGCCATACGCAGCCATGTGGATGTGTGCGACCCGCGCCTGCTGGCCACCGAGGCCCTGCTCCATGTGCGCGACCGGGTGAAGCCCTGGATCGACCTGCAGCTGGTCGCCTTTCCCCAGGACGGCCTGCTGCGCGCCCCGGGCGCCAGGGACAACCTGGTGCGCGCACTGGACATGGGCGTGGACGTGGTCGGCGGCATTCCACATTTCGAGCGCACCATGGGCGATGGCGGCGACAGCGTGCGCTGGCTGTGCGAGCTGGCCGCCGGGCGTGGCCTGCGCGTGGACATGCACTGCGACGAAAGCGACGATCCCCTGAGCCGCCACATCGAGACCCTGGCGTATGAAACCCAGCGGCTGGGCCTGCATGGCCGCGTCACCGGCTCGCACCTGACCAGCATGCACAGCATGGACAACTACTATGTCTCCAAGCTGCTGCCGCTGATGCGCGAGGCCGGTGTCTCGGCGATTGCCAACCCGCTGATCAACATCACGCTGCAAGGCCGACACGACAGCTACCCCCGGCGCCGCGGCATGACGCGCGTGCCCGAGATGCTGGCGGCAGGCATTCCCGTGGCCTTCGGCCAGGACTGCTGCATGGACCCCTGGTACAGCCTGGGCAGCGGCGACATGCTGGAAGTGGCCCATATGGGCCTGCATGTGGCGCAGATGACCAGCCAGGATGCAATGCGCCAGTGCTTCGAGGCGGTGACGACCACGCCCGCCAGGATCCTCGGCCTCGAGAACTACGGCCTGCACCCCGGCGCGAACGCCGACTTCGTACTGTTGCATGCGCGCTCGGCTGCGGAAGCCATACGGCTGCGCGCGGCACGGCTCAAGGTCTGGCGCCGTGGCCAGCTGATCGCCAGCAGCCCCGCGCCACAGGCCGCACTGCATCTCCAGGGCCGGCCTGCATCCGTGACCTTCCTGCAGCCCTGACCGCACCAGGCGCGGCCGGCGACCGCCGCGCCTGCGCTGGCCATGATTCCCGGCCACGCCGCACCACGGCCCCCCGCAGATCCGGTCCGCACCGGTGCATGGCGCCCCCACATCTGCTCACTCACCGAAAACGACGGCCTCCCCCGCGGCCAGACGCCCTGGCGGCCCGCGCGCTGACCGCATGCGGGTTTGGTGCGGCCTGCACCGGCATGGCGCCTGGCTGCCCCGGCTAGGGTTAGCACGCGCCCTATTTTTGCTATTTATCACTATAAATATGAATGAAGGAGCCTGTGCGCAATTGCATGCGACTGGCATGCAACTTGCTCCGAATTGGGCTCCCTGGCCGCCAGCGCCTTTCGCCACTTCACGGAGTCCCCCATGCAACGTCGTCACCTCCTGCAACTTTCGGCGCTCGGAGCGCTGCCCGCCTCGCTGGGCCTGGGCCGTGCCGCCTGGGCGCAGGCCAAGGACACCATCCAGTTCGCCTGCCCCGTTCCCATGTCGGGCGCCTTCGCGGCCAACGGCAAATACGCCGACCTGGGCATGAAGCTGGCGATAGAACAGTACGGCAAGGCCCTGGGCCGCCCCCTGGCCTACACGGTGCTGGACACCGAGGGCAAGCCCGCCACGGCCGTGCGCAAGCTGCAGGAGTCGTCACAGCAGCAGGGCACGCGCTTTTTCGCGGGCGGCATCCTCTCGTCCGAGGCCCTGGCCATGGGCAAGGAAGCCGAGAAGACCGGCGGCATCTTCATCACCACGGCCGGTGCCGACGAAATCACGGGCAAGGACTGCAACAGCGCCACCTTCCGCTGGTCGGCGCCCACCTTCGGCGCCATCGAGCAGACCGTGCGCCCGCTGATCGAATCCCTGCCCAAGGCCAAGCGCTGGTACACCATCACACCCCAGTATGTTTTCGGCGACGGCCTGCTGACGGCGGCCAAGAACATCTTCAAGGAAAAGGGCATCGAGCATGTGGGCAACAGCTACCACTCGCTGACCGAGAAGGAGTTCAGCGGCTACCTGACCAATGCCGTGGCCGCCAAGCCCGATGTGCTGCTGCTGCTGAACTTCGGCGCCCAGTCCTCGGACGCGCTGCGCCAGGCCATCAGCTTCGGCATGAACAAGAACATGACCATCCTGATCGCCTGGGCCTCGGGCCTGGAGCAGTTCGAGTCGCTGGGGGCCGACCTGTGCGACGGCGTGTACTTCGGCGCCCAGTACTGGCATACGGTGGACGCGCCGCTCAACCGCGAGCTGGTCCAGCGCTGCAACGACAAATTCAAGGCCAACCCCAACTACAGCCTGGCCGGCCACTACATCTGCACCAAGCTGATGATCGACGCCATCGTCAAGGCCGGTTCGGCCGACCCCAAGGCCGTGGTGGCCGCGCTGGAAGGCATGAAGTACCAGGGCCTGACGGGCGAGGAGGAAGTTCGCAAGGCCGACCACCAGGTCCTCAAGAGCTACTACCTGCTCAAGGGCAAGGCCAAGGCCAGGATGAAAAACAAGGACGACTACGTGGATGTCGTGAGCTCGGGGAAATCTTTCCTTCCCGCCGACCAGACCGGCTGCAAGCTGGTTTGAGATGGAAGGCACCCCCTGAGGCGCTGCGCGCCTTCCCCCTCTCTCGCTTCGCGGGAGGGGGACGACACCGTCGCTGCGGGGCGGCCCTTGCTCGGTGTCCCTGAGTTGGGCCACGCCAGTTCAGAGGCACAGCCCTGTGTCGCACGGGGCGCAAAACCATCGCGCATTCCGCGCCGCCTCCTTCGTCCATCGTTTCGGACCCTGTATGAGCATCTACCTGCTTCAGACCATCAACGGGATCGGCATCGGCATGCTGTATTTCCTGTTGGCCGTGGGCCTGTCCATCGTCTTCGGCCTGCTGCGCTTCGTGAACTTCGCGCATGGCGCCTTCTACCTGCTGGGCGCCTATTTCTGCTACCAGATGACGCGCTGGGGGCTGAGCTTCTGGCTGTCCCTGATCGCGGTGCCGCTGGCCGTGGGGGCGCTGGGCTGGCTGGTGGAAAAGCTCATGCTGCGCCATGTCTATGCCAAGGCCCATGAGTTCCACATCATCGTCACCGTGGGCCTGGCCCTCGTGGTGCAGGAGCTGGTCATCCTGCAATGGGGGCCGCTGGGCGACAGCGTGGCCGTGCCCGACCTGCTGCAGGGCGTGGTGATGTGGGGCAGCTTCGTCTATCCCAAGTACCGGCTGTTCGTCATCGGCTTCACCGCCGTGCTGGCCGTGCTGCTGTGGTGGCTGCTGGAGGGCACGCGCCTGGGCAGCGCGGTGCGCGCGGGCAGCGAATCCACCGAGATGGTGTCCCTGCTGGGCATGAACGTGCTGCGCATCTTCAGCCTGGTGTTCGCGCTGGGCGCGGCCACGGCGGCGCTGGCCGGCGTGCTGGCCGCCCCCATCCGCGGGGCCGAGCCCTTCATGGGCGTGGAAGCCCTTGGCGTGGCCTTCGTCATCGTGGTGGTCGGCGGCCTGGGCAGCTTCGGTGGCGCCCTGGTGGGCGGCCTGCTGATCGGCATCGTGCAGAGCGTGATGAGCACGCTGTGGCCCGAAGGTGCCCGGCTGATGATTTACGTGGCCATGGCAGCCGTGCTGCTGCTGCGCCCCCATGGCCTGCTGGGCCGCAAAGGATGACACCATGACCAGGCATTCCCATCTTCTTCTGGCCCTGGCCATCGTGGTCGCCATGCCGCTGTGCATGCAGTCGGGCTCGCTGGCCAGCGAAGTGCTGATCTTCGCGCTGGCAGCCATGGGCTGCAATCTGCTGCTGGGCTATACGGGCCTGCTGTCCTTCGGGCAGGGCATCTTCTTCGGCCTGGGCAGCTATACCATCGCCCTGCTGCTCACGCGCTGGCCCCTGCCCATGCCCCTGGCCCTGCTGGCGGCCACGGCCATGGGAGCCCTTGGCGCGGCCGTCGTCGGCTGGGTGGCCATACGCCAGCGCGGCACCTACTTCGTGATGCTGACCCTGGCCTTTGCCCAGATGTTCTATTTCCTGGCCTATACGGCCACGGACCTGACGGGCGGCGACAACGGCCTGCTGGATGTGCCGCGGCCGGCCCTGGCGGTGGCCGGTCGGACGCTGTGGCCGCTGGCCTCGCCCTGGCAGTACTACGGCTTTGTCGCCGTGCTTTTTCTCGTGGTGTTCTGGCTGCTGCGCCGCGTCTGCGACTCCCTGTTCGGCCGCACCCTGCTGGCCGTGCGGGACAACGAGGAGCGCGCGGCCGCCGTGGGCTACGACCTGCGCCTGCTCAAGCTGCAGGCCTTCGTGATTTCGGGCGCGGTCACCGGCCTGGCCGGGGCCCTGCACGCCATGATGACGGGCATCGCGCCGCTGTCCAATGCCGAATACCACACCAGCGAAATGATCCTGGTGATGACCGTGATCGGTGGCACGGGCAACCTGCTGGCCTCGGTGCTGGGCGCGGCCTTCTACGTGCTGCTGGGCGACTGGCTTTCCACGCTGTGGCCGCGCTGGCTGCTGCTGCTGGGCGTGGTGCTGATGATCGTCAGCCTGGGCCTGCAGCGCGGCCTGTGGGGCCTGGGCGAAAGCCTGTGGGGCCTGGTGCGCCGCAAGGCCCCTGGCGAGGCAGGAGCAGATGCCGGCGCAGGTACTGCCGCAGACACCAGGGGAGGCAGGGCATGAGCAACACCGCATCCCCCATCCTGCTCGAAGCCGTGGGCGTGGAAAAGCGCTACGACAAATTCGTCGCCCTGGGCGGCGTGGACCTGAAGGTGCGCGCCCATACCGTGCACTCGGTGATAGGCCCCAACGGTGCCGGCAAGACCACCCTGTTCCACATGCTCACGGGCACCAAGAGCGTCAGCGGCGGGCGCATCGTGTTCGACGGCCACGACGTGACGCGCGAACCCGACCACCGCCGCGTGCGCCGCGGCATGGCGCGCTCCTTCCAGGTCACCAGCCTATTCCTGGGCCTGTCCGTGCGCGAGAACCTGCGCCTGGCCGCCCAGGGTGTGGCGCCAGCCAAGGCGCTGGACTGCTGGAACGCGCCCGTGGGCCCACGCGCCTGCGCCGACACCGTGGCCAGCGTGCTCGCGCGCCTGGGCCTGGAGCGCCACGCGGATACGCCAGCCGGCAATCTGTCCCATGGCCAGCAGCGGCGGCTGGAAGTGGGCATGGCCCTGGCCGCCCGGCCCAAGGCCATCTTCCTCGACGAGCCGACATCGGGCATGGGCATCGACGATCTGGAGGAGATGAAGCACCTGATCCAGGGCCTCAAGGACGAGCACACCGTGGTCCTCATCGAGCACAACATGAACATCGTCATGGACATCTCCGACACCATCACCGTCATGCAGCAGGGCCGGGTGCTGGCCGAGGGCCTGCCGCACGAGATCCGCAGCGACGCGCGCGTGCGCAGCGCCTATCTGGGCAACATGATCACGGGAGGCAAGGCATGAGCGCGCTGCTGTCGGTGGAAAACATCCACGCCCATTACGGCAAAAGCCATGTGCTGCAGGGCGTGTCCCTGCAGGTGGCCGATGGTGAACTGGTCACCCTGCTGGGCCGCAACGGCGCGGGCAAGACCACCACGCTCAAGTCCATTGCAGGCGTGTTGCAGCCCACGCAGGGTCAGATCCGCTTCGGCGGCGAACCCGTGCACCGGCTGGCCACCCACCTCGTGGCCCAGCGCGGCATCTGCCTGGTGCCAGAACACCGGGGCATCTTCAAGCTGCTGACCGTGGAGGAGAACCTGCTGCTGGGCCAGCGCAAACGCTCGCCATGGCAACTGGGCGATATCTACCGCATCTTCCCCCGCCTGCAGGAACGGCGCGGCAACGGCGGCGGCCAGCTATCGGGCGGCGAGCAGCAGTTGCTGGCCATAGGCCGTGCCCTGATGAACGCTCCGCGCCTGCTCATGCTCGACGAACCCGTGGAAGGCCTGGCCCCCGTCATCGTCGAGGAGATCGTGGCCCAGCTCAAGACCATCAAGGCCGCGGGCGTGGCCATCGTGCTGGTGGAGCAGAACCTCGAGGTCTGCACCCAGTTGGCCGACCGCCACTACATCATCGAACAGGGCGCGATTGCGCACGAGGCCAGCAATACCGCCTTCCTTTCCGACGACGCCGTGAAAGACCGGTATCTGGGCGTAGGAATCGCCTGACCCCCCGTTGCCTTGCCAGGAGCCATGCATGGATCTCAGTACCCCTCTTGCAGCCACCGCAGTCGCGGCCGCGCTGCGCACCGATGGCGCCCGCCTGTGGCAATCGCTGATGGACCTGGCGCGCATAGGCGCCACGCCCAAGGGCGGCGTCTGCCGCCTGGCCCTGACCGATCTGGACCGCCAGGGCCGTGACCTGTTCGTGCAGTGGGCGCGCGAGGCAGGCTGCAGCATCCGCGTCGATGCCATCGGCAATATCTTTGCGCGCCGCGCCGGCGTGGACGACCACCTGCCGCCCGTGATGACGGGCAGCCACATCGACACCCAGCCCACGGGCGGCAAGTTCGACGGCAACTACGGCGTGCTGGCCGGGCTGGAAGTGCTGCGCACGCTCAACGATGCCGGCATGCGCACGCGCGCCCCGG
>JAIRVR010000074.1 GCA_031253795.1 Burkholderiaceae bacterium
TGCTCGGGGCAGCCTTGCGCCTCGTCATAGATCCACCCGCAGATCAAGCACATCCAAGTTTTAGGGTCGGTCACAGCTTAAAGGGCCTTCACATAGAATGCAACGATTGTATCTAGTCACAACCACCCGGCCCGCCCTGCGCCAGCGGGGTGCAAACTGGGCCGAGCCATGGCATTGAACTCCTCCAACTCCCCCAGCACCGATACCGAAGCCATGGACGAGGCGGCTCCCGTCTGCGTCCTGGTCTTCAACGCCAGCGATCCCAGCGGCGCCGGCGGCCTGTCGGCCGACATCGCCACCATCGCCTCGGTGGGCGGCCACCCGCTGCCCGTGGTCACGGGCGCCTATGCGCGCGACTCGGCCAAGATCTTCGAGCACTTTCCCTTCGACGACGAGGCCGTGGCCGAGCAGGCGCGGGCCGTGCTGGAGGACATTCCGGTCTCGGCCATCAAGGTCGGCTTCGCAGGCAGTCCCGGCAATCTGGCAGCCATCGCCGAGATCGCCTCCGACTACCCCGACATCCCCATCGTCTGCTACATGCCCGACCTGTCCTGGTGGGACGAGGATCCGCTGGACCAGTACATGGATGCGCTCAAGGAGCTTGTCCTCCCTCAAACCTCGGTGTTGGTAGGAAGCCACAGCACCCTGTGGCGCTGGCTGCTGCCCGACTGGGACAGCGCCCGCAGCCCCACGGCGCGCGACATCGCCATGGCAGCCCAGGCGCTGGAAGTGCCGTATGTGCTGGTCACCGGCATGCCCCTGCCCGACCAGTTCGTGGACAACGTGCTGGTCACGGCCCAGTCCGTGCTGGGCAACAGCAAGTACGAGCTGTTCGATGCCACGTTCACGGGCTCCGGCGACACGCTGTCGGCAGCGCTCACGGCCCTGATCGCCAGCGGCAACGACCTGGGCCTGGCCACCCAGGAAGCGCTCGAATACCTGGACCGCAGCCTGGACAGCGGCTTTCGGCCCGGCATGGGCCATTTCATCCCCGACCGCATGTTCTGGGCCCAGCCCGATCCCGAGGACGAGGAAGCCTCGGACGACGCCGCGCCGGCCACGGCCCTCGATCCCGACACCCAGCCCATCGAGGGCTTCGTGATGCCGTCCCCCGATACCAAGCATTGAGACCGGGCGCCGCCGCCGCAGGGCGGCGCCGTCGTTCCCGGCACGCCCCACGCCCTATGACCCAAGACCTGAATCTGCCCCTTTTCGAACGTGCCAAGACCGTCATTCCCGGTGGCGTGAATTCGCCTGTGCGCGCCTTCAATGCCGTCGGCGGCACGCCGCGCTTCGTGCGCCGCGCCCAGGGCGCCCATTTCTGGGACGAGAACGCCCAGCAGTTCACCGACTACATCGGCTCCTGGGGGCCCATGATCCTGGGCCATGGCCACCCCGAGGTGATGGCCGCCGTGCAGGCCGCCGCGCTGGAAGGCTTTTCCTTCGGCGCACCCACCGAGCGCGAGGTGGTGCTGGCCGAGAAGATCCTCTCGCTCATGCCCTCCATGGACATGGTGCGCATGGTCAGCTCGGGCACGGAAGCCGGCATGAGCGCGCTGCGCCTGGCGCGCGGCTTCACGGGCCGCAACAGGATCATCAAGTTCAACGGCTGCTACCACGGCCATGCCGACGCCTTGCTGGTCAAGGCCGGCTCGGGCCTGGCCACCTTTGGCGCCTCGTCCTCGGCCGGCGTGCCCCAGGACGTGGTCAAGGACACCGTGGTGCTCGAATACAACGATGTGGGACAGCTCGAACAGGCCTTTGCCCAGTTCGGCGCCGAGATCGCCTGCGTGATCATGGAGCCCATCGCCGGCAACATGAATTTCGTGCGCGCCAGCGTGGAATTCACGCGCCGCATCCGCGAACTCACGCGCGAGCACGGCGCCCTTCTGGTCTACGACGAGGTGATGACCGGCTTTCGCGTGGCCCTGGGCGGCGCCCAAAGCCTGTATGCCGGCCAGATCGAAGGCTTTGCACCCGACATCACCGTGCTGGGCAAGGTCATCGGCGGCGGCATGCCCATGGCTGCCTTCGGCGCGCGCCGCGAGATCATGGAAAAGCTCTCGCCCCTGGGCCCGGTCTACCAGGCCGGTACGCTGTCGGGCAACCCCATTGCCACGGCCTGCGGCCTCAAGACGCTGGAGCTGATCAGCGCCCCGGGCTTCCACGAAGCCTTGCACGCACGCACCGGCCGCCTCATGGCCGGCCTCAAGGCCGAGGCCGACGCGGCCGGCATCCCCTTCAGCGTGGATCACCAGGGCGGCCTGTTCGGCTTCTATCTGCTACCCGAGCTGCCCGGCACCTGGGCCGAGGTGATGAAGACCGACGGCGCGCTGTTCAACCGCTTCTTCCACGGCATGCTGGAGCGCGGCCATTATTTCGCCCCCGCCCTCTACGAAGCCGGCTTCGTCAGCGCGGCGCACACGGATGCCGACATCGACAGGACCGTCGAGGCCGCGCGCGAAGTGTTCAAGACGCTCTGAATCCCTCCGCCGGGGGCTCTCTGCCCTCAGGGCGGCTTCATTTCCACCGGAAGCCCTGGCGCGCCTGCTCGACCTCGTCGCGCACGGCGCAGCCGACGGCATGGTCGTTGACCAGGCCCATGGCCTGCATGAAGGAGTAGACGGTGGTGGGACCGACGAACTTCCAGCCGCGCTTCTTGAGCTCGCGGGACAGGGCACGCGACCCTGCGGTCTCGGAGACCGGTCCGGCCTGCGGCGTGGCAACGGGCACATGGCGCCAGAAGAAGGTGGCCAGCGAGCCCTCGCTCGCCACCATTTCCTGCGCACAGCGGGCGTTGTGGATCACAGCCTCGATCTTGCCGCGGTGGCGCACGATGCCTGTGTCCTGCAACAGGCGCAGCACATCGTCCTCGTTGAAGCGCGCCACGGCATCGAAGTCGAAGCCCGCGAACGCCGCGCGGAAGTTCTCGCGCTTGTTGAGAATGGTCAGCCAGCTCAGGCCCGCCTGGAAACCTTCCAGGCTGAGCTTTTCGAACAACCGGCGGTCGTCGGCCACGGGAAAGCCCCATTCGCGGTCATGGTAGGCCTGGTAGGCCGGCGTGGCCGCGCACCAGTGGCAGCGCGGCCGACCATCGGGGGCGGTGAACAGCGTGGCCATGTTCAGGTCGCCTGGGGTGCCGGGTCGGGCAGGGACAGCAGCCATGCCGCCATCTGCAGCGACTGGTCTTCGGTCAGCTGGGGATGGCGCGGCATGATGGCGCGCCCCCATTCGCCGGCACCGCCCTCGCGGATGCGGCGCGCCAGGTGCTCGGCGGCATCGGCGCGGTCACGGTAGCGCTGTGCAATCTGCTGGAAGGATGGGCCCACGTAGTGGCGCACCATGCCATGGCAGCGCATGCAGTCGTTGCCCTCGACCAGGGCCTTGCCGGCCGCCAGCCTGGCATCGGCCGTGCCCGTGGCGGCAACGGGCGCCGCGGCCGGCCCGCGCATGATGCGCCAGCCGATGTTGAACACGCCCAGCGCCACCAGCAGCATGAAGACCACGATGGCCCAGCCCAGCCAGCGCGGCCGGGATGGGGGCTGGTCCTCATCCTCGTAGGGATTTCTGTCCATGGATGCGGACCGTGGCCGGATCAGTGGCGGAAATGGCGCACGCCCGTGAAGACCATGGCGACGCCGCGCTCGTTGGCGGCATCGATGACCTCCTGGTCGCGCATGGAGCCACCGGGCTGGGCCACGCAGGTGGCACCCGCGTCAACCACCACGTCCAGGCCGTCGCGGAAGGGGAAGAAGGCATCGCTGGCCACGACCGTGCCCTGCAGGCTGAGCTTGGCGGCCTCGGCCTTGATGGAGGCGATGCGCGCCGAATCCAGGCGGCTCATCTGGCCCGCGCCCACGCCCATGGTCATGCCGTTCTTGCAGAACACGATGGCATTGCTCTTGACGTACTTGGCGACCTTCCAGGCGAACAGCAGATCCTGCAGTTCCTCGGGCGTGGGTTGCTTGACGGTGACGACCTTGAGATCGGCCAGGGCCAGTTCATGGTTGTCGGCGGTCTGCAGCAGGAGGCCCGAGCCCACGCGCTTGGCGTCCATGGCGTTGCGGCCCTGGTCCCAGGCGGAGGCGCCACCCTGGGGCAGCGCGATCTTCATCAGGCGCACATTGACCTTGGGCTTGAAGATTTCCAGGGCCTCGGCCGTGAAATCGGGGGCCATCAGCACTTCGACGAACTGCTTGACCACGGCCTCGGCCGCAGCCTTGTCCACCGTGCGGTTGAAGGCGATGATGCCGCCGAAGGCGCTGGTCGGATCGGTCTGGAAGGCCTTGGCATAGGCCTGGTGCGCATCCTGGCCCACGGCCACGCCGCAGGGGTTGGCGTGCTTGACGATGACGCAGGCCGGCTGTTCGAAGCTCTTGACGCATTCCCAGGCGGCGTCGGCGTCGGCGATGTTGTTGTACGACAGCTCCTTGCCCTGCAGCTGCTCGCCCGTGACCAGGGAGCCCGGAGCCGGGTACAGGTCGCGGTACAGGGCGGCCTGCTGGTGGCTGTTTTCACCGTAGCGGAGGTCCTGCACCTTGATGAACTGGCCATTGCTCTGGCCGGGGAACAGGCTGCGCTCGGGCACATAGCTTTCGGACAGCCGGGTGTCCTCGAACTTCACGCTGGACAGGTAGTCGCTGATGGCGCCGTCATACTGGGCGATGCGGTTGAAGGCGGCCACGGACAGCGCGAAGCGCAGCTTGTCGGACAGCTTTCCTTCGGCCTTGAGTTCACTCAGAACGGCCTCGTACTGACCGGCATCGGTGATCACGCCCACGTCGGCCCAGTTCTTGGCGGCCGAGCGCACCATGGCCGGGCCGCCGATGTCGATGTTCTCGATGGCATCGGCCAGGGTGCAGCCGGCCTTGGCCACGGTGGCTTCGAAGGGGTAGAGGTTGACCACCAGCAGATCGATGGTGTCGATGCCGTGCTCCTTGAGGGCCGCCATGTGGGCGGGCAGCTCGCGGCGCGCCAGCAGGCCGCCGTGGACCTTGGGATGCAGGGTCTTGACGCGGCCATCCAGCATTTCGGGGAACTGGGTGACCTCGGCCACCTCGGTCACGGGCAGGCCGGCCTCGGCCAGCAGCTTGGCGGTGCCGCCGGTGGACAGCAGCTTGATGCCCAGGGCGTGCAGGCCTTGGGCGAATTCGACGATACCGGTCTT
>JAIRVR010000037.1 GCA_031253795.1 Burkholderiaceae bacterium
GTGCAAAACGCCATCGACTACGCCAACACCCACCAGAAGGCCTGATAGGGCCCTGACCCGAGCGATCAGCAGAAGGTTTTACGCATGAGCCGTCGTCGCGTTGTCGTGACCGGCCTGGGCTGCATCTCCCCCGTGGGCAACACGGTGGGCGAAGCCTGGGCCAATCTTTTGGCCGGTCAATCCGGCATTGACCTCATCACCAAGTTCGATGCCTCGAACTTTGCCTGCAAGATTGCAGGCGAGGTCAAGGGATTCGATGTGGAGTCGTACATGAGCGCCAAGGATGCGCGCTCCATGGACACTTTCATCCATTACGGCATCGCGGCTGCGGCGCAGGCCGTGCAGGACGCAGGTCTGCCCACGGGCGAGGCCTTGTCCGAAGACCTTGCGACGCGCATTGGCTGCGTGATCGGCTCGGGTATCGGCGGCTTGCCGCTGATCGAGAACACCCACGCGGAACTGGCTGCGCGCGGACCTCGCCGCATCACGCCGTTCTTCGTGCCGGCCTCCATCATCAACATGGTGGCGGGTCATGTGTCCATGCGCTTCGGCTTCAAGGGGCCGAACATTGCCGTGGTGACCGCCTGCACGACCGGGCTGCACTGCATAGGCGAGGCTGGCCGCATGATCGAATACGGTGACGCCGATGTGGTGGTTGCCGGTGGAGCGGAAGCCACCGTGTCCCCTCTGGGCGTCGGAGGCTTCGCCGCCATGCGTGCACTGTCCACGCGCAACGACGATCCCAAGGCCGCCTCGCGCCCATGGGACCGTGACCGCGACGGCTTTGTGCTTGGCGAAGGTGCCGGTGTGCTGGTGCTCGAGGAGTACGAACATGCCAAGGCCCGTGGCGCCAAGATCTACGCCGAGCTGGGTGGCTATGGCATGAGTGCCGACGCCGGCCACATGACGGCCCCCAACATGGACGGCCCTCGCCGTGCCATGCTGGCTGCGCTGCGCAACGCCGGCATCAATGCCGACCAGGTGGACTACCTCAATGCCCACGGCACATCGACGCCGCTGGGTGACCTGAACGAGACCAATGCCATCAAGGCCGCCATGGGCGACCATGCCCGCAAGCTCGTGGTCAGCTCCACCAAGTCCATGACCGGCCACTTGCTGGGTGGTGCCGGTGGCATCGAGAGTGTGTTCACCGTGCTGGCACTGCACGAGCAGAAGATTCCCCCGACCATCAATCTTGACAACCAGGATCCCGAGTGCGACCTGGACTACTGCGCCAACACGGCGCGCGATGCCAAGCTCGAGGTGGCGGTGAAGAACAACTTCGGCTTTGGAGGCACCAACGGAACCCTGGTGTTCAAGCGCGTTTGATGTGACAAGGATCCTGCGCAGCGGGATCCATGTTCCCTGATTGGCCCGCTTCCGTGCAGGATGCGGGCTTTTTTGCATCTGGCCTGCCCGTGCCCTGTTTGCGACACTGTCGCCATGCCGAACCGCCATGCCCCGCCTGCAGTGCGCCATCCGCTGTCCCGCCCGGCATGGCTGGCCGTGCTTTTGTGGGCGCTGTGGCTGCTGGCTGCAGCGGGGTTGGGGGCCTGGGCCGCGCCGCCGCATGCGGGCCCTTGGCGGCTTGGCGCCGCGCTGCTGGCTTGCCTGGTCGCCGGGGCCGGGCTGATGCGGGGCTGGCATGCCCTGGGCGCCGGCCATGTGGATTGGGATGGCGCGCAGTGGTGGCCGCCTGCCGATGGTCGCATGGCGGTGGACCAGCCCGTGAGTCTGCAGGTCTGGGCCGATGGAGGGTGCTGGCTCTGGGTGCAGGCCCGCACGCAGGCTGCGGGGCGGCGCCATGGGTGGTGGCTGATGTTGCAGCGCCAGAGCCCCGAGACCTGGGGTGAATTGCGCCGTGCTGTATATTCGCGGCCCAGAACTCAAGATCAGCGGCCGTGATTGCGCCAGGGCCCAGAGGCCTGTCTTTTTCCATTTCATGACCCCTCCCGATTTCCCGCCTTCTTCTGCCGACAGCGACCTGGCACTGGTCGAACGCACCAACGCAGGAGACATGCGGGCCTTCGAGCTGCTGGTCATCAAGTACCAGCGGCGCATCGAGCGGCTGGTGGGGCGCATGGTGCGTGATGTGGACCTGGTGCAGGACATCACGCAGGAGACCTTCATCCGCGCCTATCGTGCGCTGCACCAATTTCGCGGCGAGGCGCAGTTCTACACCTGGCTGTACCGCATCGCGGTCAATACCGCCAAAAAGGCCCTGCTCGACATGAAGCGGTCGCCGCTGATCACGGAGAGCGCGTTACACAACGGTGATGACGACGATGAAACTTCCCGGCCCGGCCAGGAACTAACCACGGAAGAAACGCCCGAAACCATCCTGGCGGCCCAGGAGATCGCCGAGGCGGTCAATGCGGCCATGGAGGCTCTTCCCGAGGACTTGCGCCAGGCGGTGACGCTGCGCGAAATCGAAGGCCTGAGCTACGAGGAAATCTCCCTGGCCATGGGCTGCCCCATCGGTACCGTGCGTTCGCGCATTTTCCGGGCACGGGAGGCGATTTCAGCCAGGGTCAAGCCCTTGCTGGAGCGCCAGTCGGGCAAACGTTGGTAATCGGGGCCCGTGGTGGCATATTTTTCGGGCACCGGGTCCCGGAGCAGACGAGCAGGTGATTCCATGAATGATGATCTGATTGAGCTTGAGCAGTTGTCGGCGATGGCCGATGGTGAGCTGTCCAGCACCGAGCTGCAGGCGGCGCTGGCCTATGCGGAGAGCGAGGCGGGTCAGCAGGCGTGGCGCATGTACCACCTGGTGGGCGATGTGCTGCGCTCTCCCGAACTGGCCCACCACAGCCGGCACGACGTGCTGTCGGGCGTGCGTGCCCAGCTCGCCCTGGAGCCGCGCCGTCCCCTGGTGTCCGTGGCGCCCGAACAGCTTGAGCAGATTGCCCGCCCCTCGCTGGGCAAGGCCGTTGCCAATGGCGCTCCGCTGCGCGATGCGGCCAATGCGTCTGTGTTCCGCTGGAAGATGGCCGCGGGCTTTGCCTCGGTGGCGGCGGTGGCTGCCATTGGCTGGAGCGTGATGCTGGGCGCACCCTCGGGCACGGCCGTGCCGGGCCAGGGTCCCGCCCTGGCCGTGCTGGGTCCCACGGCGCCTGCCGGCGAAGGCCAGGAGTTTCCGCTGGGGGCCACGGCCCAGTCGTCTTCCGTGGTGGCCGTGGCCGGTCCCAACGGGCAGAGCGTGATGCTGCGGGATCCGCGCCTCGATGCACTGCTGGCATCCCACCCTCAGTTCAGCGGTCCTGCCACGCTGCAGATGCCGGCCAGCTTCCTGCGCAACGCCAACTTCGCCGCCGCTCCCCGGCCGGCTTCGCAGCGCTGATATCGGGGCCAACGCTTCGGCTGGCGAGGCCGCGACCGGCCCGCAGCGGCGCCTTGCGCCGGTTTCCCATTGAAAATCAAGCCTTGCGCAGCCATGTGCTGCGGCATGGGGTTGTGCGCGCGCAATGTACCGCGCAGGCCTTTGGCTGCGCGGCGCGGCCAATGGAACTAAGAAGGCTTTTTTCGCTTCAGAGCCAACGTTGGCTGCTACGGATGCCGCCTGCTGCGCCAGAATGGCTGCAGACGGTATCCGCGTGGCTGCCTTGCATGAAATTCACGACCGCCGGGTGGCGGTCCGGGGCAATTCGATGAGAGAGCTAGAAAGGATGACCATGACCACAGTTCGATGGAAGACCCTGCAGTCCTGCGCACTGGCAGGCGCGCTGGCCCTGGCTGCGGGTGCCGGTTCGGTGCTGTTGCCGCCGGGCACGGCCCATGCGCAGACCAGCGCGCTGGCACGCGGGCTGCCGGACTTCACGGATCTGGTCGAGCAGGTGGGGCCGTCGGTGGTCAATATCCGCACGCTGGAAAAAGTGTCCTCCAATCCCGGCGAGGCCCTGGGCATGGACGAGGACATGTTGGAGTTCTTCCGCCGCTTCGGCCTGCCGGTGCCCAATGCGCCGCGCCAGCGGCCCCAGCCGCGCTCGCAGCAGCCCGAGGAAGAGCAGCCGCGCGGCGTGGGTTCGGGCTTCATCCTCACGGCCGACGGCTATGTGATGACGAATGCCCACGTGGTCGAGGGCGCCGACGAAGTCATCGTCACGCTGACCGACAAGCGCGAATTCAAGGCCAAGATCGTGGGCAGCGACAAGCGCACCGACGTGGCCGTGGTCAAGATCGCGGCCACCGGCCTGCCCGCTGTGAAGATCGGAGACGTCAACCGCCTGCGTGTGGGCGAATGGGTGATGGCCATCGGCTCGCCCTTCGGCCTGGACAACTCGGTGACGGCCGGCATCGTCAGCGCCAAGCAGCGTGACACGGGTGAGTATCTGCCCTTCATCCAGACCGATGTGGCCATCAATCCCGGCAATTCGGGCGGACCGCTGATCAACATGCGTGGCGAGGTCGTGGGCATCAACAGCCAGATCTACTCGCGATCGGGCGGCTTCATGGGCATCAGCTTCGCCATCCCGATCGACGAGGCCACCCGCGTCAGCGACCAACTGCGCACCAGTGGCAAGGTCACGCGCGGTCGCATCGGCGTGCAGATCGGCCCTGTCACCAAGGATGTGGCCGAGTCCATCGGCCTGGGCAAGGCCCAGGGGGCCCTGGTGTCGGCCGTGGAGCCTGATTCGCCCGCGGCCAAGGCCGGCGTGGAGGCTGGCGACGTCATCGTCAAGTTCGATGGCAAGGCCATCGACAAGGTGGCTGACCTGCCGCGCATGGTGGGCAATACCAAGCCGGGCACGCGCAGCACCCTCACGGTGTTCCGCCGCGGCGCCAGCAAGGACCTGACCATGGTCATCGCCGAGGTGCCGCCCGATGAGGCGCCACAGGCCAAGACCAAGACCGAGCCCGGCAAGGCCAATACCCTGGTCTCCCAGCCCCTGGGCCTGACCCTGGGCGAGCTCACGGAGGCCCAGAAGAAGGAACTGGCCATCAAGGGCGGCGTGCGTGTCGTGGCTGCCGTCGATGCGGCCGCGCGGGCCGGACTGCGCGAAGGTGATGTGATTTTGCAACTGGCCAACATGGAGGTCACCGGGCTCAAGAGCTTCGAGGCTGCCTGGGCCAAGGCGGACAAGACCAAGCCCGTCAACCTGCTGGTGCGCCGGGGCGAATGGGCCCAGTATGTGCTGATCCGGCCGGCGCGCTGATCCCATGCGGCTTGAAGGGCGGGCTAGGGAATTCCCTGGGAAACCTGGCCGTGCCCGCTCCATGCCCCTGGGGGCATTGGGTAGAATGGCCCACCAAAGCGTGACGGCTTGGTGGCGCCCGACACCCATTTTTCAGTGGTTTTGCTGCAGTGCAAAAACACCTCGATTTCCAGTGACCGACCGGCGAGAAATCGCCAGTCGCCGTTGTTGATAAGTTGTTGATAAATAGTTGTGGCACATCAAGCTGAGCACGATGCAAGCCTTGCCGGGTCTTGGTTTGCGGCCCTTTTTGCCTACAATAAAGTCCCAACTATCGCAGTTGCCAGAGATTGTTGGTTCGGGGCGCGTCGTTCATGGACGCGCCCTTTTTTCTTGTGCGCCGACTCCGTCGTTTTCCACTCTTACTAGCTGTTCTTCTCGTCGATGAATCACATCCGAAATTTTTCCATCATTGCGCACATCGACCACGGCAAGTCGACGCTGGCTGATCGCCTGATCCAGCGCTGCGGCGGCCTGGCCGAGCGCGATATGGAGGCCCAGGTGCTGGACTCGATGGACATCGAGAAGGAGCGCGGCATCACCATCAAGGCGCAGACCGCTGCCCTGCAGTACAAGGCCAATGACGGTCAGGTCTACAACCTCAACCTCATCGACACGCCGGGCCACGTGGACTTCTCGTACGAGGTGTCGCGTTCGCTTTCCGCCTGCGAGGGGGCTCTGCTGGTGGTCGATGCCTCCCAGGGCGTGGAGGCCCAGACCGTGGCCAACTGCTACACGGCACTGGACCTGGGCGTGGAAGTGATGGCCGTGCTCAACAAGATGGATCTGCCCCAGGCCGATCCCGACAATGCCAAGGCCGAGATCGAGGACGTGATCGGCATCGACGCCAGCGATGCCATTCCCTGCTCGGCAAAGACCGGCATGGGCATCGATGAAATCCTGGAGGCCGTGGTGGCGAAGGTGCCGCCGCCCAAGGGCAACCCTTCGGCGCCCCTGCGTGCCATGATCATCGACAGCTGGTTCGACACCTATGTGGGTGTGGTGATGCTGGTGCGTGTGGTCGACGGCGAACTCAAGAAGGGCGAACGCTTCAAGATGATGGCCTCGGGTGCGGCCTACGAAGCCAACAACCTGGGTGTCTTCACCCCCGCCGACGTTGCGCGCGATGCGCTGCGCGCGGGCGAGGTGGGCTACATCATCGCCGGCATCAAGGAACTCAAGGCCGCCAAGGTGGGCGACACCATCACCCTGGAAAAAAAGCTGCCCAACAACCTGGGCCCTGCCAGCGAGCCGCTGCCTGGTTTCAAGGAAATCAAGCCCCAGGTGTTCGCGGGCCTGTACCCCACCGAGGCCAGCGAATACGACCAGCTGCGCGATGCGCTCGAGAAGCTGCAGCTCAACGACTCCTCGCTGCAGTTCGAGCCCGAGGTGTCTCAGGCCCTGGGCTTTGGCTTTCGCTGCGGCTTCCTGGGACTGCTGCACATGGAAATCGTGCAGGAGCGCCTGGAGCGCGAGTTCGACCAGGACCTGATCACGACGGCCCCCAGCGTGGTCTATGAAGTGGTCAAGGGCGATGGCGAGGTCATCCAGGTCGAGAATCCGTCCAAGATGCCCGAGGCGGGCCGCATCCAGGAGGTGCGCGAGCCCATCGTCACCGTGCACCTGTACATGCCCCAGGACTATGTGGGCCCGGTGATGACCCTGGCCAACCAGAAGCGCGGCGTGCAGATCAACATGCAGTACCACGGCCGCCAGGTGATGCTCACCTACGAGATGCCGCTGGGCGAGATCGTGCTGGACTTCTTCGACAAGCTCAAGTCGGTGTCGCGCGGCTATGCCTCCATGGACTACGAGTTCAAGGAGTACCGGGCTTCCGACGTGGTCAAGGTCGACATCCTGCTCAACGGCGAGAAGGTGGATGCACTGTCCATCATCGTGCACCGCTCCCAGGCCACCTTCCGGGGCCGCGCCGTGGTGTCCAAGATGCGCGAAATCATCAGCCGCCAGATGTTCGACGTGGCCATCCAGGCCGCCATCGGTGCCAACATCATCGCGCGTGAAACCGTCAAGGCCATGCGCAAGAACGTGCTGGCCAAGTGCTATGGCGGTGACATCACCCGCAAGCGCAAGCTGTTGGAAAAACAGAAGGCCGGCAAGAAGCGCATGAAGCAGATCGGTTCGGTGGAAGTGCCGCAGGAGGCCTTTCTGGCCATCTTGCAAGTGGAGGATTGATGCAAGCCATGCAATGGATTACGGCTGTCGTTCTGGCGGCCTTCGTGGGTTATATCGGCGCCTGGTACACGGGCGCCATCGAGGGCAACTTCGCGCTGCTGCTGCTCATGGCCACCGTGGTCACGGGCATGTACTGGATTGCCGAGCGCGCCTACTTCCTGCCACGCCGCCGCCGTGCCGCCCAGGCACTGGAGGAGGCCGCCGTGGCGCGCCGGGCCGAGCTGGACCGCATGGGCATTGCCAAGAACGATGTCGAGGTGTCCGACGAGGCCAAGGGCCGCATCCTCATGCAGCCCTGGTGGCTGGACTGGACGGCGGGCCTGTTCCCGGTCATCGCCATCGTCTTCGTGCTGCGATCCTTTCTGTTCGAGCCCTTCAAGATTCCCTCCGGATCCATGATCCCCACCCTGCTGGTGGGCGACCTGATCCTGGTGAACAAGTTCACCTATGGCATCCGGTTGCCCGTGATCAACACCAAGATCACCGAAGGAAAGCCCCTGCAGCGTGGCGACGTGGTGGTGTTCCGCTACCCGCCCCAGCCCAGCCTGGACTACATCAAGCGTGTGGTGGGCCTGCCCGGCGACGAAGTGGCCTACCTGAACAAGCGCCTGACCATCAACGGCAAGTCCGTGCCCGTCAGCGAAGCGCCCGACTTCTTCGACAAGGATGCGATGCGCTACTTCAAGCAGTACGAAGAGACGCTGGGCGACAAGCCCCACCGCATGATCGTCAACCAGGATGTGCCGGCCTTCATCCAGGGCGCCAGCGGTTTCGATTTCCGCGAGAACTGCCGCTACAGCGTCGAGGGCGTCACCTGCAAGGTGCCCGAAGGCCAATATTTCATGATGGGCGACAACCGCGACAACTCGCTGGACTCGCGCTACTGGGGCTTCGTTCCCGACAAGAACATCGTCGGCAAGGCCTTCTTCGTCTGGATGAATTTCGGCGATTTCAAGCGTATCGGCAGCTTCCATTGAGCGACCAGGCAAGCCCGCGGCCCATGATGGCCCGGGCGCCTGCGGTGAGAGGGATCCGAGTCAGAGGAGGAAAACCATGTTCGCATCGACTACAAGGCGTTCACGCCAGCGCGGCCTGTCCTTTCTGGGACTGGTGTTTTTCGTGGCCATCGGCGTGGGCGTGGTGGCGGTGGGCGCACAATCGCTGCCCGTCTTCCTGGAGTACCAGGCCATCACCAAGGCCGCCAACAAGGCCGCCCGCGAAGGCAATACCGTGGCCGAGGTGCGCGCCAGTTTCGACCGCTCCTCCGCCATCGACGACTTCAAGTCCGTCAAGCCCGAAGACCTGGAGGTGACCAAGATCAACGATCGCGTGGTCGTGCGTTTCGAGTACTCGCGAGAAATCCACCTGGCCGGACCGGCCTACCTGACCTACCGTTTTAAGAAGCAGACCCCCTAGGTGCCCTCCTCACTGAATGCGCTGCAGCAGCGGCTGCAGCATCCTTTTGCCGATCCTTTGCTGCTGCAGCGTGCCGTCACGCACCGCAGCTTTTCGGCAGACAACAACGAGCGCCTCGAATTTCTCGGTGACTCGGTGCTCAACCTCGCCATCTCCAGCCTGCTCTACGAGCGGCTGACCTCCATGCCCGAGGGCGACCTTTCGCGCGTGCGTGCCAACCTGGTCAAGGAAGGCACGCTGCACCAGATCGCGCTCAAGCTCCAGTTGCCCGACCTGTTGCGCCTGGGCGAGGGCGAGGCCAAGTCCGGGGGCAAGCAGCGCCCCTCCATCCTGGCCGATGCGGTCGAAGCCCTGATCGGCGCCGTCTACCTGGATGCCGGCTACACGGCCGGCGAGAAGGTGGTGCGCCACCTGTTCGAGGGCGTGGACATCAATCCCCATATGCGCGCCGCCGAAAAGGACGCCAAGACCGCCCTGCAGGAATGGCTGCAGGGGCGCCGCATGAAGCTGCCGCAATACCAGGTGGCGGCCACCACGGGCGTGGCCCACCGCCAGACCTTCGAAGTGGAATGCGCGATTGCCGAACTGCAACTGCAGGCCCGTGGAACGGGTGCATCGCGCCGGGCGGCCGAGCAGACGGCGGCTGCCGCCATGCTCGAACTACTGAAAGCAAGACACGCATGAACCACGAAAAACCCCCGACACCGGCCCAGACCGCGGCCGATCTCGACGCCATGCTGGCGGCTGCCAAGGCCGGCAGCGGCAGCACGGTCCGTGCAGGACAGGCGGATGCACAGGCGCCCGCCGATGCTCCGGCCGTGCCCGAAGGCCCGCGCCGCTGCGGCCTGATCGCCATCGTGGGCAAGCCCAACGTGGGCAAGTCCACGCTGATGAATGCCCTGGTGGGTCAGAAGATCAGCATCACCTCCCGCAAGGCGCAGACCACGCGCCACCGGATCACGGGCATACGCTCGCGCGAGGCCACGCAGTTCGTCTTCGTGGATACGCCGGGCTTTCAGACCAAGCACAGCACGGCCCTGAACAAATCGCTGAACAAGACCGTCATGGGCGCCATCGGCGATGTGGACCTCATCCTGTTCGTGGTGGAGGCCGGCCAGTTCACGCTGGCCGATGCCAAGGTGCTGTCCCTGTTCAAGCCCGGCATTCCGACGCTGCTGATCGCCAACAAGCTCGATACCGTGGGCCGCCGTGCCGAGATCGCGCCCTGGCTCAAGGGCATGCAGGAGCGCCATCCCTTCGCCGAGTTCGTTCCCATGTCGGCCAAGAACAAGGGCGATATCGAACGCCTGTTCGGCATCTGCGAAAAATACCTGCCCGAGCAGCCCTGGATGTACGGCGAGGACGAGCTGACCGACCGCAGCGAACGCTTCCTGGCCTCGGAAACCGTGCGCGAGAAGCTGTTCCGCTTCACGGGCGACGAACTGCCCTACACCTCCACCGTGGTCATCGACAAGTTCGAGGAAGAGGCCAGCAAGCAGCACAAGCGCTTTTTGCGCGTGGCAGCGACCATCGTCGTCGAACGCGACGGGCACAAGGCCATGGTGATCGGCGAGAAGGGCGAACGCCTCAAGCGCATCAGCACCGAGGCGCGCCAGGAGCTGGAAAAGCTCATGGATGCCAAGGTCTTCCTCGAGGTCTGGGTCAAGGTGCGCTCGGGCTGGGCCGACGACGAGGCCCGCGTGCGCTCCTTCGGCTACGAGTGACGCCGGCCCGCGCCCGGCCCTGCAGCCATGGCTAGCGCCAAGCGTGTCTCGGAAGAGCCGGCCTTTGTGCTGCACAGCTACGACTGGAGCGAGTCCAGCCTGATCCTGGAGGTCTTCACGCGCCACCGCGGACGCGTGGCCCTGGCTGCCAAGGGCGTCAAGCGCCCGACCTCCAATTTCCGCCCCGTGCTGCTGCCGCTGCAGCCGCTGCGCCTGAGCTACACGCTGGGCGGCGAGGGCCATGCCGAGATCCACACCCTCAAGGGTGCCGAGTGGGTGGGTGGCCATGTCATGCCCCAGGGCGATGCCCTGCTGTCGGGCATGTACCTCAACGAGCTGCTGATGCGCCTGCTGGCACGCGACGATCCCTATGCGGCCCTGTTCGACGTGTATGCGGGTGTGGTGCGGGTGCTCGCCGGACCCCATGGCGAGGCCATCGAACCCGTGCTGCGCAGCTTCGAGCTGCTGCTGCTGCGCGAACTGGGCCATTTGCCGGCCCTGGACGCGGAAAGCGCCACGCTGGTGCCGCTGGCCGACGGTCGGCGCTATGCCCTGGTGGCCGAAGGCGGCCTGCGCCAGGCGCTGCAGGGCGAGCGTGCGGCGCTGGACGCGGCCCAATGGCGGGCCATAGAAAACGCCCTGCAGGCCCGCGAGGCCTTCACCGCCACGCTGCGCGTGCTGGCGCTGCCGGACCTGGCGCTGGCCCTCAAGCCCCAGCTCAGGGCCTTGCTGCAATACCATTGCGGCAGTCCCCTGCTGCGCACCCGCCAGCTGATGATGGATCTTCAATCGCTATGAACCCACCCCATGCTTCGCAGCGCACGGCGCTGTCGGTCAATGTCAACAAGGTCGCGCTGTTGCGCAATACGCGCCATCTGGGTATTCCCAGCGTGACGCGCGCGGCACGGATCTGCCTGGAGGCCGGTGCCCAGGGCATTACCATCCACCCGCGTCCCGACCAGCGCCACATCCGCGATGCCGATGTGTACGAGCTGCAGGCGCTGATGAAGGCGTGGCCGCAGGCCGAGTTCAACATCGAGGGCAATCCCACGCAGAACCTGATGGCCTTCATCCGCGACACGCGGCCCCATCAGGCCACCTTCGTGCCCGACAGCGAGGACCAGTTCACCAGCGACCATGGCTGGAGCTTCCCCCAGGATGCCGAGCGTCTGCGGCCGCTGATCGCCGAATGCCGCCAACTGGGTGTTCGCGTCAGCCTGTTCATGGACCCCGAGCCGACCCAGATGGCGGCGGCGCGGGCCGTGGGGGCCGACCGCGTGGAGCTGTACACCGAGCCCTATGCGGCGGCCTGGGGCACGGCAGGCCAGGAGGCCCAGTTGCAGGCGTATGCGCAGGCAGGGCAGGCGGCGCTGGATGCGGGCCTGGGCATCAATGCCGGCCACGACCTCAACCAGGACAATCTCGCCGCCTTCGTGGCGCGTGTGCCGGGCCTGCTGGAAGTGTCCATTGGCCATGCCCTGATCGCCGACGCGCTCGAGCTTGGCTATGCCGAAACCGTCAAGGCCTACCAGCGCTGCATAGACCAGGGCATGCAGGGCCGTTCGGGCGCCTGAGCACGGAGCCCGCCATGATCTACGGCATAGGCACCGACATCTGTGATGTGCGGCGCATACGCGCCAGCCTGGAACGCCATGGCGACCGCTTCGCCGAAAAGGTGCTGGCCGAGGGCGAACTGGCCACCTGGCGCGCGCGCCGTGCCCGCTGGCCCGAGCGTGGCATACGCTTCGTGGCCACGCGCTTCTCGGCCAAGGAGGCCTTTTCCAAGGCCATAGGCATGGGCATGGTCATGCCCATGACCTGGCGCAGCTGCGAGGTCGTCAAGCTGCCCAGCGGCCAGCCGGCCATCGTGCTGCACGGGGCGCTCAAGGAATGGTTCGAGGCCCGTGACCTGCAGGCCCACCTTTCCGTGACCGACGAAAGCGACTACGCGGCCAGTTTCTGCGTGGTCGAGCGCCGCGCCAGCCCTTTGGCCACAGGCCTTACCCCACCCAAGGACACACCATGACCGAGCACGCTCCCCTGATCATCGACATCGCGGGCACGGCGCTGGCCGATGTGGACCGCCTGCGTCTGGCCCACCCGCTGGTCGGCGGCATCATCCTCTTTGCACGCAACTGGCAAAGCCGCGAGCAGCTGGTGCAGCTGTGCGCCGACATCAAGGCCGTCAAGCCCGACCTGCTGATCTGCGTGGACCACGAGGGCGGACGCGTGCAGCGCTTTCGCACCGACGGCTTCACCCACCTGCCTCCCATGCGCGCCTTGGGCCAGATGTGGATGGACGATGGCAAGCACCGCGAGGGCCATGGCGCCCTGGCCGCCATGAACGCGGCCACGGCGGCCGGCTATGTGCTGGGCAGCGAGCTGCGCGCCTGCGGCGTGGACTTCAGCTTCGCCCCCGTGCTGGATCTGGACTATGGTGCCAGCAGCGTCATAGGCGACCGCAGCTTCCACCGCGATCCGCGTGTGGTGGCCGCGCTGGCCAAAAGCCTGATGCACGGCCTGCTGCAGGCCGGCATGGGCAATTGCGGCAAGCACTTCCCCGGCCATGGCTTCGTGCGCGCCGATTCGCATGTGGATATTCCGGTCGATGGACGCAGCCTCACGGCCATTCTGGGCGAGGATGCCGCGCCCTATCCCTGGCTGTCCAGCGTGCTCACGGCCGTCATGCCGGCCCACGTGGTCTACCCCAAGGTGGACCGGCGTCCGGCTGGTTTCTCGCGCAAGTGGCTGCGCGACATCCTGCGGGGCCGGCTGCGCTATGACGGTGCCATCTTCAGCGATGACCTGAGCATGGAGGGCGCGCGCCGCATCGAAGGCCGTGTCATCGGCTACACCGAGGCGGCCCTGGCGGCCCTGGATGCTGGCTGCGACATGGTGCTGCTGTGCAACCAGAGCCTGGGCCTGGGCTCGCATGTGGATGAATTGCTGCAGGGCATGGAACAGGCCCGGCGCGACGGTCGCTGGCTGCCGGATGCCGACAGCGAGTCGCGCCGTCTGGCCCTGTTGCCAGAAACCCTGCCACAGCCCTGGGAGGAGCTGATGTGCCAGCCCGCCTACCTGCAGGCACTGGACCTGCTGCCCTGAAGGGCCGCTTTTCTCGGCCAGAAGCCGCTCGCAGCCAGGCTGGGGCGGCTTTTTTCATGCCTGGTGTGGATTGGCGAGGCCTGTCGCGGGGAGGCGGCACGGATGGTGCGGCGTGGACCCTGGCATGCGGACGGGCTGCTGATATGGCAGGGTATGGTTCCGTATGTGATCGCCGACAAATTGCCTGCAACTCTGCCTTGCCAGAAAGCCAGGTCCGCGCCGGGGCTGGCATGATGGCGGGCCTGGCCGGCCCGCCCTGCATTCCGTGCGTGCCGCCCCGCTTCAAGAGGAGAGCTTTCCGATGCGCGTTGGCGTGCTGACCGGTGGCGGCGACTGCCCCGGCCTGAATGCGGTGATCCGTGCGGTCACCAAGTCCCTCATCAACCATGGCCAGTGCGAAGTCCTGGGCATTGCCGATGGCTTCGAGGGCCTGATGCTGGATCCGCCCGCCGTCAAGCCGCTGGGCTGGGACGAGGTGTCGGGGATTTTGCATCTCGGCGGTACGGTGCTGGGCACCAGCAATTCGGCCAACCCCCTGCGTGACCAGGCCACGCTGGAGCGCGTGGGCCGCAATGTGCAGGCCCTGGGCCTGGATGTGGTGGTGGCCATCGGTGGTGACGGCACCATGAGCCTGGCCCATGGCCTGGCCGACCAGGTGGGCCTGGCCTGCGTGGGCGTGCCCAAGACCATTGACAACGACATTGCCAACTGCGAACGCAGCTTTGGCTTCGACACCGCCGTGGCCACGGCCACGGAGGCGCTGCAGCGCATCGAGAGCACGGCCAACAGCCACCACCGCGTGATGATCGTGGAGACCATGGGGCGCCACGCGGGCTGGCTGGCGCTGGAGTCCGGCATCGCGGGCGCGGCCGACATCATCCTGCTGCCCGAGATCGACTACGACCTGCAGGCCATCATCGATGTCTGCAGGGCACGCGAGCAGCGCCAGCGCTACACCATCATCTGCATAGGCGAAGGTGCCAAGGAGCGGGGCCATGCCCTGACCACGGGGCTGCATGTGGCCGGTGGCACGCAGGCATCGCGCCTGGGCGGCATCGGCCATGTGCTGCGCGAGCGCCTGCAGCCGCAGCTGCGCAGCGACGTGCGCACCACGGTGCTGGGCCATTTGCAGCGCGGCGGCTATCCCACGCCCTTCGACCGCGTGCTGGCCACGCAGTTCGGCCACCATGCCGCACGGCTGGTGCTGGAGGGGCGTTTCGGCCGCATGGTCACCCTGCAGGCCGGCGAGATCACCGATGTCGAGATTTCTCGCGTGGCCAATACGCAGCGCACCGTGCCGCCGGACCACGGCCTGCTTACCATGGCGCGCGACATAGGCATCTGCCTGGGCGAACCACCCGCGCGGGCCTGAGGTGGCCATGCGACGCCAGGGAATCGTCTCCGACTGGAAGGATGACAAGGGATTTGGCTTCATCGCGCCCGATGGAGGCGGAGCCCAGGTCTTCGTGCACGCCAGGTCCTTCAGCGACCGCCGCTACCGGCCGCGTGGTGGGGATCGCGTCAGCTACGAGCTGCTGCGCGACGACAAGGGCCGGCCCCGCGCCGGCGCCGTGGCCTTTGTCGGCCAGGTCCGCGGGCGCCGGCCGCAGGCCGCCAGCCATGCCGTCGGGCCGGCCGTACTGGCCCTGGTGGCCGCCTTCTTCTGCGTTCTGGGCCTGCTGGCCTGGAGCGGGCGCATGCCCTGGATCCTGCTGCTGGCCCATGGCCTGGTCAGCACGGCCACCTACCTGGCCTACAAGGCGGACAAATCCGCGGCCATCGAGGACCGATGGCGCACGCCCGAGGCCCAACTGCACCTGATGGCCCTGGCCGGAGGCTGGCCTGGTGCCTTGCTGGCGCAGCGGGTGCTGCGCCACAAATCCAGCAAGCCCAGCTTCCAGATGGTGTTCTGGATCACGGTGGTCTTGCATGGGGCGCTGCTGGGTTGGCTGCTCTTCGCACCATCGGCCTGGTCGCTGCGCCATTCACTCTTCGGCATGCGCTGACGCAGGACACCGACACAAGGAAGGCTGGCCCATGACCATACGTTCCGCAAACCCCGGGGAGTTCGATCAGCTCGCCGCCATCTGGGAGGCGTCCGTGCGCGCTTCGCATGGTTTTCTCGGCGAGGCCGACATCGCCGCCCTGCGGCCCCTGGTGCGGCACGACTATCTGCCGGCCGTCACCCTGCGTGTATATGCCGACGCCGCGGACCGGCCCGTGGGCTTTTTGGGCGTGGCCGATGGCAAGGTGGAAATGCTGTTCATCGCACCCGACGCCCAGGGGCAGGGCGTGGGAGGCTGTCTTGTACGGCATGCGGTCGAGGTGCTGGGTTGCGGCTGTGTGGATGTGAACGAACAGAATCCCCGGGCCGTGCGCTTTTACCGGTACATGGGTTTCGTGGTGCGAGGACGCTCTGCGCTCGACGGGCAGGGGCGGCCCTTTCCGCTGCTGCACATGGCACTGGGCGAAGCGGGCCTGCCGCGGCCGGCATGAATCCCGCCCCTGCACGGCCGACCGGCGCATCGCCCTATGATCGGGGCTGCCACGGGCCGATACGGCCCGCACTGTCCCTTTTCCCCAGGCCCCGCCTGGTTCACCGGATGCTTCGATGACCACCCTTGGAACCCCTCTTTCCCCCCACGCCACCAAAGTCATGCTGCTGGGCAGCGGCGAGCTCGGCAAGGAAGTGCTGATTGCGCTGCAGCGTCTGGGCGTCGAGACCATTGCCGTGGACCGCTACGAGAATGCGCCGGGCCAGCAGGTGGCCCACCATGCGCGCACCATCACCATGAGCGATCCCGAGCAGCTCAAGGCCTTGATCGAGGCCGAGCGCCCCGACCTGGTCGTGCCCGAAATCGAGGCCATCGCCACCCCCATGCTGGAGGAGCTGGAAGCCGCTGGCGTGGTGACCGTCATTCCCACGGCCCGCGCCGCCCGCCTGACCATGGACCGCGAGGGCATACGCCGCCTGGCGGCCGAAACCCTGGGGCTGCCCACCAGCCCCTACCGTTTCTGCGATTCGCTGCAGGAACTGCAGGCCGCCATCGCCGGCACCGATGGCCAGGCTGCCATCGGCTTTCCCTGCGTGGTCAAGCCCGTGATGAGCAGCTCGGGCAAGGGCCAGAGCAAGCTCGATGGCCCTGGCGACGTGGCTGCTGCCTGGGACTACGCCATGGCCGGCGGGCGTGTCAGCCACGGCCGGGTCATCGTCGAGGGCTTCATCGATTTCGACTACGAGATCACCCAGCTCACCGTGCGCGCCAAGGGCGAGGACGGCCAGGTGCACACGCATTTCTGCGACCCCGTGGGCCATATCCAGCAGTCGGGCGACTACGTGGAAAGCTGGCAGCCCCATCCCATGCATCCGGCGGCGCTGCAGAAATCGCGCGACATCGCCAAGGCCGTGACGGACAACCTGGGCGGGCTGGGCCTGTTCGGCGGGGAGCTGTTCGTCAAGGGTGAGCAGGTCTGGTTCAGTGAAGTTTCGCCACGTCCGCACGACACGGGCCTGGTCACGCTGGCCACGCAGTGGCAAAGCGAATTCGAGCTGCATGCGCGCGCCATTCTGGGCCTGCCCGTCGATGCCTCGCTGCGCAACCCCGGCGCCAGCGCCGTGATCTATGGTGGCCAGGATGCCGAAGGCCTGGTGTTCGATGGTGTGGACCAGGCCCTGGCCATCCCAGGCACGGACCTGCGCCTGTTCGGCAAGCCCGAGAGCTTCACCAAGCGCCGCATGGGGGTGGCCCTGGCGCGTGCGGAGGATGTGGAACAGGCCCGGACCAAGGCCAAGCTGGCCGCCAGCCGGGTGAAGCCCCGCAAGCCCTGAGATCGGCCTGCCGGCCTCATGGTGCAGGCCGCCGCGCACCCAGGGAGGGGGCGGCGGCTTTTTTCGCGGGCGCTTCAGCGGCCGGCGTGTGTCGGCGCAGGGCCGTGGGGTGTGGTCAGGCGGATGGCGCCGGCTTCTTCGTCGGGGCTGGCATGGTCCTGGTCTGCGCCCAGTCCGCCTTTCCAGCGCCGTACCACGCGCTGGAAGATCAGCGAGTTGGGAATTTGCAGCAGATTGGGCGCCCCTTCGGGGGCATGGGCGTCCTGCAAGGTGGTGTAGAGCATGTTGATGTCCACCACGCGCCCCTTGGCACCCGGCTTTTCGGCCGTGTCCAGCACCTCGATGTAGTCACCCAGCCGGAAGGGGCCGACGATGACGATGAGCACGGCGCAGAACAGGTTGGACAGCACGCTCCAGGCCGCGAAGAAGGCCACGGCGCCCACGGTGGCAAAGCCCGTGAAGGCGGTCCACAGGACGGTGGCCGATACGCCCAGACGCTCCAGCACCAGGGGCACGGTGGCCGCGATCAGGATCCAGCGGAACACGCCGCGCAGCGGCACCAGCAGTTCGGGGGGCAGTCCGTAGTGCCGGCCGGCGCGCACGATCAGGCGGCGCACCAGGCGATTGAGCAGCCAGGCCGCGAAGATGATCAGCAGGATCTGGGCACCGGGGATGATGAACTCCAGCCATTCCTGCATCCAGGCCGGCAGGTGCGCTTGAAAACGACGCATAACTTCAAACATTCAGGAAACGGGGTTGCGCAAGCGGCCCGGCCGGGTGGCAGGGACAAGGACGCCATCGTAAGCGCAGCGGCCGTGCCGGACCGTCAGCCGCGGCGCTGCTCCACGGTATCCATCTGCATTTCGAAGCTGAAGAAACGGTCGCGCCCCTGGGACTTGGCTGCATACAGGGCCTGATCGGCCCGCATCAGCATCGATTCGGCGCTGGTGTACTCGTCCGGGATGCAGGTGGTGATGCCTCCCGACAGGGTGAGCACGGAATCGTTGGAGGCATCGGGGTGGCGTATGCCCAGCACGCGCAGCATTTGCCCGACGGCACGCGCAAAGGTCATGGCGCCCGACCGCGGCGTGCGCGGCAGGATCAGGGCGAACTCCTCGCCGCCATAGCGTGCCGCAATGTCGCGGGGCCGCACGCAGACCTCGCGCAGCAAGCGGCCGACCTGCTTGAGGCATTCATCGCCGTGCACGTGGCCATAGGTGTCGTTGTAGCGCTTGAAATGGTCAAGATCGCAGAGCATCAGCGTCAGTGGCAGGCCCTCCCGGCGCGCCGATGCGATCTCGGCATGGAGAATGCGGTCGAAACCGCGCCGGTTGACCAGGCCCGTCAACTGGTCGAGCTCGACCATTTCGTTGAGTTTCTGGTTGGCCTCGTGCAGCTCGGCCGATAGCGAAACCAGGCGTCTGCGCATGTCCAGGAGCCGGCGCATGGCGCGCAGCTTGGCGACCAGCACGATGGGCTTGACGGGCTTGACCAGGTAATCGTCACCGCCGGCCTCGATACCGCGCCAGACGTCGAGGTCGTTGTCCAGGCCCGACAGGAAGATGATGGGT
Source organism: Burkholderiaceae bacterium (assembly GCA_031253795.1). GTDB lineage: Bacteria > Pseudomonadota > Gammaproteobacteria > Burkholderiales > Burkholderiaceae_C > Comamonas. Next base: position 19,031 of record JAIRVR010000037.1, read on the forward strand.
GTCCACTCGCCGGGCTCGGCTTCGCGCAGCTGGCGTGCCACCCAGTAGCCGTCCTCGCCGGGCAGGCGGATATCCAGCAGGACCAGGTCGGGGCGCTGTTCGCGAAACAGGCGCAGGGCGCTGAGACCGTCGGCAGCTTCCAGTACGCGGGTGACGCCCGCATGCAGCAGCTCGCTGACCAGGGAGGTGCGCACCGAAGCCTGGTCTTCCACGACCAGGACGCAGAACGGCGAAGACTCGTCCACGGGCTTCGCGAAGCGGGCGCCCGTGGGTTCGATGGCCGGTGCATCGGGGCTGCCCGTGGGCAAGGGCGTGGCAGAGGGAGGAGTGGCCTTCATGGTGGCGCGACCAATAATGGAGTGGGGCGGGAGGATGGGCCCGCAAATGCCGCCAGTGTAAGGCGGACGCCGCTGCTGCGCATGCGCAGCGCTTGATCTTCGGGCTTGACCGGGCGCGTGGCGGGTCTCAGGCCAGTGGCAGATCGCTCCTCAGCGCCTGGCTGGCATCGTCATGCCATTGCACAAAGGCCTGGGCCTGAGGACAGTTCAGGACGGGGCCGAGCTGCTGGACCAGGCGGCAGGCCGCGTAGTCTGCCGCCTGCCTATCATAGGTGTGGGCCCACTGCTGCCGCTCGGCCAGCCAGGGGGCGGCCAATGGCCAGCGGCGCAAGGTGGTGGTCAGCCCGCTCAGCCCCATGCGCCAGGGCTTGGCGGAAACCCGTGCTCGAAAGCATTGCTGCCGCTCGCACAGCAGGGCATACAAGGGGTCGACCTGCAGGGCGTCGAACAGGGCCTGCACCTGGGCATCCTCGGGCGCGAGCGCCTCGTGGGTGACGATGACGCGCAGACCATTGGGTGTCTCATAAACGCGCAGGCCCCAGTGCGGATGGCTGCCGTGGAATGCCAGCACCCGCTGCAGCGCCTGCTCGAAGGCGGGCGTGGCACGGGCACGGCGCAGTGCCTGCCGGGCCCGCCACCAGGCGCTCAGCCGCGCCAGGACCAGAACCAGGAAGAGGGCGACCAGGGCCAGGGCTACCATGCGCGAGGTGTTCTTGTGGGGTGCCAGCTGTGCCAGCCAGGTGCCGGCCAGTACCAGCAGCAACAGGCTCAGGGCCGGAAAGCCCACGTGGCGCGGAGGCTCGGGCAGGTCCATGTCGGCGATGGCCACATGCTCGGTATTCAGGCAGCGCGCACCATAGCTGTTGCGCGTCATCACGGTGGGGCCGCGCCGTTCCAGCACTTCCTCGCGGATGGGGGTGCTGCCCTCCAGGCTGTATTCGTTCTTCCATTCCATGCGGGGTTCGGCACGGGGGAGAGCTCCCGGTGCCAGTGCCTGGTCCAGCGCATGGCGTGCACGCTGCTCGGCATGGGCCTGGGCGGCGTCCTGGCTGGTGTCGGACCAGCCCCAGCGCTGCACGGTGATCCCATGGGTGGGGCGGCTTTCCTGCCGCAGGCGCGCCTGGGCCCAGTAGGTGGGAATGTGCATGGCGGCCCAGTATAGGCAAAAGCCGCCGGCACCCCAAGGGATGCCGGCGGCCCGGGCCTCTGGCTGGTGCTTACTGTTCGCGGCGCAGTGCCGGGAACAGAATCACGTCACGGATGCTGGCGCTGTCGGTCAGCAGCATCATCAGGCGGTCGATGCCGATGCCGCAGCCGCCCGTGGGAGGCATGCCGTATTCCAGGGCGCGCACGAAGTCGTGGTCGAAGTACATGGCCTCGTCGTCGCCGCCGTCCTTGGCCTGGACCTGTGCATTGAAGCGGGCAGCCTGATCCTCGGCATCGTTGAGCTCGGAAAAGCCGTTGCCGAATTCGCGGCCCGTGATGTAGAGCTCGAAACGCTCGGTGACTTCGGGGCGCTCGTCGTTGGCGCGTGCCAGCGGCGAGATTTCGGTGGGGTGCTCCATGATGAAGGTGGGCTGCCACAGCTTTTCCTCCACCACTTCCTCGAAGTACAGCACCTGCAGGCTGGCCAGCGTGCGGGTGGACAGGCGGTCCTTTTCCTCGTTCATGCCCAGCTTGCGCAGGGCATTGGTCAGCCACTCGCGGTCGCCGACCTTGTCACCGGCCTCGGTGTACTTGACGATGGCCTCGGGGATGGTCAGGCGCTGGAAGGGCTGGGCCAGGTCCACGGGCTTGCCGCCATAGCTCAGCTGCAGCGTGCCCACGGCCTTTTGCGCGGCGTCACGGACCAGCTGTTCCGTGTAGTCCATCAGGTCGCGGTAGTTCCAGTAGGCCGCGTAGAACTCCATCATGGTGAACTCGGGGTTGTGGCGCACCGAGATGCCTTCATTGCGGAAGTTGCGGTTGATCTCGAACACGCGCTCGAAACCGCCGACCACCAGGCGCTTGAGGTAGAGCTCGGGCGCGATACGCAGGTACATCTCCTGGTCCAGCGCATTGTGGTGCGTGACGAAGGGCTTGGCATTGGCACCACCGGGGATGGGATGGAGCATGGGGGTCTCGACTTCGAGGAAGCCGTGGTCCACCATGAATTCGCGGATGCCCGAGACGGCCTTGCTGCGCGCGATGAAGCGCTTGCGGGCCTGCTCGTCCATCATCAGGTCCACATAGCGCTGGCGCACCTTCTGCTCCAGGTCGGCCATGCCGTGGAATTTGTCGGGCATGGGGCGCAGGCTCTTGGTGAGCAGGCGCAGCGTCTGCACCTTGACCGACAGTTCGCCGGTCTTGGTCTTCATCAGCGTGCCTTCGGCACCCAGGATGTCACCCAGATCCCAGCGCTTGAAGGCTGCGTAGACATCCTCGCCCACGGTGTCGCGTGTGATGTACAGCTGGATACGGCCGCCCGTGGGGCCCAGCGAGCCATCCTGCAGGGTGGCGAAGCTGGCCTTGCCCATGACACGCTTGAGCATCATGCGGCCGCCCAGGCTGACCTGAACGGCCTCGGCATCGAGCTGCTCGGCGCTCTTGTCGGCATGGGCCTGCTGCAGTGCCTCGGCGCGATCCGCGGGCTTGAAGTCGTTGGGGAAGGCCACGCCACCCTGTTCGCGCAGGGCCTTGAGTTTTTCGCGGCGCTCGGCGATGAGTTGGTTTTCGTCCTGGGGGGCAGTCTGGTCTGCCGCGGAGGGAATGTGTTGTTCGGTCATGAATGAGCGCCAGCGCAATAAAAGGGCACCATGGCCCGGGGTGGCCGGAAAAAGGCCCGCAACGGGCCGGGAAGGTCGGATCGGCGGCGAAAGCGGTGCCGCGTGCCTGCACGCAATGCAGGCCCAAACCTGCCATTTTAAGTTTTTTGCCAGGCTTCGGGGGCTGTGGGGCGCCAATGGGCCCGGCCATGCTGCGGTATGACGATCCGCATGCAGCAAATCGTCAGCTGCCGGGCGGGTGGCGTATGCCGCTGCGCTCCAGCACGTCGGCCACCAGTTCCAGCCGCACAAGAGGGCTGTCCAGGGTCATCAGACGCTGCTTGAGCTCCATGGGCAGGGGCAACAGCTCGATCCAGCGGTTGGCGACCCAGCCGCAGTCGGCCATCTGCGCCGCATCGGGCAGGCGTGCGTGGTCGGCGTCACTGGAGCGCTGGTGCAATTGCATCAGCACCTGGGCCAGGGCCTGGGCCGTGCCGCGCAAATGCGCGGGGATGGCGACCCCGGCATCGGCGGGCAGCAACTGCACATCGGCCACCCACAGGCCATGGGGCAGTTGCCTGAGCGCCGTGATGCGAAAGCGCTGCAGGCCTTCGCATTGCAGGTGGAGCAGACCGGGCTGGGGCTGCTGCAGGTCGACGATGCGCGCCAGCGTGCCCATGTCGTGCAGTTGCTCGGCAGCCGCGCCGGCCTTGCGCACCTCGCTGCCCGATTGCAGGGCCACGACACCGAAGGGCGCGCCCGCACGCTCGCACTTGCGCACCATGTCCAGGTAGCGGACCTCGAAGACCCGCAGGCTCAGCAGGCCTTGCGGAAACAGCACGGTACCCAGGGGAAACAGGGGCAGCGACTGCAGGGCGTCGGAGGAGGAGGGGAGGTCGGTCGAATGGTCGGTCATGTGGCGGGCCGGATGCGCCCGCTATCATCCCATGCTGTGTGGTGGCCGTGTCGGGCTGCCGTCTTTCATTCCTCTTGCGGCGCGACGACTCCATGCTTTTCCAGATCATTTCCTTTTTGCTCGACGTGGTCGTGGGCCTGTTGACCGGGGTCTGCCTGCTGCGTGTCTACATGCAGGCCCAGCGCGTGCCCTTCGGCAACCCCGTGGGCCAGCTGGTCTTTGCCCTGTCCGACTGGATCGTGCTGCCGCTGCGCCGCATCATCAAGCCTGCGGGGCGCTGGGACATGGCCAGCCTGGTGGCGGCCTTTTTGCTGCAGATGCTGCAGTACGTGCTGCTGTGGCTGCTGGTGGGCAGCCAGTCCAACGTGGTGGCCTTGCCCTGGCTGGCCCTGTGCGGCCTGGCGCGCGTGGCGCTGTCGGGAATGGTCGGCGTGCTGCTGGTCTATGTCATCCTGTCCTGGGTGCAGACACAGTCGCCGCTGTTCGGCGTGGTCCAGCGCCTGTCCGAACCCATGTTGCGGCCCATACGCCGCATCGTGCCCCTGATCGGCGGCATCGATCTCTCGGCCCTGGTGGCCCTGGTCCTGTTGCAGGTGGCGCTGATGGTGCTGGGCTATGTGCAGGGGTCGGGGCTGATGCTGGTGGCTCGTCCCTTCTGACATCGTCACCCGGACGGACGAAAAAAACCGCCGCAGACCCAGGCCTGCGGCGGTTGTCGTTTGCAGGCCGTTGCTTACTGGACGGCGTCGGCCGGCAGGCGCTGCAGCATGGCCAGGGAAGATGCGATGCGGTCGCGCAGCTCACGGCGGTTCACGATCATGTCCACGGCACCCTTGTCCTGCAGGAATTCGGCACGCTGGAAGCCTTCGGGCAGCTTCACGCGCACCGTGGTTTCGATCACGCGGGGGCCGGCAAAGCCCACCAGGGTCTTGGGCTCGGCGATCACGATGTCGCCGACGAAGGCGAAGCTGGCAGAGACACCACCGAAGGTGGGGTCGGTGAGAACCGAAATATAGGGCAAACCCTTTTTGGCTAGCCGCGTGAGCGCGGCATTGGTCTTGGCCATCTGCATCAGGCTCAGCAGGCCTTCCTGCATGCGTGCGCCACCGGTGGCGGTAAAGCAGATGAAGGGCACCTTCTGCTCGATGGCCGTTTCGACGCCGCGCACGAAGCGCTCGCCGACCACCGAGCCCATGGAGCCGCCCATGAACTCGAACTCGAAGCAGGCCACGACGACGTTGATGCTCTTGACTGCGCCGCCCATGACCACCAGGGCATCGGTCTCTCCCGTGTTCTCAAGGGCTTCCTTGAGGCGCTCGGGGTACTTGCGGCTGTCCTTGAACTTGAGCGGGTCGACGGGAATCACTTCCTGGCCGACTTCGTAGCGGCCCTCGGCATCGAGGAAATGGTTCAGGCGCGCACGTGCGCCGATGCGGTGGTGGTGGCCACAGCTGGGGCAGACGTTCTGGTTCTTTTCCAGATCGGCCTTGTAGAGCACGGACTCGCAGCTCGGGCACTTGATCCACAGGCCCTCGGGGATCTGCTGGTGGCGATCCGTGGGGTTGGTTTGCTGGATCTTGGCAGGCAGGAGTTTTTCAAGCCAGGACATGGTGTTTCCTTTTCAGTTTCCTTTGCGCTGCGTGCATCGCATGCAACTGGCACCCCATGTGACCGCTACTGCGGGCAAGGGATTAAGCGGGGCCCGTACGCCCCCTGCCGCACAGCGGAAGAGGGCGTCATGCACACGGGGGAGGGCGCGAATCGACTCGGGGGTGCTTTATTTCAAGGCTGGATTATGCGTCGAGTGCCTTGCGCACGCCCCGCAGGAAGTCAATCGTCAGGGGAACGATCTTTTCGTGGGGCTGGCCATCCAGCATTTCGATGATGCGGCTGCCGATGACCACGGCATCGGCCACACGGCTGATGGCCTGGGCCGTGGCGGCATCGCGGATGCCGAAGCCCACGCCCACGGGGATGCTCACATGCTCGCGTATGCGTGGCAGCATGGCCTCGACGGCCGCCGTGTCGAGCGCACCCGAACCGGTCACGCCCTTGAGCGAGACATAGTAGACATAGCCGCTGGCCACACGCGCCACCTGCTGCATGCGCTCGGTGGTGGAGGTGGGGGCGAGCAGGAAGATCAGGTCCATGTCGCGCTCGCGCAGACGGGCCGCGAATTCCTCGCATTCCTCGGGCGGGTAGTCGACGATGAGCATGCCATCCACGCCGGCCTCGGCCGCATCATTGACGAAGCGGTCCTGGCCGTGGATCTGGTCGTAGCGCTCCACGGGGTTGGCATAGCCCATCAGCACCACGGGCGTGGTCTGGTTGCGCTGGCGGAATTCGCGCACATAGGCCAGCACCTGCTGCAGGCCCACGCCATTGGCGATGGCGCGGTCGCCGGCCTTCTGGATGGTGGGGCCGTCGGCCATGGGGTCTGAGAAGGGCACGCCCAGCTCGATCACGTCGGAGCCGGCCTCGACCATGCCGTGCATGAGCGAGGGCGTGATGGCCGCGAACGGAAAGCCCGCCGTGATGTAGGGGATCAGGGCCTTGCGGCCTTCTTCCTGGAGTTTGGCAAAGGTTGTGGTGATGCGGCTCATTGAGCGGCTCCTCCCTTGACCGTGAGCCCGCGCATGGAGGGTCGGTCGTAATAATCGGCCCCCGACAGATCGGCCACGGTGCCTATGTCCTTGTCGCCACGGCCTGACAGGCTGACGAGGATGGACTGGTCGGCACGCATGGTCTTGGCCAGCTGCATGGCGTAGGCCACGGCATGACTGGATTCGAGTGCGGGAATGATGCCTTCGGTACGGCACAGGTAGTGGAAGGCGTCCAGCGCTTCCTTGTCGGTAATGCCCACGTACTGGGCACGGCCGATTTCCTGCAGCCAGGCGTGCTCGGGGCCGACGCCCGGATAGTCCAGGCCGGCGCTGATGCTGTGGGTTTCAGTGATCTGGCCGTTGTCGTCCTGCAGGATGAAGGTGCGGTTGCCATGCAGTACGCCGGAGCTGCCGCGCTGCAGCGAGGCCGAGTGCTTGCCGCTGTCCAGGCCCTCGCCCGCCGCCTCCACGCCGATCAGGCGCGTGTTCTCGAAGGGGATGTAGGGGTGGAAGATGCCCATGGCGTTGCTGCCACCGCCCACGCAGGCGACCACGGCGTCGGGCTGGCGCTCGGGTCCCAGGAACTCGGGCATCTGCGTCAGGCATTCCTCGCCGATGACCTTCTGGAAGTCGCGCACCATGGCCGGGTAGGGGTGGGGGCCTGCCACGGTACCGATGATGTAGAAGGTGTTGTCCACGTTCGCGACCCAGTCACGCATGGCTTCGTTGAGCGCATCCTTGAGCGTCTTGCTGCCCGACTCCACGGGCACGACGGTGGCACCCAGCAGCTTCATGCGGAATACATTGGGGCTTTGGCGCTTCACGTCCTCGGCGCCCATGTAGACGATGCATTCCAGGCCGTAGCGCGCGCAGATGGTGGCGGTGGCCACGCCGTGCTGGCCGGCGCCGGTCTCGGCGATGATGCGCGGCTTGCCCATGCGCTTGGCGAGCATGGCCTGGCCGATCACGTTGTTGATCTTGTGTGCGCCCGTGGGGTTGAGGTCCTCGCGCTTGAGGTAGATCTGGGCGCCGCCCATTTCCTCGGACATGCGCGCCGCATGGTAGACGGGCGAGGGGCGGCCGACGAAGTGGGCCAGCTCCGACCGGAATTCGGCGATGAACTGCGGATCGTTCTGGTACTGGGCGTAGGCTTGGCGCAGCTCCGTCAGCGCATGGGTCAGGGTTTCGCTGGCGAAGCTGCCGCCGTAGCGGCCGAAATGGCCGGATGCGTCAGGGTACTGGTATTCGAACATGGCTTGTCTGCAAAAGTTGGTCATCGGCCGCGCGCACGGCGGCAATGAAGCGGTGTATCTTGCCGGCGTCCTTGATGCCCTTCAGGGACTTGCCGTCGGGGCCGTCGGCCTCGACGCCGGAGCTCACGTCAACGGCCAGGGAGCGTCCCCGTGGCCGCACTTGCAAGATGCCATCGGTCACGTTTGCAGGCGTGAGTCCACCAGACAAAACGAGGTGAGAGTCGACGTTTGGTGGCAGGAGTGACCAATTGAATGCTTTTCCGCCGCCGCCATAACCGTCGACATGGGCATCGAGCAGTATGGCCTGGGCTTTCGAGTAACGCTGTGCGTATTCTACGAGGTCGAAGCGGCCGGCGTCCGGACCGAGGGGAATGCGTGCTGCCCGCAGGTAGGGCCTGCTGCCCGAGGCCGTGGCGGCCAGGCAGTCCCCGGGTGATTCGTCGCCGTGGAACTGGACGCAGGCCGCAGGGATGGCCGCGCATGCCGCCATGACCCCTGCAGCGCTTTCGTTGACGAACAGCAGCACGGGGGTCACGAAGGGGGGCAGACGGCGTGCCAGCTCGGCGGCACGCGCTGCCGACACGGCGCGCGGACTGGGCGCATACAGCACGAAGCCCACGGCATCGGCTCCCGCGGCCACGGCGGCATCCACATCCTCCTCGCGCGTGAGGCCGCAGATCTTGATGCGCGTGCGGCCCCAGGCGGGCAGCGCGTCAAGCGAGGCGGAAGGCTTGGGGGAGGCTTGTTTCATGGAAGCCAATCATAGGCGGGGGTGCGCGAAGGCAGGCCCCAGGTGGCATCGTAGACGGGCCCCAGGAAGTACAGGCCGTCGGGCGAGAAAGTGGGCGCGGCCGCATCGCGCGAGCGCGCATCGAGGACGGCCTGCATCCACTCGGGGGGGTGCAGGCCCTGGCCGACGGCGATCAGGCAGCCCATGATGTTGCGCACCATGTGGTGGAGGAAGGCGCTGCCTTCGAATTCGAAGCGCCAGTAGCAGCATTCCATGGGAGGTTCGCCGGGGCGCATGGCGCTGGCGGCAGCGGCCTGGGCGCCGCCGCCGGCCGTGCGGCGTGTGATGGCGATGCGGTGCAGGGTCTTGATGGGGCTCTTGGCCTGGCAGCCCGAGGCCCGGAAGGAACTGAAATCGTGCTCGCCCAGCAAGTGGTCGGCCGCAGCCTGCATGGCCTGGCCGTCGAGGGCATGGAAGACCCAGCCCACGCGGCCACTTTCCACGCTGGGCCGCACGGGCGACTGCAGCAGCACATAGGCATAGCGCCTGGCCGTGGCGCAGGCGCGCGAGTGGAAGGACTCGGGCACGGGCTGGGCCCATTGCACGGCGATGTCGGATGGCAGGAAGGTATTGGTGCCCCGCACCCAGGAAAAGGCCGCTCGGTCCAGCGGTGTGTCGAAGTGCACCACCTGCATCAGGCCGTGCACGCCCGCGTCGGTGCGACCCGCGCAGATGGTGGACACCTCCTGAGCGGCAAAGCGGCCCAGGGCCGCTTCGAGATGGTCTTGTACGGTGTTGCCCGAGGGCTGGCTCTGCCAGCCGTTGTAGCGCTGTCCGTTGTAGGCGACGCCGAGGGCTATGCGCATGGCTGTCCCCCGGGCATGGGTTGGGTGTGTGTCAAATCTCGGTTGTCCGTTGGGTGCCGCAGGGGCTGCGGCATGGCCGGCCTGCGCCCCGCTTGCAGGGACGCCGGGCCTTCAGTCCATTTCAGTGAGCAGGCGCTGGGCCTGCGCCTTGAGATCGCCATGGGCTTCGGCGATCACTTCCTCTATGAGTGTACGTGCTCCATCGCTGTCGCCGATGGCATGGAACTCCTGGGCCAGGGCCAGCTTGGTGGCCAGGGGGTCTTCGGGGGCCGAGGGCGGCGTGGCCATTGCCGGCGTGCCATTGCCCAGGTCCAGCGACAGCTCGCCCAGGTCGAACTCCAGCGACTCCACCGGTTCCGGCACGGTCCGGGCTGCGGTTTCCAGCACGCCGCCCGCATCGGTGGCGGGGGACTGTGCAGACAGATCGGGCGTGCCGGCTTCGGGCGTTTCAGGCAGGACGAAATCGTCCGCCTTGAATTCGAGGGCATCCAGCGACAGGGGTTCCGTGGCCTGGTCGCCGCGTTCGCTGACGGCCTGGGCCAACGAGGTCGATGCCGTGCCCTGCAGTCCGGGGGCAGCTGGCGCATCGGCGGGCAGCGGGTCGAAGTCCAGGTTGTCCAGCGACAGCGATGGGGCCTCGGGTTCGGCCTGCGGTGCAGGGGCTGGGGTCAGGCCCAGATCCAGCCAGGCCGTGGCCTCGGGTTCGGCGGCGGGTGCTGGTGCATCGAAGCTGCGCAGTGTGGGTTCCAGGGCGGCAAAGTCCTGCTCGCTGGGCTGGGGTGCGGCCGGGGTCGGTGTGGTTTGCGTGGGCAGGCTGGCATCGGCCAGGCCGCCGGGCAGGTCCATGTCTAGATCCATGTCCAGGCCCATGGGCAGGGTGGCGGGGCCTTCGCGCTGGGCTTCCTGGTGGGCGCGGTCGGCCAGCAGGCCGGCGCCCAGGGCTGCCGTACCGGCTGCAGCGAATGCGGCTGCGGACGAGGGGGCGGCAGTTCCAGGTTTCTGGTACAGCGGGTTGTCGGCGTCCAGGATGCGTCCCTGGTCGGCCAGGCGCTGCCAGTCAGGGCCCTTGCCGCCGGTCAGGCCATGCAGGGTCTGGGCCACGGACTCGAAGGCCTTGCGGTCATGGCGCTTGGCATAGATGTCGGCCAGCTTCTGGTGCAGGGCTGTGCGCGTGGGATCGGTGCGCAGGGCTTCCTTGAGGATTTCCTCGGCCTGCAGGTCGCGGCCATAGGCCAGGTAGACGTCGGCTTCGGCCACGGGATCCACGTCGCCCGCATCGAGCTGGCTGGGCGAGTAGTGCATGGAGGTGCCCGACAGCTGGCTGGACGTACCCGTGTCCACACGCTGGCCGCCGCTGGCGCCGAAGAACGAGTCGGCCGCCAGCTGGCTGTCGCCAAATGCGCTTTCATTGGAGGCGGCGGCGGCACGGCGGCGCTGGACCACGCGGTAGCCGCCATAGCCCAGCAGCAGGGCCAGCAGGGCGGCGCCGGCCAGCGGCACGGTGGGATCTTCCATCAGGCTGTCGAGGAAGCTGGGCTCCTCCACGGGCACTGCGGGCGCCGGTGCCGGCGCAGGCTTGGTGGGCTCGGCCGGTGCTGCGGGCGTGGCTTGCGCGGCCGTGTCGGCATCAGGTGCAGCGGCAGCGCCTTCCGCCGGGGCTGCACTGGCCCCGGCAGGCGCTGCAGCGGCTGCCGCCTCCGGTGCGGGAGCGGGGGCGGCAGCTGCTGGGGTACCCGCAGGCACGGCCACGCCGGCCGCTGCGGGGGGCGTGGCAGCCGGCGCCGAGGCGGGAGTGCCGGATTCGGCAGGCTTGGTCGCCGACGCGATCTGGCTGAGTTCCGACATATTGCGCTGCAGTTCGGCCACCCGCGAGGTCTGATCATCGGACTGCTTTTGCTGGGCCAGGCGCTCATCGGATTCCAGTCCCTTCACGGCGCCCTTGGACAGCGTGAGCTTGTCGGGTGCGGCCGTGCTGCTCTTGCGGTCCTCGACCTGGGCCTGGACGCTGCCCTTGGCCTCACGATTGGCCGATGCCACGGTGGCTGCGGGCGCGGCCGAGGCCAGCTGGCGGCGGAACTGGTTGAAGTCACGCGACTGGGCCGCCACGATCTGGCGTGCCTCGCGGGGCGAAGTCGCCTGGGCACTGGCCTGGTCGGGAACGCTGATGACGGAGCCGGCACGCATGCGGTTGACGTTGCCGTCGACGAAGGCCTTGGGATTGGCCCGGAGCATGGCCACCAGCATCTGATCCAGCGAAACGCCGGCCGGAAGGTGGGCGGCTGCGAGGCGGCCCGCTGTATCGCCGGGTTTGACACGCACTTCTCCGGCCGTGTCGGCAGCAACACGTTCACGTGCCGGTGCGACGGGCTTGCGCGCAGCGGGGGCGCGGCTGTCTTCGTTGACGGTGGCAGGCGTCACAGGCGTTGCCGGCACGGCGGGTGCAGGCGCTGCTGCAGGTCTGCGCGGGGCGGCGGTGGCTTCGGGTGCTGAAGCCTGGGCCGCAGCCGTGACGGCGGGTGCGGGCCGCTGCAGGGCCGGCGGATCGAGCAGCAGGGTGTAGTTGCGCAGCAGATTGCCCGAAGACCAGCCGGCATCGATGACCAGATCGACAAAGGGCTCGTTGATGGGCTGGGTGCTGCTCAGGCGCAGCACGGCCGAGCCGTCGGCGCGTCGCTGCACGGCGATGCGGATCTGGCTGGCCGTGGCACTGTATTCCATGCCCTGGCTGCGGAAGGATGCGGGTGAGGCCACGGCCACACGCAGGCTGTCGGCCTCGGCGGCGCTGAGCTGGGGCACTTCCACTTCGGCGCGCAGGGGCTCACCCAGGGCCGATTGCACGTTCACCCGTCCCAGTGCGAGGGCCCATGCGTCAGAGGCAGTCAGACCGACAGAGACAAGGGCCGCAGCGGCCAGCGCAGAGAGTTTCCAGCGATGCATAAGGCGTCAAACCTGTTGGTGCAGCGTGGCGGGCGGCTTATTGATCTTCTGGATGGCTGCCCGCGTATGCACATGTAAATAAAAGGAACCGGGTCCGTACGGCCGGGGGCGAATGGCATGGCCATTCGCCGGGGCGCTTGGGTCGCATTGTCGGCCACGCTATTGGATTGCGAGCGAATGCGGCGCAGCCCAGCCTGGCAGTTGTTGTCCATCGGCAACGAGAGGAAACACAATGTATCTTCTTCATTTGTAGGTAACGGCCTACAGTCAGCTGATGGCGTAGCGCCATTGTGCCCAAACTGCCTTGTGCCAAAAGCCAAAAAAGCGCCATGTCCCGGCCCGGGCCATGGCGCTTTGCGCTGCAACAACCGCTGGATCAGGCGGCCAGCAGGATGCGCAGCATGCGGCGCAGCGGTTCGGCAGCGCCCCACAGCAGCTGGTCGCCGATCACGAAGGCCGACAGGTATTCCGGGCCCATGTTGAGCTTGCGCACGCGGCCCACGCCGACCTCCAGGCCTCCCGTGATGGCGGCAGGAGTCAATTCCTTGACCGTGATGGCCCGGTCATTAGGCACCCACTTCACCCAGGGGTTGCCGGACTTGATGATGGTTTCGAGCTCTTCCAGAGGCAGATCCTTCTTGAGCTTGAGCGTCAGCGCCAGGCTGTGGCAACGCATGGCACCGATGCGCACGCACAGGCCGTCCACGGGGATGGTCTGCTCGGTGCCAAGGATTTTGTTGACCTCGGCCTGGCCCTTCCACTCTTCCTTGGACTGGCCATTGTCCAGCTGGGCATCGATCCAGGGGATCAGACCGCCGGCCAGGGGGGCGCCGAAGAACTCGGTGGGCACGTCGGTGCGGATGGTCTGGGCCACCTTGCGGTCGATGTCGAGGATGGCGGAAGCGGGCGTCGCCAGCTCGTCGGCCACGGCGGCGTGCACCACACCCATGCCCTTGAGCAGCTCGCGCATGTGGTTCGCGCCGCCACCCGAAGCGGCCTGGTAGGTCATGGAGCTGACCCATTCCACGAGGCCGGCCTTGAACAGGCCGCCCAGGCCCATCAGCAGGATGGAGTTGGTGCAGTTGCCGCCGATCCAGTTCCTGCCGCCTGCGGCGAGCCTGGACTGGATCAGATCCTCATTGACGGGGTCCAGCACGATGACGGCATCTTTTTCCATGCGCAGCGACGAGGCGGCATCGATCCAGTGGCCGTTCCAGCCCGAGGCGCGCAGCTGGGGGAAGACTTCCTTGGTGTAGTCGCCACCCTGGCAGGTGATGATGATGTCGCACTTGGACAGCTCGGCGATATCGTTGGCGTTGCGCAGGTCGGTGTGGGTCTTCGCCATGGCCGGGGCCTTGCCGCCGGCGTTGGAGGTGGAGAAGAACACCGGCTCGATGAGGTCGAAATCGCCCTCGGCCTGCATGCGGTCCATCAAAACGGAGCCGACCATGCCGCGCCAGCCGACCAGACCTACCAATTGCTTGCTCATTTGAAACGCCCTTTCAGTGTGAAAACAGTGCTTGACCAAGACTGTTGTCGCCCGGCTCGTCTGGGCCAGGTGAGGGCGCACGACGAACCGGGCTGGGTCAGCCTTTGATCGTCGTAATGGTTGTGGATGCGATTGCGCGCACGGCCACACCGGCCAGGGCGGCGGGTGCGATGTTCAGCAGGAGGAACGGGCGTGCGGCAAACATAGGAGTCGCCATTTTAGCGAATTCATTCGCAAATGGCTGTGCTGTTTTGGTGTTTATCTTCGTCATTTCGACGAAAAACACATGTCTAAATTGACGTTTTGCCATGCGGGCATGCCCGCATGGCGTGGCGTTGCCTCAGGCCAGGGCTTCGACCACGGCATCACCCATTTCTCGGGTGCTGACCTTGGTCGTGCCTTCGCTGAAGATATCGGGCGTGCGCAGGCCCTGGGCCAGCACCTTTTGCACAGCGGCTTCGATGCGCTGGGCTGCGGCTTCCTGGTTCAGCGAGAAGCGCAGCATCATGGCGGCCGACAGGATGGTGGCCAGCGGGTTGGCAATGCCCTTGCCCGCGATATCGGGTGCCGAGCCATGGCTGGGCTCGTACAGGCCCTGGCCCTTGGCGTTGAGCGAGGCCGAGGGCAGCATGCCGATGGAGCCGGTCAGCATGGATGCCTCATCGGACAGGATATCGCCGAACATGTTGCCCGTGACCACCACGTCGAAGCGCTTGGGCTCCTTGACCAACTGCATGGCGGCGTTGTCCACATACATGTGGTCCAGCTGCACGTCGGGGTATTGCTGGCCCACTTCGCTGACCACATCCTTCCAGAACTGGAAGGTTTCCAGGACATTGGCCTTGTCCACGCTGGTCACGCGCTTGCTGCGCTTTTGCGCGGCCTGGAAGGCCACGTGGGCGATGCGCTCGATCTCGGGCTTGGAATAGCGCATGGTGTCGAAGGCTTCCTCGGCACCGGGGAAGTGGCCGTCGGTGGCCACGCGGCGTCCGCGCGGCTGGCCGAAGTAGATGTCGCCTGTCAGCTCGCGGATGATGAGGATGTCCAGGCCGGCGACCAGCTCGGGCTTGAGGCTGGAGGCGTGGGTCAGTTCCTTGTAGCAGATGGCCGGGCGGAAGTTGGCAAACAGGCCCATGTGCTTGCGCAGGCCCAGGATGGCCTGCTCGGGGCGCAGGGGACGGTCCAGCGTGTCGTACTTCCAGTCGCCGACGGCGCCGAACAGCACGGCGTCAGATTCCATGGCCAGCTTGAGCGTGGATTCGGGCAGCGGATGGCCGGCGGCCTCGTAGGCGGCGCCGCCCACGGGAGCCGTCTGCATGTCGAAGTCCAGGCCCAGCGTGCCCAGCACTTTCACGGCTTCCGCAACGATTTCGGGGCCGATGCCGTCACCGGGCAAGACAGCGATTTTCATGGTGTTCCTTTGAGAGTTTCTGATGAATGGGGGCGGCTTGCATGTGCAGGTCCGGCCATGGCGCGCAGCGCCTCGCGTGCTTACCGTTGCACCAGGGTGTGGGCCAGCCAGGGCTTGGTCGCGATGCGTTCGGCCTCGTAGGCGCGGATCTTGTCGGCGTGGCGCAGGGTCAGGCCGATGTCGTCGAAGCCGTTGAGCAGGCAGTATTTGCGGAATGCGATCACATCGAAGCCGATGGCTTCACCCTGGGGGCGCACGATGACCTGGCGGTCCAGGTCGATGGTCAGCTCATAGCCGGGGAAGGCCGCGATCTCGTTGAACAGCATGTCGATCGTGGCTTCGGGCAGGACGATGGGCAGCAGGCCGTTCTTGAAGCAGTTGTTGAAGAAGATGTCGGCAAAGCTGGGTGCCAGGATGGCGCGGAAGCCGTACTGGTCCAGGGCCCAGGGGGCGTGCTCGCGGCTCGATCCGCAGCCGAAGTTGCGGCGTGCGACCAGGATGGAGGCGCCCGCATAGCGCGGCTGGTTGAGCACGAAGTCGGGGTTGGGCTTGCGCGACTCCGGGTCCTGGCCGGGTTCGCCGCGGTCCAGGTAGCGCCATTCATCGAACAGGTTCACGCCAAAGCCGGTCTTCTTGATCGACTTGAGGAACTGCTTGGGAATGATGGCGTCGGTGTCGACGTTTTCGCGATCCATGGGGGCCACGAGGCCCTTGTGCACGGTGAATTTTTGCATGGCGGTATCGAATTCGGGGTTCAGCGGGCGGCGCGCTCTATGGCGTTGCCTGCACTTTGCACGTCCTGGCCTATGCCCTTGACGGTGTTGCATGCGGCCAGGGTGAAGGCCAGGCCGATCAAGAGGATGGAGAAGGCGGGCTTCATGGGGTGCCTCAGGCGAATTTGCGGATGTCCACGAAGTGGCCGTGGATGGCGGCCGCCGCAGCCATGGCGGGGCTGACCAGGTGGGTGCGGCCTCCGGCGCCCTGACGGCCTTCGAAGTTGCGGTTGCTGGTGGAGGCGCAGCGCTCTCCGGGTTCCAGCCGGTCGGCGTTCATGGCCAGGCACATGGAGCAGCCGGGCTCGCGCCATTCGAAGCCTGCCGCCTTGAAGATCTGGTCCAGACCTTCGCGCTCGGCCTGTTCCTTGACCAGGCCCGAGCCCGGCACGACCATGGCCAGCTTGATGTTGCGGGCCACCTTCTGGCCCAGCTTCTTGACCACGGCCGCGGCCTCGCGCATGTCCTCGATACGGCTGTTGGTGCATGAGCCGATGAAGACCTTGTCCACGAAGATATCGTCGATGGGCTTGCCGGGCTCCAGGTTCATGTAGGTCAGGGCGCGTTCGATGGCCCCGCGCTTGCTGGCATCCTTTTCCTTGTCGGGATCGGGCACGCGGCTGTCCACGCCGAGCACCATCTCGGGCGAGGTGCCCCAGGTGACCTGGGGCACGATATCGCTGGCCTGCAGCTCGACGACATGGTCGAACCGGGCGTCCGCGTCGGAGTGCAGCGTCTTCCAATAGGCCACGGCAGCATCCCACTCGGCGCCCGTGGGCGCCAACGGGCGGCCCTTGACGTACTGCAGGGTTTTGTCGTCCACGGCCACCAGTCCGGCGCGGGCACCGCCTTCGATGGCCATGTTGCACACGGTCATGCGGCCTTCCATGCTGAGGTCGCGGATGGCTTCGCCTGCGAACTCGATGGTGTAGCCCGTGCCGCCAGCCGTGCCGATCTTGCCGATGATGGCCAGCACGATGTCCTTGGCCGTGATGCCGGCGGCCACCTTGCCATTGACCTTGACCAGCATGTTCTTGGCCTTCTTGGCCAACAGGGTCTGTGTGGCCATGACGTGCTCGACCTCTGAGGTGCCTATGCCATGGGCCAGGGCGCCGAAGGCGCCGTGCGTGGAGGTGTGGCTGTCGCCGCAGACCACGGTCATGCCGGGCAGGGTGGCGCCCTGTTCGGGACCCATGACGTGGACGATACCCTGGCCCTTGTCCATGAAGGGGAAGAAGGCCGCCGCGCCGAATTCGCTGATGTTGCTGTTGAGCGTGGTGATCTGCTCACGGCTGATGGGGTCGTCGATGCCTTCGTAGCCACGCTCCCAGCCGGTGGTCGGGGTGTTGTGGTCGGCCGTGGCGACCACCGAGCTGATGCGCCACAGCTTGCGGCCCGCCATTCGCAGGCCCTCGAAGGCCTGGGGGCTGGTGACTTCGTGTACCAGATGGCGGTCGATATAGAGGACGGAGGTGCCGTCATCCTCGGTATGGATGACGTGCTCGTCGAAGATCTTGTCGTAGAGGGTGCGTCCCATGGTGTTCTCGAATGGTTGGGGTCGTGGGGAAAAGGCTAGGAAGCGTTGGCGGTGGAGGCCGGCGGCGACAGGTGCTCGACCAGCAGGCGCGCCGTGACGGGCAGGGCATCGAAGTCGCGTGCCACGATGCTCAGCTCGCGCCGTGCCCAGTCGTCGCTGAGCTCCAGGGCGCGCAGATGTCCCACGCCGTGCATGAGTTCAAAGGCGCGGTCGGGGATCAGGCCGACGCCCAGGCCGTTGTCGATCATGCGGCACATGGCGTCGAGGCTGGTGACCTGGATGCGCTGGTGCAGGGCATGGCCGGCCTGGGCTGCAGCCGAGCGCATGGCCAGGCTGATGGACGAGCCGGCCTGCAGGCTGACGATGTCCCATTCCAGCACATCGGAAAAGGCCACGGTCTCGCTGTGGGCCAGGGCATGCTGCTCGGGAACGACGACGACCAGCCGGTCCTCGCGGTAGGGCCGGCGCTGCAGCAGCGGGCCGGTCTGGCCGTTGCCGGCCGGCGTATGGGCCATGGAGCAAATGCCAATATCGGCCGTGCCTTCCTGCACGGCGGCCAGCACGGCGGGGCTGAGCTGTTCCTGCAGGTCGATCTTGACCTGGCCGTGTTTGCGGGAGAAGGCTCCCAGGTCCTCGGGCAGGAACTGGACGATGGCCGACATGTTGGCGTGGATGCGCACATGGCCGCGCACGCCGTCGGCATACTCGGACAGTTCGCCCTGCATGCGCTCCAGGCCGTACAGCACGTTGCGTGCATGGTGCAGCAGACTTTCGCCCGCCGGGGTCAGGGTCACGCCGCGGCTGTGGCGGTACAGCAGGGCCGTATCCACCGTGGCCTCCAGGTCGGACAGGCGCTTGCTCACGGCCGAGGCCGCGATGAACTCGCGCTCGGCTGCGCGGCCTATGCTGCCCAGCTCGCAGACGGCAACAAACAGTTGCAGGGAAGTGAGGTCTATGCGCCGTGCAAAACTGCGCTCTGAATTCTTCATGGGGTGGGGCTCAGGCTTCTCGTTAGGAGAAGATGGGTTAATTTTCTCCGATAAAAATCCCGTTGGCCATCTTCAGATGCGATGTCTTGGCGCGCGGCGTGCGATTGCATTGCGATGTGGGGCATGCTTGCTGGCGATGGCAGCCCGTTTGTGACCGCTGGTATTTGTCGGCTCCTGTGCGAGGTGCGGGCCTGGAATACTGCAAAAATAAGAGCGTATGAAAGACCAAGATATGAAGGCCCGGGCTGGCGGGCGCGAAGGCGTCGTGTCCGGCCTGCGCACCGGAGCCTGGCTGCTGGCTGCGGCCCTGGCCTGTGCCTCGGCGCCAGCCCTTGCCAAGCCTGCGCAGCAACCCGCCAAGACGGCCGCCAAACCGGCGCAGAAGGCGGCCCCGAAAACGGCTCCCAAGACGGCCGTCAAGGCCGCGGCCAAGGGCCGGGCCAAGCCCGTGGCTGCCGCCAAGGGCCGCGCGCCCGTTTCCGGCAAGGCCGTTGCAGCGGGGGTGGGAGCCGCAACCGGTGCCGCCGCCGGCGCGGCCGTGGCCGCGGTGCCCGAGCCTGCCAGAAATCCTTCCGAGGGCGGCGTTGGCGCGGCCGAGCTGGCCGTACTCCAGCAGCATGCGGAGCAGGGCGATGCCAGCTCGCAGTACGCGCTGGCATCGCTGTACAAGCGTGGCAGCCAGACCGGGCCCGACCAGACCGCCGTGGCTGCCCAGTGGATGGAGAAGTCGGCCGCCCAGGGCTATGCGCCGGCCCAGTCGGACCTGGGGCTGATGTATGCCAATGGGCGTGGCGTCGGCCGCGACGATGCCCAGGCCGTGCAGTGGTACCGCAAGGCCGCCGAGCAGGGTGATGCGGTGGCCCAGAACAACCTGGGACTGATGCTGGCCGAAGGGCGTGGAGAGCCCAAGGATGCGGGCCAGGCCGTGGAGTGGTTCAAGCGCTCGGCCGAGCAGGGCGAGGCGGCGGGCCAGTACAGCCTGGGTGTGATGTATGCCACGGGCCGCGGCGTGGCCGAGGACGCCGCCCTGGCCTTGCGCTGGTTCGTGGCCGCGGCGGAGCAGGGCCATGGGGATGCGCAGTTCAATGCCGGCATGCTGTATGCAGAAGGCGGTGCCGTGGATCGCGACATGGCCCAGGCCGCGCACTGGCTGGAGAAGGCTGCCGAACAGGGCAATGCCGCGGCCCAGTCCAATCTGGGTGTGCTCTACGCCAATGGCCAGGGCGTGCCTGCGAGCGACGAGCAGGCGGCGCGCTGGCTGCGGCGCGCTGCCGAGCAGGGGGATGCCCTGGCCCAGTCCAACCTGGCCAGCCTGTATGCGGCGGGCAAGGGCGTGGAGCGCAGTCCGTCCCAGGCCTATTTCTGGATGTTGCTGGCCTCGTCCCGCGATGCCTCTCTGGCTGCCAAGCGCGACAGCATGGCCCAGAAGCTGGCCGCCACCGAGCGTGCACGCGCCCAGCGCCAGGCCGCTGCCTGGAAACCCAGAACGATGCCCTGAGCGGCAGATGCCGTGAACCGGCGGTGACGTGCTCGAAAAAAAACGCCTCCCGGGAGGCGTTTTTCCATGGTGTGGCGCTTCAGCTGAAGAAGCTCTTGAGCCGGTCGGTCCAGCTCTCGCCGCTGGGCGAATGCTTGGCGCCCCCCTTTTTGAGCGACTCTTCGAGCTCGCGCAGCAGCTTGCGCTGGTACTCGGTCAGCTTGACCGGGGTTTCGACCACGATGTGGCAGTACAGGTCGCCCGGATAGCTTGAGCGCACGCCCTTGATGCCCTTGCCCCGCAGTCGGAACTGCTTGCCGGCCTGCGTGCCTTCGGGGATGTCGATGGCTGCCTTGCCCGACAGGGTGGGGACTTCGATTTCGCCACCCAGCGCCGCCGTGATGAAGCTCACGGGCACGTTGCAGTGCAGGTCGTCGCCGTCGCGCTCGAAGATATCGTGGTCCTTGACGCGGATCTCGATGTAGAGGTCGCCCGAAGGCCCGCCATTCGTTCCCGGCTCCCCGTTGCCCGAGGAGCGGATGCGCATGCCGTCATCGATGCCGGCGGGGATCTTCACCTCCAGCGTCTTCTGGCGCTTGACCTTGCCCTGGCCGCCGCAGCTGGTGCAGGGCTCAGGGATGATCTTGCCCGTGCCGCGGCAGTGCGGGCAGGTCTGCTGCACGCTGAAGAAGCCCTGGCGCATCTGCACGCTGCCCATGCCATTGCAGGTGGTGCAGGTCTTGGCACTGGTGCCAGGCTTGGCGCCGCTGCCGTGGCAGGTGTCGCAGCTGTCCCAGCTGGGGATGCGGATCTGCGCATCCTTGCCGCTGGCGGCCTCTTCCAGCGTGATTTCCATCGCATAGCTGAGGTCGTTGCCGCGGTAGACCTGGCGGCCACCGCCGCCGCGCCGTCCCTGGCTGAACATGTCGCCGAAGATGTCGCCAAAGGCTTCGGCGAAGCCGCCGAATCCCTCGGCGCCACCCATGCCGCGGTTGGGGTCCACGCCGGCATGGCCGTACTGGTCATAGGCCGCCCGCTTGCTGCTGTCGGAGAGCATCTCGTAGGCCTCTTTGACCTCCTTGAACTTCTCTTCCGCCTCGCGTGCAGCATCACCCTGATTGCGGTCGGGGTGGTACTTCATCGCCAGCTTGCGGTAAGCCTTCTTGATGTCGTCGTCCGAGGCATTCTTGGCAATGCCGAGGACCTCGTAGTAATCGCGTTTGGACATGGTGTTTGCTAGCCAATCAGAACAGTAACGCCGCGCCGACCCGGCAAGGGTGGGCGCGGCGGCAAGCGGTCGCTACCGACCTTCGCCCTGCGTCAGTCCTTCTTGACTTCCTTGACTTCGGCGTCTACGACGTTGTCGTCGGCGGCAGCAGCGCTGCCCGAGGTGGCGCCTGCCGCGCCAGCGGCTGCGGCGGCAGCCGCGGCTTCAGCACCGCCAGCGGCCTGTGCGTCGGCATACATCTTCTCGCCCAGCTTCTGGCTGGCCGTCATCAGGGCCGTGGTCTTGGCCTCGATGGCGTCCTTGTCCTCGCCCTTGAGCGCTTCTTCCAGTTCCTTGGTGGCGGATTCGATGGCCGACTTCTCGGCGGCATCGAGCTTGTCGCCATGCTCGGTCAGGCTCTTCTTGACGCTGTGCACGGCGGCCTCACCCTGGTTGCGGGCCTGGATCAGTTCCAGCTTCTTCTTGTCGTCGGCTGCGTTGAGCTCGGCGTCCTTGACCATCTTCTGGATTTCGTCCTCGGACAGGCCGGAGTTCGCCTTGATGGTGATCTTGTTTTCCTTGCCCGATGCCTTGTCCTTGGCCGAGACATTCAGGATGCCGTTGGCGTCGATGTCGAAGGTCACCTCGATCTGCGGCACGCCGCGTGCTGCGGGCGGGATGCCTTCGAGATTGAACTCGCCCAGCATCTTGTTGCCCGAGGCCATTTCGCGCTCGCCCTGGAACACCTTGATGGTCACAGCCGGCTGGTTGTCGTCTGCCGTCGAGAAGGTCTGTGCGAACTTCGTCGGAATCGTGGTGTTCTTGGTGATCATCTTGGTCATCACGCCACCCAGGGTCTCGATGCCCAGAGACAGCGGCGTCACGTCCAGCAGCAGCACGTCCTTGCGGTCGCCCGACAGCACCTGGCCCTGTACGGCGGCACCCACGGCCACGGCCTCATCGGGGTTGACGTCCTTGCGGGGCTCCTTGCCGAAGAATTCCTTCACCTTTTCCTGCACCTTGGGCATGCGGGTCATGCCGCCGACCAGGATCACGTCATGGATGTCGGACACGGACACGCCGGCGTCCTTGATGGCGGTGCGGCAGGGCGCGATGGTGCGCTCGATCAGGTCCTCGACCAGGCTCTCCAGCTTGGCACGCGTCAGCTTGATGTTCAGATGCTTGGGGCCCGAGGCATCGGCCGTGATGTAGGGCAGGTTGATGTCGGTCTGGGCCGAGTTGGACAGCTCGATCTTGGCCTTTTCGGCGGCTTCCTTCAGGCGCTGCAGGGCCAGCACGTCCTTGGACAGGTCAACGCCTTGTTCCTTCTTGAACTCGGTGATGATGTAGTCAATGATGCGCTGGTCGAAGTCTTCGCCGCCCAGGAAGGTGTCGCCATTGGTCGACAGCACTTCGAACTGCTTTTCGCCATCCACATCGGCGATTTCGATGATGGACACGTCGAAGGTGCCGCCGCCCAGGTCGTACACGGCGATCTTGCGGTCACCCTTGTCGGTCTTGTCCAGGCCGAAGGCCAGGGCGGCTGCCGTGGGTTCGTTGATGATGCGCTTGACTTCCAGGCCGGCGATGCGGCCGGCGTCCTTGGTGGCCTGGCGCTGGGCATCGTTGAAGTAGGCCGGCACGGTGATGACGGCCTCGGTCACGGCCTCGCCCAGGTAGTCCTCGGCGGTCTTCTTCATCTTGCGCAGCACTTCAGCGGAAATCTGCGGCGGGGCCAGCTTCTGGCCGCGCACTTCCACCCAGGCGTCGCCGTTGTCGGCGCGCGAGATGGTGTAGGGCATCAGGTCGATGTCCTTTTGCACTTCCTTTTCTTCGAACTTGCGGCCGATCAGGCGCTTGGCGGCGTAGATGGTGTTGCGGGGATTGGTGACCGCCTGGCGCTTGGCGGAAGCGCCGACGAGGATTTCGCCGTCTTCCTGGTAGGCAATGATCGACGGCGTGGTGCGTGCACCTTCGCTGTTTTCGATAACGCGCGTGGTGTTGCCGTCCATGATGGCCACGCAGCTGTTGGTCGTGCCCAGGTCAATACCGATGATTTTTCCCATTTTGAGTTCTCTCCGCGATCTGTGAAATGTTTGAATGACTGCTAACTTGTGGCTGGCGGGCCCGGCTTCAAGGGCCCGCCGCGGTTTTTATTTGCCGGATGGTGAGCGCCTGCTTACTGGGGCTGGGCCACGGTGACGAGGGCCGGGCGCAGGATGCGGTCGGCGATGACATAGCCCTTTTGCAGCACCGACACCACGGTGTTGGCTTCCTGAGCGGCCGGCACCATGCTGATGGCCTGGTGCAGGTTGGGGTCGAATTTTTCGCCGGCGGCCGGGTTGATGGCCTGCACCTTGTTGCGTTCCAGGGCCGAGGTGAGTTGGCGCAGCGTGGCATCGGCGCCTTCGCGCAGCTGCTCGGGCGTGGCCTGCTGGATGGCCAGGGCGGCATCCAGGCTGTCGCAGACGGGGAGCAGGCTTTCGGCAAAGCTTTCGATGCCGAACTTGCGGGCCTTGGCCACGTCATCGTCTGCGCGGCGGCGCACATTCTCGGCTTCGGCCTTGGCGCGCAGGAACTGGTCGGCCAACTCGGCGCTCTTGGCCTTGAGTTCGGTCAGTTCGGCCTGCAGGCGGGCCAGCTCGTCGGCGGCGTTGGCCGCCATGGCGGCTTCGACTTCTTCCGGGGCTGCGTCTTGCAAGGGATTGGAGTTGTGTTCAGACATGGGTAGAGACTTCAGCTACAAAACAAAGCGCTCGCCAAGCGGGTCGGCGATGGCACGATCTTGAATCCAGATACGAGCGGATCCGTGTATTTTCAAGGGCTTGGCGCTTCGGGCACCGTTGCCGTCCGCGTAAGGCGGCTGCATACATGGCGCAGCCCCCGCCCCGCCGGCCTTTGGGCGCTGCCGCCGTATGTGGTGCGGCCGCGAATGCCCCAGCCCAAGTCGGGGTCTCGTACAGGCTGAAGTGTACAGACTGGAGGAGGCTTTGCTACAATCCAATGCTTTGCCTTGCCGCACCGCTACGGACGCAGTGGGCGGCGTTTTCCCAAAAGGAGTCGATATGCGTCATTACGAAATCGTTTTGTTGATCCACCCGGATCAAAGCGAGCAAGTGCCCGCAATGCTGGAGCGCTACAAGGGCATGATCACCGCAGGCGGTGGCAAGGTGCACCGCGAGGAAGACTGGGGCCGCCGTCAGCTGGCCTACATGATCAACAAGCTCGCCAAGGCCCACTACCTGTGCCTGAACATCGAAGCCGACCAGGCTGTGATGGCTGAACTGGAGCACGCCTTCAAGTTCAACGATGCCGTGCTGCGCCACCTGACGGTTCAGAAGAAGAAGGCCGACACCGCTCCTTCCTCGATGATGAAGACCGTCGAGCGCGAAGAAGCCCGCAAGGCCAGCCAGACCGAACAGGCCTGAGCCCAGCCATCCGAGTACCTGAAGGAGTGGAAAACCACGTTGCACTGACGGCCACCATCGCGGAGCTTCAGGCTCTGCGCTATACGCCGGCAGGACTGCCTGCCCTGGATCTTCGGCTCGAACACGAGTCGCGGCAAAAAGAGGCAGGAAGCGAACGCAGCGTAGCAGCATCCGTCAAGGCGGTGGCATTTGGCCCGCTGGCTGAAAAGCTGGCCCGCCAGGCTCCTGGAAGCCTCTGGACATTCCAGGGGTTTCTGGCCACGCCCCGCAACGGCAAATTGCTGGTTTTGCACATCCAGGACATTCAACAAAACTAATTTTCAAGAGGTCCAGAAATGGCCACGTTCAAGAAATTCAACAAGGACAAGCGCCCCAAGCGCAACACGCAGTCGCTGCTGTTCAAGCGCAA